>NZ_CP013189.1:1338047-2007071 GCF_001444425.1 Pseudohongiella spirulinae
ATGACTATTGAGCAGCAGGCCCGTGAAGTCAAACAGGTCAAAAAGTTTGAAAGTGGCGTTGTCAAAGATCCGATTACCATTACACCTGACGCCTCAATCAGCGACTTGATCGCGTTGATGCGGGAGAACGACATCTCCGGTATGCCGGTGGTGACAGGTCGTCAGCTGGTTGGCATTGTCACCAGCCGTGATGTCCGATTTGAGGCGAATCTTGAGGCGCGTGTTGACACCATCATGACGCCCAAGCAAAGCCTGGTAACTGTGAAAGAAGATGCCAGTCATGAGCACATCAAAGAGCTGCTGCATCAGCATCGTATCGAGAAGATTCTGGTCGTTAATGATGAATTTGAACTGCGCGGTCTGATAACACTCAAGGATATTCGCAAATCAGAAGATTTTCCCAATGCCTCCAAGGATCAACAGGGTCGGTTGCGCGTAGCGGCTGCCGTTGGTACCAGTGCTGACACAGAAGATCGGGTTCATGCTCTGGTTGAAGCGGGAGTTGATGTGATTGTTGTCGATACCGCGCACGGTCACTCGAAAGGCGTGATCGACATGGTTCGCCGTATCAAGGGGCTGTATCCGGAAGTCGGTGTGATAGGCGGCAATATTGCAACAGCTCAGGCAGCGCGGGATTTGGCTGCGGCCGGTGCGGATGCTGTAAAAGTGGGAATCGGCCCTGGCTCAATCTGCACCACAAGGATTGTAACTGGTGTCGGCGTACCCCAGATCTCAGCTGTTTCCAACGTGATTGATGCGCTGAAGGATACTGACGTTTGTGTTATATCCGATGGTGGTATCCGGTTTTCCGGTGATATTGCGAAGGTTGTCGCTGCAGGCGCTCATGTCGTCATGATTGGCAGCTTGCTGGCCGGTACTGAAGAGGCGCCGGGCGAAGTGGAACTCTATCAGGGCAGAAGCTACAAGGCGTATCGCGGTATGGGTTCCCTGGGCGCCATGTCGCAGAGCCAGGGGTCCAGTGACCGGTATTTCCAGGATGCCGCCTCCGGTGTAGAGAAACTGGTTCCGGAAGGTATTGAAGGCCGCGTGCCTTACAAGGGCCCGATGTCCGGAATTGTGCATCAGCTGATGGGCGGTCTTCGCTCAAGCATGGGGTACACGGGTTGCGAAGATATCGACACCATGCGAACCAAACCGGAGTTTGTGAAAATTACCGCCTCCGGAATGCAGGAAAGTCATGTCCATGATGTCAGCATAACCAAAGAAGCGCCTAATTACCGCGTCAGCTGATGCAGATCTTATTTTTTAGCATGTCTTGAATACACCGCTGTCAGTAAGCAATCTGATAGCGGTGTTTTTATTACCACGGAAGCCCTGAACAATGACCCAGACCAATATCCACAGCCAGAAAATCCTGATTCTTGATTTTGGATCTCAATACACCCAGTTGATTGCTCGCCGTATCAGGGAACTGGGTGTGTATTGTGAGATCTGGGACTACCAGTGCACTGAGCAGGAAGTGCGGGATTTTGCGGCGGATGGCATTGTGTTTTCCGGAGGTCCCGAAACGGCAACTCTGGCGGACTCACCACAGGCAGCGGCCTACCTGTTTGAATTGGATGTACCATTGCTGGGAATCTGCTATGGCATGCAGACTATGGCGGAACAGTTGGGCGGTAAGGTTGAAGCCTCCGATAAATCCGAATTTGGCTATGCCAAAGTAAATCTGTGCGCGCCAGGCGCTCTGTTTGCTGGCATAGAAGATCATGTCAACTCAGAAGGAGTCGCACAGCTGGACGTCTGGATGAGCCACGGTGACAAAGTAGTCAGAGTGCCACCCGGGTTTGTGATCAGTGCGGAAACCGATAGTGCGCCGATAGCGGCCATGGCTGATGAGCAGCGTCGTTTCTACGGAGTGCAGTTTCACCCGGAAGTTACTCACACCCTGCAGGGGCAGCGCATATTGGAACGCTTTGTCAGAGATATTTGTGGCTGCGAAGCGTTGTGGACATCTGCCAATATCATTGAGGATGCCATCAATACTGTACGTGAACAGGTAGGTGATGATCATGTTTTGTTGGGACTGTCAGGGGGAGTTGATTCTTCGGTGGTCGCAGCATTATTACATCGAGCGATCGGCAAGCAGTTGACTTGTGTGTTTGTGGACAATGGATTGCTGCGTTTGAACGAAGGTGATCAAGTCATGGCGACTTTTGCCCGCAACATGGGGGTGAAGGTTATCCGCGTGGATGCTGAAGAGCTGTTCCTCAGCCGTTTGGCAGGTGTCGAAGATCCTGAGCAAAAGCGCAAGATTATTGGCAATACATTTATTGAAGTGTTTGACACTGAGGCAGCTAAAATTCCTAACGTGAAATGGCTTGCCCAGGGAACGATTTATCCGGATGTCATTGAGTCAGCCGGATCCCGCACTGGCAAGGCACACGTTATCAAGTCGCATCATAACGTTGGTGGTCTGCCGGAGCACATGACACTGAAACTGGTTGAGCCCCTGCGTGAGCTTTTCAAAGATGAAGTGCGACGAATTGGTGTCGAGTTGGGGCTGCCTTACGATATGGTTTATCGACATCCATTTCCCGGACCGGGTCTCGGGGTTCGTATTCTGGGTGAAGTTAAAAAAGAATACTGCGAAGTTCTGCGCCGCGCCGATGCCATATTCATAGAAGAACTGCATAAGGCTGATTACTACCATAAGGTGAGTCAGGCGTTTGCTGTGTTTCTGCCGGTTCGCTCAGTCGGTGTTGTGGGCGATGGTCGACGTTACTCCTGGGTGATTGCAGTTCGGGCCGTGGAAACCATCGATTTTATGACTGCCCGCTGGGCTCGGCTGCCTTATGAGCTGCTCGAAACTGTATCAAATCGTATTATCAATGAGATTACCGATGTTTCCAGGGTGACTTATGATATTTCTTCCAAACCGCCAGCCACAATTGAATGGGAATAAATGAGCGGTCAGGAGCAGGACGATTTTTTTATGCAGCAAGCACTGGCGCTTGCGGCTCGCGCCGCTGAGCTGGGCGAAGTGCCCGTCGGTGCAGTGCTGGTGAAAGACGGGCAGGTCATTGGGCAGGGTTTCAACCAGCCGGTCAGAGCGCACGATGTGACGGCGCATGCCGAAATTCAGGCCTTGCGTGATGCCGGTCAGCATCTGGGTAATTACCGACTGCCCGGCACGACGCTCTATGTCACCATTGAACCCTGCACCATGTGCTACGGTGCCATTGTGCATGCGCGGGTTCAACGCCTTGTGTTTGGTGCTACTGAACCCAAATATGGCGCAGTTGTCAGTGGCCAGCAATTGGCGCAGAGCGGTCGCTTCAATCATCAGCCGCAGATTTCGTCAGGTATTTTGGCCGGGCCGTGTGGACAAATGATGCGTGATTTCTTTGCACAACGACGGCTACAGGGCAGGCAGACAGTCACCAGACCATGACGCAGATGTTTTTTAATTTAACAGAACAGGGCTTACACAGACTATGCTAGTTCTCCCCGGCAGCGCCGCGCATTCAGATTTTCGCATCCGTAAACTTCTCAGAGTGATTCAGCAGGATGTCCCTGCGGTAACAGCTCTGCAGTCGCGCTTCGTCCACATAGCCGATTGTCAGGCTCCCCTGAATACTGAGCAGCAGACAGTACTTGAACAGTTGCTGGCGTATGGCGACGACGCTGGCATTGAGGAGCAGGGTGAAGCGCAGGGCCTGTATCGCCTGATCGTGCCCCGCCCGGGCACTATTTCACCATGGTCAAGCAAGGCTACCGATATTGTTCACAACTGCGGTTTGAGCGCGGTGCAACGTCTGGAGCGTGGTATTGAATGGCAGGTACAGTTCAGCAGTCCCTTGAGTGATAAGGACCTGCAGAGGCTGGACGCGCATTTGCACGACAAGATGACACAGGCCGTGCTGAATGATGTGGAGGAGGCGGCTCAGTTATTCTCCCATGCTGAACCAGCGGCTATGACCCAGGTTGATGTGCTGGGTGCCGGTCGCCCGGCGCTGGAAAGTGCAAACCGGAGTCTGGGTCTGGCACTGGCAGATGATGAAATCGATTATCTGCTGGATGCGTTCACCGGGCTTGGACGTAACCCGAATGATGTAGAGCTGATGATGTTTGCGCAGGCAAACTCGGAGCACTGTCGTCATAAAATTTTCAACGCCAGTTGGACGCTTGACGGCATTGATCAGGACTTGTCACTGTTTGCTATGATCCGCAACACACACAAAAAATCTCCCGACAATGTGCTTTCCGCGTACAAAGATAATGCGGCAGTCATGACAGGTAGTGTTGCGGGTCGCTTTTTTCCGCAGCCACATAATCATGAATATGCATACTCAAAAGAGCCCATACATATTCTAATGAAGGTGGAAACACATAATCACCCAACGGCTATTGCACCGTTTCCCGGGGCGGCTACCGGCAGTGGCGGTGAAATCAGAGATGAAGGGGCGACCGGCACAGGGGCGAAACCAAAAGCCGGCCTGTGTGGTTTCAGCGTTTCTAACCTCCGTTTGCCGGAATTACCTCAGCCATGGGAAGAGGATTTTGGCCGCCCGGCACATATCGTGTCAGCGCTGGATATCATGCTGGAAGGGCCGATCGGTGCGGCAGCCTTTAACAATGAGTTCGGCCGACCCAATCTGTGCGGCTACTTCAGAACCTATGAGGAATCTGTTCCCTCAGTGGGTGGTTACGAGGTGCGTGGTTATCACAAGCCCATCATGATTGCAGGCGGTATTGGCAATATACGCGAGAACCATGTGCAGAAGCAGTCTTTTGCTCCGGGAGCCAGACTGATTGTGCTTGGCGGCCCGGCCATGCTGATTGGCCTGGGAGGCGGCGCGGCATCATCCATGACAGCCGGATCAGGCAGTGCTGATCTGGACTTTGCGTCTGTGCAGCGGGAAAACCCGGAGATAGAGCGTCGATGCCAGGAAGTCATTGACCGTTGCTGGCAGATGGGTGATCAAAATCCGATTGCCTTTATCCATGATGTTGGTGCCGGCGGTCTGTCCAACGCATTACCGGAGCTGGTGAAAGACGGGGAGCGGGGCGGTCGATTCTCTCTGCGTGATGTACCCAATGCAGAACCTGGCATGTCGCCACTGGAAATCTGGTGTAATGAAGCGCAAGAGCGTTATGTGCTGGCTGTCATGCCGGAGAATCTGGACGTGTTCGAGGCGATTTGCAAACGTGAGCGCTGCCCGTTTGCCGTTGTTGGTGAAGCGACTGAAGAACATCATATTCAGTTGGCCGACAGCCATTTTGATAATTTGCCGATAGATCTGCCCATGTCGGTGCTGTTTGGTAAACCGCCACGTATGCACCGCGATGTGAGCAGCGCAGGCGTTAATGCAGTGAGCCTCGATACCTCGCAGATAGAGCTGACCGAGGCCTTTGAGCGAGTGCTCAGTCTGCCTGCGGTTGGCAGCAAGAGTTTCCTTATTACCATTGGTGATCGCTCTATTACCGGTATGGTCAGTCGTGATCAGATGGTTGGCCCCTGGCAGATACCTGTGGCTAATGCAGCTGTTACCACCGCGTCATTCGATACTTATGCGGGTGAGGCCATGTCCATGGGGGAGCGTACGCCGGTTGCACTGCTCGATGCTCCGGCTTCCGGCCGCATGGCAGTCGCCGAGGCTATCACCAATATCGCCAGCGCCCGTATAGCGGATATTCGCGAAATTAAATTGTCCGCTAACTGGATGGTGGCGGCGGGCCATCCCGGTGAAGATGCGCGCCTGTATGAGACTGTCAAAGCTGTTGGCATGGAGCTGTGTCCGGCGCTGGGTATTTGTATTCCGGTCGGCAAAGATTCCATGTCGATGCGTACGGTCTGGAATGATGATGATGGCGCAAAAAGCAACACAGCGCCTTTGTCATTGATCATTTCTGCATTTGCACCGGTGCTTGATGTGCGTCGAACAGTGACACCGCAACTGCGCATGGATGTCACAGACAGCCAATTGATTCTGCTGGATCTGGGGCGGGGCAAAAACCGCATGGGTGGCTCTGCACTGGCGCAAGTGTACCGCGAACTGGGTGATACCCCCGCCGATCTGGATAATGCCGAGGACCTGAAAAACTTTTTTGCGCTTATTCAACTCCTGAACTCAGAAGATCTGCTGCTGGCCTATCATGATCGTTCCGATGGTGGCCTGGCGGTGACTCTGATGGAGATGGCGTTTGCCGGGCATTGTGGTCTGGACATCCAGCTCGCGGAGTTGATGCAGTCTGACGTCGGCGTTGTGGATGTGCTGTTTAACGAAGAGCCCGGCGCTGTATTGCAGGTGGCCGGTGCCAGCCTTAACAAGGTCCTGAGCCTTATTGAAGACTATGCATTGTCTGATTGCGCGAGCGTGATAGGTCGGCCGGTGTCCGGAGATCAGATGCGCTTTCTGAATGGTGGCCGATTACTGATAGATATCAGCCGTACAGCATCCCAGCTGACCTGGGCACGCACCAGTTACGAGCTACAATCTCTGCGTGATAACCCCGACTGCGCCCGCCAGGAATATGATCGTATCAAGGACACACAGGACCCGGGCCTGTCCAGTCACCTGAGTTTTGATGTGGCGGAAGATGTCGCAGCGCCATTTATCAATACGGGTGTCAAACCGGCCGTGGCGATCCTGCGCGAGCAGGGCGTCAACGGTCAGGTGGAAATGGCGGCTGCGTTTGATCGGGCCGGATTTCGCGCAAGCGATGTGCATATGAGTGACTTGATATCAGGGCGTGTCAATCTGGAGCGCTTTGATGTGCTGGCGGCCTGTGGTGGATTTTCCTATGGAGACGTGTTGGGTGCCGGAGGGGGTTGGGCCAAGTCCATTCTCTTCAATGAGGCATTGAGAGCGCAGTTCGAAGCCTTCTTCCGTCGTGAATCAACTCTCACACTGGGTGTATGTAATGGGTGTCAGATGGTTTCGCTGCTCCATGAACTGATTCCTGGCGCAGAGAATTGGCCGCGTTTTGAACGCAACCGTTCCGAGCAGTTTGAGGCTCGGGTCAGTCTTTTAAAAATTCCCGAATCACCGTCGGCTTTTTTCGCCGGGATGCGCGGTTCAGTCATTCCGGTTGCTGTGGCTCATGGCGAAGGGCGTGCCAGTTTTATGAATTCTGAAGGTCTTTCAAGCCTCAAGGCGGCATCCGGTATTGCTGCTCAGTACGTTGATAACTATGGTGTCATAACAGAGTCATACCCGCAGAATCCCAATGGATCGCCTGCCGGGGTGGCCGGGGTATGCAGTCGTGACGGACGGGTGACGATCATGATGCCGCATCCGGAACGGGTGTTCCGGGCTGTGCAGAACTCCTGGCGTGATGCGGCGTGGAAGGAAGATGCGCCAACTATGCGCATGTTCCGCAATGCAAGAGTCTGGCTGGGATAAAACGATGTTCAAACTGACGTTCTATGTGCCCGAGTCGCATCTGGAAGACGTGAAAACAGCGGTGTTTGCTGCCGGAGGCGGCAGGATCGGAGATTACGACAGCTGTTGCTGGCAGTGTGTTGGCCAGGGACAGTTTCGTCCACTGGATGGTGCTGACCCGTTTACAGGCAAGGTGGGCGTTCTGGAATCGGTGACCGAATTTCGGGTGGAGCTGGTGTGTGATGAGGCATGTATCAAGGATGTAGTCCAGGCTCTGAAAAAAGCACATCCTTATGAAGAGCCTGCCTATGATGTGATGGCTACGCTGAATTACTGAATACATTCAACGCCAGATTGTTTCAGCTCGTCCTGAATAAGTTACAAATTGTTGCAAATGTTAAAAAGTGTGGCGTATCATGGCCCCAGTAGCGTTAAGACTACTATCAAGGGAACATGCAGGGAGCTAAAGGATTTCCGGACGTGAGTATGTCACGTCGGCCACAGGGATACGGACGCAGGATGCATGCAGGATGCAATCGGCCAGGCAAGGATGCACCGGCCATTTTCCGTTTATCCCTGCCTGCCTTGACAGATCAGCCGGATATCAGCCCGCCGGTCTGCCGAGTAGCGCACATCATACATACGTACCGGGAATTGACGAGCGCGTCTGTCTTCGAAATAAAGTTCCAGGGTTTTACGTACAACTGCAAAGGCGATCTCGTCCCAGGGGATTTCGTCTTCCGCAAATAGCTGAACCTCCAGGCTCTCTATACCCGCGCTGAAATCAAGATTTGCCAGTTCCGCCCGGAAAAACAGGTACACCTGATTGATGTTGGGCAGGTTGTAAAGCGCGTAGAGGCTGTTTTCGTCCATGCTCAGCTCAGCACCCGCTTCCTCACGTGTTTCGCGAACGGCCCCTTCCAGAGTTGTTTCACCATTTTCAAGAAAGCCGGCCGGCAGTGTCCAGAGTCCTTTACGCGGCTCGATCGCCCGTCGGCATAGCAGCACCTTGTCTTGCCAGCAGGGCAGGGTGCCAACGATATTGTTAGGGTTCTGATAATAGACCTGATCGCAGCTCAGGCAGCAATAGCGCAGTTTGTCGTCACCAGGCGGAATATGGTGTGTGATCGGTTCGGCACATTGTGGACAGAATTTCATTAATGATTGGCTTTGAATCGTTGCTGAGTAGGGATAATCAGTGTTGGGTCGGCGTATTATTACTGGTGTTTTTATTACGCGGAACGAACCTGAGGATATCAGCTTTGGGGGTATTCTGTCTTGCCTGATGGCGGGCTTTAACGGCATCAACGGGATTGTTGAGACAGAAGTTCAGCTCGGAAAAAGATTCCTGCATCATGCCGGATAATTTGAGGAAGGCTGCGGTGGGGTTGCCGGCCCTTTGCAGTTCCATATTGATTCTGAACTGCAGGCCGGCAAGTCGCCGTTTGGTCTCTGACGGAGCCGCCTCGACAATCTCGCCAGTCAATTCCTCGCGAAGTTTGTCCAGGGCAGCCGGGTCCTCGCGGTGCATGGCCAGCAAGGTGTCGAAGTCCGGCAACTGTTTTGCCATAAGCACTCAGATCCTGTTGATTTCACAATGCAACCTGAACTGCTTGGAAGTGATAAATGCCTCGACTTCCTGCAGTCGGGTGGCCGTGGTTCGCAACTTTTGCGCGCAGTCTTCGATATTTTGCTCAACGCTTGCTTCTGCAAAGGTATCGTGAGCACCAGATGGTCCTGCGGCAGCCTGACTACCTTTTTTACTGACTTTCGGTTCCTTGTCAAGCACTATCCACAGTATTACATAACCCCAGATAGTAATACCGCCCAGAATAAACAATGACAGCAGGGTAATCAGACGTACCAGAAATGTGCTGACCCCCAGGTAGTTGGCTACGCCGGCGCAGACACCAGCTACTCTGACATTGCGGCGGCTGCGATGCAGCGGGCGCCGGATATCAAATCGACCTGGCTCCCTGGTCTGATTTGCAGAGGCGACATTGTCTGTTTCCTCTGAGGCAAATGGCGACGCCTGTGCAGTGTCTTCCCTGCGTTTACCATTGATTGCATCTTTGATGCGCGCCGGACGATCTTCGTCTTCCAGCAGCCAATACAGCACAAAGTACACAATCAGCAGAACCGGAGAGACCAGGCATGCTATGCAGTATATAACCCTGACCAGAGCAGCAGGCACGTCCAGATAGTTGGCGAAACCGCCGCAAACGCCCAACAGTTTTCGATTCTGCCGGTCAAGGCGGAGCTTTGGTCGCTCATTTGGATTGCTCATGTTGCTCCCTCCAGCCTGGTACTTCGGCATCAAGAATCGACTCCAGAGTGTCGATTCGCTGATTCATGCTGTCGGCCATCTGGCTCAGCTCGCTCAGCGAGTGAGCCTGCGCCTCTGCCGGGATCTTTTTCTCCTTGCGCTGGTACAGTAGTACGACCCAGATCGTCACGAACGTACCGCCTACGGCTACCAGCGCAATGACAAATTCGAAGAATTCCATGACCGGGTCCTTTTATTGCTTGTTGAGTTTGGCTTTGATGCTTTCCAGTTCCTGATCGATCTGCTCCTGATTGGCCAGCTCTTCAAACTCATCTGCCAGTCCGCGCTGTTTGATGTTCAGGCTGTCTACCTGACCTTCCATCTGATCAATCTTTCGCTCGTAATACTCAAACTTGTTCATGGCACTGTCAATACTGACATTGTGCAGCTTCTGATTGACGTCAAGACGAGACTGGGCAGCGGAAGTCCGCATCAGTAAGGTTTTCTGGCGAGCCCGTGCATCGGTCAATTTTGCCTGCAGTTGTTCAATTTCTGAACTGAGTTTGTCCAGCGTGTCATCCAGCTTGCCCAACTCGTCTTCCAGCATGCTGATGGTTCGCTGGACAGCAGACTTTTCCACCAGAGCCGCACGCGCCAGATCTTCCCGCTCTTTGTTGAGCGCCAGTTCTGCTTTGGCCTCCCAGTCGGCTCCCTGTCGACGTAGTTGTTCAATGCGACGGTTTACGGTTTTTTTCTCCGCGATCACTTTGGCGGTGTTGCTGCGGACCTCCACCAAGGTCTCTTCCATCTCCTGGATCATCATGCGAATCATTTTTTCCGGATTCTCAGCTTTGTCCAGAATGGCGCTGATATTGGAGTTAATGATGTCGCTCAGTCTTGAGAAGATACCCATAATTCTTTACCTCAGATATTGGTTGATATGGACTCTGTGCCACGTAGAGTGCAGCAGGTTTTGTGCCAAAAATAAAAAAACAATATAAGATATTGAAATATAATATTTTTATTCTAAATTGTCATGGTGGTGCCTGATGTTTTAGTTGGTGCCGCCAGTCAACAAATGGTATTTTTCGCAACATATTAGCCGGTTATAAAAAGAGACAGGAGAGTTTCAATGTCTGATGACATTACCTTACCCAGAATGATAGGTGAATCGGCCTGTTTCCTGGAGATGCAGGAGCATGTTTCACGGGTGGCGCCGCTGAGTAAGCCGGTATTGATTGTGGGTGAGCGAGGCACCGGCAAGGAATTGATTGCGGCACGTCTGCATTATCTGTCCCGTCGCTGGCAGAACAACTTTCTCAAGATTAATTGTGCAGCCCTTTCGGAATCCTTGTTGGAAGCGCAATTGTTTGGGCATGAGAGTGGCGCGTTTACTGGTGCATCCGGGCAACGCAAGGGTTATTTCGAGCGCGCTGACGGTGGTACATTGTTTCTGGATGAGCTGGCCAATACCTCCATGATGGTGCAAGAGAAGATTCTGCGGGTTATTGAATATGGTGAGTTCGAGCGATTAGGCGGCAATCAGACCTTGCAGGTTGATGTCCGGATCGTGGCGGCCACCAATGAGGACCTGCCTGCACTGGGCCGAACTGGCAGGTTCAGGGAAGACCTGATCGACCGCCTGTCCTTTGATGTGATCACCTTGCCGCCCTTGAGGGCACGTTCCGAAGATATCCTGGTGCTGGCCGAGCACTTTGCGGTCGCGATGGTGAAAGAGCTGGAGCTGGAGTACTTCGCTGGTTTTTCCGATTCAGTGCAACAACAGCTTATCGAATACAGCTGGCCGGGCAATATACGTGAGCTCAAGAATGTGATTGAACGTGCCGTTTATCAGCATCCGGAAAAGACTGTGACATCCCTGGTCTTTAACCCGTTTGAGTCACCATTTCGGCCGTCGCTGTCTCCCGTTCGCGATCAATCTGTTGAAAGGCGGGACGAGCAAGCGGCTGTATCGACAACTGCTGAAAAAGAGAATGTTTCATCATGGACTGGTGAGCAGCTGGATTTTCGACAGCATATGCAGGACTATGAAATCGACATGCTTAAAAAGGCCATGGAACACTGCCAGTTCAATCAGCGCAAAACGGCTGAACTCCTGAGTCTGAGTTATCATCAATTGCGCGGATATTTGCGTAAATACGACCTGCTCCCGTAAGGAAATCGTTATGGAATTTCAGTTTCCTGCTATCAATTATCTGTATCTGGTTGCGTTTCTGACCGCTGCTTCACTGACTGTTTTTTCTGTCAGTCATTCCAAAAACTACGGTGGCCGCCTGTGGTTGGCGGTTATGTTCAGTTTTGCTGTCTGGACACTGGGCGAGTTGGTGGCTAATTCCGGTACTACGCTGGCCTGGCAGTTAGGTTTTCAGCGTCTGGTTTACCTGGGAGTGATCTGTGCCGTTACTGCCTGGTTACTGTTTGCGGTTCATTACGCGGGATATGATCGTTGGCTCAGTCGTCCGGTTATGGCGCTGATCATGGTTGTGCCGCTCAGTTCGCTGGTCATGACAACGACCCTGGATATGCACTCACTGTTGTATACGCGTGCTGAGCTGATAATGCGTGATGGCTATTACGTGCTGGATCTTGATTATGGCGTGGGCTTTTGGCTGCAGATTATTGCCTGTAGTTATCTGTATACGCTGGTTGGTTCTGCATTGTTGCTTTACACCAGTTTGCGCCGGCCGCGTATCTATCGGGTACAATCCGTTCTGGTGGGATTGGCGGCGCTAATGCCGGTGATTCCGAATATGCTGTATGTTGCCGGCGTGAATGTGGCCGGCGGATTTGATCCGACCTCGTTGTTTTTTGTGATCAGTGCAGTCCTGGTCACTCTGGCTACTCAGCAATATCATTTTCTGACACTGGCACCAATTGCCCGGGACCTGGTGTTCGAAAACGTCAATATTGCAGTTGTAATCGCGACCAGTGATGACAAAATCAGCGACGTCAATCCCGCTTTTGTGGATATCACCGGTGAGAGCGCCGGTCAATTGATTGGCCTGCCTCTGCTGGATGTGTTCAAGGAACGTTTTGATGGGCAGGATCTGGCCAGGGAAGCAAGTAGATGGCAGGGGCGTTTGATTTCAAGGCGCGATGGCTGTCTGTTTGACATCAGCAGTATGCCGGTAATCGGACCGCGCAGAGAAAAACTGGGATACCTGGTGCTGCTGAATGATGTGACTCTCATACAGAAAGCGCTTGATGAAATTGACAGGCTGGCCGGTGGGGAACTGCTGCGTGACAAATGGCAACGTTCGGAGCTTCAGCTGGATCTGCCTGAGATTGATAATAAGTGAAAGGCGTGCATTTGTGGCTGGTGCCCGATCCGTCTATTGCAACCACAGTGCTGGCAGAGCATGCCGAATCTGTTTTGAGTAGCGAGGAGTTAACACGTTGCCAGAGTCATCGCCTTCCTAAGGGGCAGCGCGTATTTTTGCTGACCAGAATCGTGTTGCGAGAGTTGCTGAGTCATCATTACCCTGATATCCAGCCGACTCAGTGGATTTTCAGTCGTTCAGCAAATGGAAAGCCCATCGTCGGTAATCCGAATCTGAACATCAGTTTCAATCTGTCGCACGCCGGATCCATGATTGCTCTGGCATTCGCTGAGAATGTCAGCATTGGCGTTGACATTGAACATTGTGAGCGCGAGGTTGACGTTGATGGCTTGTCTGGCCGATTTTTTTCTGAAGCGGAGCACAAGTTACTGATGAGCTTGCCCGTGCCTGCTCGCCAACAGCGATTTCTGACCTTGTGGACCATGAAAGAAGCCGTGGTTAAGGCGAGCGGGCTGGGGCTCGCAAAAGCACTAAGGGACTACGAGTTCATCATTGACGAGGCTACCGGCCATTTAGATTTTCGGCAGTCACACGGACGGATTTCAGAACAGGGCGGACCACGCTGGGAGGTTTGCGCAGCAATGTCGGGAGATTATCATGTGGCGCTGGCAATGAGCCCCACTGATGACACAAGTCTGCATTCAGATTTGACAGTCAGGTGGTTCAGATGGCCAGACCGCATTGATTGCCGCGAAGTCGATATGTTCTATACTGCAAAACTCAGTGATTGATTGCTCTATCCATCGCTTTCATGGTCAGGTTCGGCAGCAGGCTGTCGCCACATTCGCGCGGTTTTGATCAGATTGTCCTTCACCTGGACGATTTCTGCGAAATACTCACCCATCTGCAACCCAACAGGGGAGTCCGGAATGGACTCAAGATTCTCCACTATCAAGCCATTCAGGGTTTTTGCAGTATCTGAATCCAGCTCCCAGTCCAGCGCACGGTTGATTTCGCGCAGCGTTGCTGTGCCGTCAATAAGGTAGGTGCCGTCGGCTTGAGGATGCACATCCAGACTGCTGTCCGCGATATCAGTTGTGAATTCGCCGACAATTTCTTCCAGAATATCTTCCAGCGTAATAATGCCCTTTATGTCGCCATACTCATCGACCACAAAGGCCAGACGCTTGCGATTGCTTTGAAAATTAAACAATTGTGTGTGAAGCGGCGTGCTTTCAGGAATAAAGTAAGGTGGATCCAGCTCGCGGGTAATATCTTCTCGGTTTATATCGCTGCTTTGCACGAGCTTGCCCACGCTGCGCATATGCAAGACTCCAACGACGTGGTCGATGTCTTTCTTGTAAACAGGCAGGCGAGTGTGTTGCGTATTGCCTATTTGAGTCAGAATATCATTGACGTCATCTTCCAGATCGATACCGGTTATCTCGCTTCTGGGTACCAGAATGTCGTTCACCGTCACTTTCTCCAGATCCAGTACATTCAGCAACATGCCCTGACCCTGAGCCGGAATCATCTGCGCGGATTCATGAACAACCGTGCGCAGCTCTTCCGGGCTTAGCTGATGGTCATTGCCCGCCACGGAGTTGATGCCAAAAGCGCGAATCAGCAGGTGTGAGACACGGTTAGCCATCCATACCAGTGGATAGAGTACTTTAAGAAGAACCACCAGGAGCAGGCTGGACGGATAGGCGATACGTTCGGGATGCAAGGCCGCAATGGTCTTGGGGGTGATTTCAGCAAAAATGAGAATGACCAGAGTCAGTACCACTGTCGTCAGGACAGTTTCCGGGTTTCCAAACACCTGAATGGCAATAGAGGTGGCAATGGATGCCGACAGCAGATTAACAAAGTTATTGCCGATCAGTATGACACCCAGCAGTTTGTCCGGTGCCTCAAGCAGTCGGCTGACGCGCATGGCGCCGTGGTGCTTTTGTCTGACCAGATGTTTCAGCCGGTAGCGGTTGAGCGACATCATGCTGGTTTCAGAGCTGGAAAAATAAGCGGAGGCAAACACAAGAAAAATCAGTAAGCCGGTAAGGAAGGGAACCGTCGAGTCTGCGTCCATCAGGACGTTAACCTCCTAGTAAATATTCGATGACAAATTTTGAGCCGTAAAAACCCAGCAGCAACAGCAGAAAACCGCCCAGCGTGCCGCGGATGGCTGTATTGCCACGCCAGCCGAGTTGATGGCGGCCCCATAGCAGGATCGCAAAGACTACCCACGCCAGGATGGAGAACACTATTTTGTGTGCCAGCCCCCGGGTTGCCAGGTCGTCAACGAATACAAAGCCCGCCAGAATGGCGCCGCTCAGCAGAATCTGCGCGACCCACAGTAGTTCAAAAAGCAGTTTCTCCATGTCCTGCAGCGGAGGAAAACGGTGTATGACAGCGCTGGCGTGTTTGTGACGCAGCTGGTAATTCTGAAAAGCCAGGAAGGCCGCCTGAACCGAAGCAAGGGCAAAGAGGCTGTAGGCAAGAATTGATAATATGACATGCGCAGCAAGTCCGCCGCTTAACTGTTGGGGCGGATAGTTGCTGCTTATGAACATGGACAGCAGTAGAGTCACTATCGCAACCGGAAAGACGCCCATCACCAGGATGGCCAGCGACTTTCGTGTATTGGTGATAATTGCCAGCAGGGCAATCACTGCCAGAATAAGGGTGCTGATTTCGATAATGCCAAAGTGATAGCTGCTATCCCGTGCTACCAGAGTCCAGGCGCTCAGAAGATGTAACAGCGCTGCTCCGATGCCTGTCATGGTGACAATCGGGCCGGCCTTGATGCGGGCAGACCGATCCCTGATGGCGCGACCATGCAGGTTCAGGCTTACCAGGTAGAGAAAAATGGCCACGATGCCTGACAGTGTCGTGATTGGCATAGCTGGGGTCGATATCCTTTATCGATGGTGATTCGTGAAGACTGCAAAGTGTCGCACAACTGCCTGATGCGTTGAAGTGTTTTCTGCCTTTGCCATAATGGGCGCCCCGCCAGCTATTGTAGGTGGCGCGCATCGGGGGGATAATAGCAGCCTTTGTTTGGCAGTACCCCTTCAGAGGTCGATAGTCTATGTTTGACAACTTAACCGAACGGCTCTCCGGCGCACTTCGAAAAATCAGCGGCAAGGCCACTCTTACAGAAAACAATATAGAGGAAGCCCTGCGCGAGGTTCGTCGTGCTTTGCTGGAAGCTGATGTTGCGCTGCCGGTAGTCAAGGACTTCATTGACCGGGTGAAAATGCGGGCTGTCGGAACTGAAGTCTCACAAAGCCTGAGTCCCGGCCAGGCATTTATCAAGATTGTTCAGGCTGAACTTGAAGCGGTCATGGGGAGCGCCAATGAGCAGCTCAACCTGAACGCTCAGCCGCCTGCAGTTGTTTTGATGGCCGGTCTGCAGGGTGCTGGTAAAACAACCACGGTTGCCAAGCTGGCCCGCCTGCTGAAAACCGCGCAAAAGAAGTCTGTCATGGTAGTCAGCGCCGACGTCTACAGACCGGCCGCAATTGCCCAGCTTGAAACGCTTGCAAAAGAGGTTGATGTCCGGTTTTTCCCCTCTGATATCAGTCAGAAGCCACGCGATATTGCCCTTGCCGCCGTAAAAGAGGCCAAAAAAGCCTTTATTGATGTCCTGCTGGTGGATACGGCGGGTCGTCTGAGTATCGACGCCGATATGATGGCGGAAATCAGCGATCTGCATAAAACACTGAACCCTGTTGAAACCCTGTTTGTGGTTGACGCCATGACAGGTCAGGACGCCGCCAATACGGCGCGTGCATTTAACGATGCGCTGCCGCTGACAGGTGTTGTGCTGACCAAGGCTGATGGTGATGCGCGCGGCGGTGCGGCACTGTCAGTCAGGCAGATTACCGGTAAACCGATCAAGTTTATCGGTATGGGTGAAAAGATTGATGCGCTGGAGCCGTTTTACCCGGATCGTATTGCGTCCCGAATTCTTGGCATGGGGGACATTCTGTCCCTGATCGAAGAAGCTGAAAAGAAGGTCGACAGAAGTAAGGCTGAGCGACTGGCGGGCAAGTTTCAGAAGGGCAAGGCTTTTGACCTTGAAGATTTCCGCGAACAACTGCAGCAGATGCAGAATATGGGCGGTATGGCCAGTATTCTCGATAAGATGCCCGGTATGGGCATGTTGCCACCCGGCGCGGCCGCCAAGGTGGATGATAGCCAGTTTCGTCGTATGGAAGCCATCATCAATTCCATGACCCCGAAAGAGCGGCGCAATCCCGATAACCTGAACGGATCGCGCAAGCGCAGAATATGCCTGGGGTCGGGTACCCAGATTCAGGATCTGAACCGCTTGCTGAAACAGCACAAGCAGATGCAGAAAATGATGAAGAAAATGAAGGGCGGCGCGCTGGCCAATATGATGCGTGGTATGGGTGGTATGCGCGGTCCGGGTGGTTTTCCTGGCGCAGGTGGGCCGCCAAGATTCTAAGGTTTGCTGAGGACTCGCAAGAGGAAAAAAACCTAAAGATTTCTTCCCTCTTGCGTCCATTTCGCTTAGAATACCGCACTTTTTCCGGGACTGCGTCCTGGAATACTCGGTTTTCGTACGAAGCTAACACTAGGAATGTAGTTTATGGTCACTATTCGTCTTGCACGCGGCGGCGCCAAGAAAAAGCCTTTTTATCACATCACGGTTACCGATTCGCGTAATTCTCGCGATGGCCGTTTTATCGAGCGTGTGGGTTTCTTTAACCCGGTTGCGCGCGGTAACGATGAGCGTCTGCGCATCGATCTGGATCGTGTTAATTACTGGGCAGGTCAGGGTGCACAGCCAAGCGAGCGCGTTGCCGAGCTGATCAAGCAGGCAAGTAAGGCAGCGACAACCGAAGCCTGATTGTCTGTTGGTGGCATCTCCGGATATGTCTGACAGTCGAGTCTGCCTGGGGCGCGTTGGCGCTCCTTATGGCATCAAGGGCTGGGTGAAATTGATTTCTTTTACCGAGCCGCGTGAGAATCTGTTGGATTATCGGCATCTTCAGGTGATGCTGCAGGGGCGCGAGCAGATGCTGGAGCTTGACGCCGCAAAGCCGCATGGCAAGGGGTTGATAGGTCATTTTGTGACCTACGATACACCTGAGGCGGTGCGAGAGTTGACCAATCTGGAACTCTACGTCGATTCGACTGAGTTGCCGGTTCTGGGTGAGAGCGACTATTACTGGCACCAGTTAGTTGGCTTGAAGGTATATACGGTGCAGGGTGAGTTGCTCGGCCGAATCAGCAAGATGCTGGAAACCGGTGCAAATGATGTCATGGTGGTAGACCCGGATACGGGTAGCGTTGATAAGAATCAGCGATTGATCCCGTGGCTGCCAGAGCGTGTTGTCACCGGGGTTGATCTGACAGCAGGTACTATCGAGGTAGATTGGGACGTTGATTACCTGATTTGACCCATACAGACGAGTGTCAGGCATGCAGGTCGGTATTGTCAGCTTGTTCCCGGAAATGTTCGCGGCAATTCGCGATCATGGCATCACCGGCAGGGCCTGTCGTAATGGTTTGCTGGATTTAAAGTGCTGGAATCCACGTGATTTCACCACCGACAGGCACCGAACGGTCGATGACAAGCCTTTTGGCGGGGCTGCCGGCATGTTGATGAAGACCGAGCCGCTGTGTGCGGCCATTGGTGCGGCGCGTGAGGCGCAGTCTGCTATGCCGACAGTGATTTACCTGTCGCCACAGGGGCGTCGTCTCGATCAGTCCGGTGTTATCGAGCTGGCAGAGCGTACCAATCTGGTTTTGGTTTGTGGTCGCTATCAGGGTATTGATGAGCGGGTGCTGCAGACAGAGATAGATGAAGAGTGGTCAGTTGGCGACTACGTTTTAAGTGGCGGTGAGTTGCCGGCGATGGTCATGCTGGATGCTGTCATAAGGTATTTGCCGGGGGCTTTGGGCAATGAAGATTCTGCAGGGCAGGATTCATTTGCACCAGTCGGTGAAGGGCAGTCATTGCTGGATTGCCCGCGTTATACGCGACCACAGACGTTTGCCGGTATGTCGGTGCCCGAGGTATTGACCAGTGGCAACCATGAACAGATCCGGCGCTGGCAGTTAAAGCAGCAACTCGGTAAAACCTGGCTTAAACGGCCGGATTTGATTGAACAGCAGACATTGTCTGATGAGCAGCAGACATTATTGAGAGAATTTATCAGTGAATATGGCGCCTGACTGCCGAGAGGGCAGGAGACGTCAATAATGGGAGTACGGCGATGAGCAACAGCAAATACATTGAAATGATCGAAAAAGAGCAGATGAACAAGGAAATCCCGGCATTCAGCCCGGGTGATACCGTTGTTGTTCAGGTAAAAATCAAGGAAGGCGACCGTGAGCGTCTGCAGGCTTTTGAAGGTGTGGTGATCGGTATTCGTAACCGCGGCCTGAACTCTGCTTTCACTGTCCGTAAAATCTCTCACGGCGTAGGTGTTGAGCGTACTTTCCAGACTTACAGCCCACTGGTTGACAGCATCGCCGTCAAGCGTCGTGGCGATGTGCGTCAGGCCAAACTCTACTACTTGCGTGACCTGTCTGGTCGTGCTGCGCGTATCGCCGAAAAGCTGGACAAGAAAGTCAGCTGATCGAGACGACTACCGGCTTGTTGAGCCGGCAAAGAAAAAGGGGCTTAATTGCCCCTTTTTTTTAGTTACGCTTTGGGTGCGTCGTGAACTACATGGTAAAGTCAGTGACCTGAAAGCCTCTGTCTCTGTATGTGGAGAAACAGCATGAATAGAATTAAGTCAGCAGCCCGTACGCTCGCCCTGGTCAGCGGTATGGTTGTTTCAACAGCACTAATGCCGGGCGCAGTCTCGGCTGCTGAAGAGCCGGACTGGATGGTCGATATCCGCACGGCGCTCAATACCAGTCTGGGCGCGGTCAGTCAGGGCCAGCTCAGGGTGGAGACAGTCAACGAGACGCCCATGTCTGGTATTTATCAGGTCATCATGAGTTCCGGAGAGATTCTGCATACGGATCGAAGCGGACAGTTTCTGCTTTCCGGTGAATTATATATGACGCGGCCGGAAGGTCTGGTGAACCTGACAGCAGAAACCCGCAAGGGTCAGACTGCAGATCTTATAGCAGGTTTGCCGGAAGACCAGATGATCATTTTTGCGGCGGAGAATCCGAGAGCGCAGATCACAGTATTTACCGATGTGGATTGTGGATATTGTCGTCGACTGCATGGTGATATGGCTGCCATCAATGAGCGCGGCATTACTGTCCGTTATGTGGCCTATCCAAGGGGCGGCATGCAGTCCGAAGCCTATCCTAAAATGGTGTCGGTGTGGTGTGCAGAGGACCGTAAACAGGCCCTTAATCAGGCCAAGAACGGTCAAAACCTGCCTTCGCGGGATTGCACTAACCCGGTGCTGAATCATCACGCTTTGGGTAATCGCATTGGCATTACCGGTACGCCGGCTATTCTGCTGCAAGATGGCACGCTGGTTCCAGGCTATATGGAAGTGGACCGGCTCAGCGCACTGGTGTTGGGCCAGTAATTATTGAATTTAAGTGAGGAAATTGTGAGTCAGGACAGCGAGAAACAAGGCCTGCGGATTGGTATTTGTGGTCACGGTACAGTGGGCGGCGGGACGTTCAATCTGTTACGCAGCAAGGCATCCGAGATTAAACGTCGAGTGGGGATGGATCTGGAAGTGGTGCACGTGGCAACTCGTCGCCCGTCTGCCGAGCTGAAAGCCAGTGGTGTGCATTACAGCACTGATGTTTTTGAAGTGGCAAGGAATCCGGAAGTCGATCTGGTTGTAGAACTGATTGGCGGATTTGAGCCAGCCCTGGAACTGGTGTTGTATGCTATTGAGAACGGCAAACACGTAGTGACGGCCAACAAGGCCTTGATTGCTGTGCACGGCAACACCATTTTCGAGGCCGCCCGAAAGAAAGGCGTAGTGGTCGCCTATGAAAGTGCCGTGGCCGGCGGAATACCAATCATCAAAGCCTTACGCGAAGGTCTGGCGGCCAACTCAATACAGTGGCTGGCTGGCATAATTAACGGCACCAGCAACTTTATCCTGACAGAAATGGGTGAGCGTAAACGCGACTTTCCCGAGGTTCTTAAAGAGGCGCAAGAACTGGGTTACGCCGAGGCCGATCCAACCTTTGATGTTGAAGGCATCGATGCGGCTCACAAACTGACCATTCTAGCCGCCAACGCTTTTGGCATTGCACTGGAGTTTGACCGAGTTTACACCGAGGGCATCAGTCACATTACCACTGCTGATATCAGCTATGCAGAAGAATTGGGTTATCGCATCAAGCACCTGGGTATTACCCGTGTGACAGATGCCGGCGTTGAATTACGCGTGCACCCGACATTGATTTCAGAAAATACCCTGATTGCAAATGTGCATGGCGTTATGAACGCGGTGGTTGTAAAAGGTGATTCTGCTGGTAGTACCTTGTACTACGGTGCTGGTGCCGGAGCAGAAGCGACAGCCTCCTCGGTGGTGGCGGATATTATTGATATCGCCCGTACCTGGCGCGAGTCCCGAACTCAGGCCACGATACCCCCACTGGCCTTTAACAAATTGCGCAACGATCTGCGTATTCTGGATATCAGTGAGATTGAATCCGAGTACTATCTGAGGATCCCGGCGCGAGACAAAGTCGGTGTCATGGCTAAAATATCGCAGGTGCTGACCAATTATGGGATCAATATAGAAGCGGTTATCCAGAAAGAGCCGCACGGTGACGATGCTGAAAGAGGTATTGTGCCAGTTGTTATCCTGACCAGTCGTACCAGTGAAAACACCATGGATGTTGCGATTGGCGTCATAGAAGGCCTGGATGAAGTCGGCGGATCGATTATGCGTATCCGGGTGGAGCAGTTTGACGGCGAGGATAATTGAGGTCGGCATGAGATACATCAGTACACGGGGTAAATCGCCTGTCTGTAATTTCGAACAGGTTTTATTGACTGGTCTCGCACCGGACGGTGGCTTGTATGTGCCGGAAACACTGCCAGTGTTCAGTCAGGAAGAAATTGCTTCCTGGGGTGGGCTGAGTTACCCGAAATTAGCGTTCAAAATTATTCAGCCATTCATTGATGGTGAAATCCCGGATGATGTGCTGGAGCGTATCATTGACGAGAGCTACGAAGGTTTTACACATCCCGCCGTAGCGCCTTTGCGGATGCTCGACAGCAATGAATGGGTGCTGGAACTGTATTGCGGACCGACTCTGGCTTTCAAGGATTTTGCTCTGCAATTATTGGGGCGCCTGCTAGACTACGTGCTGATGCGCGATAATAAAAAAGTGGCAGTACTGGGCGCGACATCCGGTGACACCGGCTCTGCGGCGCTGGAAGGGTGTCGTCATTGCCCGAATATCGACCTGTTTATCCTGCATCCCTATCAGCGGGTCTCGGAAGTTCAACGTCGCCAGATGACTACTATCCCTGGTGACAATGTGCACAACATCGCTTTACGCGGTAACTTTGATGATTGCCAGCGAATTGTGAAGGCCGCTTTTGGCAATCAGCAATTTTTGCCGGAAAATAGACAACTGGTGGCTGTGAATTCAATTAACTGGGCCAGAATCATGGCGCAGATCGTCTATTATTTTTCAGCATCTTTGCAGCTTGGTGGACCACAGCGTCCGGTATCTTTTTCGGTGCCTACCGGTAATTTCGGCGATATTTATGCGGGTTACCTGGCGCGTCAGATGGGCTTGCCCATTGATCAGTTGGTGATTGCAACCAATCGAAATGACATCCTGCACAGACTGATCAGCGATAATGAATACTCGCTGGGTGAGCTGGAGCATACGCTTTCTCCCAGTATGGATATTATGGTGTCGAGTAACTTCGAGCGATATCTGTTTGATCTGTTTGATCGCGATGCGGACAAGGTCGCACAGTTTGTGACCGGGCTGGGCAAGAGCCCACAGAAACTGGATGAGGGGCAATGGACACGTGCCCGTGAATTGTTTTCCAGTCTGAGCGTTGATGATCAGACGACCTGTGATGTTATCGCTGACATTTATAGGACCACCGGTTTTCTGATCGATCCGCACACCGCAATAGGTGTAAAGGCCGCCCGTGAATGTCGCCGGCAGCGCTCGGTGCCGATGATTACGCTGGCAACGGCTCATCCGGTTAAATTTGCCGACGCAGTAGAAAAGGCAGGATTGGACAGTCCGGCCTTGCCACCGCATCTTGCGGATCTGCTGGAGCGCGAAGAACGTTATGCCGTTCTGGATAATGACATTGTGGCTGTCACGGAGTTTATGCAGCAGCATTTATGCTGATTGAGCGACGTCCAACCAGGATTTCCGACGCGCTGCAGGCGAGCTTGCCGCCCTTGCTGGCTCGCCTTTACGGTGCCAGGAATATCACTGATCCGACGGAGCTGGAGCTGAGTGCTGGGCGTTTACTGCCGCCCGGTGATCTATTGGGGCTATCGCAGGCCGTCGAGCTGTTATGCCAGATGCTGGAGCAGCAGGGGCGTGTGCTTGTGGTATCAGACTTTGATGTCGATGGAGCCACCAGTTGTGCCGTTGTCATTCGTGCTTTGAGCCAGATGGGTTTTCAGCATCTGGACTACATCGTACCGGATAGATTTACCTACGGTTATGGTCTCAGTCCTGAGATCGTTGACCTTGCGGTTGAGCGTCATCCTGATCTCATCATCACTGTTGATAATGGTATTTCCAGCATAGACGGTGTTGATCGTGCCCGACTTGCCGGTATTAAAGTTCTGATTACTGATCATCATCTGCCTCCCGAAGACTTGCCCGCCGCTGACGCCATTGTTAACCCGAATCAGCGTGATTGTGAGTTTGCCAGCAAGGCTCTGGCCGGGGTGGGCGTGGCGTTTTATTTGATGCTGGCATTACGTGCGCGCTTGCGTGAGACAGGTTGGTTTGAGAAAAATGGATTGGCTGAACCGCGCCTGGCCGATTTGCTTGACCTGGTAGCGCTTGGAACAGTTGCCGACGTGGTGGCTCTGGATCAGAATAATCGCATTCTGGTTCATGAAGGGCTGCGCCGAATACGCGCGGGCCATGCCTGCGCAGGCATTCTGGCACTACTGGAGTTGTCCGGGCGCAATCGTTCGAATCTGCAGGCATCCGATCTGGGATTTGCCGTCGCTCCCAGGCTAAATGCCGCTGGACGACTCGAGGACATGTCGCTGGGTATTGCCTGTCTGCTAACCGATGACCCTGATTCTGCGCGCCGCGTAGCCCGGCAACTGGATACTATCAATACGGAACGCAAACGCATAGAGGCCGATATGCGTGAGCAGGCTCTGCAGACGATGAATGACCTGCAGGCAGAAATGCTCAGCGGCCAAGCTGCGTTACCAGCCGCGCTGTGTCTGTACAACCCGGATTGGCATCAGGGTGTGGCAGGTATACTGGCTTCGCGAGTTAAGGAACAATTCCATCGACCGGTTATCATTTTTGCGAATGCGGGTGCTGATGCCGATGGTAACGGGGAATTAAAAGGGTCGGCCAGATCCATTCCCGGACTTCATATACGGGATCTGCTGGACAGCGTCGCCAGCAGGCATCCGGGGCTCATCAGCAAGTTTGGCGGCCACGCCATGGCTGCTGGACTGAGTTTGCCTGAATCTAATTTGTCGGCTTTTATAGAAGCGTTTCAGCAGGCGGCAGCCGGGCAACTTGATGACGCTGCCCTGCAGCAGAAAGTATTGAGTGATGGAGAGCTTGATATCGATGCGTTTTCGCTGCAAACGGCCGAGCTGCTGCGTCAGGCCGGGCCATGGGGGCAGGGCTTTCCAGCACCATTATTTGACGGTGAATTCTCATTGATCGATCAGAGGCTGGTTGGTGGGTTTCATCTCAAGATGATCGTCAGTCCGGATGGCGGGCAGACTATGCTTGATGCAATTGCATTTAATATCGACTCCAATGTGTGGCCCGACCCATCAAAGCGCAAGGTAACGCTGGTTTATCGGCTGGATGTGAATGAGTTTCGTGGTCAGCAGCAGCTTCAACTACTGGTCGAACACCTTCTTTGATCGAAAGTTGTTACTTTTTATCACAATAAGCGCTGACAAAGCTGGATATGAAGCGCTACAATCGGGCAGATATTCATCTGAAAAAAACAATAAATTAATCAGGTATACAACAAAGAGTTACGGATTATTGTGGAGAGTCCTGATGCCTAAGAGTCTGGTTCTGATTGCCTCAAGCCTGTTTCTGGTTCTGCTGTCGCTGACAGCCAGGGCAGAGGTTTATTATGGCGATGAGATTGAGGTCGAGCTGATTGCCGAGACCACCAATGCCGTGCCCGGTGAAACACTCTGGACCGCGATTCGGCTGACTCCGACTGAAGGCTGGCATACCTATTCTAAATGGCCCGGTGACAGTGGCGATGCCACCATGATCCATGAATGGCGTCTGCCACAAGGCGCAACAGCAGGCGAGATTCAATGGCCTGTTCCCACCTGGCTGCCGTTCCCGGGTACCGATCTGGTGACTTTCTCGTACAAAGAGGAAGTTTTGTTGATGGTGCCAATTGAGGTTCCGGCGGATTTCCGTGGCGACACCTTTGATATGACGGCACATGTTGAATGGCAGGTGTGCGACCTGATTTGTCTGATTGAGGATGCGGAAATCAGTCTCTCAGTGCCGGCTACTGGTGGGACGCTGGAGCCCAATCCTCAATGGGCCGATGCCTTCGCAGCGACGCGGGATACCTGGCCGACGGACGATCACACACTTGACGGACTGTTTGCCATCGCCGGTGATCGCATCAGCTTTTCAGTTTCCTCCAATGACCGCGAATTTGCTGATGTGGAACAGGCCTGGTTTTTCCCTGAACGGCGTCGGGTTCTCTCGCCAGGCCCACTGCGCGATGTCACTCTCTACCCCGGATTGATTCAGATCACCCATGGTCAGGCTCGTCGTCAGTTGACAGATCTGACTGAAATTGCCGGCTTGCTGGCCGTTGAACGTCGCAATGGTGAATTCGACGGTTTTGTCATTAACGCCACAGCAGCAACACCGGAAGGGCTGGCCGCACTGGCAACTGTTGCCGCTGAGCAAAGCAGCAGCAATACCGGCAGTGGCGCCAGCGATGCGCCCGGCCTGCTGATGATCATGGTATTTGCGCTGGCCGGCGGTTTGATCCTGAACCTGATGCCGTGTGTGTTTCCCGTCTTGTCTTTGAAAGTGCTTAACCTGACATCCAAAAGTGGCTCGTCGGTCGCGCAATATCGCATTCATGGCATCGCGTACACGTTGGGTATTGTTTTGTCGTTTATGCTGTTGGCCTCAATCCTGCTGGCCCTGCGGGCGGGTGGTGAGGCAGTCGGCTGGGCATTTCAGCTGCAGTCTCCCTGGTTTGTGGCGGCCTTGGTATTCCTGTTTTTTGTGATTGGCTTGAGTCTGTCAGGTATTTACGAATTCGGAACCTCATTTATGGGGGTTGGCAGCAATCTGACAACCGGTAATGGTTACCGGGCTTCATTCTTTACGGGAGTGCTGGCGACGGTGGTTGCCAGCCCCTGTACAGCGCCTTTCATGGGTGCGGCTCTTGGTTTTGCCCTGTCGCAGTCGTGGGCGGTGGCCATGATTGTGTTTGCCTTCCTGGGACTTGGTATGGCTCTGCCGTTCCTGATTCTGTCATTCAGTCCGGCTCTGATGCGCCATATGCCGAAGCCAGGCCCATGGATGGAGACATTCAAGGAGTTTATGGCCTTCCCGATGTACGCGGCCGCTCTCTGGTTGCTGTGGGTGCTGGGTACGCAGGTCGGCGTTAACGGCATGGTAGCGGTTGCTTCCGGTGCGCTGGCGATGGCACTGGCGCTGTGGTTGTTGCAGAAAAGTAACGGACGCAGTGTCGCCCTGCAATGGGCCGGTCGTCTTACCAGCCTGGCATTGATTATCGCTGCACTCTCAGTGCTTCGTACCCCGTTGCTGTTGCCTTCGGGGGGTGGTGTGGATATGACCGGCGAAGCTTACAGCGCAGAGTTTGAACCATTTTCCAGTGCCCGTGTCGAAGAATTGCGCGCCAATGGTCAGCCAGTACTGGTTAATATGACCGCTGCCTGGTGTATTACCTGCCTGGCTAACGAGCAGACAACGCTGAGTACACGGCGTGTACAGCAGGCCATGGTGGATTATGGGATCACCTATATGAAGGGCGACTGGACCAATCAGGATCCTGAGATCACTCGCGTGCTGGATGCTTTTAACCGGCCCAGCGTTCCTTTGTATATCTTGTATCCCGGCAATACCAGCGATGAGCCGATCATATTGCCGCAACTGCTGACACCAGGCATTGTTATTGATGCGCTGGCCAGCCTCTGAGTCAACCGGCCAAAAAGGAGAGTGAGCCCTTGAATATCAGGTCAAACACTCCGCTGGTTAATTTTGCTGCGACAGCTGCATTAGTGGCACTCAGTGTCTATTTGCTGGTGGTAGGGCAGCAACTTTTCTTACCACTGGTTATCGCCATCGTTTTCTGGTTTTTGATCAATGTGCTGGCCAGTCTGATTGTCCGCCTCAGGCTGGGTTCGGTGACTATCCCGCGACCTCTTTGTTTTCTGGCCGCTGTTCTGGTGCTATTCGCAGTTGTTGGCATCATCGTGCAGTTTGTCAGTGGCAGCCTGAATGACCTGGGCAGTGTGGCTCGCGTTTACGAGGCTAATCTGCGCAGTTTCTGGCAGTCGCTACCGTTTACTGCGGAATTCCCGGCTGGCGGATTCTCCCAGGTGTTGACTGAGTGGCTGGATATTTCTGCCATGATTACGGCGCTTGCGTTGACCTTTACAGGTTTGGCGGCTGATGGGGTGCTGATCACCATTTATGTCGGATTTCTGTTGTTTGAACAGGGTAATTTCAATCAAAAATTATCGGCTCTGGTTGGCAATCCTGAACGCGAGAAGCGGGTCAGGCGGATCATTGAAAAAGTCCGAGCGGACATTCAGAAGTATATCACCATCAAGCTTTTCACCAGCGCACTCACAGGTACGCTGAGTTACCTGATTCTGCGTCTGCTGGGCGTCAATTTTCCGGAAGTATGGGGCGTATTGATATTTTTGCTGAATTTCATTCCGACAGTCGGGTCAATTATTGCGACAATATTTCCGGCATTGATCGCCCTGGCACAGTCAACCGATGGTATCTATTTATCTCTGACAGTGCTGATTCTGATCGGTGCTCTGCAGGTGACAATTGGCAACATTATTGAGCCTCGTCTGATGGGTACGTCTCTCAATCTGAGTCCGGTTGTGATCCTGTTTAATCTTGCCCTGTGGGGATATATCTGGGGCGTCGCCGGCATGTTCCTCTGCGTGCCATTTTTGATTATCACCACGATAGTATTATCGCATTTCCCGAAAACCCGGCCAGTTGCTATTCTGCTGTCAAGTAACGGGCAGGTTGACCTGCCTGAGGACTGAGACAGTTCTGCACAAATACCGGCAGAAGAGTATAATCTGCGGCCATAAATGATACTGACGGACCTGAGCGTCCGGTTGATTATGGAAGGTTTGATGAAAAGTAACGAGATTCGCCAGTCATTTCTGAACTATTTCAAGTCCAGGGGGCATGAGGTTGTGCCCAGCAGTTCACTGGTGCCGGGCAACGATCCGACGTTGTTGTTTACCAACGCGGGCATGGTGCAGTTCAAAGACCTTTTTCTTGGATCAGAGGTCCGTTCTTATCAGAGGGCGGTTAGCTCTCAGCGTTGTGTGCGAGCCGGTGGCAAGCATAACGATCTGGAAAATGTCGGTTATACCGCCCGTCATCACACCTTTTTCGAGATGCTGGGTAATTTCAGTTTCGGCGACTACTTCAAAGAGGACGCTATAAGCTATGCCTGGGAGTTTTTGACTGAGGTCCTGAGGCTGCCAAAGGACAAGCTCTGGGTTACCGTTTACCGGGATGACGATGAGGCGGCGGCTATCTGGACCGATCAGATTGGTGTGCCTGTCGATCGCGTAGTGAGGCTGGGAGAGTCATCAAACTTCTGGCAGATGGGTGATACGGGGCCATGTGGCCCTTGTTCAGAAATTTTTTACGATCACGGTCCGGAAGTTGCCGGTGGACCGCCGGGCAGCCCCGATGAAGATGGTGACCGGTATATTGAAATCTGGAACCTGGTTTTCATGCAATTTGATCGCCAGACCAGTGGGGAACTGGTTCCTTTGCCCAAACCTTCCGTAGACACGGGCATGGGACTGGAGCGCCTGGCCGCGGTCTTGCAGCACGTGCACAGCAACTACGAGATTGATCTGTTTCAGAATTTGTTGAATGCAGCTGCCACGATTACCGGTGTTAGCGATACGGCCAATACCTCGTTGCGGGTGATCGCTGACCATATCCGCTCTTGCGCATTCCTGGTGCTGGATGGCGTGACGCCTTCGAATGAAGGTCGGGGTTATGTGCTGCGTCGCATCATCCGCCGTGCCGTGCGCCACGGTTATCAGTTGGGAGTGACGGATCTGTTCTTCTATCGCCTGGTGGATGCCCTGGTCAAAGAGATGGGGGACGCCTATGCGGATCTGAAAAAGGATCAGTCGCGCGTAGAAAAAGTGTTGAAAGAAGAAGAGCAGCAGTTTGCCCGTACCCTCGAAAACGGTATGCAGATACTGGAACAGGCTATCAAACAATTAAACGGTCATGTCCTGTCAGGGGACACAGTGTTCCGCCTGTATGATACTTACGGATTTCCGGTCGATCTGACTGCTGATGTGGCACGTGAACACCATCTGACATTGGATATGGATGGTTTTGAGCGTGCCATGAATGTTCAGCGCGAACAGGCCAGAGCAGCCAGTCAGTTTAACGCGGTTGAAAAGCTTGCGATTGATGTGGCGGATGGCACGGAGTTCGTCGGATACGACACTTTGAATAAGGACGCGACCGTTCTGGCTATTTATCAGCAGGGCCAGTCTGTCAAAGATCTGATAGGCAACAGCGAGGCTGTGGTTTTGCTGGATATCAGTCCGTTCTATGGCGAGTCGGGTGGCCAGGCGGGTGATTGCGGGGTGCTGAAGGTCATGCGGGGCGGTAAGCTGACAGCCCTGTTTGAGGTGGTCGATACCCAGAAGCAGGGAGAGCACGTTCTCCATAAAGGTGTCCTGCGACAGGGCCGCCTGTCTGTTGGAGAGAACCTGACAGCCAGCGTCGAGGAGAAAAATCGACGTGCCACAATGCTGAATCACTCAGCAACTCATTTGTTGCATGCGGCCTTGCGGGAGGTCCTTGGGGAGCATGTCACCCAGAAGGGATCACTGGTCACGGCGGATCGTCTGCGCTTTGATTTCTCCCATAATACGCCGGTGACAGCGGATGAGGTGAAACGGATCGAAGCTCTGGTGAATCGGGAAATCATGCGCAATGTGGCGGTCCGCAAGGAAGTCATGAGCATGGATGAAGCGATGAATCAGGGCGCAATGGCGTTGTTTGGTGAAAAATACGGTGACCGTGTGCGAGTGGTCAGCATGGGAGAGTTTTCAACTGAACTGTGTGGTGGAACTCACGTGGAGCGTACAGGCGATATCGGCTTGTTCAAATTGGTGGCTGAGACCGGCATCGCGGCGGGTGTGCGGCGTGTCGAAGCAGTCACCGGTGCCGGCGCGCTGGCTTATGTGGAACGTGAAGAAGCCGTTCTGCGACAGATCTGCGAATCTCTGAAAACGGGTGCTGACAGCGTGGCGGAGCGGGTTAAACAGCTGGTCGGTCATGCCCGTTCACTGGAAAAAGAGCTGGGTCAGATGAAAGGCAAATTGGCCAGTGCGGCAGGCAGCGATATCGCTTCCAGGGCTATTGAAGTCAACGGCATCAAGGTACTGGCTGAGCAGGTGGAAGGTTTCGACAACAAGGCCTTGCGCGAGACTGTCGACAAGCTGAAGAACAAATTGGGATCGGCTGTCGTTGTGCTGGGCAGCGCTGAGGGGGGTAAAGTGGCCCTGGTTGTCGGTGTGACTCAGGACCTGACGGATCGCATAAAGGCGGGTGATGTCGTCAATCAGATAGCCGCCATGGTGGGTGGTAAAGGGGGCGGACGTCCTGACATGGCCATGGCCGGGGGCACCGACGTTGAATCGCTGCCTGGGGCCTTGGCGGCTGTTTCTGAAATTGTGACGAAGATCACTTGACAAAAGGTTGGTTCTGCACTTGCCAAGGTATTGGCATATTTGTTTTAATCAGCTCCCCTTGTGGTGAATAGTATTTATGGCACTGTTAGTTCAGAAGTTTGGTGGTACCTCAGTCGGTAGTGTGGAGCGTATTGAGGCCGTTGCAGATCGTATCGTTGCCAGTCAGGCCAGAGGCGATTCCATTGTGGTGGTTTTGTCGGCCATGAGCGGGGAAACTAACCGGCTGATTGGCCTGGCAGAGCAAATTCAGGCCCATCCGACACCACGTGAGCTGGATGTGCTGGTGTCAACGGGTGAGCAGGTGACCATAGCGTTGCTGGCCATGGCCCTGCACAAGCGTGGTTGTGAGGCCCGATCATTTACCGGTTCTCAGGTGCGCATCCTGACCGATAGCGTACATACCAAGGCCCGAATTCGCGAGATCGACTCGCAGCGCATTCACGACGAGCTGGATCAGGGGCGAGTAGTTGTAGTCGCTGGTTTTCAGGGCGTCGATGAGCACGGCAATATCACTACGTTGGGGCGGGGTGGTTCCGACACCTCGGCGGTCGCTCTGGCGGCTGCACTAAAAGCGGATGAGTGTCAGATCTATACAGACGTTAAAGGCGTATATACCACGGATCCTCGCGTGGTTGATGATGCCAGGCTGTTACGAACAATTACATTCGAGGAAATGCTGGAGCTTGCAAGCCTGGGGGCGAAAGTACTACAAATACGGTCAGTTGAATTTGCCGGCAAGTACAAAGTGCCGCTCAGGGTCCTGTCCAGTTTTGAGGATGATCCAGGCACACTGATTACGCTTGAGGATGACAAGGAAATGGAAGCGCCGATTATTTCCGGGATCGCATTTACACGCGACGAGGCAAAAGTGACTGTTTCCGGCGTGCCTGACGTGCCGGGAGTGGCCTACAAGGTGCTGGGGCCAGTCAGCGATGCAGGTATTGAGGTCGATGTCATCGTGCAGAACGTTTCTGCAGATGGTACAACCGACATTACCTTTACGGTGAAGCGTCAGGATAGTCAGAAGACACGTGATATTGTCACCAGAATTGCTGATTCGGTGGGCGCACGCCAGGTGTCAGTGGATGACAGGATCGCGAAGGTGTCACTGGTGGGTGTGGGAATGAAATCACACGCCGGAATCGCCAGTCAGATGTTCAGGACTCTGGTCGATGAGTCCATTAATATTCAGATTATCACCACGTCTGAGATAAAAATATCGGTAGTGATCGAAGAAAAGTACCTGGAGCTGGCTGTAAGATCCTTGCACGCTGCCTTTGGGTTAGAGGGATAAAGGAACTTCGGTTCCGAAGTGATTTGTTTGGGGCAAATGACTGTAAATGTCTCCTGAGCCGGTCTCATCCGGAGAGGAGTACTGACAGCTTAAACAATTCCGTGGATACTTTTCAGGCCGCTGAAAGGGATGTTGCATGGATATCATGAATGGGAAAGGAGATACATCATGTTGATCTTAACTCGCCGGATTGGTGAGACGCTGATGGTAGGCGATGATGTGACAGTCACCGTTCTTGGGGTGAAAGGCAACCAGGTACGGATTGGTGTCAATGCCCCCAAAGATGTGGCCGTGCACCGGGAAGAAATCTATCAGCGCATCCAGAAAGAGAAAGGCGGCGCTGGTAATGATGGCGATGCCGGTAATCAGTAACTTTATTGCAAGTCAACCCTGCCATTTCTTCAAAGTTATGCTATGATTGCGCCCGATTTTGGAGAGATGGCCGAGTGGCTGAAGGCGCGCCCCTGCTAAGGGCGTATAGGTTAATCCCTATCGAGGGTTCGAATCCCTCTCTCTCCGCCATTTATAATATTCCCGCCGTTGTTCGCGCCACTCCCCTAAAAAATATACCCAGCCTCAAACACGAGAGAGGGAGACGAACCCGATCAGAGGGTCGATTGATTGCGCAGCAATCAAAAACGAGCGCGTCAGCGCGAAGCCCGAAGGGTCAAAACAGCCCAAAGCTGTTTTGATTCATCCCTCTCTCTCCGCCATTTAAAATATTCCCGCCGTTGTTCGCGCCACTCCCCTAAAAAATATACCCAGCCTCAAACACGAGAGAGGGAGACGAACCCGATCAGAGGGTCGATTGATTGCGCAGCAATCAAAAACGAGCGCGTCAGCGCGAAGCCCGAAGGGTCAAAACAGCCCAGAGCTGTTTTGATTCATCCCTCTCTCTCCGCCATTTATAATATTCCCGCCCTCATTCGCGCCACTCCCCTCAGAAATATATCCAAACTCAAACACGAGAGAGGGAGGCGAACCCGATCAGAGGGTCGATTGATTGCGCAGCAATCAAAAACGAGCGCGTCAGCGCGAAGCCCGCAGGGGCAAAACAGCCCAGAGCTGTTTTGATTCATCCCTCTCTCAATGTCTCAATATGTTCGCCATCAGTTGTGACGCGACCCATAATATACCCCGTTTGGTTTGTCTGTAGAGTTGGCAGTACCATTCGAATGGCAGCATGCTGCTCCTATAGCTCCGATCAGCCTCGCTGAGCGTATACCTGACACAACTGTCACCAGGGAGCTCACTCATATGCCCAAAAACATCGCCATATTCGGCAGTGGCGGCGCCATTGGCAGCGCATTTGTGAGGACTTTATCCTCACAATTTCCCGAGGCGAGCATCCATGCATTTTCGCGGAATCCGCTGTCCTCGCCCGCCGACAATGTGCTCTGTCAGCAGATCGACTATCTGGACGAATCTTCACTGAAGAATGCCGCCGTGCAGGTATCACAGGCAGCGCCTCTGGATCTTGTCATTGTGGCGACAGGTATATTACATACCGCTGACATCATGCCGGAAAAGTCGCTGCGGGACATATCAGCGTACAAACTCGCAGAACTGTTTCAGGCGAATACGATTGTGCCTGCATTGATAGCCAAATACTTTATCCCGATCCTGAATAAACGGCAGCGTTCTGTTTTTGCAGTTTTGTCGGCCCGGGTTGGCAGTATTTCTGATAACAGGCTAGGCGGCTGGTATTCATACCGGGCCTCAAAGGCGGCTCTGAACATGATCATCAGGAATCTGGGCATTGAAACGCGACGCAGTAACAAAAATGCAATTGTCTGTGCCCTGCATCCGGGCACCGTAGACAGTCATTTGTCAGAACCGTTCCAGAAAAACGTGCCGGATGGCAAATTATTCACTGCCTCGTATTCAGTAGAGCAAATGCTGCAGGTTGTTGAGTCGCTGACTAGTGAACACAGCGGCAGGATCTTCGCCTGGGATGGAAAGGAAGTGGAGCCTTGATCAAAAAATCGGATCTGCCTGCCAAAAGGTGTCCGGTCTGCCAGAGACCATTCAGTTGGCGAAAGAAATGGAAAACGGCCTGGAAAGATGTGAAATATTGTTCTGAAAGGTGTCGTCGTGGCAGGGGCAGAGCGAAGGAAAATGAGCCGGATCGTCAATAATGATCCGGCTCAATTTTTTGTGGCTATTTTGATTGTTTTCATAAAAATCCCGTATTACTTGTTTTGATTATTGGTCTTGCAACGGCTTTTGGCCGATAGGCGCTTTACTGTTTACGGGTCTGAAACAATAAACGCTTTAACATTTATCAGATTACGATCTTAATTAATCGCGACCGACGAAGCTGAACTTCATTGAAGTGCGAACAGGAACCGGCTCGCCAGCTTCGGCAACAACAGGCTCAAACTTCCAGGACTCGATGGCAGCCAGTGCAGCGCGAGTGAACAGACGTGAGTTGGACTCAGCGATAGTCGGGGCAGCAACTGAACCGTCTGGCAGTACAGTGAACTCTACAACAGTGTAACCTTCGATACCTGACAGTTCTGCACGACGCGGATACTCTGGCAGAGACTGCTCAACAACGCGCAGCTCTTTGCTGCTGAATGACATTTCCGGAGTCTGTGCACTGGCACCAGTAGCCATCGCTGAGCCGACAACACCAAGGATAAGAGCGGATTTGATTTTGGCTGAAACTTTCATGTTAAGACCTCTTGAGAGAGTTAAGTGAATTGGCAATATGGAAAAAGCAAGCGTCGTGCCAATATTTAAATATCAATAAATACAATGGGATAGAGTTTTGATAACACTTTGATGACCAATCTGGTGCGCTGTATTAATGCACCATGCACCATTAAGCATCAAAGTTGACAGCATGTTGCCACTAAAGAATGACAATATAGTGTCAATGATATGAAGTGTTGATGACATTCCAATCCTGAATCCATTCATGATAATGTCAGCTTTGCCCGCAATAAAAACTCACAAAAACCATAGCTGACAGGAGCTTGTTATGCTGCGCAGGGTCTTATTGATTGCCGCCATCGCTGGTGTCGGAGCGTGTTCCGAGCCGCCTCTGAATGTTTCAATGTCCAGTCTCTCCAGTGCGCCCGAGCAAGTCAGTGGTGGCAGTATACTGCTGTCGCTTGAGGGGCTGGAGTCATTGGACGGGGTCAGTTTCAGGGCCAATGGCCAGCCACTTGATGTCATCCGCGCTGAGCAGCATTCGCCGCTTCAGGTGCTGGTTGAGGGTCTGAGTCCCGGCGCAAACAGTATCGAGGTGATTCGTTCCGGCAATCAGGTGCTGGCCACTCTGGATGTCACCAACCATCCGATCAGCGGGCCTTTATTATCCGGACCACAGCAATATCCATTTGTCTGCAGCAGCGTTCTGGAGTGGGGTGTGCAGCCACTGGTCGACCATGACGAAGACTGGGGGTTCCCGGTCTACGATGCCGCAGGCAATGTCACTGGTTACAGTAAAGACTGCTCGATTGAACCGTTTGTTGAATACCACTATATGAGTACGGATGGCCAGTATAAACCCTGGCCGGAGGATGGGGCGCGTCCAGCCGATCTGGCGCGCACAGTGCTTACTGATGGCCGCGAAGTTGACTTTGTGGTGCGCTGGGAGCGCGGCACCATTAATCGCTTCCTGTATAGCCTGGCAGTTCTGGCAGATCCTGACAATCAGGTCAGTGACGTCCATGAAGCCGGTGATATCAACTGGAATGGGCGTCTGTTGTACCATTTTGAGGGCGGTGTGGGTGTTGGTCATTTCCAGGGGCGAGTGAATACAACGCGCGCACGGATGCCGGAGGCGCTGGGCAAGGGTTACGCCGTGGCCTATTCCTCGGGTAACAGGACCGGTGAGCACTACAACCTTCAGGTGGGTGGCGAAACGGCACTGATGGTCAAAGAGCAGTTTATCAAACGCTTTGGCGTGCCTGACTACACAGTGGCCATTGGTGGCTCTGGCGGCGCCATTCAGCAGTATGTGTATCAGCAGAATTATCCGGGTCTGATTGATGCAGGCGTGCCCCAGTATTCCTACCCGGACATGGTGACTCAAACGATTCATGTGGGTGACTGCGAATTGCTTGAGCACTACATGGATGTGACTGATCGGGACAACCCGAAATGGCAGGTGACCGCCAACCGCAGTTTGCTGCTGGGATTTAATTCAACAGATGCGGTGCCCGATCCGTTGGCCGAGGCCAAGCGCGCGCTGGGCTATGCCTCAGCTGACGGGTCCAATGAATGTATTCCGGCCTGGCGCGGACTGACACCGCTGAGCATGAATCCGCACTACGGGCAGGTGCGTGAGCAGGACAAAATGCATCCGCCGGGTATCATGGATGATGTGGTCTGGACACACTACGACGACCTGAAAAACATCTACGGTGTTGATGATAATGGCTGGGCCAGAACACCCTGGGATAACGTGGGTGTGCAGTACGGTCTGGAAGCGATGAAAGCCGGCGCCATCACCCCCGAAGAATTCCTGGATATCAATACCCGGGTGGGCGGCTGGAAGCATCCGTCGGAAATGGTGCAGGAAGGTTTCCCTTATCTGGGCGAACCGACCCCTGAGAACTTTGATCCATGGAGTCGCCGCAATATGAATCTGGGGCAGAACGATGAACCGGCACCCAGAACCGAAGGCGATGTACAGGCCATCAGCGCGTTGTACCAGTCAGGCATGGTATTTGACGGTCAGCTGAATATTCCGATCGTCGACTGGCGACATTATCTGGAACATGTCCTTGATATGCACAACTCGCATCAGTCATTTTCTGCCCGTCAGCGTATACGCAATCGTATGGGGCACAGCGAAAATCAGCTGGTCTGGTTTACCGATGCCCGCCCTGAGCCAGCTTTTGACCAGACCATGCAGGCTCTTGATGTGCTGCATGACTGGGTGATGAACATCAAGGCCAATCCGGCGGCGGGTGTGGCAGGCAATCGACCGGCCAGTGCTCAGGATGCCTGCTTTGCCACCGATGGCAGTCTGATTGCCAGCGGCGCTGATGTCTGGGATGGTGTGCTGGATGATAACGCGCCAGGCGCCTGCACTCAGGCCCTCCCGTTGTACAAGACCTCACGCATTCAGGCCGGCGGGCCCATTGAGGGCAGTATTTTCAAGTGCACACTGAAACCACTGGATGTGGCGCTCAGTGATGGCACCTATGGCAACTGGCGTCCGGATCCGACTCAAATAGCACAACTGCAGGCGGTGTTCCCGCAGGGGGTGTGCGATTATCAGCAGGGTGACCAGGGCAGACCCTGATTCGATGTTGAAGAGCATCATGTTAAGGTTAAAATCGCTCAGGCGTATTGAACTGGTTTTTTCAATCATAAACGGGATGATGTAATGAAATTTGAAGACATTAAAAATATCTGCGTAGTAGGTGCTGGCAACATGGGGCATCAGATTGCTCTGCAGTCAGCGATCTGCGGATTCAAGGTCAAGTGTTTTGATATCAATGAAGAGACGCTGAAGAAGGCTGATGCTTTTGTCGACAGCTACCTGCCCGGCCGAGTTGAAAAAGGCCGTCTGACAGCAGAGCAGGCTGAGGCTGCGCGCAACAATATTCAGTTTGTTAACGATCTCGAGCTGGCGGCTGGTGACGCAGACTTTGTGATTGAAGCGGCAACTGAAATTCTGGAGCTGAAGCGTAAAATATATGCCGATCTCGATCGCATTGCGCCCAGGCATGCAATTCTTGCCACCAACAGTTCAGCCATTGTCAGCTCCAAAATAGCAGACGCGACACAGCGGCAGGATAAAGTGGTCAACATGCACTTCTTTAATCCGGCGCTGGTCATGAAGCTGGTGGAGGTGGTTAAAGGTCCGCACGTGTCTGATGAAACAGCTGATCTGACCATGCAATTGAGCAAGACACTGCAGAAAGTACCCGTACTGCTCAAGAAGGAAGTCGACGGTTTTCTGCTCAACCGGATTTTTGCGGCGATTTCCAGAGAAGCCACATGGCTGCTGGAAATGGGCGTGGCAGAAGTGGAAGATATCGATAATGCCTGCGTGTATGGTGCGGGTCATCCGATGGGGCCATTCCGCCTGAATGATCTGACCGGACTGGATCTGAGCTACATAATGCGCATGGAGAAGTTCCGTGAGACCGGTAACCCGGCCGATCTGCCCAACCCTCGTCTGGTTGAGCACTACATGAAAGGCGAGTATGGCGAAAAAACCGGTAAGGGCTGGTACGACTACAGCAAAAAGTAAGTCGCGGAAGACTGTAGCCTGACCAGGTTTGTCTGAGTCAGGCGTCCGGCGCCAGAGCCTTGGCCAGATCGGCAGGCTCTATCTCCAGACCGGTCAGCTCGGTATCCCAGTTGGGGCCCACCAGGGCGTCATCTTCGTGGATGCCGGGCAGCCATTCGGTCAGAAAGTCCTCAAGGCTGATGGCCTTGGGTTCATAGATGGACCATTCTTCCGTGCACATGGCCGCCGCAAAGTCTTCCTGAGACCAGAACGGGAAGACTTCAGTATCTTCAAACTCAATTGACTCACACAGTGCCCAGCCTTCCTTGCCGTGCAGTCCCCAGACCTGGCCACTGGCCTGGACCTGTTGCAGAAACAATTCATAATTTTGTTCTTCGTTGTCGGACAGCGCTGACTGAGATGTCATAATGGTCACTCCGGTGCCGGGTCAATTGCGTGGGCGCGTATTGTACTGGAAACCCGGTCAGAATAAAGGATTGAATACCATGGCACAAAATAATTGTCCGCTGCAGACTATTAATACCTCCGTCAGTCCCACAGGCAGTCTGGAGCTGCTCTCTCAGCAGGAGGTCGAGCGCCTGAGAGACCTGGGGCACGGTGAGATTTACGAACTGTTCCGTCGCTGTGCGCTGGCAGTGCTGAACTGTGACGATACCTCTGACAGTGCCGAGGAAGTTTATAAACGATATCCTGATTTTCAGATTGAGATAGTGCAGCGCACCCGCGGTATTAAACTGAAACTGACCGGAGCACCGGCCTGCGCCTTCGTGGACGGCAAGATCATCAGCGGCGTCCGTGAGCACCTGTTTGCGGTGCTGCGCGATATTGTGTTTGTCTCCAGCGAGTTCTATCACCCGCAGTCAGCGCCAGTGTCAGGCGGTTTTGAAGCCATCCGCTTTGATGAACACAGTCCACAGACTTCGGCCTTAATCAAAAATCTGGTGTTTCACGTGCTGCGTAATGCTGGACTGCTGCAGGCGCGACAGCTGCCCAGCCTGGTGGTCTGCTGGGGCGGGCATGCAATCAGCCGCGAGGAGTATGACTACAGCAAGGCAGTGGGTTACCAGCTGGGGCTGCGGGGGCTGGATATCTGCACTGGCTGTGGTCCCGGAGCCATGAAAGGTCCCATGAAGGGGGCCACCATCGGCCATGCCAAGCAACGCCTGAAAAACGGCCGCTACATTGGTATCAGCGAGCCCGGCATCATTGCCGCCGAATCACCCAACCCGATTGTTAATCATCTGGTTGTCATGCCGGATATCGAGAAGCGACTGGAGGCCTTTGTACGCCTTGGCCATGGCATCATTGTGTTCCCCGGCGGGGTGGGGACGCTGGAAGAAATTCTTTTTTTACTGGGGACCCTGATGGATCCTGCCAATCAGGATGTTTACCTGCCACTGATCTTCACCGAGCCGGCCTCCAGCCGGGGCTATTTCGAGAAAATTGATGCGTTTCTGGTGGCTACATTGGGTGTACAGGTTCGTCAGTACTATCAAATCGTGACTGATGACCCGACCAAAGTGGCCCACATCATGCGCGACGGTGTTAATCGTGTGGCCCGTAACCGCCGTCAGACCCGTGATGCCTATTACTACAACTGGCTGCTGAGTATTCCGGAAGCCATGAAGTACCCCTTTGAAGTCAGCCATGATTCGATGGCAGCACTGCAGTTGAGTACCCGCCTGCCAGCTGCGGAACTGGCTGTGAATCTGCGTCGGGTGTTTTCGGGCATTGTGGCCGGTAACGTCAAGGATCACGGTGTCCGCCTGGTGCGTGAGCACGGGCCGTTTCAGATCCGCGGCGAGGGGCCGGTTATGGCGGCGATGGATGCCTTATTGCGCGATTTTGTCGCCGATGGGCGCATGAAGTTGCTCAGAGAGCAGTACAACCCCTGTTATACTATGCACCCTTTATGATCCGAATCAGGCTGGCGGCGTAATAGTTGACTAAAATACTCGGATAATTGATAATTTGCCGCTCCCAGACAGACGCCAAGATGCCAATACAGAGGTTGTACTATGAGTGAACAAGTCGAAAGTCTGATCCGCAAGGACTATGCGGCCGGATTTCACTCGGCAATTGAGTCGGATACGCTGGCACCGGGTCTTGATGAAGATGTGGTGCGCTTTATCTCTGCGCAGAAAGAAGAGCCGCAGTGGATGCTGGAATGGCGCCTGAAAGCCTACCATGCCTGGCGCGAAATGACTGAGCCAACCTGGGCTCACGTGCACTACCCGAAGATCGATTTTGAGTCGATTTCCTATTACAGCTCACCCAAAAGCATGAAAAACCGCCCCAAGAGTCTGGATGAGGTTGATCCGGAACTGCTGGCCACCTATGAAAAGCTGGGTATTCCATTGCATGAGCAGGAAGCTCTGGCGGGCGTGGCGGTTGATGCTGTGTTTGATTCCGTTTCTGTGGTAACCACGTTCCGTGAAAAACTGCATGAGGCGGGCGTCATTTTTTGCCCCATCAGTGAAGCCATCCGCGAGTATCCGGAACTGGTACAAAAATACCTGGGCTCCGTGGTGCCACAAAAAGACAATTTTTACGCGGCACTGAACTCAGCCGTGTTTTCCGACGGTTCGTTCGTCTATATCCCCAAGGGTGTGCGCTGCCCCATGGAGCTGTCGACCTATTTCCGTATTAACGAACTGAATACAGGACAGTTTGAGCGCACCCTGATCGTGGCCGACGAAGGCTCTCATGTCAGCTATTTGGAAGGTTGTACAGCGCCCATGCGCGATGAGAACCAGCTGCATGCCGCCGTCGTGGAGCTGGTTGCACTGGATAACGCCAAAATCAAGTATTCAACGGTGCAAAACTGGTATCCCGGCGATAAAGACGGCAAGGGTGGCATTTACAACTTTGTGACCAAGCGTGGAGTGGCACATACCAATGCGCACATCTCCTGGACACAGGTAGAGACCGGTTCCGCGGTGACCTGGAAGTATCCCAGCTGCATTCTGAAGGGCGATAACAGCGTCGGTGAATTTTACTCGGTGGCGCTGACCAATAACTTTCAGCAGGCCGACACTGGCACCAAGATGATTCATCTGGGCAAAAACACCCGATCTACCATCATTGCCAAAGGCATCTCAGCCGGCCGCAGCAACAGCGCCTACCGCGGGCTGGTGCGTATTAACCCGGCAGCCGAGGGTGCCCGCAACTTCACCCAGTGTGACTCGCTGCTGATCGGTGATCGCTGTGGCGCGCACACCTTCCCCTATATTGAAAACCGCAACGCTTCGGCTGTCATAGAACACGAGGCGACCACCTCCAAGGTCAGTGATGACCAGATGTTCCTGTGCCAGCAGCGCGGCCTGGACGCCGAGAAAGCCGTATCCATGATCGTCAACGGATTCTGCCGTGAGGTTTTCAAAGAACTGCCCATGGAGTTTGCTGTGGAAGCGGGCAAATTGCTGGAAGTCAGTCTGGAAGGTTCAGTCGGCTGATACTGATTTACATTTTATCTGACGGAAAATGACTATGTTACAGATCAAAGACCTGGTTGCTGAAGTTGCGGGCAAACAGATTCTCAACGGCCTGAATCTGACGATTGGCCCTGGCGAAGTACATGCCATCATGGGGCCCAACGGAGCGGGCAAGAGTACGCTGGGCAATGTGCTGACCGGACGTGATGGTTATGACGTGACCAGTGGTCAGGTGCTGTTTAACGGTAAAGACCTGTTTGAACTTGATATCGAAGAGCGTGCCCGCGAGGGCCTGTTTCTGGCCTTTCAGTACCCGGTGGAAATTCCCGGCGTCAGCAATATGGAATTCCTGAAGGCAGCGGTGGATGCGCAGCGCAAGCACCGGGGTCTTGAGGAAATGTCCTCCTTCGATTTTATGAAACTGGCTCGCGAGGTCAGTCAGAAAGTCAGTCTGGACCAGTCCTTCCTTAAGCGCGGTGTCAATGAAGGATTCTCTGGTGGTGAAAAGAAGCGCAATGAAATTCTGCAGATGATGCTGCTGGAACCGCAGCTGTGCATTCTGGATGAGACTGATTCCGGTCTGGATATTGATGCCCTGCAGGTGGTTGCCAACGGCGTAAACGCCATGCGTGCCGAGAATCGCAGCTTTATCGTGGTCACACACTATCAGCGCCTGCTCGACTATATCGTGCCGGATTATGTGCACGTGCTGGCCGGCGGCAAAATCGTCAAGTCGGGCGGCAAAGATCTGGCCCTGGAGCTGGAAGCCAAAGGTTACGGCTGGCTGGAAGGTGAGGTCGCCTGAACATGCAGCAAAGTGAGTTTCAACAACAGGCCCTGAAGCTGGCTGGCCAGCAGCATGCGCCTGATTATCTGCAGGCCCTAAGGCACAGTGGTGCCGCCGAGTTTGCCTGCGCGCCCTGGCCGGGCCGCAAGAGCGAGCACTGGAAGTATACGCCGCTGATGTCGCTGCAGGCCTTTGCGGAGGCCGGATTGCCCAAGGCGCTTGATACTGTTCCGACCAGCGCGGACTTGCAGGCAATGCGCAGTGAGCAGTACATCAATGTGATTTTTGTTGATGGTGTATTCAATGCAGACGCGTCCGATGCTCTGCCAGCCGGTGTCAGTCTGTTCAGTCAGGCCGGTGACGAAGCACAGCAGATCCTGCAACAGCATCTTGGCAAAATTGCCAGTCAGGTGGCCAGTGAACGGCGCAATCTGTTTGCTGCGCTTAACAATGCCCAGTTGACTGAGGGTGTGCTGGTTACAGTGGCCAAAAACACCACATTGGATAAGCCGCTGAATCTGATCTACCTGTCGTCGGCTGTTGCCGGTGATTTGATGGCCAATACGCGTGTACTGATTGTTCTGGAACAGGGCGCCAATGCAAAGGTCATTGAACAGTATCTGTCGGCCGATGACGCGACTGACAGCTTTGCCAACAGCCTGACGGAAATCGCGGTTGGGGAAAATGCCCGTCTGCACCACACCCGCCTGCATCTGGAACATGAAGACAGTCGCCATATTGGCGGTGTGCATGTGAACCTGCAGCGTAGCGCTGTGTTTGAAGGCTTTACGCTGGCCGAAGGCGGCCGTCTCAAGCGCATAGACTATCAGATTAATCACGGCGGGGAGGGCGGCGAAGCCATACTTAATGGCGTCTACCTGGCACGTCATCAGCAGCTGGTGGATTACCATACCACCATCGAACATCGCGTGCCGCACTGTACCAGCAACGAAGTGTTCCGGGGCATTGTGGGCGACAAGGCCAAAGCTGTGTTTAACGGCCGTATCCATATCCATGAAGATGCCCAGAAAACCCTGGCGGAGCTTAACAACCGCAACCTGCTGACATCCAACAGTGCAGAGGTGGATACCAAGCCCGAGCTTGAAATTTACGCTGACGATGTGCGTTGTGCGCACGGCGCCACCATCAGTCAGCTGGATGATACAGCGCTGTATTACCTGCAGAGCCGGGGCGTTGAACGCCAACAGGCCACCATGATGCTCAGCTACGGTTTTATCAATGAGGTCATGATGGCCCTGCCGTATGCGGACATGCTGGATACACTGCAGACGCGTCTGCGACAGCGCTTTATCGAGGAGTCCTCAATTGACTGAGGCCCAGCGACAAGCCCGTCAGGCTGCCTTTGATGCAGAAGCGGTTCGGCAGGACTTTCCCATACTGCAGCAGCAGGTTAACGGGCAGCCGCTGGTGTATCTGGACAACGCCGCAACAACACAAAAGCCCCGTGCTGTTATTGATGCCATCAGCGATTACTATCTTCATGACAACAGTAACGTGCACCGCGGTGCTCATACCCTGAGCGATCGGGCGACGGCAAAATTTGAACAGGCCCGTCAGGCAGTCGCCGACTTTATCGGGGCAGCATCGTCCAGACAGATCATCTGGACCCGCGGCACGACCGAAGGCATCAATCTGGTAGCGGCCAGCTGGGGCGCGGCTAATCTGCAGCCCGGCGACCGCATCCTGGTGTCTGCCATGGAACACCACTCCAATATTGTGCCCTGGCAGATGGTTGCCGAGCGCACCGGCGCACGTGTTGAGGCCATCCCGGTGGATGAGTCCGGCACCCTGCGTCTGGATCAGTTTGAACAGATGCTGGATGCGCACGTCAAAATGGTCAGCGTCAACCATGTGTCCAACGCTCTGGGTACTATCAACCCGATTGAACAGATGATTGCCCTGGCTCATCAGCATGGGGCACTTGTGCTGATAGACGGTGCCCAGTCCATCGCCCACTGGCCGATTGATGTGAAGGCCCTGGATTGCGACTTTTTTGTTTTCTCCGGCCACAAGCTGTTTGGTCCTACCGGCATCGGTGTGCTGTATGGCAAAGAAGATCTGCTGAATGCCATGCCGCCGTATCAGGGCGGTGGCGAGATGATCGACAGCGTGAGTTTTGATGGTACAACCTACAATCAGTTACCCTACAAATTTGAGGCAGGCACACCCGATATAGCCGGTGCCATTGGGCTGGCCGCCGCTGTTGCCTATATCAACGGCATGGACCGCGCCGCAGCGGCAGCTCATGAAGATGCCCTGCTGGCCTATGCGCTGGAAAAGGCGCAGAATGTGCCGGGCCTGCGCCTGATCGGCGCGGCCGATCGCAAAGTGGCCGTGCTGAGCTTTGTACTGGAGGGCGTGCACCCGGCCGATCTGGGCATGCTGCTGGACCAGCAGGGGGTAGCCGTGCGCACCGGACATCACTGTGCACAGCCGATCATGGATCAATACGGGATTCCTGGCACGGTCAGAGCCAGTTTCAGTTTTTATAACACATTTGATGATGCAGACAGACTGTTTGCCGCGCTGGATAAAGCGCGCCAGCTGTTGATGTGAGGTAAGGTCTATGACAGTAGAGACATTTGACCCGCAGCGCGCGGCCTCGCCAGTTTCCGTGACCCCGGAAGCGATTGAACATTTTCGCCGGCAGCTGCTGAAAGACCAAAAGGCAAAGGCCGTTCGCCTGAGTGTCAAGGAAAGCGGCTGCACCGGTTTTATGTACGTGGTGGATCTGGTTACCGATGCTCAGTCAGACGACTTGCACCAGCCGCTGGCCGAGGGCGTGGAGCTGCTGATCGACAAGTCCAGTCTGGGCATTGTTAATGGCACACGCATTGAGCTGGTGACTGAGGGTGTTAACAAGCAACTGCGCTTCCAGAACCCCAACGCCAAAGATCATTGCGGCTGCGGCGAAAGCTTCTCCGTGGCCTGAACCAGGACAGATTATGGAACGCAAGATGGTGGTGGCGCAGCAGGAGTGTCCTGCGCGCCGGGTACCCGATGGCACCCCCGTGACCATACCCAGGGACAGCTTTGTCAGTATTACACAAGCTCTGGGTGGCAACTATACCGTGGTTTTTCAGGGGCAGATGCTGCGGGTGGATGGCACTGACGCCGCCAACCTGGGCCTGAAACCCGAAACACTGAGTTTCCCGCCTCCCACGGATGATCAGATCCATGAATCCCAGGTCTGGGAAGCGCTGGGCACCGTCTTTGATCCGGAAATACCCGTGGACCTGGTCAATCTGGGACTGATCTACAAAGTGGATATTGATCAGGCCAGCAAGACGGTCAATATAGATATGACGCTCACCGCACCCGGCTGTGGCATGGGTCCGGTGTTGGTTGGCGATGTAGAATATCGCGTGCGCAAAGTCCCCAACGTTCAAAAAGTGAATGTAGAACTGGTTTTTGATCCGCCGTGGAGTCGCGATATGATGAGCGAAGAAGCGCAGCTGGAAACGGGGATGTTTTTCTGATGAGCAAGCAATTTGGTATCGATATCACCACTGAGGAGATCATCGATACTCTGGATTTTTTTGACAGCTGGGACGAGCGTTACAAGTACATTATTGATCTGGGCCGCGAGCTGCCGCCCATGGATGACGCCGACAAGCTGGACGAGCATTTGATTCGCGGCTGTCAAAGCAAGGTATGGCTGGTCAGCCGCGAAGAGGGCGGGCGGCTGTATTTTGATGTCGACAGCGATGCCTTTATCGTCAAAGGCCTGCTGGCCATTGTCATGGCCGCCTATAACGGGAAAACCCCGGCGCAGATTCGCGACTTTGACATCGAAGCCTACTTCCAGGCACTGGATCTTCTGAAACACCTGAGCCCGACCCGCGGCAGCGGTCTGCAGGCCATGGTGGCCCGCATCCAGTCCCTGGCTGCTTGAGTCCGGGTCAGGAGCGGTACTTCAGCACCCACTCCGCATAGGCCCGTTCGGCCTGCGCCAATTCCTCTGCCGACATACGTTGACGCAACGATGCCATCAACAGCGAGGCCTCCGGTACATCATTGTCGCGCGCCAGTAATGTCCACATGTAAGCCTCAGAAAGATCCTGCTCGACGCCCAGCCCGTTGTCATACAGGGTGGCCAGATAATACTGCGCACCACCGTGGTCGTATTCCGCGGCCAGTCCGTACCAGTGCGCGGCTTCACGATAGTGGCGATTGCGATTGATCAGCGACAGCGGCCAGACAGCCATCCAGTCTGGCTTCACTCCTAGCTGGTTATAGTAGAGCACGCCCAGGTTTACCATGGCATTCACGTGTCCCTGCTCAGCCGCCATCTGAGTGTAGTGAAAGGCGCGCTCATAATCCTGCGCCACACCTTCCCCCGTAAAATACATCACACCCAGATTATACTGGGCGATGGCCAATCCGTTGTCGGCGGCTTGTGTGAATAAAGCAACGGCCGTCTCCAGATCGCCTGCATCGCGCGCATCAACTCCCGCGTAATAATCACTGTAATCGGGCATCTCCGTGTTTTCATCAACAAGGGTGACCTGGGCCAGTGCTGTGGACGACAGCATCAGCAGCAGAGCAGTGATCAGACTTTTCATGGGGATACTCACAGAGAGAAATATCAGGGTTGCGACGACGTATTTTCCGCCAGTCGCGCATTAAACGCCTCTATCCAGGCCTGGGCTTCGGCCTGTCGTGCCATTACCTCATTGGCGGGCAGCATTTCCTGAATCAGCACCGCGTTGGCGGCAGCACTCTGGTGGCCCGCGGCGCCGGCCAGCGTAAACCACTTGTAGGCTTCCGGTACATTCTGCGGCACACCTAACTGGCCGTTAAACAGCAGAATACCCAGCGTAAACTGCGACTGTGCATCGCCATTTTCAGCCGCCGCCAGAAACCACTGCACGGCTTCCGGCCCATCCTGAATCACGCCGATACCATTCAGGTACATCACCGCAATATTGTACTGCGCGTTAACATTGCCGGCATCAGCGGCCAGTTTGAACCAGCGCAAGGCCTCAAAGTTATCCTGCTCCACGCCATTGCCCTTCAGATAACGATTGCCCAGATCAAACTGCGCCGCCGCATCACCCTGCTCAGCCTGCACACTCAGGCTGGCCAGCTCCTGATCAACAACCGATGGCTCAGCCGCAGCCAGCAGGGGAGCCATGCCCCCGGCCAGCAGACTCAATGCAGCGGCCTGCAGCCATTTCCGTACACGCATCATGCAGAACCGTTCGCTCAGAAGCTTTCGTAAAGACTGCTGGTGTCATCATCAGCAAACACCGTCCGGTTGGCCTCTTCAAGCCACTCCAGCGCCATCTGCTCACCCCGCACAACCTCAGCTTCCGACAGGCTGCCACGAATCATCTCCAGCGTGTCGGTCAGATCGCGCTCGCCACTGACATAAGCCAGCGTCAGCCACTTAACCGCCTGCACCAGATCCGGCGTGGTACCCTGACCCAGTCGATACATCTCACCCAGCCGGCGCTGAGCCTGCACATTTCCCTTGCTGGCCTCCAGCGTAAACTCCATCATCGCCGCCTGATAATTGCCAGACTCCAGCGCCCGAACACCTGCTTCATAGTCGGCGCTGGCCGGTAAAGCCGCCAGACAAGCGCCCGCCGTCATCAATACGCCGACTGAAATTCTGATTTTTCTAAGCATAATAAGCAGATCCACAACATCATAATTGGTCACCGATCTTATCACGGTTACCGCCGTCCGGAAAATAAAGCAAAAAATCCCAAAAAGGGCTTTGAAAATGCGCTGAGTTCTATATAATACGCACCTCTCAAGGCACCCGTAGCTCAGCTGGATAGAGTACCTGACTACGAATCAGGTGGTCGCATGTTCGAATCATGCCGGGTGCGCCATTTTGAAAGTAAAAAGGGGACGTAGCCAAGGCTAAGTCCCCTTTTTACTTTCACATCTGCCGTATCCTGGCTACGAGAGAACTGCTCATGTTCGACAAAACGCATCGCGTTTTGGACGCCCGCCAGGGCGCTCCGAAGGGGTGAGTAATCCGCCAATGCGGATTGCGAATCAATCATGCCGGGTTTACCCCTTATTTGTGCAATGTGTCCAAAAATGAATCAGCAAAGGATCTGAGTTATTACTTGATGGACTATCTAAACTGGCGTTGGCCACATCAGTTTAACGATGGCCTGCCACCGGCAAAAAACTGAGCAAAAACCTATTTTATCGTCCGATTTTAGTTGACCACTACAAAGCCAGTCATGAAGGGTTTAAACTCAAGATTTAGAGTGCATTGGGCTCTCGCAAGGATTTCCCTGACGCTTTCTCTTCGACTTACCAGCGAGAACCAGCATCCTCCGTGACTACCCATCCATGACACATGACCAGACGCACAGTACCGGAGACACACCATGGCCGTAGGTGTCTGGATAAGCCTGTTTGTCTACTTCGCGCTGATGATCATCATCGGCCTCTACGCCATGCGCACCTCAACCTCATCGTCCGAAGCCTACATGCTAGGCGGACGCACACTCAGCCCCAAAGTCGCCGCCCTGTCAGCCGGTGCATCCGATATGAGTGGCTGGCTGCTGCTGGGCCTACCCGGTGCTCTGTATATATCCGGTCTGGCGTCTGCCTGGATAGGCATTGGCCTGTTTATCGGCGCCTTCATCAACTGGATACTGGTTGCACCCAGACTGCGCGAGCAGACCGTCCAGCACGGCAATGCCATCACCATTCCAGCTTTTCTGGCGAATCGTTTCCCAGCTCAGGCATTATCACTGCGCACCGTCTCAGCCCTCGTCATCGTCATCTTCTTTGTGGTGTATACCGCGTCCGGTCTGGTAGCTGGCGGCAAGCTGTTTGAAAGCGCTTTTGCAGGCATCTTTAATGTGGCCGGTATCAGCGATTACGCCATGGGTATCCTCATCACCCTGGGTGTGGTGCTGGCGTACACGGTGGTGGGTGGTTTCCTGGCCGTGAGCATGACCGACTTTGTGCAGGGTTGCATCATGATGCTGGCCCTGGTGATTATTCCGGCGGTTGTGCTGTTTGGCGAAGGGGGAGGCGGCTATGCCCAGGCGTCTGCAACACTGAACCAAGTGGATCCCGCACTGCTGTCGTGGACAGCCGGCTTGACCTTCATCGGTTGGCTTTCGGCGCTTAGCTGGGGACTTGGGTATTTTGGTCAGCCCCACATCATCGTCCGTTTCATGGCCATTCGCACGCTGAAAGATGTGCCCATCGCCCGCAATATCTGCATGAGCTGGATGGGCATTTCGCTGATAGGTTCTATTTCCCTGGGCATTTTCGGTCGCGCCTATGCCATCAGAAACAACCTGGATGTGGCCGACCCGGAAACCATCTTCATCATTCTGTCGGAACTGCTGTTCCATCCGCTGATTACCGGCTTTTTGTATGCTGCGCTGCTGGCCGCCATCATGAGCACCATTTCCAGCCAGCTGCTGGTGTCATCATCGTCGCTGACCGAGGATTTCTATCGCCTGTTCCTGCGCAAGCAGGCCACCGACCGTGAATGCGTCATGGCAGGCCGGGGCTGCGTTGTCGCCGTGGGCCTGATGGCCGCCCTGATTGCCTCCGATCCTGATTCTCAGGTACTGGGGCTCGTCAGTCATGCCTGGGCCGGCTTTGGTGCGGCATTCGGCCCTCTGATTATCCTGTCGCTGATGTGGCCTCGCACAACCGGTGTCGGCGCCATAGCGGGTCTTGTGGTGGGGGCTGCAACTGTTATGATCTGGATTTCGCTCGGCTGGAACAGCGAGTTCATGGGAGGCCCGGGCGTTTATGAAATCATTCCGGGGTATATTGCCTCCTGGATCGCCATCATGGTTGGGAGCGTATCGGACTTTAAATCGCGACGCGATTCAATTACGGGGTGACGCCGGAAGGAAAGAAATTGCACCATAGTGCAACTTACATCGGATAAACAACGTCCTGACGCTTTGCGATTTTACGAGTCACTGGGATTTAAAGCGAGTCATGAAGGGTTTAAACCTACAATCTAGAGTGCTAACAATCGCATGCCTGATACGAGGCTTTAGGCCGTCCTGTAACGAAGAGATATCATGATCCCCATCGAAACAATCAGCGTATTTTTCGCGGCTTCAGTCGCTCTTGCCCTTGCGCCGGGGCCAGATAACATTTTTGTTCTCACTCAATCTGCGCTTAGCGGTCGAGCCGCTGGATTGGTCGTTACGCTTGGGCTTTGTACCGGGCTGATCGTCCACACATTGGCCGTCGCGTTTGGTGTGGCCGTGATCTTTCAGACATCGGCGATGGCCTTTAATGCGCTGAAGCTGATCGGCGCGGCATACCTGCTCTATTTAGCGTGGCAGGCATTTAAGGCAAGACCTTCAGACATGACCTTGGGCGCCAACGGCAAACTGACTCGCCGCAAGTTGTACTTGCGTGGAGTGGTTATGAATGTCACGAATCCGAAGGTGGCGATTTTCTTCCTCGCTTTTCTTCCGCAGTTTGCCGACCCCACCAGGGGCTCGGTTGCGCTTCAAATGGTTGCGTTCGGCGCAATATTCATGCTGGCGGCGTTTGTTGTTTTTGGCGCAGTCTCATGGGCGTCGGGATTCCTTAGTGAATGGCTTAGACATTCTGAGCGTGCACAAGTCATTATGAATCGTGTAGCCGGGACTGTCTTTGTAGGGTTGGTGGCTCGGCTGGTAGTGACGCAGCGGTGAGTTTGGTTGCATCCAGGCTCGCGCCTCGAATTGGTTCAAACTGGATCAGGATGGATGTTTTTATGAAGATCACTGTCATTTTGCTGGCGGGACTTGTCTTTTGCGCTGCAGTAAATGCAGAGCCAGTATTCGTCGGACCGCATAACTTTATCCGTGCAGAAACCGATCGGTATATGGGTGAATTGGTTGAGCAGGGCGAACTGGGAAGCTTACGCCACCGGCGTGAGCCAACTGACCTGTCAGCCCAGACGGTTATCCGGATGAATCTCGATACACTTTATTCCAGCGGCGTATTCGACATGGAGGCCGGGGCGGTAACAATCACCTTGCCTGATGCGCCAGACGGTCGATACATCTCTGCACAAGTGATCTCTCAGGATCATTTCACAATCGCTGTATATCACGATGGAACCAACACATTTACTATTGAAGATATCGGCACGCGCTACGCCGTTGTCATCTTGCGCATATTTGCGGACTCAATGGACGCAAATGACATTGCATATGCAAATGGTCTGCAGGATGCGGTCAGGGTCAGCCAGCCTGCGCAGGGCGAATTCATCGTGCCGGACTATGAATCCGAAAGCTTTGAAGCGACACGAATGACGCTTCTCCGCCTTGGAGCCCTTGCTCGTGGAAACCTCGGTTTGTTCGCGGGTGGTCCGGATGAGGTCGATCCAGTGTCACATCTTATCGTTACGGCAACAGGCTGGGGAGGATTGCCCAGATCCGAAGCTGCCTATTTCCAGAGCGGGCCAGTGCCCGGCAATGAGGACAAGCCTCACCAATTGCTACTTTCAGATGTACCAGCCAACGCTTTCTGGTCGATAACTGTCTACAATGCGAGAGGATTCATGGTGCCAAACGGGCTCGTCGGTGTGAATGCACTAAACAATGTTAATGCGAAGCCGAATGAAGATGGCAGCTATCGCATCCAACTAGGCGGATGTAGCGATACCAGCGTGAATTGTATTCCAACGCCAGAGGGCTGGAATTACGTGCTGCGCGCCTATCAACCCAGCAACGTCATTACATCAGGTCAATGGGTACCACCAGTCGCCACGCCAATCGAGTAACTCCACGCGTACTCGCTGCTGTAATAGGCATTCCGGTAGCGTTGGTGCTTGGTTTCTATCCAAACGAGGCAAGAAAAAAGAATTATTCATAGTAGCATCCTCAATCTGCACGGGGTCAGTTGCAAGATCGAATTCAACACTCGCAATGAGGTTTTTTCTGTATCGTATGGTTAGATAACGGTGTGTAATTAATCCAGGTAACTGGCCTTGCATTCATCGGCAATACTCGATAGTTGTGGAAAAATGAAATGTATTCCACCAGGCTGCTGAGCGAGCCACCATGCCGCCGTCGACTGCCAGTGGACTGTTCCCAGTTGCCGGACACTTCTGGCCTACAATTTGGATACAATGAATGCTCGATGTTTGCGTGGCGATTTCATTTAGAGGCCTTGGTTTGGATCTGTCTCGTTATGGCCTTTAGTAGTTGTAGCGTTCTTGAAAGGTAAAAATATTGGTGCGGTGGGTGTGTAATTCCCGCAAAAGCCCGAAACGCTCACAGCCTGCATATCGTGGAATAGACGGAGACAGAACAGGAAACATGACGAATGTTTGATGTCATCGAGTATTTTTCTGAAAAATTACGTAATAATCGACAGTGGCTCTACTGTACGCCCAGACAACGGACAACTCGACTCATTTCTGACGCAGCGGGAATTAGGAGCAACCATGCCTGAGCATTGTGAATCCGTGATCCTTTTTGACGCGCTTGACCGCACCGATTTGCCGCGCGTGGGTGGTAAAAATGCCTCTCTGGGCGAAATGATCTCCAGATTGGGTGCCGCCGGAGTACTGGTCCCTCCCGGTTTTGCCACCACCTCTGAGGCCTACTGGCGTTTTGTTGAGTCCAATAACCTCCGTGAGACCTTAAGTCAGGCGATTGACGCATTTCAAACAGGTGACGCGACGCTGGCACTAACCGGCAAACTGTTGCGTGATGCGTTTCTGCGGGGACGGTGGCCCGACGACATTGCCGATGCTATCAGCACTGCGTATGGCGATCTGTGCCTGCAGGCGGGTGGCACCGACGTCCCGGTGGCAGTGCGCTCCAGCGCAACCGCGGAGGATTTACCCGATGCCAGTTTCGCCGGTCAGCAAGAAACCTTTCTGAATATCAGTGGCCAGGCAGCCTTACTTGATGCCTGCCGCCGCTGCTTTGCCTCCCTGTTTACCGACCGCGCTATCAGCTATAGGGAAACTCACGGTTTTGATCACCTTAAAGTGGCCCTGTCGGTAGGCGTGCAGCTTATGGTGCGTTCCGACGTCGGCGGCGCAGGTGTCATGTTCAGTATTGATACCGAGACCGGTTTTGAGAAGGTGGTGGTGATAGACGCAGCCTGGGGCCTGGGTGAGACCGTGGTGCAGGGCAGTGTTGATCCCGACGAATACCTTGTGTTCAAGCCCTTGCTGTCAGATCCCGAACTGACACCCATAGTGCAAAAACGTCGGGGCACCAAGAGGCGAAAGATGGTTTATGCCCCGCAAACCGGACAAGCCACACAGACGGTGGATACCTCACCTGCAGAGCGTGAGCAATGGGTATTGAGCGATGCTGAGATCCTGCAGCTGGCACGTTGGGCCTGTGTTATTGAATTACATTATGGCTGTCCGATGGACATGGAATGGGCAAAAGACGGCGAATCGGGCAGGCTTTACATCGTGCAGGCACGACCGGAAACCGTGCAGTCGCGGCGGGCGCTGGGTGAGTTCAGGAGTTATCGTCTGAGCGCAACGGGCCCACGCCTGGTCAGCGGTCTGAGCATTGGAGAGGCGGCCGTGAGTGGTCAAGTCTGCCGACTGGAAAGTGCTCGCGATATTGATCGTTTTGTTGATGGCGCCATTCTGGTCACTGGTAATACCGATCCCGATTGGGTGCCGGTCATGAAACGTGCCGTCGCTATTGTCACTGACCACGGCGGGCGCACATCACACGCAGCCATCATCAGCCGTGAACTGGGGTTGCCCGCGGTGGTGGGCACAGGCAACGCGACTGAGTTATTGAGAGACGGACAGTCAATCACTGTATCCTGCGCTGAAGGTGATCAAGGACATATCTATGAGGGTGTCGCGCAGATTGACAGTGTGGTGCTCGATACGGCGAATATGGCTGAAACCCGCACTAAAATTATGCTGAACCTGGCTGATCCGGCTGCTGCGTTCCGTTGGTGGCGACTGCCCGCCGATGGTGTAGGTCTGGTACGCATGGAATTTGTGATCAGCAACCACATTAAGGTGCATCCGATGGCATTGGTGAAATATGCCGAGTTGAGCGACGAAGCAGCGCGTCGCGAAATCGATGATCTGACTGCCGGTTACAACGACAAATCCGCTTACTTTGTTGACTCCTTGGCAAGGGGACTGGCGCGGATCGCAGCGGCGTTCTATCCGCACCCAGCCATTATTCGCATGAGTGACTTTAAAACCAATGAGTACGCCAGTCTTATTGGTGGTGCACAGTTTGAGCCGCCTGAGGAGAACCCCATGCTTGGGTTCCGTGGCGCATCGCGTTATTACTCGCCGCGTTACCAGGCCGGTTTTGCTCTTGAGTGTCTTGCCATCAAGAAACTGCGTGAGGAGCTGGGATTCAGCAACGTGATTGTGATGATTCCCTTCTGTCGTACCGTGGGTGAAGCGGACAAGGTGCTGGATGTGATGGCGCAGAATGGCCTGGTACGGGGTGAAAATGGTCTTCAGGTTTATGTCATGTGTGAGATCCCTTCGAATGTCATTCTGGCAGAAGAGTTTGCGACACGATTTGATGGTTTCTCGATTGGCTCCAATGATCTTACCCAGCTTACCCTGGGTATCGATCGTGATTCAGAAGATCTTGCTGATTTATTCGACGAAGACGATCCGGCCGTGAAATGGATGATTAGCCGTGTTATCGGCTCGGCTCATAAGGCGGGGGTTAAAGTCGGTTTGTGCGGGCAGGCGCCGAGCAACCGACCGGCGTTTGCGGCTTTTCTGGTGGAGTCCGGAATTGATTCAATTTCGGTGACGCCGGATAGTTTTGTGTCGGTAAAAATGCGTGTCGCGGACATGGAAGGGCACGGTCAATGACAGACGCAAAAGTGTATGCAGTGATTCACAAGACTGATGCCGAACGTGCCGCGGCACCCGACAGCGAGCAGGCGCAGTACCGACCGGCCGACTTGCCTGACGGCGGACTCAATATTGCCCATGAAGCGGTGGATCGTCATGTGGCCGACGGCTATGGGGAACAGATCGCCATCCGCTGGCTGGGGCGTGATGGCGGACGAGCAGAGATCAGTTACGCTCAACTGGCCCTGGACGCCGCACGTTTTGCCAATGTGCTGAACACACATGGACTGGTGCGTGGCGACCGCCTGTTTGCATTAATGGGCCGGGTGCCCGCACTTTACGCAGCTGCGCTGGGAACGCTAAAGGCAGGTTTGAGTTTTACGCCGATGTTTGCCGCTTTTGGCCCGGAACCGATTCGTTCACGTATGGAGATCGGTTCCGCCAGTGTACTGCTGACCACTGCGGCGCTATACCGCCGCAAGATTGCTGACTGGCGCCATGAGTTACCAGGATTGAAACGGGTGCTGATTATCGGTGAGGATGTACCGGAAGACTGTGTGGGTCTCGACGCTGCGATGGTCGGCGCCGCCGATGATTTTGCCACCGTGCCGACCCGAGCGGATGAGATGGCGCTGCTGCATTTTACCTCGGGAACCACAGGTAAACCCAAAGGTGCCGTGCATGTACATGGCGCTGTTGTTGCACATGCTGAAACCGGACGGATTGCACTGGATTTGCATCCGGGTGATGTCTATTGGTGCACGGCAGATCCGGGCTGGGTAACCGGAACCAGCTACGGCATTATTTCGCCGCTGGTTAATCGTACAACCATGATTGTGGATGAAGCAGAATTCGATCTGGAACGCTGGTACGGCATTCTGGAGCGGGAAAAAGTCCAGGTGTGGTATACCGCCCCAACGGCAATTCGCATGATGATGCGGGCAGGCAAAGCGGCGGCACAGGGATATGATTTTTCGGCGCTGCGCTTTTTGTCAAGTGTCGGTGAACCCCTCAATGCTGAATGCGTGATCTGGGCAATGGAGGTATTTGGCAAACCATTCCACGATAACTGGTGGCAGACAGAAACCGGTGGCATCATGATTGCCAATACGCCGGCCATGGATATCAAACCCGGTTCCATGGGTAAACCGCTACCAGGAATTACCGCAGCCGTTGTGGAAACCGAGGGTCAGACGCTGCGCAAGCTGGATGCCGGTGAAATAGGTGAGCTGGCACTGCGAGCCGGCTGGCCATCTATGATGCGGGCTTATCTGCATGAAGAGCAACGTTACGCAAAATGTTTTGTTGATGGGTGGTATCTGACCGGAGATCTCGCGCTGCGTGATCGTGACGGTTATTACTGGTTTGTTGGCCGCGCTGATGATTTGATCAAAAGTTCAGGGCACTTGATCGGACCATTTGAAGTGGAAAGTGCACTGATCGAGCATGATGCCGTGGCCGAAGCGGCGGTAGTCGGCATTCCTGATGAGACAGCCGGTGAGGTGGTTAAAGCCTATGTCACCCTCAACGCCGGTTACAGTGCTGACGAGGCGCTGGAGAGAGATATTCGTGGACATGCCCGTAAGCGTCTTGGCTCCGCGGTGGCACCTCGAGAGATTGTATTTCGTCATAGTCTGCCCAAAACACGCTCCGGAAAAATCATGCGTCGCCTGCTGCGGGCTCGAGAGCTGGGTTTGCCGGAAGGTGATATTTCTACCCTGGAGAGTGATGACGCATGAGTGACAAGACCAAGGTAAAACTGTCTCAGGCCCATGTGCGTGAATTGTTGCGTGCGATGATCCGTATTCGTCGTTTCGAGGCCAAATGTGCCGAACTGTATACACAGGAAAAAATACGCGGATTCCTGCATTTGTATGACGGAGAAGAAGCTAATGCCGTCGGCGTCATGTCGGCGCTTGAGCCGCAGGATCGTGTGGTGGCGACCTATCGCGAACACGGTCATGCGCTTGCGCGAGGTGTGTCCATGGACAGTATCATGGCCGAAATGTATGGCAAGGCCACGGGTTGTTCCGGCGGGCGTGGTGGTTCCATGCACCTGTTTGATGCGGACACCAATTTTTACGGTGGCAATGCCATTGTGGCAGGCGGATTGCCGCTGGCCGCTGGCTTGGCGCTTGGTGACAGGATGCAAGGCGAGTCGCGCGTCACGGCTTGTTTTTTCGGAGAAGGTGCGGCCGCGGAAGGTGAGTTTCACGAGACATTGAATCTGGCGGCATTATGGTCATTGCCGGTGCTGTTCGTTTGTGAAAACAATCGCTACGCAATGGGCTCTGCGCTGGAGCGCACCCAGTCTGGAGGCCAGGTCAGTGATAAGGCAAAAGCGTACGGAATAAAGTCTGAGTCGGTGGATGGCATGGACGTGGTCGCGGTAGAGCGCGCTGCGCGTTGCATGGTGAGCGAAATAAGGCAAACATCGCAGCCGCAATTATTGGAATGCAATACCTACCGTTTTCGTGCTCACTCCATGTTTGACCCGGAGCTGTATCGTGACAAGTCCGAGGTGCGCGAATGGCGCAAAAAGGGCCCAATAGTCCGCTTTCAGCGCTGGTTGCTGGAAAACGGGATGATTCATGAGGAAGAAATCAGTGCTATCGAATCTGAAGTTGATGCTGAGATAGACGCTGCCGTACAGAGTGCCGAGCAGGCACCGTGGGAGCCGGAAGAGACTCTGACCAGGCATGTCATGGCCGATGACAATCCGCCATTCCCGGAATTGCAGCCTCCTTCGGAAGAAACAATCGAAATAAGCTACCGCGATGCGATGCGGGCGGCCATCATGGACGCCATGCTGCGTGACGAGCGGGTGTTTCTTATGGGTGAGGATGTAGGCGCCTATGGTGGAGGCTTTGCTGTATCCAAAGGACTGATGCAGGAATTTGGTGAAGAGAGAATCCGTGACACCCCGCTGTCCGAGTCAGCATTTACGGGCGCTGGCATAGGCGCGGCAATGACAGGCATGAAACCCATCATTGAAATCATGACAGTCAATTTCAGCCTGCTGGCGCTGGATCAGATCATGAATACGGCGGCAACCATCCGTCACATGTCTGGAGGGCAGTTCAGCGCGCCGGTGGTGATCCGCATGACCACCGGTGGCGGGCGACAGTTGGCCGCTCAGCATAGCCATTCGCTGGAAGGCTGGTACGCGCATATTCCCGGTCTGCGTGTTCTGGCACCTGCCACGCTGGAAGATGCGCGCGGCATGTTGTGGACGGCGCTGCAACAATCCGACCCGGTGCTTATTTTCGAAAACATCATGTACTACAACAATGTGGGTTTGCTGGCTGGCAATGCAGGCGCTGTAGATATTGACCGCGCAATCGTGCGACGCAAGGGAAGTGACCTGACGCTGATCACTTACGGTGGTTCCCTGTTCAAAACGCTTGAAGCGGCCGATGAATTGGCAGAACAGGGCATTAAGGCCGATGTGATTGATCTGCGCACCTTGCGCCCGCTGGATGATGAAACAATTATTCAGTCTGTGTCGCAGACCCGGCGTGCTGTAATTGTAGATGAGGGCTGGCGCAGCGGTTCACTGTCAGCTGAAATTGCTGCCCGTATTATGGAGCATTGTTTCTGGCGGCTGGATGCGCCAGTAGGTCGGGTTTGCTCTGCCGAGGTACCCATCCCCTACGCGGGTCACCTGGAGAAAGCCGCATTGCCGCAGGTGTCACAGATTATCGCGGCGGCCAGGGCAGTGATGGGAGAGGCGCCATGAGTGTATTTAAAATGCCTTCGCTGGGCGCCGACATGGAATCGGGTGAACTGATTGAGTGGCTGGTAAAACCCGGCGACACCGTCGCAAAAGGCGATGTTATCGCCGTCGTGGAGACCCACAAGGGTGCCATCGAGATTGAAATATTTGAGGCAGGAGTGGTTGAAAGTCTGGATGTACAGGTCGGGGAATCGGTGCCGGTAGGCACGCCGATGGCTGTTATTCGTGCAGCCGGTGAAGCGGTTGTGGAGAATGAGAAAGATGGGCCGGTTGGCGAAACAGTCGCATCGGAAAAGCAGGGGATAAAAAAGCAGGGCGATCAAATAGAAAAAGTGGAAGCCCGTCAGGTAGAAAAACAGAAGTCTCAGAAACAACCCCAAAAAATCACCGCTGCACGGGCGGCTGCTGACGGACAACAACTGGCTTCACCGGCTGCCAGAGTGCGCGCGGCAGACGCGGGCGCAGATCTGGCAGATATACCGGGTACCGGGCCAGGCGGTGCCGTGTTGCTGAATGATGTGGAGCATTGGTTATCCTTGGCGGAAAAACCCGCCGCGCAGCCAGATGCCAATGCGGAGGCAGCCGAAACACGCCAATCTTCCTCGCTTAAACCGGGGTTGTACATGGCGATGATGCGCCAGGCCATTGCGGCAGCCATGAGTCGTGCCAAACGCGAGATTCCCCATTACTATCTATCTCATCGTATCGATTTACAGGCTGCCACGGACTGGTTGGCTGCCCGCAATGCTGAACGTGATCCCGAGCAACGTCTGCTGATGGCCGCGATGTTTGTCAGAGCAACAGTATTGGCTGTCAGAAAAGTGCCTGAACTCAATGGCACCTTTGAGGACGGTGTCTTCTCCGGGGCGGATACGGTTAATTGTGGTCTGGCGATTTCCATGCGTGGTGGCGGCCTGATCGCTCCGGCTTTGATGGATGCCGGAAGCAAAAATCTGGATGACTTGATGCTTGCCATGCGCGATGCGGTCGTTCGCACCAGAACCGGACGATTGCGTAATTCAGAGGTCACGCAGGGCACCATTACGGTGTCGAGCATGGGCGATAACGGCACCGACAGCCTGCTTGGAGTAATTTATCCGCCTCAGGTCGCCCTGGTGGGTTTTGGTACTCCAGCGCGACGGCCGTGGGTGATTGAGGATGAAGTGCAGGTGCGAACAGTTGTCGATGTTACGCTGGCTGCTGATCACCGGGTCAGTGATGGGCGCCGAGGGGCCCGCCTGCTGACAGAAATTGAACGTTTACTCGGGGAGCCTGATCTATTATGAGTGCACAAGAACTGCGCAGTGCGTTTCTCGATTGTCTTGTTGCCGTCGCGCCGGATATTGACGCAGCCACGGTCGGGGATAACGATCATCTGCAGGACGATCTGGAGCTCGATTCCATGGATATTCTCAATCTGGTAGCTGCCCTGCACAAGCGTTTTGGTGTGGCGATTGCCGAATCCGACTATCAGCAGATCGCCACGCCCGACAAAGCGGTCAAGTATTTACAGCAACATACCAAATCCTGAATTTCCCGAGCTGCCTCAATAGATCAATGTTGTTACGAACAGCCTGTTTTGTGACAACGCTTCATTAACCGGAAAATCATGGTAATCTCATATTTTCCACGGTTCACCGCTTATCGGATGACTGTCCGGATTGGTCAGGTAGCATGTCAATAACCTGAATAAGGTCTATGCGCATCGTGATTGAAACAATCACGTCGTTTCTAAAACAAAAAGGGGAGCTTAGCTATGCAGCGTTTGACATCTCTCATGATTGGCACCATTGCCTTGGCGGGCAGCGCCATGGCACAGGTTGCCGACGACATCACCCCCGTCAGGGTCACCCTAGATGCCGGTGTCCTGGTCGGACAACAGGAAAACAATGTCCATGTGTTCCGTGGTGTACCCTACGCCAAACCGCCCGTGGGCGACTTGCGATGGCGTGCTCCGGTTGCACCGGACCCGTGGCCGGGTGAGCGTCTGGCGCTCACGCATGAACCACCCTGCACGCAACCCGTCACGCTGGATGGTCGCCCTAACGGCGGTGGTGTCGCCGGCATGCAGTCGGAAGACTGTCTATACCTGACGGCCTTTGTGCCGCCTGATGCGCAAAACGCCCCCATTGTTGTCTGGATGCACGGTGGTGCTTCCTTCCTGGGTGCCGGTCACCTTGGCTCCTATGATGGCACCTCTAATGCTCAGAACGGTGTCATTACTGTTTCCATCAATTACCGTCTGGGGCCGATGGCCAATTTTAACCACCCGGCGCTGAGTAACGCCGCTGACAGCGATGAGGCTCTGGGCAACTTTGCACTGACCGATGCTGTAGCTGCCCTTGAGTGGGTCCAACGCAATGCTGAAGCTCTGGGTGGTGATCCTGAAAACGTCACGATTGCCGGCCAGTCTGCCGGTGGTGCCATGGTGATGGATTTGCTTTCCATTCCGTCAGCCAAAGGCTTGTTCCACAAGGCTGTGGTGCAATCCGGTGCCTTGCTTCGCCCCGGCCAGTCTCTGGCTGACGCTGAGCAACGCGGCGTGCAGGCAATGAGTGCGCTGAGTCTGTCAGAAGATATCACCCCAGATCAGCTGCGCTCCATTTCTGCACAAACTTTCAGCTATAACCAGGCCACACGGGCCGGACTGGGCACCGTCATTGATGGACGCTTCCGTCCAGTGTCTACTCTGGAGGCCATGCAGGCGGGCGATGAAATCGATGTGCCGGTTCTGGTCGGGTCCAACACCGGGGAGCGTGGCTTTAACAGTGCCCGCCGCGTAGCCAGTCTTGCCGGCGACTCTGGTGCCGGTGCCTGGTTATACAGTTTTGATTATGTTCCCGGTTTCCGCACGGAGTGGACCAATGGTCCCATTCACTCGGCAGAGCTGATGTTTACCTTTGACTCCATTGATTCATCAGGCTGGGCCATGGGCCCCAATGGCAGAGCAGGTGGAGAAGACAGGGAAGTGGCCGCCATGGTTCAGTCCTGCTGGCTGGCCTTCTACAAAATGGACCTCGCAGCCAAATCCATCAACTGTGCAGGTGGCACAGAATGGCCAGCGTATACTGAGGCATCGGACGCCGCCATGCAGTTCTCTGGTACGGCACGGGTTGTGAAGTCTGAGGAGATTCCTGACGGGCCGTAATCGATAGGCAGACAGGGTGCCACATGCACCCTGTCTGTTAAAGTCACTGCATAGGTGCTTGCAGTGACAAGTGCGAGTTATCTGGGCACGCGCGCCGCACGAATCTCAATTTCAATCAGCCAGCCATCTACCACCAGGTCTTTGATCTCTACAAATGAGCGAACTGGTTTCATGGGGTTTTCCTCGGTTCCGAAGAACTGGCGGTAGCCGCGATTGAAACCATCAAAATCTACCGTGCCATCGTCACCGGCTACACCGAAAGCTCGCACCTGGATGATGTCGGACATTGACCAGCCTTCTGCTTCCAGCGTTTCCTTGAAGCCGTTGAAGGTGTCGATGGTCTGCTGTTCCATGTCTCCCCATGTGCCGTCTTCCATTCGCGATGCGCCAGAGCCGCTCAGATACAGGAATTCGGCATTGGCAGGAACACGGATGGTGGTGTAAAAGTGCCGGCCTTCGCCTTTGCGCTCAATCTCCTGCGCCGCGACCATTGCTGCGGGTGTTGCAAATACGCCCGCCAGTACGGCTGCCAGAGACAATAACTTCAGTGCTTTCATACGTCTTCCTCTTATTATCCTGATTCATGTCAAGTGGCCGCTAAGGATTGTTAAACAGGCCAGACCCAAGTATGCCATCTTTCGACGCCAACTGCGCTACTCCTTCTGATCGGAGTCGCATGGTTTATCTGGAGATCGTCAAAGAGTTTGATCGTCTTCGGCAACACCCAGCCAGTCAGTTCGGGCGCGGAGGGCGTCGTTACTGGCTTCGTCATCTGAGTCGATTTCAAAATCTCCGCGCACTGCATTGAGTGTGACCGGTATGGTTTTCAACAGCCCATCGCGAAACAGCGTGAATTGGACTTCGTCGCCGGGGCTGTAGCGTCTTAGCAGTGCGTTCAAATTGCCACCTATGCGCATACCGTCCAGTGCCATCAGTTCATCACCGGCATTGATACCTGCGCGCCAGGCAGCGCCATCGAGTCGTGGTGAAAACACCACCGGAGGGTTGCCGCGCAGCGATGCATCCAGCGAGACCTGCACCGGGTCTTCACTGGTATCTTCGCGCTCCAGCAGCCAACCTATTGATTGCAGTGCGTCAGCCAGTGGTAAAGGTTGTGTGTCGTAGACCCAACCGTCTAGCTGATCGGCCAGAGTATCACCGCCCGCGGCTGCCAGACGCTCGCGAAAATCAGCATAGGTAAAACCACCGCCGCCCAGCGGGAAGTCGTCGTACAGCGCAGTCAGGACAGTATCCAGGCTGCGGGCACCATTGCTATGGCGGCGGATTTCCAGGTCAAGCACCAGCCCCAGTAGCCCGCCCTGACTATAGAATGATACCGTCCGGTTGGGTTTATCGGCGGCACGGTCGGCGCCGCGATGAAAGTTTTTGGTCCAGGCTTCGAAACTGGCACGCGCCAGGGTGTCCTGACTGTAGCCTGGCGCATCGACCACGCTGGTGATGGTGTCGGCAAGCTGGTCCCGATAATCATCCACCGACACCAGACCGGCGCGCACCGGCAGCAACTGATCGTAATAACTGGTCAGACCCTCGGCCACCCACAGCAGTTCGGTGTAATTGATGTCCTGATAGTCATACCGGTCGATTGCGGCTGGACGGAAACGTTTCACATTCCAGGTATGGAAGAACTCATGCGCCATAAGCCCGAGAAATCCCTGCCAGCGATCTTCGTCCCAGAATGCGCGGGGATCAGTATGCACCAGTGTGCTGTTGTAGTACTCGGTGCCGCCACCCAGACCATCGCCGCTGTGCAGAATGAACAGATAATAGTCCGTCGGCAGACCGGTGCTGGATGTAGCGAAGACCTCTGCGGTGGCTTCGACAAGAGCACTCATATCGTTGATCAGCCGCTCTTCGTCTCCATCCCAGATGCCGTGAATCAGAAAATCGACAGTCATGCCTGCCGCCTCAAAAGTTACCAGATCGAATGTGCCAGCCTCGATCGGTGAATCCACCAGGCGGTCATAATGCGGCGCAACAAAGCGACCCGGTTCAGGTTGTTCCATGCCACTGGCTGCCTGCCAGCCATCGGGCAGGTCAAGGTTCACCTCAATGGGCATATCACGCAGAGGGTCAGCATAAACAAACACAGCAGCGGGATTCAGAAATGCATGATCGGCATCCACGTGACGTGTGCGGTCGGTCAGGCTGTCCGCGTAGACCCGATATCGCACCCGGACATCACCGCTGGCTGCATCAGGTCGACTGACTCGCCAGGATGATTTTGCGGTTTGTTCGAAGGGCAGGGCGTTGCCATTGCCATCGGTGACTTCCAGCCCTGAAACGGTTCCCACAAAGTCCAGTACCAGGTAAAGGCCAGAGCGCCACACCGGCAGGTGAAAATCCAGCGTGTCTCCGGTGACTTCGCTGAATCTCGCCTCGATCGTGACCTGCTGCATGACCCGCTCGGACAGGTCCACCTGATAGCGGGTTTCCTGCGCACTGGCGGTCCCGCTCAGGCTGATCATGATCAGGGACAACAGGGCTGCAACCAGGGATGATCGGGCGCGCCTGCGGCGTGTGTGTTTAATGCTCATAAACTATCCTCCGAAGAACCGGAAGGATAACTTAAAATCGCGACAGTGCCGAGATGGACGAAACAGGCAGAGGTGATCGGGGTTAGCATGGTAACAGTAGAGCCCTTACTTCAAATGCCGGTCAAACCACGCTAATGCCAGATCGTGGGCCTGCCGCCACGCTTCACGATAGATCCCGTAATGACTGATACCGGGAATCACCACCAGATTTTTGGGTCCCTCATAGCGATCGTGCGCCAGAATGCCATGATCGCGGTTATCAAATAACTCTTCTTCACCGGCCAGCACAAACTGGATCGGCGTACCTTCGATTTCATGCATCCGGTCAACAGGTGAATAATTGGCGAAGCGATTCGCTATTGGCGCGCCACGTAGATTGCCCACTACTGTGGCACCTGCCTGGGGGTAACTCAGTTCGCCGCGTGCACGCAGAGTTGCCTCGTTGTAGGCTTGAACGGTCTCTCCGATACTTCGTCCGCTCAGTGAGCTGACCTGACTATGTACCGCCTTGATCCGTTGATCCCGTGCCGCCATTTCCACCACGTAACCGCCAGACTGGCTGCTACCCCATACACCTATCCGATCCGTGTCGACCTGAGGCTCCGCCTGCAGCCAGTGCATGGCATTCTCCCAGTCTGCGAGCATGTCCACCGGGTCCACTATTTCACGAATCTCACGTACTTGAACAGTGAAGCTGCCCTCGTGTTCGCCCGGCAATTTCTCAGTAGCAATAATACGACCGTCACTCTCGCCCCAGCCTCGATAGTCAAACGTGACAACCAGATAGCCATGCTGGGCAAATGAGATTGCGTCCCGCCGCAACTGGGCGGCGACGCCTCCCCAGCCGTGTGCCATCAAAATTGTCGGCAGCCGGTCTGCAGCAGACGCAGAGGTGGGCGAGTAAACAGTGGCGGTCAGGCGGGTGCCTTCACTCCAGATGTCTGCACTTCGAACCTGGACATTGTCGGGTACCGTACTGGATGTCTGTGCGGATCCGATGCTGCTGAAGGATAGCAGGAAAGAGATCAGGAACAACATCGGGATTGCTTTGCCGGCCGTGTTCATTGGAGTGCTCCTCTTGTTCTGATTAATATGGACAATACTCCGTCCCGTATGGCAGTCGCAAATCTTAATTTGATTGAGTCCGCATCCAGGCCACACGGAGGTGAAATTTTCCAGCTTGCTTATCTGCCAAAAGAAAACCAATCTGTTCCACCCTGGCGGCATCAAATGCCGGTCCGGATAACAAGCGACCTCTAAATACTGGCTTGAGTTTAGAGAAATCGACAGTCACGTCCTGCCATTGATCAGCCGTGGTATTAAAACTCATGCTATAGGCTATTTTAGAGTCATGAAAGGTCGCGTCGGTGTAGAGCCGGAACTGATAACGGCGTCCATCGCCGCAAACGCGCAGTGTTAAGCCGCTGAAGTCGCTCAGATCCAGGTGCTGTTGGGATCGAATCGAGGCAAAACCGCCGTTGTTTTCCAGCGAAATAATGCCGGAGAAGTGAAGCTTGTCGTCCACCACAGTGGGTAAACTGCTGGATTGTCCGCCCATCACATCATCATTGACAGCACGCCACTCGGCTGTATTGATGATATCCAGGATTTCGGAACTAAAGTTGTCGGTCATCATCTGTCAGGCCTGTCCGGTATGCTCTCCATGCTCATTTGTTGGCTTGCCGTGGGAGCCCAGTGATATGACGGGGATAAACACGGTGATCAGCAATCCTAACAGACAAATCCACAGGCTGGCGCGGTCTGGCCTTTTGTTCAGATGTCGGTGGCCGATTACGATACCGGCGATACTGCCGGTTTTGCGTTGTCATTCTCCAACGCTCGAGTTGGCCCTGCGCTTGTGTACTCAGCCCGGATCGCAGCATTGAATCCGGAACCCGTGTCAATGTGCCCTGATTTTGGCGATGCGACATTTCGCAATTGACAGTGGTACCTGAGAAATGGCGGAAGGACATGGGAGTCGAACCCACCAGGCGCGCGCTGCGCATCTCACCGGATTTGAAGTCCGGGCGCCCCACCGGGGACGATGTCCTTCCATTGCTGTCAGTTCAAACGCCGCCTGGCATTACCTCATCGCGCCAGGCTGGTCGTAAATAACGTCGTTCTGCCCGATAGTATGTCACACCCGAACGATCCAGATATTCCAGTACCTTGATGGTGAGGTTGCGGCCGATGCCCGAGAGGTCCCGGTACTCCGCGGCCAAAAAGCCGCTGTCGCTGCTGTTTTTGCACAATGCCTGTGCCACCGCCGCCAGATCACCCAGCTGTTCGGGCAGATAAAAGCGGTTGGGCGCCACCGGCAACAGGTATCCCCAGGCTTGTAGCCGCTGCATGACAGCCAGCATTTCGTCTCGCTGCAATCCCAGCTGATCGCCTAGCTCTCCGACGATCGGAGGACGTAATCCGGCATTCTTGATGGCTTCGCGTATTTTTGGCCAGAGCTTTTGGTCCTGCTCAGGTAGTCGTGGCTGATGATCAGGTAGTGCGAGCACGGTGCCATGTTGCCGGAGCTGCCCATCGTTGATCAGTTGTTTGATGATAGTCTGGCCGGTCACTTGCGACAGATCCGGGATGGCTCTGTTCAGCAGTACCTGCTGGTGAACGCCAAGTTGCTCAGGCTGAGATGCGTGTGCAATTTGTATGACTTGTAACAGCCGTTGCTGTGACTGTGCCCAGCGACTTTTGCTAAGCGCCATGTCACCCAGTGTTAGCACCTCTGGATGCGTCATTACCTTGCGGATCTGAGTTTTACTCAGGTTCCAGCGCTGTGCAAAGCTGTGCAGATCAATCTCAGCCTGATGCTGAAGCTCTGTCAGCAGCGCGTCGGAAGCTGATGTTATGCCGACCAGTGCTCGCAGACGTGCCACAGATTCGGGTTTGCTGCGTCCGCGCTGTCGCCCTTGTGGATCCAATACCTGGCCACCAGCCAGCGTAATGTTGGCGGCTGGTTCACGCAATATGACCGTGTCACCAACAATGCTGTGTACTGGTTTGTCGAGTAACAATTGCGCGAGTCCTGCGGATTGATCCAGCCAGACCAGCCGGCCACTGACTGCGGTAGCACCGATTATAATCTGCAGGGTGCCACGATGAACGTTTTGATCGGGAAGTACGCGAAGATGGACATCCAGTCGCTGGCTACTCTGGACCATATCAGTGTTCAGCAGCCAGTCTCCGCGTTGGGGGTGCGTGTGGTTGACTGCGCCAGTCAGATTCAATGCGCCACGTTGCCCACTGACAATTTCAGATACCGGTTTTCCGTCTATCTGAATGCCGCGCAACCGTATCTCACCGTTCGTAGCCGCCAGTCTCAGTGATGTCTGATCTTTTGTGCTCAGCCTTCCATTGAGCAAGGTGCCGGTGATCACACAACCCGCACCCGGTACAGTGAATCGCCGATCGATCAGGAAGCGGGGTAAACCGTCAGGATTGCGTATCGGCGTCGTCAGGGCCAATGTTCTGATGGATGCCAGCAGTTCGTCCATTCCACGACCGCTGATGGCATCCACCAGAGTAATGACAGAACCGGCGAGGCGGGTGTCTTTGATTAGCTGCTGAGTGGCCTTCAGACAATTTGACAGCTGCTGCGGGCTGGCGCGTTCAATAGCGCTGATAACGACAATGGCGCGCTCAATACCAGTAAGTTCAAGTAAGACCAGATGCTCATGTGTCTGTGGCATGGGCCCTTCATCGGCGGCAATAACCAGAAGAGCAGCATCCACTCCAGCCAGCCCCGCCAGCATGGTGCGGATAAAACGCGAGTGGCCCGGCACATCGACGAATCCGATGCTGCCTGCCTGTGTGTCATGCAGCCAGGCGAAACCCAGGTCGATGGTCAGACCACGGCGCTGCTCTTCGGCCAACTGATCGGTGTTTTTACCGGTGAGTGCTTTGATCAGCGTGGTTTTGCCATGATCTACATGGCCGGCAGTGGCAATGATCACGTTGCCGGCTCCACCTGAAAGCGGTGAATGTGCCACTGGGCGATCAGTGGCTGCGGATCTTCCACACAGCGACAATCCAGCAGCAGGCTGTCGTCGGTGATACGGCCAATCACAGGTAAGGGCAGCTGCCGCAATTGCCTGGCCAGTTCACGCAATTGTCGGCTGCGCTTGCGTTTGTTGGCGTGCTGACTGCGCAAGCGCAGTGAGGCGCTGGGCAATCTATCCAGAGGCTGGGAACCTGAACCGATCTGGCTGAGCGTGCTGCAGCAATCCACATCGATCTCCTCGCCAGCCCAGGATTGTAAAGCGGGCAGCAGTTGTGTCGCCGTCTCTTCAATGGCTGTCTGTTCGCGGCTGAGCAGGCGCAATGCCGGGATGCGCTGGGCCAGCTTCTTCGGGTTGGCGTATAAGCGCAGCACGGCGGCCAGCGCCGCCAGTGTGAGTTTGTCGCAGCGCAGTGCCCGTTTCATAGGATTCTTGCGAATTCGGCTGATCAGGTCGGCGCGCCCTGCAATGATACCGGCCTGTGGTCCTCCCAGCAGTTTGTCGCCACTGAAGGTTACTACATCGACGCCTTGTGCCAGTACATCGCGCACTACCGGTTCGGCAGGCAGGCCCAGGCGCTGCATGTCGATCAGGGAGCCGCTGCCCAGGTCAACTGCCAGCGGTATCCTGCTTTGTCTGGCAATACTCGCCAATTCCGATTCGCTGACACTGCTGGTGAAACCCTGCACCGCATAGTTGCTGGTATGCGCCTTTAGCAATAGCGCTGTGCGTGAGTTGATGGCGTCAAGGTAATCATGCGTGTGAGTGCGATTGGTGGTGCCCACTTCCCTGAGCTTGCAACCGGCGCGCGACATGATGTCGGGCAGACGGAAAGAGCCGCCAATCTCTATCAGTTCGCCGCGCGATACAATCACTTCCTTTCGTGGCGCGAGGGCACTCAGTACTAACAGCACAGCGGCTGCGTTGTTGTTGACTACGGTAGCCGCTTCCGCACCGGTCAATCGGCAGATCCAGTCTTCAACATGCGTATCGCGATCGCCGCGCTGACCGGATTCCAGATCGTATTCAAGATTACTGGCACCACTGGCAACCGCAGTCATGGCGGTGATAGCCTCGGGGGGTAGCGGCGAACGTCCCAGATTGGTGTGGATGACGGTGCCAGTCATATTAACGACGGGTTTGAAGGTGGGTGCCAGCCAGTTTTCAAGCGTGTGCCCGATTTCTGCAAGCAGCGTCTGTTCGTCGCTAATCAGTGCGTCGCGCCAGCGCTGCAGGCCGGCTCGCACTGCGTCAACTACCAGTGGCCGGCCGTGGCACTGGATCAGTGCCTGTATCCCCGGCCAGGACAGTGCTGTATCGACTGAAGGTGGGCGTGAACCAGGGGAGCTGTTCATCCACATCTCCCCGGTGCACTGTCACTTGTTTTTTGCTTGCCAACTGAACCTGAATACTTATTGGTCAGCGTTCTGACGGGCACACAACAGGCGCAGAATGTCATCCAGCGCGTCATCGGCCAGGGTGCGCATTTCTGCATCGGTGCGATTCTGAATCGGGTGCGGCACAAAAACCATGGCCGGATCGAAACCCAGCGTTTTGCATTGTGCAGCGGCCGCATCAATAAACTCTGTGGAGGCAACTCCAACTCCCGGAATCTGTCGTGACTCCAGATCGGCTATGTCATGCATACAGCACGACGTGCACGATCCTCAGTCAGCCAGCCCTTCCACCAACACATCCACTTCGGCTGCCATCTGCTGTTTCAGCTCAGTCGGGGCAGGGCGGGTGAACGTGGGTTTACTGTAACGTTTGACTGAAACACCCAGTGCGGCCAGTTGCTCCTCGATACGGTCGAGGAAGACGTTGCCGCGTGGTTTGGAGATGTCCAGCAGTCCTACTACTTTGCCATCAAGGCTGTCGGGCCTGGGCAGTCGTGCCCGCTGCGCCGGAGCGTTCTCCGCCGTCGGGTCCAGCAGAATGTTTTCGTTCATAAGTTAACCTCTCGTGTGACAGGTGACGAACCAACCGGGCCGGAAGCAGCCCAGCCAGCAATAATGGCAGAAAACAGACCGGCAGTGCCACCGGCCCGCACAATCAACAGGCCACCCGGTCGGAACTTGGGGACCTGTTTGTCTTTGAATTTTTCCGGAATGCCCTCGGCGATGCCACCCGCACCAGCGACCAGCCGCTCACCCGGAGCCAGCAGTAATTCTTCCAGCCGCTCACGCAAACGTTGCTTCGACCAGCCTGCCTCAATGAAAATACGGGCATGGTCGGGCGCAACAACCAGCACCGCATCGCCCGCCATGGCCAGTTTGACGTTGTCTACCGCCCGCAGCGATTCTGCCATGGAGCGGGCCAGAGATTCTGGATCGCGCGACTTTTGATCGATGATACCCTGCACACCTTCACCGGGAAATACGGTGACCGCAGAGCGACCCGCCGGTATACCCCGCTGCTGGGCCAGTGGCAGCCAGTCACTGTCCTCGGCCTCAGCAAAACAGAAGGTGTATTTGCCCGGATTTCCCAGCGTGGCCCGGTCTATCTCGCCGGGTCGGCCACCACCCACATTACGTATGATCAGCTGCAGGGCGCGACCGATGGTGGCATTGGCGCGATTACCCTGGCCCAGGGCATTGTTGCCCGAGTTCATGCCGATGGCTTTGGCGATTGGGCCGTTTACCATGATCATGGGACTGCCAAACATGGTGGTGCAGATCAGGCCGTGCAGGCCAAAGTCGTCGTCTAATGCGGCTTCCAGGGCGGCGAGCAGCACTGGCATGTATTCAGGTTTGCAGCCAGCCATGACGGCGTTGATCGCAATTTTTTCCACGGTGCAGGGCACCAGGTCCGGGGGCATGATGCCCACGATTTCCTGCGGATCTCGCTGTGTGCCTTTCAGCATGCGCAGGACGCGGACGGGTGTCGGCGGCACGACCGGCAGTCCATCGCTCCAGCCTCGCGCATAGCAGGCTTCGATGGTGTCTTCTTCGGCGCTGACGTCAATTTCACGGGATTTCAACTGCACACGGCCAAACGCCAGTTCCAGCCGCTCGGCGATGCCAGGTTCCAGCGTTTTTGAGCCGCAACCGGGGCGCATGGCCGGCAGATCTTCGCCCAGTTCGTCCAGTCCACTGATTGTTCGCCATTCTGCCTTGTCCCAGCCATAGGTGCGTGCTACTTCCTGCCCCTGTTCGATACGGATGAGGGTAGGCACAAATTCAGTCTCCAACCGCCAGGAGTGCTCCAATGTCTGATCATAAACAGTTCCCGGCAGGCTTTCGGCGTATTGACTGGTGTCCTGCACATACACGCGCAGTGGTCCGGTATCTGCCAGTTTGGCCAGCAATGGCTCTATCAGGCGACAGGTCGGGCAATCGGCTTTGGCAACGACGATCAGGCCGTCGGGCGTGGGTGTTGTCATGAAGCGGTCGGCCTGGTCCGGATTGAAGGATATCTATGCCACAAAGGTATATTTGTCCGACTCGCTTGTCCAGTGAGTGTTCCTTGCGCTTCAGTCGCTATATAATCGATTTCGTGCAAAATAAAAGTTTACATACCACACCACGCCCTCGCTCACTGATGCGCAGCGTGCTGCGTCGTATCGTGCTGGCGGCCGTTCTGGTGGTCGGCGGGTTGACGGCGTTGGCATACAGCTTTATCCACACCGAAACCCAAAGCCGGTTGCTTGATAATCTGAGTGACTGGGTTATTGAGCGAGCTCGCAATGACAGTCTGATCTTTGAGCTGGCTCAGGAGAACCTGGCGCGTTTCAGTGCTGAATTCTTGCGGCTCTACACCTCTGATGTGCCGGTGCATGGCGACATCTTCTGGTCCTACTATCAGGAGGACGAGCATGGCGCAGTGCGTCTGCGCCGGGACTTTTACGACGGTATTTATGCCGATGATGGCCTTTATTACAGCAGCGTAAGCAGTTTTGTTGGCAATAACCAGTCAGTGGACAGTGTTGACCTGCAGCGTCGTCTGGTCCTGTCTGTGCGGCTGCTGGCACAGTTAGGGCCGGCCATGATCAATCGTTTTCAGAACATACATGTCAGTTTTCCCGAAAACGCCATCGCGCTCTATGCTCCTGGCACGCCCTGGGGTTTGGAGGCGGAACCTGATCTGCCCATGAATGAGCTCGGCGTTATTCGCTCCATGCAGCAATCTGAGAACCCTGAGCGCCTGCCGGGCTGGAGCGGACTCTATTACGATGAAACAGCACAGGAGTGGGCTCTGACTTATCAGGTGCCACTGGACATGAACGGTCAGCACTTGATCAATCCCAGCCATGATGTGTCGTTAACGGATCTGATGGAAAGGCTGATCACCGATACACCTGAAGGTGGATACAATCTGATTTTTCGGCAGGATGGTTATCTGATTGCGCATCCCGCCGAGCCAGCGTCTGACCGGCGTTGGGTCGGGCAGATGTCACTGCAGAATATTGATGACCCGGCACTGGTTCGACTATTCGAGCTGATAGATGAGTCCACCGGGGGCGAGCCAGGTGAAGTTGCGCTGATCCATAACAGTATTGATGATAACTGGCTGGCGGTCAGCGAGTTGTCCGGCCCGGGCTGGTGGTTTGTTTCAGTTTACCCCGCAGCATTGATTCGTGAGTCAGCCAGTCAGGCTGCAGCGGCCGTGCTGATCAGTGGTGTCATATTATTGCTTTTGTTGATTTTTATTATTGGATTTATTATCCGGCGCGATGCCGAGAAGCCTCTTGAACAGTTGCGTGAGGCGGCCGAAAGCATTGCGCTGGGTGATTACGATGCAGTGGCTCAGGAGCAAATTAAATTGCCACGGCATTTGCGCAATGAAATAGGTCTGCTGGCTCGTACATTTTATGGCATGGCCGTGAATATTCGTGGCGCGCAGACGACTCTCGAACAGGTTGTTGCAGAACGAACCCGTGCTTTGGAGACAGCCAACCATAATCTGCGTGAGCTCAGTCTGCTGGATGGCTTGCTGGGCATTCACAACAGACGTGCGTTTGACCGGGATCTGGCTTCTGTATACGAGCAATGCAAGCGGGGGGTTGGTGATTTCTATGTGATGATGATTGACGTCGATTCTTTCAAGCTGTTTAACGATAGCTATGGGCATGGCGAAGGAGACCTGGCACTTAAAGAGATCGCTGCCACCCTGAATTCAGCAATACGCAGCGATGACCGCCTGTATCGGTATGGTGGTGAAGAATTTGTGGTGATATTCAATTCCGGCCTGGAAGAACCGATTGAAAGTGCTGCCGAGCGGCTGCTGAATGCGGTGCGCAATCTGGCAATTCCCTTTCCTGAATCCGGCTATGGCATAGTCACTGTCAGTGCCGGATTGGTTCGAGGTTGTGCAGATTATCCCAGCTCTGAGCAGATTGTTGCGCATGCAGATCGTCTGCTATACGAGTCCAAGCGCGGCGGTCGTAATCGGCTCAGTATCGAAACTCAAACCGCATCGTGATCTTGTAACGGATTAGATATCAATCCGTGGCGACATTCTGTCGGGTGTTCCTGACGAAACAGAAGTCCGAATTTATCGTAGAACCGGGAGAATGAATATGTCTGAGCAACAAAAATACCCGTTGATGTGGCGAATACTCCATTGGCTGATGGCGCTGATGGTGCTGACTCTGATCCCTGTTGGTTTGTGGATGACGGCGCGTGGTGAGGCGAACGTCTGGGGTGAGTTAACCAACGCCCTGTATAGCTCGCATAAAGCGATTGGTTTTGCGGTGCTCTTGCTTATGGTTGTCCGAATCGGGTTCAAACTCACGCTGCGCACGCCGGCGTATCCTGCAGAGTTGCCGGTGGCATTGCAGCGAGCCGCCAAGGGTTTACATCATTTATTGTACGTTCTGCTGATCGTGACCCCACTGTTTGGCTGGGCCGGTGTGACGGCCTACCCGGCGCTGATTACCTGGGGAGGCGATCTGCCGGCCATGCCGATGGTGCCAGTTAACCAGGAGCTCGCCGAAAGATTGTTTGCGATACATGGTACGCTGGCTTTAGTTCTGGGTGTGCTGATTGCGGGCCATATTGCTGCTGCCATTCGTCACATTCTGCGAAAGGATGGAATCTTCCGCAGAATGTTATGAACCTGTCACTATCTAACAACAGTTGCCACGTCGTGCTCGAGAGGGCGTAACTGGGGCTGTCCCAGGCGTTGTCGGCGTTTGCCCAATATCAATACAATGGGTGCCGCTATGAAAATTGACGAGCTGGTACTGACCACGATGCCAAACAGCATAGGGATAGCGAAACTGGCAACGGCGCTGCCACCGGCAATCGCCATAGGTAATACCGCCACCAGTGTACTTATCGAGGTATAAGTTGTTCGGGTAAGCGTTGCGCTGATGCTGCGATTGACCAGAGTGTCCAGCGCCATATCGGGCCGCGCTCGCATGCTTTCTCGCATGCGGTCAAACACCACGACCTTATCATTGACTGAATAACCGATCAGTGCCAAAAGAGCTGCGATGGCTGTGAGGTTGAATTCCACGCCAGTGAGCACGAAAAAACCAATGGTTTTGGTCAGATCCAGCGCAATGGTAAGTATCGCCGCCAGAGCAAAGTGATTTTCAAATCGATACCACAGATATAACAACATCCCGGCACCTGCCAGCATGACGGCCAGTATGCTCATATCTGTGAAGTCACCGCTGACTCGGGGGCCTACCATCTCGGCACGGTCTATATTGACCTCCGGAAGTGCTGCACTGACTGCGCTGCGTAAATCCGCTATTTGATTATCTCCGTCAGCTGTTGCCTGAACAGCCTGGCGAATCAGCCATGACTGTCCCTGACCAGCAGAAAGTGCCTGTATAGATATATCCTGGAGACCGGATTGGCTTAACACAGCCTGCAGCTGCTCAAGAGAGGTATCAGATGTTCGCATTTCCAGCAGTGCACCACCGCTGAAGTCGATTCCGTAATTAAGTCCGGGTTGCATCATCAGCCCCAATGATGCAATGGACAGAACTGCCGAAATGAGCAGTCCGGTGGCACCGGCTTTCATGAAGCGAATCACACGCCGGCCACTGCTGAATTGATCACCTGCGTGATCCAACCATGGCAGGCCACGGATGACCAGTGGTTTGCGACCACGGCGGCGCACTATCCACTCCATCATTACCCGGTTAACGGCGACAGCTGTAAACAGCGACGTCAGCAATCCTATACCCATAGTTACAGCGAAACCACGTATCGGCCCCGATCCCATTGCAAAGAGCAGGCTGACAGCAATCAAGGTTGTGATGTTGGAGTCAAGAATCGTTCCGTAGGCGCGCCGAAAGCCGTTGTCCAGCGATAGCCAGGCGCCTTTGCCCTGACGGACTTCATCGCGGATGCGTTCGTTAATCAGGATATTCGCGTCAACAGCCATACCCAGCACCAGGATCAAACCGGCAATGCCCGGCAGCGTCAAGGTGGCACCGAGCAGACTCAATACACCGAAGACCAGGCCCATGTTGATGGCCAGTCCCAGCCAGGCGATCAGCCCCCAGCTGCCATAGATCGCCAGCATAAACGCAAGCACCAGCCCCGCCCCCAACAAACCAGTCATAATGCCCATGTTGATAGCCTGGCTGCCCAGGTTGGGTCCGACAGTGCGTTCCTCAACAATGTCCAGTGCAGCTGGCAGAGCGCCGGCGCGTAGCAGCATAGCCAGTTCACCGGCTTCCACCGCTGAGAATTGACCACTGATTTCCCCGCTGCCGCCAGTTATCGGCGAACGGATTACCGGAGCCGTGACCACTTTGCCGTCCAGCACTACCGCCAGTGCGCGTCCGATATTTTCCCGGGTCATTTGCGCGAATTGGCGGCCACCGGTTTGATCAAGTGTAAAGTTGACCACCGGCAGATTTGTCTGTGGCTGCAACGCCATGCGTGCATCTCTAACGTGTTTGCCTTCCATGGCTATTCGACGCTCCAGGCGGTATGTTTGCTCAGGATCGTTTTGATCGGGCAAAGTCATGACCGTGCGGTTGCCAGGTTCGGCAACCCAGTGGAAGTTCATCTGGGCAGTTGTACCCAGCAGCTCTCTCACCTGTTGCGGCTCGTCTACGCCTGGTAGTTGCACCAGAATCGCATCCTGGCCCTGGCGGGTAATACTCGGTTCGACCATGCCGGTTTCATCCAGTCGCCGGTGGATGACCTCGATGCTCTGGCTGATCACATCATCCAGCAGGGCATCTGCACTCAGCTTGTCGCGATCCTGGTAGATTTCGTGGCTGTCGACGACCAGCAATAGCTGGGAACCACCACGCAGGTCCAGTCCCAGCTTCAGGGTGTTGTTGAGATAGGCTTCGGGCAGCATGCCGTGTGCCGACTCGGGAAGAACATTGGGCAGGGCGCTTAGCAACCCCAGAACTATAATCAGCGCATACCACAGCGTGCGCTTGTAAAGTGACGTCATCATCAATAACTCCTGCACGACAAATACTCGCTACGCAGCAAGCATTGTTTTGCCGTGGCTCACATCAAGAAAAAAAGGATGTTATGCAGGGTTTATCGATTAAAGGGTGGGGCGCGGGCCTGCTGAGTTGTCAGTGCCTGTTTGATGTGGCACTCATTCCCGGAAAGGAAAGCGGCGCCTGTGGAGCGGCTGAGCGGAGCCAGCGGCTGGCCCGCTATCGCCAGATCCGGATCAGACTCGTCCTGGATTAACTGACTGGCGAGCACTGCCCGCATGTCAGCTGGCAGTGAGGCATGTGAGGCGACCCAGCCACCAAGCTTATCTGCATTGTGCTGTCCCTGTGCGCTGGCTGTTGACAGGGGAAAGCCTGACAACAGCAAAGCGCAGAGCAGGAAGTGGGTCGACATCAATGTGCGAAACACGGTCACAGGTTCAATAATCCGTGAATTACGAAGACGAATATACTTATACGCTTTGCTATGTTGCAGCGCAAGAAATCTAAGCGGTCAAGTCTTCTTTAGGACCGAAAAATTCATAACGTATCTGCGTGTGTGGCACTTCCCAGCAGGCAAGTACTTTGTTGTGCAAGGTATTGGGGACGTAATCATCGAGACAGATAGAATTTGGTGACTCTTCACGCGTCACCCAAAACTGATTGGCCCAGTGAAGATATGGTGTAACTTCAGGATTATGTGCGAACATACGATCGTAAAAATGGCGGGTCAGTGTTTCTCCGTCAAACGACTCAACTCAAGAGGTAGCCAAGTCAGTGGAATACACAGACTTTAAAAATGAGGCCGTCGCGCTGTCTGCACAGCTGCTGCATGTGTCAACTCAGACCGAAACTTATGCTCAACTCGGACTTGTCATCGTTATTTTCGGCTTCGCCTATTTTATCAGTAGCCGCCTGCGGGCGTATTTACCCGGCTTTGCGGAGTCTGCGCCTGACGGTCCTCTCAGTCCGATACGTAAACTGACCGGTCATCTTGGTAATTTACTGTTTCCGCTGTTAAGTGTGCTGGTTTTGAGTTTCGCTGTGGAACTGAGTACCACTTTGCTGGGACAGTCATGGCTGGTACGCACAGCACTGATTGTCGCCATGCTGCTGATTTACAACTCTATTATCAGGGATCACGTACGCAATGATTTTGTTGCATTTGTATTCCGCTGGGTGGGATTGCCACTGATCTTTCTTTATTACCTTGAGTGGCTGGAACCATTGATCGACATTCTTGAATCCATGCAGGTGACTCTGGGCAATATTCAGGTTTCTGCCTATGGTGTGGTGCGGGTTGCAGTATTTGGCTCGATCCTGTTCTGGCTGGGACGCATTTCCAACAACACCGGACAAGAGATGATCCGGCGTCAGGAGAAACTGGATTTCCGTGCCCGTGAGGTGGCGGCCAAGCTTCTCCAGGTCACCATCTTTTTTGTCATCTTTTTGCTGCTGTTGCAGATCATGGGCATCAATTTGACGGCTCTTGCGGTGTTCGGCGGTGCAGTGGGTGTGGGCCTGGGTTTTGGGCTGCAGGCTATCGCCTCAAATTTCATTTCCGGTATCATCATTCTGCTGGATCGTTCGGTATCACTGGGTGACTATATTGAACTGGAAGATGGTCGCACCGGCGTTGTTCGGGAACTGACGCTGCGATCAACGACGCTGGAAACATTCGATGGTAAAGACATCATGGTGCCGAATGAAAAATTTGTCACCGAAAGTTTCACGAACTGGACACATAAAAACAAAAAGCAGCGTTACCGGGTCGATTTCTCCGTGGCCTATGGTTCTGATATCCGTCGTCTTGTGGAGATTGTCAAGGCAACTGTGGCGTCCCATGACCAGGTGCTTAGTGGCGAAGAGGTACCCTTTGAGGAGCGACCCGATTGTGAGATTGATGGATTCGGTGATTCTGGCATTAACATGTTTGTGGAATTCTGGATGGAAGGCATCGATGACGGTAAGAACAGGGTGGGTGGCGACCTGCTGTTGATGATTTATGAGGCTATGCGTGATCATGGATTTTCGATTCCCTTCCCGCAGCGTGAAGTCAGGGTGCTCAATCCACAGACTCATAATGAGGGTTCTGGTCATGGCACATAAGTCTGTAAATATATTCTTTGCATTGGTGTGTATCTTTTTAACAGCGTGCCATGTATCTCCTTCTACCGGGAAGCTGATTCACAGTACAGCTGATATTTACCCGGCTGTTGGCCCATACTCACAGATTGTGCAAGCTGGTGATCAGTATTTCTTGTCGGGTGTCATTCCCCTGAATCTGAATGGGGATGCAATTGCTGGTGACACCATCGAACAGCAGACCCGACAAGTTCTTGATTACATCGCAGCAAAACTGCAATCACTTGGCCTCCGGTTGGAGCACGTGGTAATGGCTACTGTGTATATGACTGACCTGCAGGAGTTTTCACGTATGAATCAAGTGTACGGCGAGTACTTTGTCAACAATGCACCAGCACGAGCTACTGTTGAAGTAGCCCGGTTGCCCAGAGATGCAAAAATTGAAATTGCAGTGGTAGCGTCCTCCCTATGAAAAATTTTAATGGAAAAGTTATTGTGATCACGGGTGCCGGCTCCGGAATGGGTCGTGCGTATGCGCTTGAGTTTGCGCGAATGGGTGCAAGACTGGCCTTGTGTGATATCGACACCGAATCATTGCAGGAAACCTGTAAACTGGTGACCAGCGCTGCGAACTGCGATATTTACAGTCAACCCCTGGATGTCAGTGACCGGAATGCAGTGTCTGCATTTGCCGATAGCGTGAAACAGCGATTGGGCAATGCACACATGATTATCAATAATGCAGGAATTGGCGGCGGCGGGCAGCCTGCCTGGCATATGGAAGATGCTCAATATGAGCGAACCCTGCAGATCAACTTTCTGGGTGTGGTATATGGCACCAGAGCTTTTTTGCCACAGCTACTGGCTAATGCTGAAGGTGCGATTGTCAATGTCTCCAGCGTTTTTGGTCTGGTAGGCGTACCCAACACCTCAGATTATTGCGCGGCTAAATTCGCAGTGCGCGGATTTACAGAGTCCCTGATGGTTGAGTTAAGCGAATCGCCGGTCACAGTGCATCTGGTTCATCCCGGCGGAATCCGCACAAATATCGCTAAAGGCGTGGAGGGCGGTGATGAGTTCACACAGCGTTTCCTCAAGACGGACGCGAATGAATTTGTCCGCTATGTCATCAAAGCTCTTCGAAAGGGGCGTCAGCGAATTATTTACGGCCATCAGTCGAAGCCTCTTTGGCTGATGTCCTGGTTATTGCCCCTGCGCTTACGCAACATCTTGTTGTACCGACAGATGCAGCCATTACTGGATTCTGAGGCTTATAAAAAAGTGCGTTCAGACGATTTGTCACAATAATGACACTATTTCGATAATAGACTCTGAAGTCCTCTTATTGCCGTCTGGAGCCAGGGATGTTCTCAATAAATTCAGTATCACGAGCTAGCAGAAATTGCCTGGCTGTGTTTTTCATGGCGGGATTGAGCATCGGGTGCAGCTCGCAGCCGCCATCCAGCGGGGCTGAATCGTCCGCCTCGGATCTTCTCTGGCAAGCTTTCCGGATTCGTAGTGATGACACAGCGCCATTGAATGCAGACATTGGTTGGGCCGCCGCTGAAAATTCCAGCGCGCAGCTTTTATATGACCAGCCATTTCGATTGCGTGTGCAGGTCAGTGCTAATCGTGTTGAACCAGATGGGCATGTATTGCGGCTGCAATATCGTCTGCCGGGCAGTGTCTGGCGGCCAGTGGGGCTCGCCCATTTTCCCTATCCGGACTTTGCGACCCCCATGATTTCTGTCATTCGCACAGATGCCTACGAACATGGCGAAGAGACCGTGCGCTTGCTGGGGACTTCTGATATTGCCTGGGACGATGGTTTTGCCTTGAATGCGACAGCCGAGACTCCGGTGTGGCGAGCTACAGGAGAGGCTCTAGAGTGGGAGTGGCCGCTAGTTGTGCGACGCTTCTTTGACGGTCCGGGATTTGCTGAGAATGATACTGAAATACAGTTGCGTGTGGTTGATGGCTACAACAGGCCGCTGCCAGGTTCAGGTCCTGCTATTCTAAGATTCAGGGCAGCAGATGGTCATCTGGGCGGTACTTTTGTGGAAACACCGGGCAGACTTGGCCCTTATCAGACAGCTAACGGAGATCTGTATTTCGTTATGGAACCTTCAGAAACCGACAATCGTTTCATGGCTGTCAAGTCTTCTGATTTCGGTCAATCCTGGCGAGAGGTGGATGGCGCGAATCGTCCAGACGAGGGTGATCTGGAAGGTGTGGCAACCGCCCGCGTTGGTGACGTCATTCACATATTGCATCAACAGAGCGAAGAGGTGTTTTACCATGCTTTCGAGATGGGAGTGCCTGGCAAATGGCTGGTCAACAGTGAAAGCATTGCCACACCAGCGGAACCGCCGACTCAGTTTGCTGATCTGGTAGCGCTCAGTGATGGCTCTCTTGTGGCACTTTATGGTGGCGCGCACAAATTGTTCTTACAGCGACGTAGCGTCAGTGGTTCCTGGCAGGCGCCGCAAGAGATTGATGTTGAGCTTGCACCCGATCTGTCTGGCCCTGTACTGGCGGTTGCACCAGATGACATTGTGACGCTTGCCTATACTGGCCGTGATGGCAGCGGTTTTGTACGCCATCTGCCGCCCGGGGGGACTTTATCCACGCGTGTTCAGTTTGCTGATAATCTGGGTGTGACAGATTCTGAAAATGGCGCGATGGCTCCGCTGGTGGTTGTGCCTGAAACAGGCGAAACAATACTGGTGTACCGCCAGGCAGACGGCTATCTGTATGAGCGTCGGTTCCATCGTAATGGTACCCTGTCTGATGTGGTGCAGGTGACCCGTCAGCCGGTTGTCACCGATGCTGTTGATGCGGAGCAGGTCGGCGCTGACACGATCTATCATAACGGTACGCTGCATGTTGTTTACATCGACGCGAACGACAGGGATGTTTACCATGTTTACTCAACGCGGCCAGGGACCTGGTCACAGGCCGAACGGCTTATAGGCGACGTTGACGCGGGTTGGGTGCGAGGTTCAGTGCATTTTGATGCGCAAGGCAGAGTCGTTTACGGTATGGTGATCGATACGGGTTCTCAGGGTGGTTCGGGCTTCAATCGTTATCTGAGCCTGCCTCTAAACTGAAACTGCTGCCTCAGCAATGATCATGCGGTCGCGTCCCAGTCGCTTTGCTTCATAAAGGGCGCTGTCGGCGCGTCGCAACTGATCATCCGCACTTTCGCCGTGCTGCAAGGTGGCAATTCCGAAACTTAGCGTGACGCGGATATGCTCTGTCATATCTGCTTCTTTGATAGACTGCTGTAGTTTGCTGATAATGGCGGTTGCTGCATTTGCGGGCGTATCCGGGCAGATGATCAAAAACTCCTCACCGCCCCAGCGTCCGCAATAATCCGTGCCGCGCATATTGCCCTTCAGCAGCCGCGCCAGTTCGCGCAGAATAACGTCGCCGGTCAGGTGGCCATATTTGTCATTAATCTGTTTGAAGTGATCAATATCGCACAATACTAACGTCAACGCCTGACCACTGCGGTGGTGACGTGTGATTTCCTGTTGCAGCAAATCATCCAGATGGCTGCGATTGTAAAGATCGGTCAGTTTGTCCGTAACCGAGAGTCGCTCCAGTTCACTGTATGCCTCGCTTCGGGATCGCTCATAAAGTCTGAACAGCAGCCAGTGCGCCAATAAAATCTCCAGAATATTGAACAAACTTCCCGTGGAAGGCTGTACGGCTGGCATGTCGGGCAAGCTCATATAAAAGAATATACCGACATATATGAAAACGGCTGCGCAAACCAGGGCACCCGATTGTCGACCAAGCAGGAAAAAGGCAATGGGAGGCAGCAGTGTGACCCACATGACTGAGTATGCCAACCCGCCGGTCTGGTGCACGAAGTAAAGCATGATTAATGCAATACTGATGACCACCAGCCAGGCCGTTAGCTTAAGGTTGGCGCTGTGACGAAAGTACCCAAGCAGTCCGCAAGCGGTGACCAGGCCAACATAATCCATCGCGGCTAAATTGTAGTCTTTGAATATGACGACGTTCAGCGTGCCGATGAAGGCAAAATATACAGCCATCAATATCAGCACAATGTGTACCAGGCGCGCCTGATGCCGCTGCTGGCCACAGAGAGTGTCGAGCCTGCGTGCGCTCAGCCATCTTGTCATAAGCAAATTTCCGGTCATTGATGCTGGAGTTATGCATCTCTCAGATACGGGCCGGATGTTAGCATACTCTCCTTCAGGCGGCTTTGAATTTGCTACTCAGGGTGGCACTGTCACTGGGATCACAATTGTACGGAGACTGCGCGATTGCACCGCTGTCCAGAGCCGGTGTGGCATGGTGATCTCTTGAATCCGCCCAATACAGCCAGCTACCTGCCCCCAGAAAGACGTAGCCGGCAAAAACCGCAATATGATGAGCCAGTTTGCCGAGCATGATCCAACGGCTCCATTGTGCAAACATTGGCCGTGAGTTGTCGCTTGGCTGCGATGGTGGTTTGCACAGGGTGGTTGGCGTGAGTAGTAACTTATAACCACGTTTAGGTACGGTCAGAATATAACGCCGGTTGCGACTTGTATCGCCCAGTAATGTCCGCAGCTCGGATACCGCGCGGGTCAAAACTTCCTCATTGACAACGACGTCAGGCCAGACTTTGGCCAGCAACTGCTCGCGTGATCCGAATTGTTCCGGTGAGTGAATCAATGCCATCAGTAAATCAATAACCTTTGGTTCAGCGCGAATCCGCAGCCCGTTGCGACTTAACACGCCAGTCTCCGGGTACACCTGCCATTCGCCCAACAAAAATCCCTCGTAATAGTTATTCATTTTTGTTCTCCTGCCTGCGATCCAGGGGTGGTATGGAAACTTTAAAATGGAAGACGCAGGCAGACAACGATTCGTTTAAATCAGGGTGAATTCTGGATGTTTTCCGAATACGTCTTCACGATGAAAAGGTTTTCAGAAGTGTATTTGAGTTTATGCAAAGGTTTACTCGATTTTGATCGAACAACATTGACCCCGTCTTTAACCGGATGGGAGAACAAAATATGCTTACCAAGTCTTTCGGGAAATCGCTGGCACTGGCCGGATTGCACTTGTTGTTAAATTCATCTGCGCTGGCCTCCTCTGAGTCATCGATAACTGTCACGGCACAATTCGAATCAGAGCTGCAGGCGGTTCAGCATGCCAGTAATCTTTATAATCCGGCGTCAGTGAGAGAGGATCGTGAATTCATGGGTGTTATCTTCCGTCGTGCTGCGCATGCTGGCTTTCTGTTTGGTTACACAGTCGGGGCGGGTCAATCAGGGCAGGATACCGTGACGGTTCGGGCCCGCATTCCGCAAGGCAGTGAGATTGTAGCCTTCTGGCATACGCATGGCGCGGAGCACTGGACACGCCAATACTTCTCGCCGGAAGATACTGAACTGGCCAGAGAATGGGGGTTGCCGTTCTACATGGCAGCGGCGGATGGACATTTGCGTGTCTATCGTCCGGAGCAACGTCCCTTGAGCAAACGACAGGCCATGAGGTTGGGGCTGGGACCCATGCAGGGGAGCAGTCAGGGGGAGCTGGTTGGTACCGTTAATGTGTGACAGCTCCCCCTGTTTTTCATTCTGCGTAGAGTAGACTGTAACGGTATTCCTGCGCTCGCGTGGCAGCCAGCACGCCAGCTGCCACAAAATGGCTGTTGGGGATGCCGTTGGCCAGCAGTTCAGCATAAATCTCATCAGCACTGCCATTGGTGGCCTGGGCAAGCATGCCCGCAAAACGTCGGGTAGCCCGTCCACAGATGGCAAAGTGCATACCACGCTCAACTGAGCTGGCTATGCTGTTGCCTCCGTTGGTTGGACCCGGTTGGCTCATTGGGTTGCTGGTGGGCGCCGGATCGGCATTGCGATTGAGCAGGGCACCATATTTGGCCCAGATGGCATCGTTAAAGCCATAAGGCGTGGACATGTGCCGGAAGCACACGATCATAGCGTAGTCAGATGCTTTGCCATCATAGGCTTCTTCATGGGCACTGATAATATTGTTTGCATACCACAGTGCGCTGCCGCCACCGGTAGTTGTAGAGGAGTCGACAAACACCCGATGGTTGCCTGGCAGTTCATCCATCCATTTGTCCTGATCGTGTCGTGCGGGCTGGAAACCGCTTGATGGCGTCTGGGCCGAGGCTGGCGAGCTGCCAGTAGCCAGGCCGGCCGCCGCCATGACACCCATGCCCGCCAGCAGAGTACGGCGGCCTACTGATTTTTGTTGTTCATCGCTCATGATGATCTCCTGTAGTCATACTTGAATTAAAACCAGATCGATGTCCCGACTGGCGCCGAGTTTTTTCAGAAAGAGGGCTTGTTTGTCGTTTATCAGCAAGGTCAGTCGAGTACCGTGAGTGCGCATATTGCGCGCCTCTCGTATGAAGAAGTCAACGGCGGATTGATCAATATGTGTCGTATATTGCAGATCGACAGTCATATTCTCTCCGGCATGTTGTTGGAATTTTTCGGTTAAATGGGCGACTGATGCATAAAACAGCGCGCCTTTGATTTTTAGCACAATACCGGTGTTGTTTTTCTCCAGTAGCAATTCTAGCTGGGTAATACGCATCAGAAACACACTGACTGACAAAAATACGGCCACAACAACACCCGCTGCGAGGTCAAAAAACATAATGCAGATGAATGTGAGCAGATAGATGACCAGCTCTGAACGGACCTGGGCGTAGTGTTTGATATCACGCCACTTGATCATGTCGGCACCAACAATAAAAAGGGTGCCGGCCATGGCTGCCATTGGCATGTAGGTCAGTATGGGTCCAAGAAACGTGATCAGCAGTAAGACAAAGCCCGCGGCTGCGATGCCCGACAGGGGCGTGGTAGCGCCGAGGCTTTGATTGGCGCGCGTGCGGTTGAAACTGCCGGCGCCGGCAAAGCTTGAGAAGAAGGGTGCCAGGAAGTTTGCCATGCCCTGTGCGTAGACTTCTTTGTCCAGATTGATGTCCTGGTCAGTTTCCATTTTCAGCTCGCGCACGATAACCAGAGACTGCGCAAGACCGATAAAGGCGATGGTGATTGCATAGGGGATCAACGAGACACTGATCATCAGGTATTCCCGGTTGACCGTCGGAATGTTAAACGGCAGCCACTGCAGAGGCATGCGTCCCAGATACTCCAGTTCAGTGACCGGTTGTGGCCAGATAAAGGCCACCAGCAGCCCGCACAGATAGCCGGCAGTGACAGCGATAATAATGAAATAGCGAGGTGAAAAGCGTCGTCCGATGTAACCGGCTGCAATCGTTGTGGCACCAATCGTCAGGCTGAATGGATTTATGAGATCCCGTGCATCGTCAACGATGATAAATATTTTTTCATAGAAGAAAGTGGTCTTGAATGTCGACAGATCAAGAATGCTGTCCAGCGAGGCCATGATAATCAGAAAGCCTGCGCCGGCTGAAATACCGGAGATAGCGGCAGGAGACAGATATTGAAAGATGCGTCCGCCACGCAGCAGCCAGAACAGCAATTGAATCAAGCCCACCATCATGCAGAGCAGAAAAACAAAGTCGATATAAACGGGGCTGCCGCGTCCGGCCAATGGCAGCACGGCGGTACCAATCAGAATCGCCACGGCGGTGTTCGGACCGCTCATCATGGAAGAGGTACCCATCAAACTGCAGAACAGGGTCACAAAAATTGCACAATAGAGGCCGTATTCAGGCTGCAGTCCAGCCAGATAGGCAAAGGTGATGCCCTGGGGGATGACAAGAATGGCACCGACCAGGCCGGCAAATATTTCAGTACGCCATCGGTCAGGTTTCTGCACCCAGGACAGCGAAGGTACTGCCTCTTTGATTAGCTTGTTAATCAATTTATCAGGTGTTCCAACAGTTTCAGGAATTTACTGTTTCTGGGATCCGCGGGGCGAATTTGCAGGTTGAGATAAGCAGAAACATCCAGCGCCTGTTGGTGCGTCAGTGTGCGTCCTTGTCCCAGCGGCATATTGGCCCAGATAAAACCGGCTGCTTCCTGAATACGGTTCATCCCGGCACCTCTGTTATAGGAGTCCAGGCCCCAAACCGGCGGCATGCCAGCCACTCCCTCACCCTGTTGTCCGTGACAACTGGCACAGTGCTGCATGTAGACCGCGCGGCCATTAGCGGGGTTGGGATCGTAGCCGGTGTCAGGAAGGGTGGGTACACCTCGTCCCTCTGGCTCTGCCCCCATGATCTGGCCTTGCGAGAGGTAGGTTACATAGGCCGACACTGCCAATACTTCTGGCGCGTCTTCAGGTGGCATGATGCCATCCATGCTGTACAGAAAGCACTCACGGATACGCAGGCCAATGCCATTGCGTTTGCCGTTCTTGGCTCGCCATTTCGGATACATACCAGCGACATTTAATGGCAGGGCATCCGGTACAGTGCCTGCCTGCAGATGACAATTGGTGCAATTCAGGCGGTTGCCGACATAACGACTGGCATGAGACTGGGTGTCCGTGATGATGTTATATCCATAAACAACATTGGAGTAGTAGTCATCAAGGAAGGGCTCATCAAGCAACTGATCAATGCTCGGCTGCTGCGGCTGAGCATGGGCAGTTATCGCAGTGATCAGTGCTGAAAGCACGCATAGCAGCGTGCAGATGCCAGTTTTCACAGTCATGTTCAGTTCACTGCCATTCCCGAAGCCACTGTGCCTTCGCGCCGCGGATCGGCGGCGCCGATTAACTCCTCATCGGTAACCAGGATAACGTGCAGTCCTGAATTTTCCCCGTCGGTTTCTTCAACATTGTAACCCGTGGCACGCAGGTGGTCGGCCTGCTGCTGCCCTGAGTCGACACTGATTTCCACACGGACGGTATCGCCCCGGGCGATGATGTTCGGAAAATTGACGGCTTCTTGCACAGACAGGCCCCAATCAACAATTCCCAGTACGGTCTTGGCGGTATAGGCAGGAATGGAATTGCCACCCGGTGAGCCGGTGACCATAAACAATTCTCCATCATCGTCCAGCAAGATGGATGGCGACATGGATGACCTGGGCCGGGCACCGGGCCTGACCATGTTAGCGGCTTCAGGCTGGCTGGCATCATAGTCGCGCGCAAAATCAGTCATTTCGTTGTTCAGCAGAAAACCAGCGGCCCAGCGGGCTGAGCCAAAGGGTGCTTCAACAGTCATGGTTGCAGAGACCGCATTACCTTCATTGTCGACAATCGACAGGTGAGTGGTACCGGCGGCTTCATAGGTGCTGTCAGCCGCCCAGATGGCGGCCGTACCCTGAGCCAGAACGGCTGCGGGATCACCGGGCAAAGGTGTGCCTGAAGGCTCTGCCGGGTTATTGCCGCGGTACTCAAGATAGCGGGGGTCGAGCAATTGATCCAGCGGTACCTCAACCCGATCCGGGTCACCGAAATAGTAGTCACGGTCGGCGTAAGCCAGTCGCTGAGCGTCCACAAAGGCCTGTATGCGTTGCTCCGCTGAGGCGTCTTCAGGTAGCAGGTGGTCGTACATGTTGGCGATCATGATCTGCATGGCACCGGATGAAGGTGGCGTGGCTGAGCAGATCTGCAGTTCACGCCAGGGGCCACAGATTGCCGGACGTTCTAAAGCCTGGTATCCGGCGATGTCCTCTACAGTCAGGCTGCCGCCGTCGGGGCCGGCCTGAGCTGCGGCGGCAATTGCCTCGGCAATCTCGCCGCTATAAAAGGCCGATGGGCCCTCGGCGGCGACGCGTTGTAATGTCTGAGCGTATTCCGGGTTGCGGATAATCGAACCGGCTCTGAGAGGCTGGCCATTGGGATAGAAATACTCTGCGGACCCGGGGTTTTCATCCAGGCGACTGATCTGAGCCATCTGCGGCAGATAATTGGCCAGTTTGGCAGGTACAACAAAGCCATTGGCGGCAAGATGAATAGCTGGTTCGAATAAGGTTTCCCAGGGTAATTTGCCGTAATTGTCGTGTGCAAGTTTGTACAGGGCGATGGTACCCGGTACACCGACCGCCTTGCCGCTTTGCCAGGCGTCCAGAAAGCCCATGGTTGCCCCATCCCGCACAAACATGTCAGCGGTGGCAGCGGCCGGCGCGGTTTCACGTCCGTCCAGAAATCTGACGGACTTGGTATCCTGTTCGTAGACCACCATAAATCCGCCGCCGCCCAGACCTGAACTTTCTGGCTCTACCAGACCCAGTACGGCATGCGCGGCGATGGCCGCATCCACAGCGTGACCGCCCATGGCGAGCATTTCAGCAGCAGCTTCAGTGGCGTAGGGATTGGCGACAGCCGCCATATAACCTTTGGTCCAACCGGACGCTTGCTCTGTAAGCGCTTCTGGTGCAGGATCACTTTGCGGCGAGGGCTGTTGCGGTGCCTCTGAGCAGGCTACAAAGGTAAACAGACTCAGGATCAGAACAAATTGCTTCATGACGGAACTCATTTGGGTGACTGTTCAGGAAAGTGACGAGATGATGAGATTAAAGCCGTTTTTTAGTCGATACAAGCATTTATATATGACTTTTTTAATCTGAAGTAACAAACAACGACATAAAAAGGAGTTAAACGATGTTCAGTCATGTGATGCTGGGCGCCAACGATGTGGCCCAGTCCAAGAAATTTTATGACGCCGCGCTGGGCGCTCTGGGTGTGTCCGCGGGGACGATGGATGACAAAGGCCGTTGTTTCTATCGCACCAAGACCGGGGTGTTTGCCCTGTCCAAGCCTATTGATGGTAATCCGGCCTGTAATGGCAATGGCAGCACCATTGGTTTTGCCGCTGAAAGCCCCGAAGCCGTCGAGGCCTGGCACAAGGCGGGACTGGAAAGTGGTGGAGTGACCTGCGAAGATCCCCCCGGCGTTCGTGAGGGCGGCAGTATGAAGTTATACCTGGCGTATTTGCGAGATCCGTCAGGCAACAAGGTCTGTGCCCTGCACTGGATGAGCTGATTTGTTCGAGGCGCCCTGTTGTCGTGCTGCTTGCAAGGCGATGACAGGGCGTCTTTTTATATGTGAGATTTATGTCTGAAACGCTTGTTGCAGATAATGCGTTATACAGCGATTTGTCTGCGTATTATGATGACTTCTGTGCTGGCGTGGATTACCACGAACAGTCTGCCTTTGCGCATCGGGTATTGAGCGCGTTTGGCAGTCCGGACGGTGCAGTAGCTTTGGATCTGGCGTGCGGCACCGGCGCACATCTTGCGCGTATGCAGGCCTATGGCTATGAGCTGCATGGCCTGGATCTGAATCCGGCCATGCTGAAACAGGCACAGGTCAAAGTCCCGCGGGCCAGACTCATCGAGTCAGATATGTCTGCACTTGACGTGCACGAAGTATATGATCTGGTGAGCTGTTTTCTATATTCCATACATTACAGCCATCCGGTTTCTTCCTTGCGCCAGACGCTCACGAGGGTTCTGCAGGCACTTAAACCCGGAGGCGTGTTTGTATTCAATGCGGTCAATGCTCAGGGAGCATTGACCGAGCGGCCGGTGGTCACGCAGATCAAAAGAGGCGAGCAACAATTAACTTTCCGCTCGGCCTGGCATTACCGGGGGCAGGGGGAAACGCTGGATTTACATCTGACCATTACCCGTCAAGACTCAGCAGGCTGCGAGCAATGGCATGATCAACACCAGATGACGGCCATCACCATAGGGGAGTTGCAGTCGATCCTTAGCGAAACGGGATTTGAAGTCACCGTGCTGGAGCACAACTACGGCGCGTTTATCCCCTGGAAGGGCGAGTCAGACAATGTGATTTTTATAGCCTGCAAACCAGAGACTGCTATTCCCGATGCCGGACAGCATCCTGGCTGAAGTGACGATAAAGCCCGCCCAGCCTACACGCTCGGAACTCAGCTAAACCGGATCTGGCGGCATTGAGTGACGCAACTCAAACTCATAGATTTCCCACTACGAAGTGTTGCCCTGCTGCATTGGCTTTCGATCGATGAGGACCAATCAGACCGCGTTTATCCTTTTGCCATTCTCCCGATCAGCGGGCGGGACTGTCTGAGTCCGGAACGGTGCAGCTGCGACGTCGAGTTCCCCCCCCCGCCGGGGGAATGGCAAAAGGATGCGGTCGGTCCGATTGATCGAAAGCCATTGCAGCAGGGCTTCCACTGCCCGAGCTTCGAGCTGTATTGTTGACAATCTGATAATATTGGGTGACCATGCACCCAAATATACCGCTAAATTGACCTTTCAACCCATGGATCATCTACAATCTGCCTCTGTGAGTCGCCCGGATAACCCACAGACCCTGTCTGATGGCGCCTTTGAACGCATCCAGAATGCCATTGTCAAAGGAGAGATAGCGCCAGGTACCCGACTGAGCGAACAGTATCTGAGCAGTACCTTCGGCATTGGTCGCGGCCCCCTGCGAGAAGCCATACGCAGACTCGAAGGTCGTCGTCTGGTAGTGCGTATTCCGCATGCCGGTGTGCGAGTGGTATCACTGAGCTATGAGGAACTGCTGGAGCTGTACTACGTGCGCGAGGGCCTGGAAGGTATGGCCTGTCGGCTGGCCGCACAGAACATGAGCATCGAAGAAATAGCCGGCTTGCGACAGGTGTTGGCCGAGCATGAGCAGCACAGTGGCTTGCACAGCAATGAATCCTATTATCAGCAGGAAGGCGAGCTGGATCTGCATTACCTGATCATCAAGGGCAGCAAGAACAGAATGTTGCATGATCTTTTGTGCAGCGACCTTTATCACCTGCTCAGAATGTATCGTTATCGCTATTCCACGGTACCCAGACGGCCACAACAAGCCTTTTCAGAACATCACCGGATTATTGAGGCAATCGCTGACCGCGATGGTGAATTGGCGGAAATACTGATGCGGCGGCATATCAGTGCCTCAAGGCGCAATATTGAACAATTGATGCGGGAGCAGAGCGACCGCGACTGAATATTTGGCAATCTTTCAGGAGTACATTATGCACAAGACACCCGGACAACTTTTCCGAGAAGCAGTGGCAGAAGAACAGCCGCTGCAGGTAATCGGGGCAATTAACGCCAATCATGCGCTGCTGGCAAAGCGCGCGGGATTTCGCGCCATTTACCTCTCTGGTGGGGGCGTCGCGGCAGGGTCGCTGGGTTTGCCCGATCTGGGTATCACCGGTCTTGATGACGTGCTGACTGATGTGCGCCGCATCACCGATGTCTGTGATCTGCCGCTGTTGGTCGATGTGGATACCGGTTTTGGTGCCAGCGCGTTTAATGTGGCCCGCACGGTTAAATCAATGATCAAGTTTGGCGCGGCGGCCATGCACATAGAGGATCAGGTGGGTGCCAAGCGCTGTGGCCACCGGCCCAATAAAGAGATTGTGACTCAACAGGAAATGGTCGATCGCATCAAAGCGGCGGTCGATGCACGCACGGACGAGAGTTTTGTGATCATGGCCCGCACGGATGCGCTGGCTGTGGAGGGACTGGATTCTGCGCTGGATCGTGCCGAGGCGTGTATTGAGGCTGGCGCGGATATGATCTTCCCGGAAGCCATTACGGAACTGTCCATGTACCAGAAGTTCACCGAGCGCCTGCAGGTACCGGTGTTGGCTAATATCACTGAGTTTGGCTCGACTCCGCTGTATACAGTGGATGAGCTGGCCTCTGTTAATGTCGGCTTGGTTTTGTATCCACTCTCGGCTTTCCGGGCCATGAACAAAGCGGCAGAAAATGTTTATATGGCTGTGCGCCGTGACGGCACTCAGAAGAACGTGGTCGACACCATGCAGACCCGTGCGGAACTCTATGACAGGATTAACTATCACGTGTACGAAGAGCACCTGGATGCATTGTTTGCCAAACAGAAGCAGTCCTGATGCTCCGGAAGAGGGTTGGCAGGTAAACCGAATTGAATCAAGAATCAAAATCAGATAAGGAGTACAAAACATGGCAGAAGGTAAAGTATTAAGCGGTGCGGGACTACGCGGGCAGGTGGCCGGTAAGACAGCCCTGTCGACCGTGGGTGTGTCAGGCTCGGGGTTGACTTATCGTGGTTACGATCTGGAAGATCTGGCGGAAAATTGTCAGTTTGAGGAAGTCGCTTATCTGGTTCTCAAAGGTGAGTTGCCGACACAGGCGCAATTGACTGAATACAAAGCCAGATTAAAATCTTTGCGCGGTTTGCCTAAAGCATTAAAAGAAGTGCTGGAGCGAATTCCAAAAGATGCCCATCCGATGGATGTCATGCGTACTGGCTGCTCGGTGCTGGGTAACCTGGAACCTGAGGATACCTCTGTAGTAGGACAGTTCCCGACACAACAGGCAGCTGCCGATCGTATGCTGGCGATTTTTCCATCTATTATCTGTTACTGGTATCGATTCAGTCACGATGGTGTTCGTATTGATGAGAATACCGATGATGATTCTATTGGTGGTCACTTCCTGCATATGCTGCTTGGCAAAAAGCCGAGCGAGTTGCATTCCACTGTCATGAATGTGTCGCTGATTCTGTATGCCGAGCACGAATTTAACGCATCGACGTTCACCGCCCGGGTCTGTGCATCCACGCTGTCTGATATCTTCAGTTGTGTGACCGGCGCTATTGGTTCACTGCGTGGGCCTTTGCATGGTGGAGCCAATGAAGCGGCCATGGAGATGATCGAAAAGTTCCGTGATGCAGAGCATGCCGAGCAGGAAATGATGGGCATGCTGGCGCGCAAGGAAAAAATCATGGGTTTTGGTCACGCCATTTACAAAGAGTCTGACCCGCGAAATGCCATCATCAAATCCTGGTCACAGAAGCTGGCTGCTGATGTGGGTGACACGGTACTGTATCCCGTTTCCGTGCGATGTGAAGAAGTGATGTGGCGCGAGAAAAAGCTGTTCTGTAATGCCGACTTCTTCCATGCCTCTGCTTATCACTTTATGGGAATACCCACCAAACTCTTTACACCGATATTTGTGATGAGTCGCCTGACCGGATGGGCTGCTCATGTCATGGAACAGCGTGCGGATAACCGCATTATCCGGCCCAGTGCCGAGTATGTTGGTCCCGAACCGCGTAAAGTCACGCCTATTGCCTCAAGGTAAAAAAGCATGAACGTTAATTACAGGAAATCCTTGCCAGGTACAGAGCTGGACTACTATGACGCCAGGCAGGCTGTTAATGACATTGAAGCCGGCGCCTGGGACCGGCTGCCGTATGTGTCGCGAGTGCTGGCCGAAAACCTGGTGAGACGATGCGATCCGGCGGATCTGACAGAGTCATTGAGGCAACTTGTTGAACGGCGTCGGGATAGAGATTTTCCCTGGTTTCCGGCGCGAGTCGTTTGTCATGATATTCTGGGACAAACGGCGCTTGTTGATCTGGCCGGTCTGCGCGATGCCATTGCCGAGCAGGGCGGTGATCCGGCTCAGGTGAATCCGGTGGTGCCGGTGCAGTTAATTGTGGATCACTCGCTGGCGGTGGAGTGCGGCGGGTATGTGCCAGAGGCATTCCAGAAGAATCGTGATATTGAAGATCGCCGCAATGAGGATCGCTTTCATTTTATCGACTGGACAAAGTATGCGTTTAAAAACGTCGATGTGATTCCGCCCGGTAATGGCATCATGCATCAGATTAATCTGGAAAAAATGTCACCGGTTATTTATACCGATCGGGGTGTCGCCTTTCCGGATACCTGTGTTGGTACAGACAGTCATACGCCGCATGTTGATTCCCTGGGCGTCATTGCTGTGGGTGTGGGTGGACTGGAGGCGGAGAACGTTATGCTGGGGCGGGCATCCTGGATGCGCACACCTGATATCGTTGGCGTCAATTTGACCGGCAAGTTACAGCCTGGTATTACGGCAACTGATCTGGTGCTGGCCCTGACAGAATTTCTTCGAAAAGAGCGAGTGGTTGGTGCCTGGCTGGAGTTCCATGGGGAAGGTGCAGCAGCATTGACACTGGGCGATCGCGCGACGATTTCCAATATGGCGCCGGAATATGGCGCAACGGCTGCGATGTTTTTCATCGATCAGCAGACCATAGATTATTTGAAATTGACCGGCCGTGAAGATGATCAGGTGGCGCTGGTTGAAACCTATGCGCGGCACTGTGGTTTGTGGGCCGACGATATGAAGACTGTGCACTATGAACGTGAACTGCAGTTTGATCTCAGTTCAGTCGTCAGAAACCTCGCCGGCCCCAGCAATCCCCATGCGCGATTGGCCACCAGTGATCTGGCAGCGCGGGGCATTGCCAAAGATCTGCAACAGGCTCGCGAACAGGAAGCGCAGGGTCTGTTGCCGGATGGCGCTGTGATTATTGCGGCCATTACCAGTTGCACCAATACCAGTAATCCGCGCAATGTCATTGCTGCTGGTTTGCTGGCACGCAATGCCCGCAAGCTGGGACTGATGCGAAAACCCTGGGTCAAGACCTCGCTGGCGCCTGGCTCCAAAGCGGTCAAGCTTTATCTGGAGGAAGCCGGCTTAACTGATGACCTTGAAGCGCTGGGTTTTGGTGTGGTGGCTTTTGCCTGCACCACCTGTAATGGCATGTCTGGTGCTCTGGAACCTGAAATACAGCAGGAAATCATCGACCGGGATCTGTATGCAGTGGCCGTGTTATCAGGCAACCGTAATTTTGATGGACGTATTCATCCCTATGCCAAACAGGCATTTCTTGCGTCACCGCCGCTGGTTGTTGCCTATGCCATTGCCGGCACTATCCGCTTTGATATCGAGAAAGATGTGCTGGCGGTGGTTGATGGAAAGGAAATCCGCTTAAAAGACATCTGGCCCTCTGACGAAGAAATTGATGCACTGGTCAAAACGGCGGTGAAGCCACAGCAGTTCCGTGATGTCTACATCCCCATGTTTAATATCACTCGTGATGAGTCTCAGCAGGTCAGTCCGCTGTATGATTGGCGGCCCATGTCGACCTATATTCGTCGCCCGCCATACTGGGAAGGCGCACTGGCCGGCGAGCCCTCATTGAAGGGCATGCGTCCGCTAGCCGTGCTGGGCGACAATATAACCACGGATCATCTGTCACCCTCCAACGCCATTCTGGCAGACAGTGCGGCGGGAGAGTATCTGAGCAAGATGGGCGTGCCAGAGGAAGACTTTAATTCCTATGCGACGCATCGTGGTGACCACCTGACAGCGCAACGTGCCACTTTTGCCAACCCCAAACTGATCAATGAAATGGCCGTGATTGATGGCAAGGTCGAACAGGGTTCTTTGGCGCGTGTTGAGCCGGAAGGTAAAGTCATGCGCATGTGGGAAGCGATCGAAACCTATATGCAGCGCAAGCAACCCCTGATCATCATTGCCGGAGCAGATTACGGCCAGGGATCGTCCCGTGATTGGGCGGCCAAAGGTGTGCGCCTTGCCGGAGTAGAAGCGATAGTGGCTGAAGGTTTTGAGCGTATTCATCGTACCAACCTGATTGGCATGGGTGTGCTGCCGCTGGAATTCCTGCCAGGTACGACGCGTAAAACGCTTGAGATAGACGGCACGGAGACCTTTGATGTACAGGGGGAACCGGCGCCCGGTGCAGAGTTGACTTTGCTCATTCATCGCCGTGATGGTGGGCGGCAAGAGGTGCCGGTCAAGTGCCGTCTGGATAGCCACGAAGAGCTTTCAGTTTTTAAGGCCGGTGGTGTACTGCAGCGTTTCGCACAAGACTTTCTGCAGGGGCAAGCTCATACTCAAGGGGCCAGCGAATGACTCAGCAACTAAAAATACCAGCGACCTATATTCGCGGCGGCACCAGCAAGGGTGTGTTCTTTCTGCTGGACGAGCTGCCCAATGCAGCGCAGGTACCAGGTCCCGCCAGGGACCAGTTGCTGCTAAGGGTAATTGGCAGCCCCGACCCCTATGCGAAACAGATTGATGGCATGGGTGGGGCGACCTCCAGTACCAGCAAAACGGTAATAATTTCCAGAAGTGAACGCCCTGATCATGATGTCGACTACCTGTTTGGACAAGTGTCGATCGACAAGGCGTTTGTTGATTGGAGCGGGAACTGTGGAAATCTGTCCTCTGCAGTTGGCGGATTTGCCATCAGTAAAGGGCTGATAAATTCAGAGCGGGTGCCAATCAACGGTCTTTGTACTGTCAGAATCTGGCAGGCCAACATCGGCAAGACGATCATCGCGCATGTGCCTGTTACTGAGGGCATGGTGCAGGAGACCGGTGATTTTGAACTGGATGGCGTCACCTTTCCGGCGGCAGAGGTACAACTGGAGTTTGTGGATCCGTCTGACGATGACGCGCCGGGCGGTGGCATGTTCCCGACCGGTAATGTGATTGACCAACTGGAGGTGCCGGGTGTCGGTATTTTGCCTGTCACTTTGGTGAGTGCCGGGATACCCACCGTTTTCGTCAATGCCTCAGACATTGGGTACAAGGGTACTGAGCTTCAGGATGCCATAAACAGTGATCAACAGGCTTTGGCAATGTTCGAGAGCATTCGTGCGCATGCAGCCGTACGAATGGGCCTTATTAAGCAGGTCAGCGAGTCAGCGAACCGTCAACATACTCCAAAAATCGCTTTTGTCGCACCTGCGGCTGAGTATCTGTCATCCAGCGGGAAGCTGGTGCCTGCAGATCAGATAGACCTGCTGGTGCGTGCCCTGTCGATGGGTAAGCTGCACCATGCCATGATGGGGACTGCGGCTGTAGCAATCGGCGCGGCCGCTGCTGTGCCGGGCACCCTGGTTAATCTGGCTGCGGGTGGTGGCGAGCGCGAGGCGGTGACTTTCGGCCACCCATCGGGCACTTTACGGGTAGGCGCCAGCGCTGCAGTGGTGGATGGTAATTGGCAGGTCAAGAAGGCAATGATGAGTCGCAGCGCCCGTACCCTGATGGAAGGCTGGGTGCGCATACCGCCACTGTAACAGTTTTTAATGCATTGTCACAGAATCAAGGCATCCGGCCACAATTGTTTTCCATTATTCTGGTTACTTGGTCGCGATTTATAATTAAAATCCGGATTTTTATGCGGGAGTTTGATTATGAGACGTCGGGCCGGATCTGTATCGTCATTGAGTACTGTTGTTGTCCTGTCGTCCTTGTTTGGTGTCACATCCCTTCACGCACAGGAAGCCCTGTCGCCTGAAGAGACAGCCAGAGTCAAACAGGTGAGAGCCGTGCGGGTTTCTGTGCCGCCGGTCATCGATGGTGATCTGAGCGATCCGGTATGGACCCAGGCTGATGTCATCACGGACTTTCACCAGACCCGGCCAGGTAACGGAACCCCTCCGTCGGAGCGCACTGAAGTTTACGTGTTGTATGATGACGATGCCCTCTACATCGCTGCCCGTATGTATGACAGCGAGCCGGACCTGATTGCCGCGCCCGTAATCCGGCATGGTCAGGGCATGCCCTCGGACGATCGGCTGGTCGTGATCCTTGATCCCTTTAATTCCCGGCGTGCGGGATACCGGTTTGAGACTAATCTGAACGCTGCCCGTCATGATTCTCTATACACCAGCGTGACTTCATTTTCTATCGACTGGAATACCATCTGGGATGTGGCCGCCAATGTTGATGGCAACGCCTGGGTGGCCGAAATTGCCATACCTTTCAAATCTATTCCATTTGATCCGGCGATTGATACCTGGGGGTTCAATTTTGGCCGCGCCATTCGCCGACGCGGCGAAGAAATGGCCTGGGTGTCACAGAACCGCACCTACAACCCCAGCATTTCGGGACAATTGACTGGTTTGACCGGCCTCAGTGCCGGAGCCGGACTGGATATTGTGCCGTCGATGGCGGTTACGCGCAGCAAGGATTACGGCGTTGCCGGATCGACCAACGTGCATTGGGCGCCATCTCTGGATGCGTTTTATCGACTGACGCCATCGCTGAATGCGGCCTTGACCATCAATACTGATTTTTCGGCAACCGAGGTGGATAACCGACAAGTCAATCTGTCGCGATTCAGTCTGTTTTTTCCCGAGAAGCGGGATTTTTTCCTGAATGATTCGGATTTGTTCCAGTTTGGTAACATCAGCGGAATGGCGGGTGGCAACAGCGCTACCTCAGGTGGCAGCCGTGAGAATGCCCGCCCGTTTTTTTCGCGCAGGATCGGCCTGAGTCAGTCGGGTTCGCCCGTCGATATTAATTACGGCGGGCGTATCAGCGGTCGCGTAGGACGCTGGAATATCGGCACTTTAGCGATCAGACAGGACGAAGACGGCGCTATTGAAGCATCGGATCTGTTTGTAGCGCGCATGTCGGCCAATGTGCTGAGCGATTCCAGTATCGGATTTATCTATACGGACGGAGATCCGAGATCGAACAACGACAATTCGGTGCTTGGCCTGGATTTCAGGTATCTGAATAACCAGATTGGCGGCGGCCGCAGCTTCGAAGCGGATGCCTGGTACCAGCAGTCGGATACGCCGGGGCTGGCTGGCGACGATGCGTCCTGGGGCTTCGGTCTCAGGCTTCCGAACAACACGGGTTGGCGTTCGCGACTTGGTTTCAAAGAGGTGCAGCGCAATTTTAATCCAGCAATGGGTTATGTGAACCGCAGCAATATCCGCGATTTGACCGCGGACATCGGATATACCTATTTCTTTGACGGAGGTCGTTTTCAGAGTGCTTTTGCTGGCGTTGATGCCCAGCGCATAGAAGTCATTGATGGCGGCCTGCAAAGCCAGGTGCTGGCCTGGCGTCTTCTGGAGCTACAAACCAATTCACGTGACAGCCTGAATGTCGGTTTTAACAGTAATAAGGAGGTTGTGGTTCGTCCATTCACTTTGTACACCTCGCCCGAAAGGCAGGTGGCTATTGCGCCCGGCAACTATTCATTTAATGAACAGCAGGTATCGCTTTCTACGGGAGGGCAACGCACACTGGTCAGTCGTTTCACCTACCTGAAGGGGGACTTTTATAACGGTGACCGGGACAATATTAATGCGTCTGTCACCTGGAATCAGTCACGCTTTTTTGTCATGTCTGCCAGCTACGACTGGAACGATATCAGCCTGCCACAGGGTGATTTTATCACCCGACTGCTCAGTCTGAGTACCCAGGTTGCTTTCTCCTCATCCATGTACTGGATCAGCCTGGTTCAGTACGACAATCTGTCAGAGGAGGTTGGGATCAATACGCGCCTGCAGTGGATTCCGCGCGCCGGCCAGGAGGGGTTTATTGTGCTGAACTATAACCTGCAGGATCTTGACAAGGATAATCGCTTCCATACAGCGTCCTCAGACCTGAGTGTAAAGCTCAAGTACACACTGCGTTTTTAATGGCGTTTTACCGAATCGGCAGTACCGTGGTGGATTTAATTTCCTCCATGACAAAGCTGGCCGTCACATCAAACAGATCCGCCTCTATCAGTCTCTGGTAGAGGCGGTCGTATCCCGCCATATCGGCAACCACAGCCTTGATCAGATAATCGATCTGTCCGCCAAGCCGGTAAACTTCCAGCACACCTTCGATGCCCTGAACAACGTCATTAAAACGCTGTGCCCAGTCCGAGTTGTGCTGGTTGGTCCTGATACTTATAAACACCGTCAATCCCAGGCCCACCCTGTCAGCGTTGAGCAGAGTAACCCGTTGACGGATGATACCGTCGGTTTCCAGTTTCTGTATGCGCCGCCAGCAGGCCGATTTTGACATGGCTGTTTTGTCGGCCAGTTGAGCCACCGAAAGCGAGGCGTCCGCCTGCATCAGGCGTAAAAGGTTTTTGTCAGCTGTATCCATGGTTGCATATCCGATGTTGGGGCATTGTTTCAGATTATATTAAAAAATCGAAACAATGTTGACTAAATATGCGCCATTAAGGCGTGTTTAGAGACAATGTGCTCTTTTTTTTAACTTATCATAGCGGACAATAATCATGGAGCCGGAACGCTATGAGTCAGCTTATTGAAAAAATCAGACACGCTGTTATTGGTCAGCGGCGGGCAGTGGAGACCCCTTTTGGTATCAAACCACTGATCTACGCCGACTATACGGCATCGGGCCGCAGCCTTGAGTTTGTCGAAGATGTGATTCACAAGCAGGTCATGCCGGTGTATGCCAATACCCATACGGAAACTACTTATACGGGCGCACAAACGACGGCATGGAGGGAGTCGGCAAGGAAGATGATCCGCTCGGCGGTCAACGGTACCGATGAGGATAAAGTTATATTTGTCGGTTCTGGTGCGACTGCGGCTATCAATCGATTCATCGATGTCCTGAATCTGCGAGGTCAGCAGAAGGTTGGCAAAACAGGCGGGCGCAAAGTGGTATTGGTGGGTCCCTATGAACATCATTCAAATGAGCTGCCCTGGCGTGAAAGCGCTGCTGAGGTTTTAGTGATTCCACTGGATTCGCAGGGCAGGCTGAGCTTGCAGGCATTGCAGCAAACGCTGCAGTCTGTGCAGGAGGCAGAGATAATTATTGGCAGTTTCTCTGCAGCTTCCAACGTAACCGGCATTAAAACCGATGTAGATGCCGTGACCCGACTCCTCAAATCGTTCGGTGCACTTGTCTGCTGGGATTACGCAGCAGCAGGCCCCTATACAGCGATTGATATGACTGACAAAGACGCTGTGTTTCTTTCGCCACACAAATTTGTTGGCGGCCCGGGCACCCCGGGCGTACTGGTTGCCAAGTCAAAATGGTTTCGCAATGCGGTTCCTGTAGTACCGGGGGGTGGCACTGTTTCCTTTGTCACACCAGAAAAACATGTTTATATCAGTGATATTGAGCGTCGCGAAGAGGCCGGTACCCCGGCAATTATCGAATCGATACGGGCGGGTCTGGTGGTGTCGTTGCAGAAGCAGGTTGGTATTGATGTCATTGAATCACGTGAACGTGACATGGCCCGTTATGTGATGCAGAGACTACAATCGATTCCAGATGTTCAGGTGCTGGGCAGTGCTGATGCTGAGCGTCTGCCGATTTTTTCCTTACGTTTCTGGCATAATGGCAGGGAACTGCACTATGGGTTTATCGTATCTTTACTGAACGACCTGTTTGGTATCCAGGTGCGTGGCGGGTGCTCATGCGCGGGCCCTTATGCCCATCACCTGCTTGGGTTGTCTGTACAGCAGAGTGAAGCTATTGAAAGCGCCGTCAGCCAGGGGGCCAGCATTATGCGCCCTGGCTGGGTACGTTTGAATTTCAATTATTTCATCGACGATGAAGAGCGTGAATTTCTGATTTCAGCCATTGAATTGGTTGCCCGGTACGGATGGAAGCTGCTGCCTTCGTATTGTTACGACACAGGTAGCGGAGTCTGGCGATTTGCCGGTCAGAGTAATGACAAGGGGGATCCCGTTGCAGAGATTGACTGGCTGAATATGCAGCCCGGGTCGATAGCAAGTCTGGGCCCGGAATCCTTGGCACAAACCCTGAGCGAGGCGGAAAGGCATTTGGCCATCTCGCCTGCCGCGGACAACCGTTCCGCGTTTTCAATGTCTTCAGTATTCCCTGAGCATGAATCGTTGCGCTGGTTCGTTAGTCCTGATGAGGTAGTTTGCAACGATTTGTAGCCGCGTCTCTGTATTTGTCCGGGCTCGCGGTATAGTCTGGACTAATAAAAAATAATGAGAATGCGTCTATGCCACAATTCAAGTTTGCGTGCCGTGCGGCAGCATTGGGCTGTCTGCTTTTGTGCAGTTCTGCCTATACCCAGGAATCCGTCCCTCAACTGACCCGATTGGATGAGTCGCTTGTAAATATTGAGCTGGATGGCCGCCTTGATGAGTCCGTCTGGCAGCAAGTGCCAGTTATTGACGGTATGCGAGTGGTGACACCGGATACGCTGGCAGACAGCTCCCTTCGAACTGAAACCCGCATATTTTATACCGAGCGCGGCATTTATGTTGGTGTGATGAATCATCAGCCGGCTGACAGTCTGGTGGCGCGAATGACTCCCCGTGATACCCGCCTGGAGAGAGATGGTTTTGTGATCAGTCTGGATGCCTCCGGAGAAGGTCTGTACGGCTATATGATGCGAGTAAACCTGGGGGATTCCAAAACCGACGGTACGATACTCGCAGAACGCCAGTTCAATATGCAGTGGGATGGACCGTGGGATGCGGCAACCAGCGTGGTAGATGGCGGCTGGGTGGCTGAATTCTATATTCCCTGGTCAATGATGGCGCTGCCACAAGTGAATGATGGTCCTCGTCGCATCGGTATCTACACAGAGCGCCAGGTGGGTCACTTGAACGAAACCTGGGCGTATCCGGCCTTGCCTGATACGGTGAATGAATTTCTTTCTGCATTCCAGAAGTTCGAATTGCAGGATATTGAACCGCGTACCCAGATTACCTGGTACCCCTATGCTTCTGCCACGTATGATGGTGTGCGAAATGAGCAAGAAGTTCGGGCTGGCGTTGAAGTGTTTTGGCGTCCGAGCTCCAATACGCAACTGTCGCTGAGTCTGAATCCTGATTTTGGTAACGTGGAATCCGATGACGTTGATGTGAATCTGACAGCCTACGAAACCTTTTTCCCTGAGAAACGAGCATTTTTCCTGGAAGGGCAGGATGTTTTTGTTACGTCTCCGCGCAACCAAAGCGCACGCGGGCCTGGTGGTCCGACATCCATGCTGAATACCCGCCGTATTGGCGGTGCGGCCCGATTTGATGTGCCTGCCGGTGTGCGGGTGGCGGATACTGACCTCAGTGCCCCTTCTGATCTGCTGGGTGCCGTGAAGTTCACCGGACAGTCAGGAAGTTGGCGTTACGGGACTCTGGTAGCCATGGAAGATGATATGGAGGTGTTGGGCACAACAAGCACTGGGCAGCGAATCGGATTGCAGTCTGAAGGTCGGGATTTCACAGTTGGGCGTCTGTTGTATGAGGACACTGTTGGCGGTGGGCGGCGTTCAATCGGCTGGATGGGGACCAACGTATCTCACAGCGATGTGGATGCCACAGTCAACGGCGTCGATATGCATTATTTTTCGGCAGATTCACGCTGGGTGATTGACGGGTGGGTAATGCAGAGCGACGTTAATGGCGCCACGGGTAACGGTGCAACACTTGATCTGGCCTATAGACCTGCAAGAGGTGTTCAGCATCGTATAGCGGCAGGCTACCACGATGAAGACCTGAACCTGAATACCCTGGGGTTTCTGACCCGCAATGATCTGATGCATTTTGATTACAACTACAATCTCAATCAGTCTGATATTGAGGGTCTGCGTTCACGCAATATCAGTATTTTTGTTTTTAATCACTGGAACGGCAACAATGACTGGGTCAGGCAGGGCATATTCGGCTCCCTGAATATGACTTTCCTCAATAATCAATCACTTAATTCCAGTCTGCGCTATTATCATCGGCGGGTTGAAGATCGCCTGGGGCGCGGCAGTGGTGATTATTATGTGCCGGGTCGCTGGCAGTTTGTCAGTAACTGGGAGTCCGATCCGTCGCAGAAAATCCGCTACAGCCTTGGTGTAGATGCCAACACTGAAGACCTGGGCGAGAAGAATCTGACAACCACAGCCGGTGTCAGTTATCGGCCCGTTGACAATTTTTCGTTGAGCGTAGACCTTTCCTATACCGACCGCGAAGGCTTGTTGGTATATCGGGGTAACGGTCGCTATACCAGCTACGAAGCTACTCAATGGGCACCCAGATTTACGCTGGACTATTTCATTTCGGCCAAGCAACAATTGCGTTTCGGTATGCAGTGGACTGGCCTGAAGGCGTTTGAGAATCGTTTCCTGCAGGTCAACCCTGATCGTATCGAGCCACTGAGGCAGGTGCCCAAACCCAATACAGTCAGTGATAATTTCACTATCAGCCGGATGGTGTTTCAGGCACGATACCGTTGGGAAATTGCACCGCTGTCGGATCTGTTTGTCGTTTATACACGGGGAGGCAATACACCAGGTTCCTTGTTTGACGACTACACCGGACTGCTGCGAGAGTCCTGGTCGGAGCCGGTTGTAGACACGTTTGTGGTGAAACTGCGCTATCGTCTGGGGAGCTGACGTTAAGGAGATCCTGATGAATTCATTACAATTCTGGCTTGGCCTTGGCTTTTGCAGTGCGATCTCAATAGCCTCGGCGCAGAACGATAACCGGGCGCAGAATCACCCGGGCGAAGAGATCTATCAGTCTTATTGTGCGGGATGTCATGAAGGTGGGGATCCTCGTGCTGCGGCTTTCGACAGTATTCAGACAATGACATCAGCCGCGCTGCATTACACGCTTACTTCCGGTGCAATGGCTATTCAGGGGCAGCAGCTGACCGAGTCGCAGCGCGACATACTGGTTGATTATCTGGCGGCTAATGCACCGTCCACCGGTTGGCTGACGGCTAACGCCTGTGGCAACGACAGATTGAGTATAGATCTGTCAGATATTTCTCTGTCGGCCGCCGGTGGGGATGCCAGATTCTCCCGACAGTTGACGTCCGAGCAGAGTGGCTTGAGCAGGGCGGATATGACTGAGCTTGAACTGGCCTGGTCTTTAGGCATTCCCGGCGTTGGTGGTCTGCGCTCTTCTCCGGTCATTACAAGCGATACCCTGTTTTATCCGGCAGCGGCATCAGGCATGTTGCTGGCATTGGATACAGAAACAGGCTGCGTTAAATGGGCGTATGATGCGCAAACGGCTTTGCGAGGTTCTGCCACGCTGAGTGGTGAGCTGCCTGACGGGCAACGTTTGTTGTATGTTTCCGATGAGCGTGCGCGACTGCACGCCGTTGACCCGCTTAATGGCGAACGCGTCTGGCTTATTGACGGCACGATTGATCAGGGGGTTCATTCACGCCTGACGGGTGCTCCGGTTTATTTTGAACAACGCCTGTTTGTGCCGGTATCAGCCTCTGGCGTTCAGCGCGGCGGTGAGCCGACTCATGAATGTTGTGACGGACGCGGTGGTGTGCTGGCATTGGATGCAGTAACTGGTGAGCGACTTTGGACTTACGTTACCATGCCCCCGGCGCAATATACCGGTGAACTTAATTCGATTGGTGTTCCGCTGCGCGGGCCTTCCGGTGCCCCCATCTGGTCCAGTCCTGGCCTGGACGAAAAACGGCGCCTTTTGTACGTCACGACTGGAGAAAATACCTCGTTGCCAGCTACCGAGACCAGTAATGCCATCATTGCGCTGGATATTGATACGGGTGAGCAGCGCTGGTTGTTTCAGGCGGTAGCCAACGACGTCTGGAATATGGCCTGCACCGGTCGAAATCCAGGCCCTAACTGTCCTTCGCCTGAAGACAGTATTATCAAAGACTGGGATTTTGGCGGCGCTGCGGTGCTTGTGACCCTGCCGGATGGCAGCGATCGTCTGGTGGCCGGTCAGAAGTCCGGACATTTGTGGGCACTGAATCCGGATAACGGTGAACTGCTCTGGGAACAGCGAGTCGGTGATGGCGGTGCGCTGGGTGGTAATCACTGGGGCGTGGCCGTGGATGGCTTGCGGGTTCTGATGCCGGTGAATGATCCTGCCGGCGGACGCGAGTCCGACAGCATCCGGGCGGGCGTTTATGCTTTTGATATCGCTACCGGGCAGCCTGCCTGGGAATTCAGATCACAGCCCGATTGTGCTGATGGCCGGGACCTGCGAGTAGCCGGATGTGATGCTCGCTATGGTTTTTCGGCAATGCCGCTGGTCGTTGACGGGGCATTGATAGCTGGCAATATTGACGGTCGTCTGTTTGTTTTTGATACTGAGTCCGGCGAGATCCTGTATCAGTATGATACGGCGATCGAATTTTCCACCTCAAATGGAGTCGATGCCCGGGGCGGCTCTATTGATGCTCATTCCATATCGGCTGGTGCCGGCATGGTGTTTGTCGGATCCGGTTATGACCGATTCCGCCAGCAGGCAGGCAATGTGCTGCTGGCGTTTCGGCCGGCTGATTAAAGGCGTATGGAGTAGCCGATGGTCAGTATGTCTTCCTTCAGATGAATATTGGCCTCGCCCCCGCCGAAATTCATGGGGATAGATCCCTGGCCGTTCACACTTTCCTTGCGCGCGTGAGTGTAGCTGACGCTCCACTCGCCGCGGCCTGCCTGCCAGCTTGCGCCAACACTAAGATGGTCTCGCACGGTGCCCGGTGCCAGGATGTTGAAGAAGGTCTCAGAAGCCGGTATCGGTTGCTCAGCGCGGCTGATGCCGGCTCTTAGCTGCAGTTTGTCGCTGTAATGATGCAAGACGCCCAATTTGATGACTTCAATGTCCTGCCAGCCGAAGCCACCACCGTTGCGACTGCCAAGTGGATTGCCCTGCAAAAGGTTACTCAAGGGGTTGCCAACAGACTTGACCCTGCTGTACTCGATGGCTTGCCAGTCCAGCGCCAGAGTCCACTGATCTGCTGGTTTCCAGGCGGCCCCAACGCCATAGGTCGCCGGAATATCGAATCCGCCGCGTTCGGCGAACAGGCCACTGTAGCGCTTAAAGCGGTCCATCTCTATTCGTGAGGACCAACTGGCACCCAGTGTCAAATTTTCGCTGATCTGTCCGGTCCAGCCCAGTTTGAGACCAGCGCCTTTGCTGTCTGATGTGCCGTTATCGCTCACGCTGCCCGGAACAAAGCTGAACATGGGATTATCAAAAGCAGACACTCCCTTCATTTCGAAACGCTGATAGGCCAGTGTTACACCAATGCCCATGGCGTGCTTGTCGCTGGCCTGCCAGGCCAGCGCTGGTGTCACAAAAAGCTGTTCCAGATTCACACCGGCAGACCCTGTAGAACCGAAAGCGGCCAGTGGGTTTATATCATAATCGGTGTTCATTCCACCGTTGCCGTAAATCGCCAATCCAAAGGTCAATTCGTCGCTCAGGATACGACTATAAGCAAACTCGGGTATCAGAAAGTTTTCGGTACCATCGGCTGAATATTGACCGTTCGCGCCGGCCATATTGCCGGTGATTTCAGCCCCGCGACCGGGGCGGAACAGGCTCGCGCCGACATCGAGGCGGTTGCCCAGCCCCGACAGACCAGAGGGGTTGCTGGCAGTGGCCAGTGCATCCTGGTGCAGGGCGTAGGCGACACCCGCTACGGCCTGGCTGCGAACGCCGAATCCATGTGAAAAGTAGCCATTGGTAGCCGAGGCGGGTGCCGCCAGAGCAACACCAGCCAGAGACAATGCAAGCGCGGGGGTGCGGATTGATCGGTTCACGGGTATCTCCTTGTAAAATCAAGGCGCACAACATACCCGCTTTTCGCAATGCTGTGAAGTTATATGTTTTGATATTTTAATATCATTTGTGAATAACGGGGTCATCAAAACGTGGCTCTCGTTTCTCAAAGTTGGCTTTGACTGCTTCCTGCTGGTTGGGTGAACCAATCAAAGAGAAGATAACGTCTCTTTCGGCCTGAAACTGCCCGGCAACCTGGGGTATGAACTGGCGATTAAACAGATGTTTGGCACCACGAACCGCATGCGGATTGCGACCTGCGATAGTGCTTGCCAGTGACATGGCATCCTGCCAGGGTTGCTCAGTCAGATGTGTAACAAGCCCCAGTTGCGCCGCTTCCCTGGCGTCAAAAATTCGGCCGGTAAACACCAGCTCTTTGGCAATATCAGGCCGTACAAGCTGGGCTAGCGTCAGGGTCCCGGTCATATCCGGCGTTATTCCCCAATGAATTTCACGCACTGACATTTGTGTATCCGGATGGGCATAACGAATATCAGCGCCCAGTGCCAGTTGTATGCCCCCGCCCAGTGCGTGTCCCTGCAATGCTGCAATAACCGGTACTTCCAGCTCTTGCCAAACCCAGCAGATCTGCTGCGCCAGGTGTGTCAGACCACCGTCAGTCAAGGCACCGATGTCTGATGCGCCGCCGCCCTCCGCCATACGATGAAAGGACGCAAAATCCAGACCTGCGCAAAAGGATGCACCATTTCCGGACAATACGACCGCCCTCACATGAGTTTGAGTTTTCAGGTAGATACCGACGGCGACCAGTGAGGCGAACAAAGCCGGATCCAGTGCATTGCGTTTGTCTGGACGGTTAAGACGGACATCGGCAATGCCATCCTGAATGGATAGGGTGACTCGATTTTCGGTAACTCCGGGTATTGTCATGAAGGCTGGTCCTGAGTGGTTCGTGCAAATGTTGCCTCCAAGCATAAACTACCGTGGAAATACCTTCCATCTGCAGTGTGCATCTGAAAAAATAAAGCTTCTTAATCAATTAACGAAGGCTCTCTATTATGACCCGGATTGGTACGCCGCTGGCTTCTGATGCAACACGAATTATGCTGCTTGGCAGTGGTGAGCTGGGAAGAGAGGTGGTCATAGAGCTTATGCGACTGGGCTGTGAAGTCATCGCGGTGGATCGCTATGCCCATGCGCCCGCGATGCAGGTGGCTCATCGCAGTCATGTTATCAATATGCTGGATGGGGCGGCTGTTCGTGCTCTGGTCGAACAGGAAAGACCTCATCTGATCGTGCCCGAGATTGAAGCCATTGCTACCGATGAGCTGGTCAGGCTGGAAAACGAAGGCTGGCATGTGATTCCCACGGCGAGAGCGGCCCAATTGACCATGAACCGGGAAGGCATTCGTCGCCTGGCTGCTGAAGAACTGGGTTTATCGACATCGCCTTATCGTTTCGCGGCATCGCATGACGAATACCTGGCCGCGATCGGGCAGGTGGGACTGCCTTGCGTGGTTAAACCGATCATGTCCTCGTCCGGCAAGGGGCAGAGTACGGTCAAAACGCCTGAGGATGTGGAGCGTGCCTGGCAGTATGCGCAGTCAGGCGGTCGGGCAGGACAGGGAAAGGTTATTGTTGAAGGTTTTGTCGATTTTGATTATGAGATTACCCTGTTAACGGTGCGGCACCGTGATGGCACGGCATTTTGCGAGCCCATCGGACATCGTCAGGAGCGGGGTGACTACCGTGAGTCCTGGCAGCCTCAGGCCATGAGTGATCCCGCTCTGCAAGAGGCAAAGCGGATTGCCAGCGCGGTTACTTCGGCGCTCGGGGGGTACGGTCTGTTTGGCGTTGAGCTGTTTGTGAAAGGTGACCAGGTATTCTTTAGTGAAGTCTCACCGCGTCCCCATGATACAGGTCTGGTTACCCTGATTTCACAGAACCTGTCTGAATTCGCACTGCATGCCCGGGCGATCCTTGGCTTGCCTGTACCTTTGATCAGGCAATACGGTCCGTCAGCTTCCGCTGTGCTATTGGTCGCCGGGCAGTCCTCCAATCCACGATATGGACGGCTGGACGAGGCTCTGGCGCAGCCTGATACAGACCTGCGTCTGTTTTCCAAACCGCAGGTGCAGGGCGAACGTCGTATGGGCGTGGCCCTGGCACGGGATGAAAACATTGAGCAAGCCATTAAAAAGGCATTGACGGTGGTGAAGACTATTACTGTAGATCTGTGAGCTGAGCCTGTGAGATTTTTTGCTATCAGTCTGTTGTTTTTCTGCATCACTTTGCAGGCCGATGAACTGCTCATTGATCGCAGCAACTTTGGCGCATCTGAACAGCCGGCATGGACTGCCCTGACGGATTTTGAACTGCAGGTGCTGGCACGTTTTCAGGGCCCGGCTAAACAGGTGCAGCGCCCGTCGGCTCAGGATCTTATGGCGCTGTTTGTGCTGGCCTCGGGGGATGTAAGACATCGGGCGCAGTACCGGGCGTTACAGGATGTGATTAACGCATTTGTCAGTGAAAACCAGCAAATTTCTTTGATTGATAATGAAAGAGAGCGGGGCCGAGAGCTGCTGTTGGCCATGCATGAACAATTGTTAACAAGTGTTTATGACGAAGATCAGAGCGCACTGAGTGTGTTGCTCCGGACTGGTGTTTATAACTGTATCAGTTCAGCATTGTTGTACATCGTATTAGCCGAGGAATTTGGATTGCATGCGTCTGGCGTGATCATGCCGAGTCATGCCTTTGTGCAATTAAGTCTGTTGGATGGATCAGACATCGAAGTTGAAACAACATCAGCAGATGGTTTTAACGTCATTCGTGATGCGCAGTTTTTTGCCGAACAGGCTGACGACTGGTTCACTGAGCGCCGCCTGCTTGTGGCAAGTTATGAAGATTATGAATTACGCCGGGTTGTCAGCGCCACGCAGCTTGGACTGGAAAATATGTGGAGTCAGCATGTCAGTGAGTTGCGCATGCCCTATGCTGACAGACTTCGAATGGCCGAATTGAAAGGTCTGTTAGAACCCGCAGAAATTGAGGCTCAGCATAACCGCCTGGTTTATTATTACCGTGAAAGTGATTTCTTGCGCAGGCATGATGACCGAGCCTGGAATCAATTGATGCGGCGTATCGCTGATTTCCTGCAGAGCAATCGTTCATTGGTTTTGAGTGATGATATGTCTGAGACAATGGATGGCGATATCCGTTTGCCCTTGTTTTTGTTGCTGGCACATCAATCGGCCTGGTTCCTGCGCGATGAAGAGTCGCTGAACAGAGGATTGCAATTGGCGCGTGATGTCATCCGGTATTTGCCGGATGATCTCCGCGATGCGGATATTGTTTACGCATCAGCGCAGCAGGCGATAGAACAGTTCTATCTTGATAGTGCATATCAGCAGTGGCAGCAGCGTAACTGGCATCGGGTAATCGCTTTGTATCAGGAATATCTGGATATGGAGCTTCGCTCCGGAAACCGTCAGGCTATAGAGCAGAATCTGGAATCAGCCTACCTGAACAGTTTTCAGCAGTACTGGTTTGATGAGGAGCGGGATGAGGCCTTGGCACAGCTTCAGGTCTGTGTTATTCGTCTGCCAGCGGCCGATCAATGTCAGGCGCGCCTGAGAGAGGTCGGCCGCTGAGTGGAGCGACAGACCATTGCTGCTCCCATCCGGCCAGTTGTAGTTGGCCAGTGCCGGGAAACGCCGGTGCCCGATTGTCAGCAAAGCGCGGATCGTGACGGATATGGGTAGTAAACCTTGGTTCCGTTGCAGATAAGGAACCGGCTATCAAAGCCCCGAAGATGTAAAGCTCACCCTGGTGCCTGTCCCTGAATCTGCGCACACTGAAACGCTGCCTGGCGTAAATAGCCGCATGAATATGCAGATCTCCCCGACCGGTTACCGATTGGCTTGCAATCTCGATATTGCCGTCGCTGATTAGCGTAAGCTGGCTGTGCTGGGCTTGATTTTCAGCGTATACCAGATCGCCAGTAATCGTGATTTGGTGCGGAGAAAACAGTATGACCATGCCGTTGACCTGGCCGGATACCTCAAGGCGAGAGCTACCTGTTGCCGCTACCAGCAGGGGCTGGTCCAGCGTCGAACCCGAGCCATTGTTATTCGGCTCATCAAGATCCTGCCAGTGATATTGCCCGTCGGGAAAGAACGTGAGGCGGGTGTCGTGATCCACTGTGTGCAGTTGTAGCTCCGTCGGGTTTAACAAGAAGGGAGCTGGCATGGCAGTGGCCGGTAAAGGTACAGCATCGACACCGGTTTCTACGCCGGCCGGAAACAGGCCAGAGCGACGGGTACGGCGACTGATATGCTGTGTTGCGGCAATGGTGACGGGGCCTTCGAATTCGGGTCTGGATCGGTAATCTGCAAAAAGATTGACGGCACTGTTGGAGTGGAAGTGACCTTCAATCCTGTCTTCTGACATTGACACGAGCGGGTCCCAGCGATGTACAAACTTCGCATAATGAGAAAAGGCGCGCTCGTTCAGGGTGGCGGTGGTGCTGAATTGCTCTCCATTCTCTTCGTAACGGATGGCCACCTCGTAACTGGCCAGGCGAGTCAGGTCTGCAGCAACCCGGTCAGTTACTTCAATTTGATGGTTGTCGATTGAGAAAGCGGCGTTAGAATTGAATGCCTCTTCAAGTTGTTGTGAATTCAGGGATTGCAATTGACTCAGAACCGTCTGCAGAGTCTCTATTTCTGCTTGCTGCATTAATCGGGTTTCAACTGCTGCAGGATTATTTTCCGCTACCTCGGACACCTCCGTCATTTGCATAGTTGTTGCAGCATCGGTTGAAACTGCCAGGGAGGTCACGACGGTATCGGCGGTCGCTGCTGTCTCTGCAATGGTGTCCCTGACTGTACTGGTGTTCTGCAATTGAGCCATCGGTTCAACCGCACGCACAGGTTCTGTGGGTGGCTGGGCGGCAACGACGGGGTTGCTGGCAGATTCGGCCACGGGTGCAGACTGTGACTCAGGTGCGGATTGTGACTCAGGCACCAAGACGGGCATGGATTCAGTGGCTGGTGCCGGCTCAGGGCTGCTTTCTGCGGCCGGCTCAGTTTCTTCTTCGCCGTTTGGTACAGAGAATGACACGTACAGGGAGGCTTGAGTATTGTCTCCGTAATTCTCCGGGTCATTGTTCATGCCAAAACGATACCAGGCCGTCAGCACAGCTAGGTGGACAGACAGTGATAGCAGTATCGCCAACGAAATAAGCTGGCGACCTGCCAGCCGGACAGGTGTTGAGCTTTCGTTCAGCATGGCCGCTGACCCTGGCAGAGACTTCAGCGAAAAAAAGATCAGGCTGTGTTTGATTATAAGTGAGCTGAACGCTCAGTCAAATGACATTTGCCGGTCTATTCTGAACGGGCCCCAGCTCTGACACAGTGGCATGATTTCCATTGCATTGATGTTGATATGAGCGGGGGTATTACAAACCCAGTGAATGATGTCAGCAAGGTCGTCGGCCGAGATGGGTTTTGTCCCGTCATAGACTTCGGCCGCGCGGGCAGCATCGTGATTGAAGCGGACCAGCGAAAATTCTGTCTCCGCCAGCCCGGGCTCGATATTGGTGACTTTGATACGTTTGCCCAGTAAATCGGCCCGAAGGCCGCGACTGAACTGCTTCACAAATGCCTTGGTAGCGCCGTAAACGTTACCGCCCGGATAAGGCCAGTTGCCCGCCGTAGAGCCAATATTGACGATATGGCCGCGATCACGCCTGACCATGGCCGGTAACACCAACCGGGTCAGATGCACCAGCGCGCTAATATTGGTATCTATCATCTGCTGCCAGTGACTCATTTCAGCCTGGTCAGCGCCGGACAGTCCCAGTGCAAGGCCGGCGTTGTTGATCAGGACATCCGGTTTGCCAAAGGCCTCGGGTATGTTCTCTATAGCTGATTGCAGAGCCTGTTGATCAGTAATATCGAGGCTGATGAGGTGGGTGTCACAGCCATCAAGCTCGTCAGCAAGGGTCTGCAAGCGTTGCTGGCGACGGGCAAGCAGAATCAGTCGATCGCCGTGGGCAGCAAATTTTCTGGCACAGGCGGCGCCAAAGCCCGATGAGGCGCCGGTTATAAAAACGGTCCGGGTCATAGTGGTTACTCACGAGTAAAGCCTCGAGTATGCAGGTTTTGATTGAAGCACGCAAAAAAAGGGGTACCGGACCATATGTCCGATACCCCGGAAAACACCGGCCAGCTGGAAGCTTGAGACTGACCGGCGACCATCTTCCCTGACGGCTAAGGTGCGTTGTCCTGTCGCACATTTGATTTATAGTTGGCTTTTCCCTGGTCTGCCATTTTTTTTAAAAGCTGCCTTGAAAATCATCGCTGTATCCCAACATATAAGTACAGGTCAGGTGCTCATGTGAGGCCTGATCCAACACACCAGATCAATTGATTGGTGTCTGAAACCCGAATCCATATATTGCTTGATGAGGATATACGACATGAGAAATATCGACTTCGCACCTTTATACCGTTCTGCTGTTGGCTTTGATCATCTTAGCCAGTTGCTTGACGCTGTGACACAGCGTGAACAGAATCAACCCAGTTATCCACCGTACAATATCGAGCGGCTGGACAAAGACCAGTATCGCATTACCATGGCGGTTGCTGGATTTACCCAGGATGAGTTGATCATTGAGTCCGAGCTTCAGTCTCTGAAAGTACGTGGTGAAAAAGCCGCTGAACAGGCGGAGCGTCAATACCTGCATCAGGGTATTGCGGCCCGAAATTTCGAAAGGGTCTTCCAGCTGGCTGACCATATCCGTGTTGTCAGCGCCAATCTGGAGAATGGTCTGCTGCACATTGAATTGCAGCGTCAGATTCCAGAAGCCATGAAGCCGCGTCAGATTCCTATCGGTGCTTCGTCTGAAAAACTGATTGAAGCCAGATAAACCTCGCAAGGAATAGTATTCGCCATTACTCAGGCAGCCCACGGGCTGCCTTTTTTTTGTCAGGCAAGTATACTCGGTAGCAAATTCAGAAAAGGATTCAACTATGCTTGCTATTGCTTATACGGGGAGCGGCCCGCTGCGCTGGGTTGACGCAGATGTACCGGAACCCGGCGATCACGACGTGCTGGTGGAAGTAAAGGCGATTGCCGTAAACCCGGTGGATACCAAAATTCGCGGGCGCGTAAAGCCACCGGAAGATCAGCCGAAGATTCTGGGTTGGGACGCAGTAGGCATAGTGGTTGCGACTGGCCCCTCCGTGACACTGTTCAATCCAGGCGACCGTATCTGGTATGCAGGCGATGTAAGCCGCGCCGGGTGTAATGCGCAATACCAGTGTATTGATGAACGCATTTGCGCCATCGCGCCAGAGTCCTTGAGTGATGCCGATGCGGCGGCTATGCCGCTGACGACCATCACCGCCTGGGAAATGCTGTTTGATCGACTCCAGCTTCCCATGGGTGCCGAAGGAGCTGAGCATAACTTGCTGGTAGTGGGCGCGGGCGGCGGCGTCGGTTCCATGCTGGTGCAACTGGCAAGCAAATTATCCAGCGCCACGGTGATAGGTACAGCCTCGCGTCCGGAAAGTCGGCAGTGGGTTGAGTCTCTTGGCGCTCATCATGTAATAGATCACACCCAACCATTAAAAGAGCAACTGGCTGCACTTGGTATTCCGGACGTCACGTTAGTGGCATCGGTCAACAGGACGGATCAGCATTACGCCGCACTGTGCGAGTTGATGCGCCCTCAGGGGCGTCTGGCTTTGATTGATGACCCGGTTCAACCGCTGGATATCAAGCTGATGAAGCAGAAAAGTCTGTCCCTGCATTGGGAGTTCATGTTTACGCGGCCCCTGTTCCAGACCCGAGATATTCTGGCCCAACATCATTTACTGACTCAGGTTGCCCGGCTTGTTGATCAGGGCACACTGAAAACAACAACAGGTGCCAACTTCGGTCTGATATCACCGGAAAGTCTGGAGCAAGCTCATCAGGCAATGAAAACCGAGCACACCACCGGCAAGGTTGTCCTGGAAGGTTTTGCCGTTTAAATTCTCATTTTTATTATCTTTCTGCATCAGGAGTTTCCATGTCACGTTTGCCACCCGTTTTGAAGAATCTGCCATTTCCGGTTGTGGGTTCACCTTTATTTATTATCAGCAACCCCAGGCTGGTGATCGAGCAGTGCAAGGCGGGCATTGTCGGCTCGATGCCGGCATTGAATGCGCGGCCGGCCGAGCAGCTCGAAGATTGGCTGGCAGAAATTACGGAAACCCTGGCAGAGCATGACAGGAAAAATCCAGACAATCCTGCCGCTCCTTTTGCGATTAATCAGATTGTGCATCGCAGTAACGACCGTCTTGATCATGACATGGCACTTTGTGAAAAATACAAGGTGCCCATAATCATCACCAGCCTGGGGGCAAGGGAAGATGTAAACAAGGCCGTTCAGTCCTGGGGTGGCATTGTCCTGCATGATGTGATCAATAATGTATTTGCACATAAAGCGATCGAAAAGGGCGCTGATGGTTTGATATGTGTGGCTGCTGGGGCAGGTGGTCATGCCAGCGTGAAAAGTCCTTTTGCCATGATTCAGGAAGTTCGCGACTGGTTTGATGGCCCGGTGCTGCTGTCCGGCTCCATTGCGACCGGTGGAGCCGTGCTGGCGGCTCAGGCGATGGGTGCTGACCTGGCCTATATAGGTTCTCCGTTTATTGCAACCCATGAGGCCAGGGCGGTGGATGAATATAAACGAATGATCGTTGAGAGCAATTCAGACGATATTGTCTACAGCAATTTTTATACAGGCGTTCATGGTAATTACCTGAAGGGCAGTATTCGCAATGCGGGAATGGATCCGGATAATCTTCCTGAGTCAGACCCCAGCAAAATGAACTTTGGTGGCGGTGGAGAGAAGCGCGCATGGCGTGATATCTGGGGCTGCGGGCAGGGTATCGGGGTCATTCGGGAGGTCGTGTCAACGGCTGAGCTGGTGGCCAGGTTGAGGCGGGAGTATGCCGAGGCCAGACAAAGGCTGTGCGACGGCTAAGTTCAACTTATTTTACAATTCACGCAGGGAGCAGTTGATGACACCAGCGGTACGTTTTTATTGGATGTTTGTGGCTGTGATGTTGCCGCTGACATTTCTCCTGCTGCTTAATGCTACCCAATGGTCAGTGGCTCCCGGACACCTGATAGAGCACCCCTGGCTGCTGGTATTCTTTTTACTGGTTGTGGTGTTCACCGCAACCGGGCTGTCAGATCTTTTTTACGCCGACAGTAATCTACGAAAAAATTACCCCGTTTTCGCCAATATTCGCTTTTTGTTTGAACACTTTCGGCCCGAAATCCGCCAATACTTTATTGCGGACAATCTTGAGGAACGTCCTTTTAGCCGGGAGACCAGAGACCTGATTTATCGCCGTGCCAAACAACTGGACGATACGCTGCCATTTGGCACCGAGCGTGATATCACTGAGACCGGTTATCTGAGCCTGTTTCAGTCATTGAACGCCAAACACATAGATCCAGAGTCTGTACGGGTGAGCGTTGGGGGGGCGGCCTGTCGTCAACCCTACAGTGCATCCTTGTTGAATATTTCCGGCATGAGTTTTGGAGCCCTGAGTAACAATGCCATCAGTGCTCTGAATCAGGCGGCGGCTGCCGGGAATTTTTATCATAATACCGGAGAAGGAGGCATAAGCCCCTATCATCTGCAGTATGGCGGGGATCTGGTCTGGCAGATTGGCACAGGGTATTTTGGCTGTCGCGACATAAACGGACGGTTTAATCCGGAGGCCTTCCGCCGCCAGGCACTGGCGCCAGTGGTAAAGATGATCGAAATTAAACTGTCTCAAGGTGCAAAACCGTCACATGGTGGTGTCTTGCCGGGGGCCAAAGTTACCGAGGAAATTGCCAGAATACGCCTGGTTGAAGTTGGTAAAACAGTTAATTCACCCGCAAACCACCCGGAATTCGATTCACCCCTGGGTTTGATGCGCTTTGTCGAACGTCTGAGGGAGCTTAGTGATGGCAAGCCTGTGGGTTTCAAACTCTGCATTGGCAAAAAATCTGAATTCATGGGCATTGTGAAAGCCATGTTGTCGACCGGCATTCTTCCGGACTTTATCACCGTTGATGGTGCGGAGGGAGGCACCGGCGCGGCGCCGGTAGAGTTCTCCAACCGGCTTGGTATGCCGGGACTGGAAGCAACGTATTTTGTATCCAACGTGTTAAAGGGAGCAGGGCTTCGAGATAAAGTAAAAATCATCACCGCTGCAAAAAATGCCAGTGGTTTTGATATGTTGTCAAAAATTGCTCTGGGGGCTGATATCGTGAATTCCGCCCGCGCCATGATGCTTGCTCTGGGCTGCATTCAATCCAAATCCTGCAATACCAACAAGTGTCCGACGGGTGTTGCGACACAGGATAAAGCGCGCGCCAAAGCACTTAATGTAGACTTGCGAGCCCGTCGGGTCGAGCATTATCAACAGGGTACGGTGAAGGCGTTTCTGGAACTGTGCGGTGCGCTGGGTTACGACAGTCCCGCGCAACTTGGGCCAAAGGATCTGTATCAGCGCACAGAATCCGGACTGCGTAATTTTGATCAGGTTTATGTGCCATTGAAACCTGGGCAGCTGCTTATGGATGATGTGCCGGACTTCTATCGGGAGGACTGGCAGCGGGCGACAGACCAGGCGTTTGTTTGAGTACAGGTGAAAACGTTGGTAAAGAGGTCAGCGTACCGCCACAACGATCCAGTCAGCAATCAAGGCAGGCTTGGGCTCGTTCTCCAGCTCAATAGTCACCGAGTGACGTAGCAATACTTCCCGTTCGTTACGCTCTTCTGCGCTGAGTAACGTGAATCGTCCTCTGATTCGGGAGCCTATCCTGACAGGATTCAGGAAGCGCACCCGGTCCAGACCGTAAATAATGCTCTGCTTTGTGCCAATAATCTTAAGCGTGCCATAAGTCGCAAAGGTCGGCATCAGCGCCATGGTGAGCATGCCGTGGGCAATGGTGCCGGCGTAACAGGTTTCTCGCTGTGCCCGGTCCTGATCGACATGAATAAACTGGAAATCACCCGTAAAACTTGCGAACTGGTTGACCAGATTCTGGGTAATGGGGAACCAGTTGGTCATTCCAACTTCACGGCCTAAAAATGCCTGAGCCTGTTGAACTGTAGCGCGAACGGGTGCCGTTTCGCCAGCCAGTCCCAGGGTGGCGGTTTTGACATAGTTACGTAGCTGTGAATCGGCCGGCATGGCTGCCGAGTCATTCAGATAGTTACGAAGGTCCTGTAAAGAGTCTGTCAGTGCCATCATGTGCCTGAAATGGCAGGGCGCCGCAATAGCAGCGCCCTGGCTGCCGAGTTAACGGGTTGTTGCGGTAATCACTTCGACTTCAACAAACATCAGGGGGCCGACCAGGCGCGCAACCTCAACGGTAGAGCGGGCGGGCAGACGGGGCTGCTCCTCTGTTCCCCAATACATACGGTAGGCTTCCATAAAACCGTTAAAGTCCATCTCACCACCATTGGCGGGGTCGCCGACCAGGAAAACGGTCATTTTTACGACATCACCCATGCTCAGTCCCAGATTCTCGAGATTGGCTTTGGTGCGTTCAAAGACACTGATGGCCTGTGTTTTGGTGTCGCCATAAAACTCCGGCGTACCACGCTGCGCATTGGGGTTGGCGGCCGCCGGTGTTACGCCACTGTGAAAAATGATAGAAGCGCCAGGACCCACTTCCACCGCGTTGGCGATGGGGAAGGTGCCTGCATTCGGGTGAATGATCACGTCCTGGGCACTGACCTGAGCGGCGCCGAAGGAAAGCCCCAGGGCCAGTGATGCACCAAGTAATGAACGTTTGATCAGTGTTGCTTGTGCCATGGAAGATCTCCTCGAGGCAATTGGATTACAATTATAAAACCGGGCGGTTAGCGACCCAGTGTATTGATATAGCTGACAATATCTTTCATGGCCTGTCGGTCTGGTATGGTCTGCGCCATCATCCGCATTTGCGAGCCGTATTGATCGCGGGAGTCGTCACCGCGATACCCTTCTTTGAAATTGATCAGTTGATTCATCAGATACCAGTCATTTTGACCGGCCAGTGCAGGCGCGTTCATGGCCTGATTACCCTCTGCGTTCGGTCCATGACAGGCTGCACAGGGTTGGTAAAGTGTCTGTCCGCGATCGGGATTGCCATCAGTGATGGTTATCTCTGCGGGTTTGTATTCCCAGGTCGCAACCCAGTCCAGAATGTCTTCTATACTCTCGTCAGTCAAAATAACAGCCATGGGCTGCATTTCCTGCCCCGGAATGTCCTGTGGATGCGTGCCGCGCAGGCCGTCCCGGAACAACTCCAGTTGACGTTTCAGGTACCAGCGCTCCATGCCAGCCAGTCGCGGAGCATCAATGCCCTCATTACCCTGACCGTCGGTGCCATGACAGGTCAAACAGAACCGGTCACTGACTTCTACGCCATCGACGGTAGCGGCCTGTGCTGTGGTGCACAAGACGGTGCCGACTGCCAAACTTAACCAGAATCCTGCTTTCTTACTCTTCATACTTCTTTTCTCTCGTTAAAAAAGGGACGGGGCGAACCCCGTCCCTTCGTTTCTACAGCCAGGAACGATTACATATCGTACTGGACACGAGCATACACATAGCGACCGTTCGGGCTGTATGCCGTCGAGGTCAGATACAGGTTGCTCGAGGTTGAGCCGAAGTCAACCGGACGCACCTTCGGTGGCATCTTGTCAAACAGGTTATCGGCACCCAGCACAAATGACAGGTTTTCGCGGAACGAATAACCCAGTTCAGCGCTGAATATCACAGCATCGCTGACCCAGTAGTCACGTGACGCATCGGCTGAGGACGGCGCCAGTTTGTACTCATCATAGTAGTTAGCCTGAGCAGTAATGCGCAGGTCGCCCATCAGATGAGTGGCCCGGAAGTTGCCACGGTTTGTCGGGATACGCTCAGTCAGAGATATCTGAGTGGCGCGGTTCAACAGTCCCGGGGTGAACGAGTCAATTTCCTGATCCGTCCAGGCCCATGAGCCGTTGAATGTAGTGCGGCTGCCGTTGTCCCAATTCTGGGTATACGATGCCACAACTTCCACACCCTGGTTGGTGGTATCCATGTCATTGGTATAGTAACGGATTCGGGTCAGCGATCCCGCTCCGGCAATACCCGATGCTTCCAGCTCTTGCGCAATCTGCGGTGTAATGTCGAAGAAGCTGGAGTTCAGGATACGATCTTCCATCTTGATGTTGTAGTAATCAACAGTCAAATCGATGGGGCCAACCTGAGTAGCGATACCGAGCGACAGGTTTTCAGATTTCTCCGGCGTCAGTACCTGACCCCCAAAACGTACAGAGATCGGATTGGTCGGTGGAATCTGACCCTGAGCAACCGGGATATTGTTGTCTACACCGGTTGCCAGGTTGGAGATGTTCGCCTGACCGGGAGATGGCGCACGGAAACCGGTGCTGACTGTACCACGCAGATTGGTAGTGTCGGACAGACGGTATCGCATGGACAATTTGCCGTTGGTAGTGTCACCGAAGGAGTTATAGAAATCTTCATAGCGCAGTGCAGCACCAAGTAGCAGACGATCGGTTACGTCGGCCTCCAGGTCAACATAGAAGGCCCAGTTCTTGCGGTCCCAGGAGCCCTGCTGTTGCGGGCTGAAACCCTGGAAACCGTCGGAGCCAACACCAGCGCCCAGGTTCGCGTAAGGTCCGATACGCCATGAGTCTTCGTCGTAGTTGTCTGTCTTGAAGATTTCACGACGCCATTCAATACCGTAAGCGACACTCAGCGGGCTGTAAAAACCATCAATATCGACTGGCTTCACCAGATCCAGGCCGACAGTATTCTCAATGGTAGTGTATATACCGGGACGGAATTCAGTGGGAGAATCCGGACCCATCGATGGGTTGGTGGTGTTGTACAGGAAGTAGTCAACACTTGAGTAACCCAGACCGACGCTGAGATCATAGCGGGTACCGTCGTCCAGTTCACCGCGGAAACCTGAGGTGTTGGAGACGTCTACCAGGTCTGCACCAAACTGCGGGGTATAACCGCCCGGCCACCACTCAGTGAAACTGAAACAGTCTGGGTTGTTGATGCTTTCGGTCATGGCTGCCAGCGAGCTTGTGCCGTGTGCGGCATTGGGCCCGCGGGGAATCACCGGGCAGTTGCCACTGCCATCCTCGGTCACATCAAAAAACAGCTGGTTTGCACCGCTGGTAAATACACCACCGCGGTTTTCCGGGTTGCGGTAGAAGAAGCCCAGGTCGGTTGTTTTTTCACCATAGCCGCCGAATGAATAGAACTCCAGGTCATTACCCAGGTCGATACCAGCGTTAAAGAAGGTATTGAATGCTTCAATGTCCGGCAGACCCTGACGCATAACTGTGTCGCTGGTCAGCGATGACTCAAGCACCGCAATATTGCCGCGGTCAATGATGTCCTGAGCATCTTGCCGCTGGATAGCCCGGTTGGTGGGCTGCTGGTTGGTTGCGTCAAAGCTCAGGCTCAGGAAACCGTTATTGCCCAGCGGCAGGCCTACGTTACCGGCCAGGTAGTGGGTTTCGCCGTCACTGTTCTGGGTGTACATACCAGTTCGGTATTCCAGCGACAGGCCTTCGCTGTTTTCTTTCAGGCGGAAGTTGAATACCCCGGCAATAGCATCGGAGCCGTACTGTGCAGATGCGCCGTCACGCAAGACTTCGACCTGTTGCAGTGCAATAGATGGAATCATGGAGGTGTCGGGGAAATGGGTACCTGTATTGCCATACTGAATGGCTGCTGAGCGGTGGCGACGTTTGCTGTTGACCAGAATCAGGGTGTCGTCTGCGGGCAGGCCACGGAGCTGAGTCGGGCGCACCAGGGATTGTGTGTCGCTGATGTCGCGTGCTTCAACGTTGAAAGACGGGACCAGGTTCCGCAGCAGGTCATTGATATCGGTGGTGCCTTGCTCACGGAAGTCCGTGCCGCCAATTACATCGATAGGCGCTGGAGAGTCCAGGGCTGTTCGTGGTGCACCACGCGAACCTGTGACAACAACTTCCTCCAGCTCTGGGGTGGCCTGCTGTGCATAGGCTGCGGGTGCAACAGCAGCCATTGAGCCCAGCAGCACCAGCGATGATGACAGTGTGCAGAGTTTAAGTGACTTGTTCATTGATTTTTCCTTTTATGTAGTAAGTGCATCTTGTTCGTGAACCGATTAAGAGCCTGCCGTGCTGAATTATTATGGTTGTTGCACCAACGGCACTCTGATTATTGAGTCATTGCATCAGTAAAGTCCTCCCTAAAACCTTCTTAATACCTACTAAAACACTCTTGAATAACGCGTCAGACAAGGCTTTGCACTGTGGAGGTCTCAATGAATGCGAACCGCATTCAAGGCAGAAGACTGTGATTGTCGCAGGGCGCGATAGCGCTCGTACTCTGCCCACTGGTGTTCGCTCCACAGGTTGTTTCTGGTCATAAACTGCTGCTTCTCATAGATATCGCGGGACTTGCGACTCAGTGGGACGCCAGTCACCGTTTCCATGGCCATCACGCCTTCCATCAGACGGCGTTGCCAGCTTATTCCCGCGCCCAGGGACTCCAGCAGTTCCTGATATTCCGGTGCATGAAGAACCTGCTCAGGGAACAATTTCTCGGCAGCGTGGGTGACGTTGAACAGCCTTCGGAGCTGCACGGGTTGCAGGTTTTGCCAGTAGGCAATACCTGTTTCCAGATCGCCTGCCATAAAAGCCAGTACACCATTATTGTAGGAGAAGTCGGGGTGTTTCTTCATGAGGTCGAGGTAGCTGCCATCGTCAGCGCGAATATCGCCGGATAAAAATGCCATGACGCTTTCAGTGTAATGCGTCAAAATGCCCTCCTGGTCCACTTCCCGCTGTTGATTGAGATAAATCTGGGCCTGACGAAAATCGCCCAGCAGGGCCAGGTTAACGGCTACGGAGCCAAGATAGGCGACATGATAAGGTCGCTGCTGAAGCTGGTTCTTACGGGCGATGACTGATTCCGAAGGAGTCAATACATTGTTACGGTAACTCCAGACTTCATCCGGGGATATCTCGTAGGGGCCGACCTCTGATGCCAGATTCAGAAACTGATTTGCTTCCTCGTACATCCGTGCGCCGATAAGCAAGAGTGCATAATGCGCCATTGCGAACCGAGGTGGATTTTCAGACAGAATCTGCTCCCTCAATTGCATTTCCTGCTGAACGTAACTGGACCCACGCATGCGCAATTTGATCGCGTGGATAGAGTCAAGGACCGGGCTGTCGGGGTCAATACGGCTGACCTCGCGATGCACATCCAGGACCAGTTGCAGTAGCTCATTAATCCTTTCAGTGCCACTGTATACGGCCAGATTGTTGGCGGCTGTTGCCATGCCGTGATAGGCATTCAGAAAGTCCGGGTCAAGCTCCACAGCAGCCTGGTGATGTTCTATCGCCAGTTGCCAGTCAGCCGGGTTGAACTGGTTATTGTAGAATTCCCCGCGCAGGAAGCGTTCATAGGCAAGAGGATTAGTAGTGCCCCAGTCGCGCATCTGGCTACGCTCTGCCTCGTTGAGGTAGATGCGCAAAGCGCTGACCACATTCTCGACAATCTCATCCTGAACGGCAAATATATCATCCATCGGCAGGTCAAACTGATCTGAGTACTCCCGCAGGCCGTTGTCGGCTCTTACGAGCTGCACAATGACTCGCAACCGTCCTTCAGAGCTCATTACACTGCCTTGCAGAATGTGATCAGCAGATTGTATGTAATGAGTTGTGCCGTTGGTCTGCAATGCAGCATTCATCAGTTCAGGCGAACGCGGCGGTGATATGATCTGTAAATGTGTCAACTTGGCCAGGCCATGGATAAGCGCCTCGCGAATGCCTTCGGCGAGTATCTGGTTTGCATCGCTGAAGTCGCGACTGGCGAATGGCAGCACGGTCAGTCTGATGACGCCATCAGCTTCAGGCGTTGAATCAGGTGAGCGAAGCATTCCCGGAACTGTCAGTACGGCGATAATCAGCACCAGAGCCGCTGCCATGCGTGTCCAGACTGGTTGATTGGACAGCCAGTTGCTGCGGTCTGAAGACGATTGTTGTTCAGACCGGTCTCGCACCAAGTTGGATTCAGGCTGGCCCGAGGTGGGCTCTTTCGCCATTTCCGCTGCCGCAGACTGTTGCTGCGCAGGGAAATTTACGGTGGCGATCAGGGTGTAACCGCGCTTGGGTATGGTCTTGATGTAGCGGGGTTGGCCGGCCCTGTCGTTCAGGGCGCTGCGTAACTCGGCAATCGCCTTATGAACAGCGTGATCACCGGCGATCGGTGAGCGCCAGATGATTTCAAGCATGTCCGAAGGACTGACAACCTGACCGACATGGTCAATCAACATGCGCAACACATCCATGCTGCGCGGGGTTATTTTCACCGGTTCTGATTCGCTGTTTGTGGGATCAATTTTTGAGACAGTACAAGTACTCGGCGACACTAGCCAGTCGCCGATCTGTATGCTCTGATATTGCTGTGTTTCGTAGCTTGTTTTTATGGCCATAGGCTTTATTTCTAATATTCCTGTATGCAAACAAAAAGTCCGTCAAACGTCAAGCATTTACGAGTAATGTTTGCGTGACATCAAGGGTTCGCCAGATACAGTTGTGTCATATTGTTTCTGCTGTACCGGCAGTGCCGATAGTGCCAATGGTCATGCAAGTTAGAGGCCATGGGCAGGGAGTTGCTGTCCAGCCGGAGAACAGGATGGGGCCGACGATATTTGGCGGCCACTGCGGTGCTTGGCTTGATTTTTTGCACAGTTTTGGTGCGGGATAGCTGGCTTGCCTATGCGGTCAGATGCAGGCTGGTAGGTTTTAAGGATGTTTTTGGCAGGACTTTCGGTGCTGCATTGGAGCATAATACGGTCAAAGCAGTCCGTATCAGCAGGTTGATGCGGTGGAACAAGTAGTATAAGCAGAGGATTTTGTTAGTGTCGAAACCAGTAACTCGTCGAGAATTCCTGAATTTAATCGCCGCTACAGGTGGCGTTGCTACGGTGTTGGGTGTAGGCGGTGCGCTGGGGCTCATCCCTGCAAGCACACAGGCCAGCGTCCCAAACCTGATGCCGCTTAACGGCCAGCGCAGGCGCGTCGTGGTGCTTGGCGGTGGCATATCGGGTCTGACGACGGCCTATGAACTTGGCAAGGTCGGTTACGATTGCACGGTGCTGGAATCTTCCCACCGTTGTGGTGGGCGCATTATGACTGTTCGCCATGGTGATCTGATTGATGAGATCGGTAACCCCCAGATCTGTAAATTTGATGATGAGCCGCACCTGTATTTCAACTGTGGTGCCGCCCGTTTGCCAAGTTCGCATAAGAACACCCTCAATTATTGCAAGGAGTTGGGTGTTGAACTGGAAATGTTTATCAATGAGAACAAGCATGCGCTGGTCCATGATCCAGACCTCAACGGCGGCAAACCGATGCGCAATATCGACGTCAGCACCAACCTGAAAGGTTTCATGGCAGAGCTGATGTTCAAGGGCTTTAATAACGCGGAGCTTGATCAGCCATTTACTGACGATGAGGCTGCGAAACTGCTGGCAGTCATCCGGCAGTTTGGTGACCTGGATGAGGATGGTCGTTATTCTGGCAGTCTGCGAAATGGTTATGCCTCGGGCGGATTTATTAGCGACCCGGTACAGAAGGAAATGATACATGTGCGTGACCTGCTCAAGGCAAATACCGGTCTGCTACGCTCTGTTTTGCTGGAAAATGAAGGGGAAACAGCGCCGATGCTGATGCAGCCCATTGGCGGAATGGATAACATAATCAAAGGGTTTCTGCGCAAGTTGGAAGGCAAGGTTGAGTATCACGCCATGGTGATGGCAGTGCATGATCATGGTGATCAGATCGACGTTACCTATGATCAGAATGGCCAGCGCCTCACGATTACTGCGGACTACGTGTTTAACTGCATTCCTTCGCACCTGATGGTCGGCATTGAAAACAATTTCCCGGAAGAATACCGGTCTGCGATGAAATCGATCCGACGGGGTGAGGCCTTTAAAGGTGCTTTCCAGATGAAGCAGCGCTTCTGGGAAAATGAAGAGATTTATGGCGGTATCACCTGGACTAATCAGCCTATCCGCCAAATCTGGTATCCCTTCCATGGTCTGTTGAAGCAGAAAGGTGTCATGCTGGCAGCTTATGATTATGGTGGTGGCTCTGGTTTCATGCGTATGACACATGATGAGCGTATTGAGGCCATGTTAAGTCAGGGTGAGAAAATCCACCCGCAGTATCGTGAGATGGCCGAACATGGCATTACGATAGCCTGGCACCGCATGAATCACATGCTGGGATGTTCCGCTCGCTGGGGTGCAAGGACTCCGGAAAACGAGCGTAATTACCAGATCCTGCAGCAACCGGCTGGTCGTCACTACATGATTGGCGATCAGATCAGTCGCAAGTCGGCCTGGATGGAAAGCGCCATTCAATCTGCCCACTGGGCAATGGCGCATATGGATCAACGCGTGCGGGCAGAAGCCGGCGCTTGATATGGACGCCTTCAGGCGTCCTGGATAAGTAGTCTCTGTAGTTCCTCTTGATGGGTAGTCATTGGGGGTTGTCCGGATAATTCGGGCAACCCTTTCTTTTTGGGTCAGAAAAAACTGAATCGACTTGATGTAAATCAAAACCTGCTTTTGGGGCTGATCTAACATCTGGCCTACAAAAAAGACATTCCATTCATCGGCAGTGGACATTATTCAGGGGTGACTATGAGCGTAAGACTTTCTAAACAGGGCTTGATCAAGGCAGGAATATTGACAGCCGGGCTGATGGCTTTTGGCCAGGGAGCGTTGGCACAGATCGATGGTGTTTATCACTCGGATGCGGGCGACGAATGTGTGCTGACAATCAGTGAGATCAATATCCCGGCGCCCAAATTTGGTGACGGTTATTTCCGTGTTGAATCACGCGGCAAAGCAGCTTGTATGTGGGATGGGGTCGGCATGGGTCAGTCCACCTACCTGGTGGGTGGTTATGTCACTTTGCCACCCGTTTTCAATCGTGTCTATATATCAGCCAAGTGGCTGTTTGGTCCGACCAGCCCGAAAATTGAAATGGTCCAGACCAATGAGCAGGGTGAAGTGTTGCTGACGGCGACATATACCCGGCAGTAATTCCTCCGCGGGAATCTTTAGCCATTCTGGCACATGGCGGGAGAGTGATGACTGGCACTCTCCCGTTTTTTTATTGTCAATTGTCATCTTGTCTTTTCCTTCTGTCGCAGTACAAGCTGAATCAGTTCATAATCTGTTGAACTGCGTTCACGGCTGGTTTAGTCTTCGTATCTCTGAAAACTGGTAATAGCCGATTTAACCGCGTCAGGAGCACAATAAATGACAATGCAACAGACTCCCTTATTAATGCACAGGCTGATGGACCGGGGTGCCATGTTACAGCCGGATGTAGAAGTTCAGACCGCCACGGAAACCGGTGTGCGCAGCCAGACCATGCTGGAAACGCGCAATCGCGCCCACCAGCTGGCACATGCATTAAACGATGCGGGGGTGCAGATTGGTGACCGTGTTGCGACATTTATGTGGAATGGTGCCCGTCATCTGGAGGCCTACCATGCTGTGGCCTGCATGGGCGCTGTGGTGCATACACTGAATATTCGACTTGCACCGGTGGATCTGGAATACATCATCAATCACGCTGAAGACAAGGTCATTATTGTTGATGCAGATATTCTACCTTTGTTGGAAAAACTTGCCGGCAAAATGCCAAGTGTCGAAAAAATCATTGTTGCTGCCGAGCCGGGTTTTGAAAACTGGTCGACCAGTCTGCCCAATGCAATTGACTATGAAGAGTTTATTCAGGACAAACCTAAAAAATACGACTGGCCGGAAATTGATGAAAACTCGGCGATGGGTCTTTGTTATACCAGCGGCACCACAGGTAAACCCAAAGGGGTCATGTATACCCATAGAGCCAACTATCTGCATACGATTTCCATTGCAATGACTGATGTGATGGGTTTGTCTGCTACAGACACACTGCTTGGTATTGTGCCGATGTTTCATGCCAACGCCTGGGGACTGCCGTGGGTAGCCACCATGCTGGGTATGAAACAGGTGTATCCGCACCGGTTTATGGTGCCCGATCACCTTGCCCGTCTGATTATGGATTGTGATGTCACTATCTCAGCCGGCGTGCCGACAATCTGGCAGGGTATCAAGGGCCTGATGGAAAGCAAGCCGGATCAGTATAAGTTCAAAGCATTGGGTCGTCTGACCTGTGGTGGTTCTGCGCCGCCCCCCTCATTGATCGAATGGTTCTGGAACGAACTCGGCGTTGAAATGGTACAGGGCTGGGGCATGACGGAAACCAGTCCGCTTGCAACTATCAGTCGCCGTACCAGCAAGCGAAAACATCTGGCAATGTCTGATGCGGAACGTGCTGCGAACCAGGCCAAGGCTGGTTTGCCAATTCCGGGTCTGGAAATCGAGATTTTTGATGATCAGTGGAACCCGCTGCCTCACGATGGTAAAGCCTTTGGTGAGTTGTTGATTCGCGGGCCGTGGATATGTTCTGAGTATTTCAATAATCCTCAACCCGACAAGTTTCACGATGGCTGGTTGGTGACGGGTGATGTAGCAAAGATAGATCCTGAGGGTTACATCATTATCACTGACCGCTCCAAGGACCTCATCAAATCAGGGGGCGAGTGGATATCCTCAGTTGATCTGGAGAACCACATTGTTGGGCTGGCGGGCGTGGCGCAGGCCTGCGTGGTGGCTCACCCGCATCCGAAATGGGATGAACGCCCGGTGGCTCTGGTCATCAAAAAGCCAGGTGCCGATTTGACGGCGGAACAGGTGGTTTCGCACTGTGAGAGCAAGTTCGCGCGCTGGCAGTTGCCGGATGATGTGTTGTTTGTTGAATCAATTCCGCTGACAGCAACCGGCAAGATGGATAAAAAAGTTGTCCGTGCCCAGCTGGAAGCTGACGGTTATCAATTGCCGGATCAGCGCTAAGATAGATATGCAAGGCGAACGGGCCATACAGAGCCGGAGTGCTGCGCGAATTATTCGTTAAGCCGGGCTCTGCTTGACCCTCAGCCGTTGCTGCCGCGAATCCAGTGCCAAGCGGCAGACTGCCGGGATCACCAGCAGAGTCTGGATGGTTGAAGCCAGCAGCCCTGAGATAATCGCCCAGGCCATTGGTGGCCATAATGTCGACGCCGAAAACGCCAGCGGCAACAGACCGGCAATAGTTGTTGCCGTGGTCAGCAGAATGGGCCGGGTTCGCCGTGTGACTGCCTCATTAACCGCTTCATTGATACCCATGCCGCTTTTTAGACGTTGGTCGATCAGATCCAGCAGGACGATAGCGTTATTAACGACAATGCCCACCAATGCGATGATGCCAAGCAGCGGCTGGAACCCAAATGGCGAGTTGCTCAATACCAGTCCCGGAAAAATACCGGCCGCAGCCAGCGGGACGGTCAGCAGAACAATGCCTACTCGTGTAAACGAATTGAACTGCATCAGCAGGAAGAATAGCAGCAATAAAATGCCAATGGGTGCGGTGTTGAATATTGCCTGATTGGCTTCCCCGGCACTTTCGGCATCCCCGCCAAGTTCTATGCGTGTGCCAGACGGTAATGGATTTTCTTCCAATTGCGTATTCAGGGATGCCAGTATCTGGCTGAAGCTGAATCCGTCAGCCAACCCCGAGGTGACTGAGTAGACGCGTTGACCGTTGCGATGTTGAATCGCTGCTGGCTGCCAGTCCGCGGACACGGTGGCAATCAGGCTCAGCGGTATGGCGTCATTGCGCGCATTATAGACATAACCCGACAATATCTGTTCGGCGGAAGACTGCAGTCCAGCGTGTGAGCGCACCACAATAGGGATCGGATCGCGCTCTTGACGGTACTGCTCTGCCGTGAAACCGAGACTGCGGCCAAACAGCATTCTGGCCACATCAGCCCGATTGATGCCGTATCGCTGTGCCGTGGCGTCGTCAACAGTCAGTTTCAATACCGGCGTACCGAGATCGATGTCGTGGCGCACATCGACGGCGCCTGGCGTATTCTTGACGACCTGAAAAACCTGCTCGGCGGCGGCCAGTCGTGTGCGGTCATCAGTATGATAGATGCGCACTTCAACCGGGGCGACGCGGGGAGGGCCCTGGGCCAGGGTCCCGGCAGTGACATCCAGATCAGGTAGTGACTCGCTGGTATAAGTACGAATCCAGTCCATGAAGGGGCCGGTGTCAGAAAGTCTCTGCAGATTGACCACCAGGCGAGCGCGATTGGGTGCCCGCGTCGAGTTGGGCAGGTTGTAGTAAAAACCCGGGCCGGTAAAACCGACGAAACGGTGCACACTGACTACGTTGTCCTGTTGACGGATCATTCTCTCCAGATCAGCCGATACATCGTCAGTTCGCTCCTGATCTGTACCCTCAGCCAAAAACATTTCAACCACGACCTGGGGCCGATCGGCATTGGGAAAAAACTGCACATTCAGCATGGTGATTGTGTACAGGCTTGCCAGTACAATTGTCAGGCCTGCCAGAATGATCAGCCGCGGCGCGCGTTCGCTGCAAGCCGCCAACCAGGCACCCAGGGCGTCGAACCAGGCGCTGCGCCGGGTCGGTGAAGGTTTCAGGAACCACGCGGCCAGCAAAGGCACCAGACTGACTGCGATCAGATAGCTGACGCTCAATGTCAGCATAATCATGACCGGTATGCCGCGGGTAAAGTCAGCAGTGCCGCCGGTGGAGAGCAGCAGGGGGGTAAAGGCGGCCAGCGTTGTGCCAGTCGATGAGCCCAGCGGCCCAGCCAGTTCGCTGACGGCGGCTCCGGCAGCGTCGGACGGTGTGGCGCCTTCGTTAATGCGATTCTGGACATTTTCAATCATGACGATGGCGTTATCGATCAGAATGCCAAGTGAAATCACCATGCCAATCACGGCTATCTGGTGCAGCACGCCGTTGCCCAGGTTATAGATTCCCAGCGTAATGACGGTGACCACGGGTAATACCGAAGCGACCAGAATGCCCATACGCAGTCCCATGCCCAAAAATACAATGACAGTAATGATCAGCATACTCAGCAGCAAGTTGCCCATCAGGTCTGACAATCGTCGTTCCACCTGATCTGGCTGAAAGAAAAGTTCTTGTATTGTCAGCGGTGCGAACTCTGCCCGCAGACCCTCAACTCTGTCACGTAGCAGTCTGCCGAATCCAATAGCGTCAGTTTCGTTGCTACGTGCGTGAATGCTGAGAGCGACCACTCTTTCGCCGTCCTGATAAGTGACCGGCTGCATGGGGTCCAGTGGGCCACGCCAAAGATCAGCCAGGGTCGACAAGGGCACTTGACCACCATCTGGCAAGGAGATTTGAGTTGCTGCCATCTCATCGATATCACGGAATTCGGTGTTGGCAAGCAGTGTAATCCTTAGCCCATCCCTGATAATAAATCCGCCTGGCAGGATTTGATTACGCTGTGCGAGCTGATTGGCGACTGTGCCGGGGCTCAAACCCAGACGGGCAAGATCGGGGTCACGCAAGGCGATGTTGATCTGCTGCGCGACATCGCCCTCTATTTCGATACGTGATAACCCCGGCAAGCCGGTCAAAGCGCGCTTGAGGCGTTCTGCTGCCAGAGACAGCTCGATAGCTGAAGCCGAGCCAGCCACCGCCAGCACGGCGGCAGGCGTACCCATGATCCGGTCATCCAGCGAGAGTTCCGTCAAGCCTTGAGGTATTTCCAGACGCGCTCTGTCCATGGCCTGACGGACACGCTCCCATGCCGGTGCTGTGTCGTAAATGTCCTGACGCAGGGCCACACTGACCAGAGCGACACCTGTGCGGGCGACGGCTGTGAAATCATCGACTTCTTCAACCTGGGCGATTTCCTGTTGCAGTGGCTCCAGAACCAGACGTTCCATGATTTCTGCAGTGGCACCCGGATACAGCGCTGTTACCAGACCGGCGCGACCAGGAAAGGTAGGATCTTCCTGCCGTGCCATGCTGCCGTAAGATGCCAGGCCGCTGATAAACAGCATGGAGGCAACCAGCACGATTAATCGTGGACGTGACAGAATTTGCCTGATCATGGCAGCACCCGGATTCGATCGCCATCTGCCAGGCGGGTCAGACCGGTATAGACCAGTTGTGTACCCGCCGGCAGACTATCCATTGGCAAAGCTGCATGTTCCCCCCGAATACTGAGCACTGTAACCGGGGTTCTCCGCACAATATCGTTTTCCACGACAAAGACAGTCAGGCCTTCGGCAGAACGCATCACGGCGGTCATGGGCACAAGCAGCTGCGGCTGTTGATCCATAGGTATACCGACTTCAATGGATATGCCAGTTTGCAGGCGGCTATCATCCAGCGCGACAACGACAGGATACAGTGCTATATCACTGGTGTTACCCTTGCTGATATCAATGACCGTGCCGGTGGTGGTCAGATCGGTCATCGGAACCTTGACCGGTAGCGTCTGCCCCAGGCTGAGGTTGGCTTGCAGATGTGGGGGAATGCGTATCTCAGTCTCCAGCCCCTGGGACGACGAGATGCGCATGACTGGCTGACCGGCCTGAACAAACTCCCCCGGCTGCAGCAGCACAGACTCCACGTTGCCGGCGAATGGTGCTGTCAGCCGGGTTTCGTTCAGTAGTTGCTGTGTCTGGTTCAGGCTGGCGCGTGCCGAGGCAATAGCTGATTCAAGACTTTCGGTGCGGGTTCGCACCTGTTCCAGTACCTGTAAAGAGACCATTTCGCGCGCATATAATGTCTCAAGGCGCTGCAGTTCGCGCGCGTTTTGCGCAGCGTCGGTTTCCAGTTGAGCCAGAGCGGCCGCAGCGGCATCACGCGCGGGTTGCAGCGCGGGATTATGGAGCGTTGCAAGCACCTGTCCGGGCTCAATTGATTGGCCTAGCTCTACATGGCGCTCGCGTAATACGCCATTGATCTGGAAGGCTAGCGTGGCGCGTTGCCTGACTCTTGAGACACTGGCAAAATGCAGCGTCCCGGGCTGCTCGCTGAGCCTTACAGTGCTGACACGGACCGGGGTAAGAGGCGTGTCAGCGAGAGCAGCGGGCGTGTTGTCGGCATCGCTCTGGCAGCCGGGCAGGATCAGAAAAAACAGGGTCAGGCACAGGTATTTCATGCTGAACATCAGCCGAGCTCGGGATAACCACCACATACGGCACACTCCGGGATATTGGTCGGGTCGTTGACATATTGTCAGAGATTGACATATTGTCAATATGTCAGCCGTAATTGAGGATAAAGATCACAGTGACGCAAACGAAAGCAACAGCCGATCTAGCGGACAGGAGACGTCTGCTGGAAAAAAAAGCTCGCTACGAGGCCATAGTGGATGCCGCTGAGCAGATGTTTTTCAGCCAGGGTTTTGAGCACACGACTATGGATGATATCGCCAGGCGGGCACAATTGAGTCGTGCGTTACTGTATGTCTACTTTCGTGACAAGGCCGCTATTATGCGCGCCATTATGCTGCGTGCCGCTCAGATGCTGCTGTCGCGCTTCAAAAAGGCGTTAGAACAGGGACAGGATGGCGTGGCGCAGATAGAGGGCATTGGCCGGGCCTATTATCTGTTTTCACAGCAGCTTCCGGATTATTTTGATGTGTTGACCAATGTTTCCACGTTTCCGGAACCAGAAATAGCAGATGAATTGCAGCACGAAATGCTCAGTTGCAGACATGATATCAATCAGACTATGGTTGCTGCGCTTCTTAATGGACTCGAGGATGGTACCTTGAGCCGGGACAAAATTGTGGACCCGCTGCAGACGGCATTTTACTTGCAGGGTGCCCTGCATGGAGTCATTATGCAGACCCGCCGGGCGTGCTGTGAACCCGGATCATTTGCCGATGCCGATGCATTGGTGCGCTACACCATCAAATCGCTTACAACCTCCATACAAGCCTAGTAATTGCCGGAATCCAACTATATGTCTTCAGGACCTGATCGTTCCTTAATCTTAAACCGTCGTGATATTGATTTTTTACTGTACGAATGGCTCAAGGTTGAATCACTCACCGAGCTGCCACGCTACCGGGATCATTCCCGGGAAACGTTTGATGCGGCGCTGGATCTGTCTGTGCAGATTGCGGAACAACATTTTGCCACGCACAACAAAAAAAATGATGCTAATGAACCCTGGTTTGATGGTGAGCGGGTTCACCAGATTCCGGAAATCAAGCAGGCACTGGACACCTTTGCCGATGCGGGTCTGATAGCAGCGGGACAGGATTATGAACTGGGTGGTATGCAGTTGCCGACCGTGGTGGAAAAAGCCTGTTTTGCCTGGTTTCTGGCCGCCAATGTCGGCACCGCCGCCTATCCGTTTCTGACCATAGGTAACGCGAATCTGTTGCTGGCACATGGTTCGGCTGAACAGATCGACACCTGGGTGCGTCCTATGATGGAAGGGCGTTTCTTTGGCACTATGTGTCTGTCTGAGCCTCAGGCTGGTTCATCTCTTGCTGATATTCGCACCCGCGCAGAGCCTGCCGAGGATGGGACTTTCCGGCTGCACGGCAACAAGATGTGGATCTCGGGTGGTGAACACGAGTTGTCCGAAAACATTGTGCACCTGGTGCTGGCGAAACTGCCCGGTGCGCCGGCTGGTGTCAAAGGAATCTCGCTGTTTCTGGTGCCCAGGTTCCTGTTGAATGCTGATGGTTCAATTGCTGACCGAAATGATGTGGTGCTGGCAGGGCTGAATCACAAAATGGGTTATCGTGGCACGACTAACACACTGCTCAATTTTGGTGAGGGCAGGTATCGTCCCGGTGGGCGCGCCGGTGCTGTTGGTTGGTTGGTCGGGGAGCCTCACAAGGGACTCAGCTACATGTTCCATATGATGAACGAGGCGCGAATCGGGGTCGGTCTCGGGGCAGCAGCACTAGGTTATACAGGTTATCTGCATTCCCTGCAGTACGCGCGCGAGCGACGGCAGGGCAGGTTGCCGATCAACAAAGACCCGAGTTCAGATCCGGTGCCGCTGATTGCGCATGCCGATGTGCGACGCATGCTGCTGGCTCAAAAATCATACGTGGAAGGCGGTCTGGCGTTGAACCTGTATTGCGCATGCCTGGTTGATCAGGAGCGTGAGGCGCTGCCGGAAGAGCGTGATCAGGTTACGCTGTTACTGGATATGCTGACGCCGATTGCCAAGAGCTGGCCCTCTCAGTGGTGCCTGGCGGCCAATGATCTGGCTATCCAGGTACATGGCGGTTACGGCTATACCCGTGACTACAATGTTGAGCAGTTCTATCGGGATAACCGGCTAAACTCGATCCATGAAGGCACCCACGGTATCCAGGCACTGGATCTGCTGGGCCGCAAGGTGGTGATGCAACAGGGGGCCGGTCTTGACCTGTTGGTGCAGACTATTCAGCAATGCACTCGTTCAGCTGCCGCTGTGCCTGTGCTGGCTGAATACGCGGCAGAGCTGGATGCGGCTGTATTCCGGATTGTAGAGATTACTCGACAACTTCATCGCACCGGGCAGCCTGAGCTGACACTGGCGAATGCCAGTATTTATCTGGAAGCGATGGGACACATTGTCATGGCATGGATCTGGCTGGAGCAGTTACAGGTGGCTGCTGGCAGGGATGATGATTTTTATCGTGGCAAAATGCAGGCAGGGCAGTACTTTTTCCGCTGGGAACTGCCCAAAATTTCACCATGGCTCGATTTGCTGGCATCCATGGATACAAGCTGTCTGGATATGCGCGATGGTTGGTTCTGAACAAATGTAACAGAATGTTTCATGATTGCGGATGGTCTGACAACAGAGCAAGTGTCCGCTGACAGCCTGGCCTCTATATGTACGGGTACCCTGATTGGTAGCAAAGGGCTGTCATAAAAATGTCACTAAAGCAAATTGTGTCAGCTTTGTAACGGAAAGTGTGATTTTTTTTGCATTTGACAAGATTTTACTCTGAATCCCTTATAGTCACATGATCACGGAATAAATATGATTAGCGCGGCGTTGGCTTTGCTGATCATCTTGTTCGGTGATCATCAAGAGATATCACGACCAATTAAAATTACAATCGGAGTGAGATAAAATAATGACTACACAAGATAAGTCGAGTTACTTGCGACGGGTGATTGCTGCCTGTATCGCCGGTTCGCTGTCTGTGCCGGCTGCATTGAATGCGCAGCCTGCGGACAATCCTGAAATTGAGGAAGTAGTGGTAACTGGTTCCTTTATCCGAAACAGTGCATTTGCGCAAAACAACCCCGTAGATAATGTCACTCAAGCAGAAATTCTCGAGTCTGGTGCGCCCAATATGGGTAACTACATTCGGGATCTGACTTACACACAAAATACCAACACAGTCGCTAATGTGAACGCAGGCAATAGTGGCGGACAAAGCAGTGTTGGCACCACCTTTAACCTGCGAGGTCTTGGTGAAAACAGCACACTGACCCTGATGGATGGTATGCGATCCGTCGATCCTGCTATTAACACCCTGCTACCTGATATCGCGATTGATCGGATGGAAGTTGTGTTGGACGGCGGCTCTGCACTTTACGGATCGGATGCGGTTGCGGGTGTTGTCAATCTAATACCTATCAAAAGTTTCGATGGTATCCGGACCCGGGTTTCTCACCAGCGCTCTGAGTCGGGTGATTTTGAGGATAATAAGCTGGGTATATTGTTCGGACGTCAATTTGGCAACGGTCTGAATTGGGTTGTGGCTGGTGACTATGCGAGAACCACGCCGCTGATGCATTTTGAGAGACCGCGTTCATTGCGCGCGGATTATGGCTGGACCACGTCAGGTGGCGTAGGTGTATGGCGTGAGCTGGTGGGCGGTACTCCGGACCCGGGTGAGATTCACGGTGGACGACTTGTTGCGCCTAGCCTGGTTGATCCGGATTGTGGTGCTTTCAATGATGTTACCGATTTTGGCCAGGTTAACAACAATCCCAGCGGTATCCGGCTGGGTAGCAACTGCTACTTCAATTACGGACAGCAGTGGCCTTTGGCAGAAGGCAAGACTGAAGCGAATCTGTTTCAACATTTGAGCTACGAATTACCCAGTGGTGTAGTCCTGGAAGCACAAATGTCATTGGCATCACGTGAAAGTGAGAACCACAACACATTGACATATCACCTGAACGTAAACAACCGCGAGGCGTTGGTCGTTCCTGCGGCTCACCCCGCAAACCCATTCGGGGTGGATGTGGGACCGTGGGCCTGGCGTCCGTTTGCTTTATCGGGAACTCTGCCGTCTTTTGCAGATCCCGCCACCGGGGCGCGTAAGCAGACTTATGAAGATATAGTTCAGCGCTACAAAGTTGGTGCACGTTACGATATCACTGATACCTGGACTGCCAATACCTACTATTCTTCACAGCGGCAGCACCGAGATTACAACGCCCATATGATCAATATGCCGCATTTGGCGGCAGCACTTATTGGGCAGGGCGGGCCAAATGGCAATGAGTGGTTTAACCCATTCGGCTCAAACGATCCCCGGTCTCAGTTTTATCAGCCGGGTGTTACCGATAACAGTCAGGAACTGGTTGATTGGATCGCGCCGACGGTACCATTCAGAACCTCTCAACGTGAGTTGACTGTCTTTGAGGTGAACGCTACAGGTGACCTGTACAACCTGCCAGCCGGAATGGCCAGAATGGCTGTTGGTTACCAGATGCGTGATATCAAAGAGTGGAATAACGCAAACCCACTGGCAAAAGCGCGTCGTGATTACAATAGTAGTATCATCGATACGCCGCCAACTGATCGCAACTATGGTAGTTCTGTGCAGGCAGTCTATACCGAGTTCGAATTGCCTCTGCTGGAAACGGTCGACATGCAAATTGCGGTGAGACACGAAGATTTCACTACATACGATCTGCAAACGACAACACCTAAGGTGGCGATACGTTGGGAGGCACTGCCCACTCTGGCTTTTCGCGCTTCAGTAGGCGAAAGTTTCCTGGCACCGACACCCGCGGATGCTCGCCCGTTTGATCCAAACGAAAACTGTGGTGAGATCTTTTTCGGTGCTGACCCGATTACTGGTGGTACCTTGCAAGGAGGTGCAACCTGTTCTTCTGGTAATCCCGCTTTGGCGCCAGAGACTTCTGATATCTGGAACGTTGGTTTTACCTGGGAGCCTAACGACGCACTGAGTCTAAGTCTTGATTATCAGTCTATCGAGTATACGGACCGTATTCGAACCATTGGTACAGAAGATGTTGTTCGAATCGAGTTCCTGGAAATGCTGCGGGCTATCGGATCGTCAGAAGGAGCTTACGATTCAACACCCGGTTCTGCTACTCGCAGCGCTGCTAATGCGTGGCTGGCTGCAGGTGGCAGCCCTCTGGCTAGCGTAACCCGCGCCCGTGATACACAACAAGTGCAGCGTGTTGTTCGTCAGGCGAAGAATGTGAGTTCTGTCTGGATTGATTTGTTTGATATGCGTGCACGATACACTATGGATATCAACAATCTGGGCAGATTCACGACCACCTTGAGTGCTACCTACAATACCAAGTATGAGTATGCCGATGGCGGTGCTCAGATTGATGCGCTGGGTCGGCAGAATGCACTTACCGGTGTGGTTGCGCCAGTCCCGGAGCTCAAGTCGCAATTAAGGTTGGCCTGGATGAGGGAAAACCAAAGCGCTTCATTCACATATAGCTATCAGGATTCGGTTATATTTGATGACCGGGTTAACAACCTGTTAACTGGAGTTCCGGCGCCATCAGATGGTAAGGTGCGCCACTGGAGCATTGCCAACGCGCAGTATACACACGTGCTCGATCAGTTCTTTGATAGCGAGATTACCTTAAGCGCCGGGATAAACAACGTGTTTGATCGACTGCCGCAGCGACTACCCGTTCTTGGCGGGTTTGAAAGTCGGCTTCACAGCCCTTGGGGACGCCAGTTTTGGGCATCTGTTGAGTGGCAGCCATTCTGATCGGCTGAAGTTTTAGCCAGGATGATTGAGAGGGGGGTCGGGGTTGGAAGTTTGTGTATCGGGCGCCGACCCGTTCGTTCCCGATGATTGCCATCAATAACAAAAAAGCCGACAGGAATCCCTGCCGGCTTTTTTAGTTTGTTCTTGCTGTTCATACAGGCTTCAAGAGCCTGTCATCGTTGATCTGATATTACAGACCGACGACGTTCTCAGCCTGCAAACCTTTGGCGCCTTTGGTTACAGTGAATTCAACGCGCTGGCCTTCAGCCAGAGTCTTGAATCCGGCAGATTTGATTGCGCTGTAATGTACAAATACATCGGCGCCGCCATCTTGCTGAATGAATCCAAAACCTTTTGACTCGTTGAAAAATTTAACCTGACCTGTCACTGTAGACATATTACATTTCCTTAAAAATTACTTAAATATTAAACAACGGCGACACCATACGGTGATCCGCGAAGCAAAAAATACGATTACAAATATGAGATACAGGACGAGGGTCTAAATGCGGCACTTCGTATTGCAGACATAAATATAGCCGGTATTCTGGCTTGGTATGCATTGTACGCTTAGCGCATGGCAAGTCAACATATTTCGTATATCGACATCAGGTGATGTCATCTGGCACGTCGGTCGCATCTCAATCGACTGGCAATATGCCAATTAAAACAACGCGTTATTGTGCCTGTCTGGCAGTATTACATTATTGCTCGGGCTGGGTTATCATCTGCCTTGAATCAGAATAAAGAATCAGGGGAGAAGTTATGTCGCTCAGAATCTCACGCACTCTGCTTGTGTGCGTTATTGCCGTTTTCGGTTTCTCGTCACCTCTGACAGCAGATAACCTGTCTTATGACAACCCGGAAGCCGTGAGCATGTCCTCAGAGCGGCTGATGCGTATAACGCCCGTGATCAATCAATATGTTGACGACGGCGAGCTGGTTGGTGTGGTCAGCATGATCGCCCGGCGCGGTGAAATTGTCCATTTTGATGCCTACGGTGAGTTAAACAAGGAAAGTTCGCAGCCGCTCGCTCGTGACAGCATTTTCCGCATCTATTCGATGACCAAGCCCATCACCACACTGGCGGTGATGATGCTGTATGAAGAAGGCAAGCTGCAACTGACTGATCCAGTCGCCCGTCATTTGCCTGAGTTCCAGAATGTGCGGGTAGCCGGGCCTGGTGGATCGCTGGTGCAGCCTGAACGCCCGATGACAGTGCAGATGCTGATGACGCACAGCTCCGGACTGACCTACGGTGTATTCGGCGACACTCTGGTTGACCGGCAATACCGGGATGCGAATGTGATGGCTGCGCCGGATCTGGATACTTTCATTGACCGCCTGGGTCAGATTCCTCTGCAATACCAACCCGGAACACGTTTTCACTACAGTGTTGCCACTGATGTTCTGGGCGCACTGGTCGAGGCCGTATCTGGCATGACACTGGGGGAATTCTTCCGTACCCGTATATTCGAGCCCCTGCAGATGCACGACACTTTCTTTGAAGTGCCTGCTGACAAGCTGGCCCGCTTTGGCACTAATCATACATTTAATCCCCAGACCGGGGAGTTGGAGGTCAGTGACCGTCCGGAAGGCAGCAATTTTGTGAACCGGCGCACCTTTGAATCCGGCGGCGGTGGTTTGCTGTCAACCGCCGAAGATTATATGCGATTCAGCCAGATGGTTCTGAATGGCGGCGAGCTGGATGGTCAGCGCATTATCGGTAACAAAACACTGGAATACATGACACGCAACCATCTGCCCGGTATTTTTGGGGCTAATGGCGTTCATAATCCGCAGGAGCTGCCTGGTTTCGCCCGGGGCACGGGATTTGGTCTGGGTTTTGCGGTGGTTGATGATCAGACAGCAGCCGGCGGTGTCGGCTCTGATGGTGAGTATTACTGGGGAGGTGCCGCAGGTACCATTTTCTGGATCGATCCTGAGGAAGAACTGATTGGCATTGTCATGATTCAACACATGAATGTCCGGGTACCACTAAGAGCAACATTCAAGGCATTAACATACGCCGCGATCACTGACTGAGTCGCGGTACAATAAAAAATTGGGGAAGGTAGTATTTATGCGCTTGCATCAAGCAAGTGATCAGGTTGTCATCAGCGGCGCCGGTCTCTGGACACCTGATCATGTAGTAACAAATGAAGAATTGGTGGAGGCGCTTAACGCCTATGCAGACCGCTTTAATACTGAAAATGCGTTAGAGATTGAAGCCGGTCGTCTGGCGCCGGTGATGAAATCGGATGCCAGCTTTATTGAAAAAGCCAGCGGCATCAAGCAGCGTCATGTCTATGTTAAAGATGGCATTCTTGATATCAACCGCATGCGGCCAAGAATCGTTGAGCGTGCTGAGGGTGAGTTGAGTCACCAGGCCGAGATTGCGCTGCATGCTGCCAGAAAAGCGATGGCGGCAGCCAATAAAAAAGCGGCGGATATTGACGCTGTGATTGTCAGTTGTGCCTACACGCAGCGAGCATATCCTGCTATCGCTATTGAAGTTCAGGATGAGCTGGGCATTGAAGGGTTTGGATTTGATATGCTGGTTGCCTGTTCCGCTGCGACCTTTGCCCTGCACCGCGCTTACGAGATGGTTCGTTCCGGTACCGCCCGGGCGGTGATGGTGATTAATCCTGAGCTGGTATCTCCGCAAATTAATTTCTGTGATCGCGACAGTCATTTTATATTTGGTGATGTGGCAACAGCAGTTATTGTCGAGCGTGGTGATACAGCGAATTCAGCTTCCGTTTTTGACATATTGGGTACTCAGGCTCAAACTGTTTATTCCAACAATATCCGTTCTAATTTCGGATATATGTCACGTGCTTTTGATACCGACCCATTTGGAGTTGATAAACTTTTCCATCAGGAAGGGCGGGCGGTATTCAAAGAAGTCTGCCCTATGGCGGCGGAGCATTTGTCAGGACACCTGGCGCTTTATGGTTTCGAACCCACAGACGTCAGACGTTGGTGGCTGCATCAGGCTAATATCAATATGAATCAGCTGATCTCAAAAAAATTACTGGGTCGTATGCCCGATAATGATGAGGCGCCCATTGTGCTTGATCGTTACGCCAATACTGCGTCGGCTGGATCAGTGATTGCCTTCAGTCTGCATCATGAAGACCTGGAATCGGGTGATCTGGGTATGCTGTGTTCCTTTGGTGCTGGTTATTCCATAGGAAGTTTATTGCTGCGTAAGCGTTAAGCAAGGGAGTGCGTGAAGGTGCGTTTGTATTCAAAAGGACTGATCTTGTTTTCATTGTCAGCGTCAATCAGTCTGCCATTATTTAATAACGCTGATGCAGCTACTCCGCAGGTACGTGGACAGTGGATGGGTGCGATGGGAGAATCGGGCTTGCGTCGCTTTTATTCTGCCGGTGGTGATTTTGGCGAGGTGGTTAATCGCCTGGTGAGTTACCAGACGGCCAACAGAATCTGGAACGCACAGCAGTCCTCAGCAAATCCGCCTGCGCCCACTGATATGGAATCCCGCACGGACAGCTGGGCGATACAGAATGACTCATTGATTCCCGTTGCAACAGACCATGAGCGTCCAGTTTATGCCAGGGTAATGGTCAGGCTTGCGGGGCGTGAAGAGCAAGGTTTGATGGAAAGCACCAGTGATCGCCTGGATCTGGGCGTTTTGTATGCACCAACTCAAACATCTTACATTGGGATTGGTGTAGCCATAGATGAAAGTGCTTCTGATGTGCTTTACGCCAATGGTCGAGCCCGCGGGCAAAGTTTCGGACCGCGGTTTGATGCGGGAATAGTTTTAGGTCCGGTCTGGTCGGCCGCTATTCGTTACGACTATCTGATGTATAACGGTAACAGTACAGTAAATGTGCGTACTGCCACGGGTCCACTCACCATCAGTCGTGACAGTGCCTACGATCGTCAGTATTTACAGGCCGGGGTGCTGGCTCGTTTTAATGAAAGCCGACTGGAGTGGTTGCCGTCGCGCAGCACCCTTAATTTTGACGTGGCATTGCAGATGGTGCGCAATCACCATGAGCCCAAAACTGATAGTCTGGGGCGTGTGACAAGCGAACCTTTTGGTTATGATGAGCATCTCGCTGTACTGCGCAGCACTGTTGGCTTAACCAGACCTCTGGACGAGACCGGCAACTGGAGTGTGACAGGGCGGGTCGGGCTGGATTACGAAGTTGATACCAATATGAATTTCCCGATCGACGATCGCACTGGCATGGTTTATAGCGCTGCGCTGGTCTATCAGCTTGCACGAGGCAAACGGGTGCAGATATTGCTTGACCGTTATCAGCACGCCGATGATTACCGGAGTCGTAACAGCGTGACACTGATTGGCGTTATTGACTTCTGACTTGAGTCTGATATTGCCTGCCGAGCCAGATTGCCAGTACGAACCATAGTGCCGAGACCGGCAACATGGTTACAGCAAGACCGGAAAGTCCTATTCCGAACCAGGCCATGGCGGTATAGGACCAGGCTCCGACCTGATCACCTACCCGATATACAAATGTATCGTTGAAATTTTTGGCTTTGTATTTATCGGTACGTGATACCACAGTATAAAGTGACTCGCGGGCTGGGCGCTGAATGGCAAAATTGCCGGCACGGCGAATGATATCGAAGCTGATCACGACCAGCAGTACGGGTGCAACCGCCAGTAAACCAAACCCCACAAAACTGATCACGGGTAGCAGAGCCAGGCTGATTCCGACTCCCAGCCAGCGCAGGATTCTGCCGGTCAGAAACATCTGAACAATCAGGGTGATGGCATTGACAATCAAATCCCGGTTGGCAAAAAGCTGAGTGCGCCCGGTACGGTCATCGCCATAAACTTCATTGACGATGGCAATCTGCTGGAAATACAGGTAGGTGGAGACTATGGTAAACATCAACATCAATGCCGCGATACCCAGTAGATAGGGAGAGCGCAGCACATGATACATACCCTCAAGCACGCCGCCGCCGATCACAGCGTGTTGTTTGGCATCGACCTCGGCGCTGATTTCATCGGCTTCAGGTACCCGGCTCTGTTTCAGGTCCCGGTCTTTGCCTTCTGCTTCGTCTTTTATTGCCGCCAGTGCCAGTTTCTGTTCATTGTCGCTGAGGAATCTGGCGACATGAGCAGCGACTTCCAGCAGTACTGCAGATACCAGCAGTAGCGTGACTGGCCCCAGTCCGGCGGCCAGAAAGGATGTGATACCAGACCCGCTCAGGGCACCGGCGGTGCCCCCCACGGCAATCACACCAAACAGACGTTTGCTCTGCGACGGTCTGAATACATCATTGACCAATGACCAGAAAACCGAGATTACAAAAAGATTGAATACGCTGGTCCAGATGAAAAACACCCGGCCGGCCCAGACTTCACTGAGGCCGCTCAGGCTCTGAAAGGCCAGGTAGAACAATACCAGCTGCAACATGAAAAAGCGGTAGACCAGAGCGATAAAGCGTCGTCTGGTCATGCGCGCCACCATGGCAGTATAAATCGGATGCAGAATCATCATGCCGACGAGTGTGCCGGTAAACAGCCAGGCCAGATTTTCTACGCCGCCGGCTGCGCCCATGTCATCGCGAATCGGGCGGATGATGTAGTAGGCACACAGCAGCAGGAAATAATACAGACCGGAAAGGAAGAGCGCCGGGCCTTCGCCCTGGCGGATATTGATGGAGCGATTAATCAAAGCATGCCAGGCTGACTGCATCACAACTCCTCAGACGATTACAACCACCCCTTTATTTTAAAGAATACGTAGGGTGCGACGCCCGATAATACCATCAAACCGAGAGCAAAAGGATAGCCAAACTGCCAGCCAAGTTCCGGCATCGTGTTGAAATTCATGCCGTATATGCTGGCGATTACAGTGGGTGGCAAAAACACCACGGCAGCAATCGAGAAAATTTTGATTATCTGGCTCTGCTTGATGTTGATAAAGCCCTGAGCGGCATCCATCAGGAAGTTGATTTTGTCAAAAACAAAGCTGTTATGGGGCAACAGTGAGTCGATGTCGCGCAGCAGTTCTCGTGCCGTTTCAGCATGAACGGCGGAGAGTTTGCCACGCCGCAGCAGAAAGCTTAACGCGCGCTGAGTGTCCATCAGACACAGGCGGACCTTGCCATTGGTATCTTCCTGGCGGGCGAGTTCGTCCAGGGCATCTTCTATATCCGCATCGTTATCTTCCAGCACCAGATTGCTGGTCTCTTCCAGTTGCGTATAGACCTCTTCCAGCGTGTCAGCCAGATCATCAATCTTGATTTCAAACAGGCCCAGTAATATTGAAACCGGATCTTCTGCCAGGCCCTTCAGTCGTCGCGCCCGCATCCGCATCAGGCGAAACGCAGGAATTTCGCGCTCGCGCAGGGTAATAAGCTGTGAGTCAGTCAGGGTGAAGGCGACGCTGGTATTGCGATGCCTTTCTTCGGTTTTGTGCAAAAACAGGGAGTGTACGTGCAGACCAACTTCATCCTGATAAGAACGGGCAGAGGCTTCAATTTCCTCGACATCCTCTGTATCAGGCAAGGGCTGGCTGTGCAGACTTTCGATAATATCGCGTTCTTCGTCATCGGGATTGACCAGATCCAGCCATAGAGCGGCAGCCAGCGATTCGCTGGAGATCTCTTCCTGGCTTGGTACCAGGTATTGCTGTCTGTCCAATCGATATCGAATCAGCATCCGGGTGCGTCCTGCTGTTTTATTGGCGCGAACTATACACCAAACCGACCCAGCTGAGCCAGCCCGCCGGGCATCCTGTCGCATACAGACGTTGACTGAAGCGATCAGGTGTTCGCTTCGTATATGGTTTGCGGTAACATCAAACTCTGTGATGAGTTAACCGTTTTTATCTGAGGGTGGAAGTATGCGCAAAACTTATGGCGGGGTTATGTTGTCCCTGTTGATGGCAATGTCCTGGTCTGGCTTGCAGGCCGCTGAAAATCTTGATGGCGATTCCCTGTACACACAATATTGTGCCATGTGCCATACGGCACCTCAGGACGAGCGCACACCACCGCGCGATGCCTTATCTACCTACACAGCTAACAGCATATACCGGGCATTGACTGAGGGGGTCATGAGGGCTCAGGGTGCCCCCCTGACTGCAGAGCAACAAATAGCTCTGTCGGAGTTTCTGGCTGGCGAACCGATGCGCGAAGAGCTGGCAGCGGCGCCGACGCAGCGCTGCGATCTGCCGATGCCGCAGTTTGAGTTATCACTGCCGGGCAACTGGAACGGTTGGGGCAATGGCCTGAGTAACGAGCGCCATCAGTCTTCACGAGGAACCAGTATTACCGCCGATAATATTGATCAACTCGAACTGGTCTGGGCCTGGGGTCTGGAAAACGCGTCTGTTGCCCGGGCGCAGCCGACCATTATTAACCAGGTGATGATTCTGGGCAGTCCATCCGGCGAGGTGCGCGCGATGGACCTGGAAACAGGGTGTACCTACTGGATCTATGATGCCCCGCAGGAAGTGCGGGCTGCCGTTACAGTGGCCTTCTCGAGTGTTCATGATGCTTATCTGGCTGTTGTTGCCGATGCATCGAATCACTTGCATGTGCTTGATGCCAGAACCGGTGAGCTGAAGTGGGAGTCCGATGTGGATTCCAACCCTTATGCGCGCAGTACCGGGTCTCCGGTTGTTTATGATGATATGATTTTTGTACCCGTTTCTTCATCTGAGGTAGGCGCTGCCGGCCGCCCCGATCATCATTGCTGCACCTTCCGCGGCAATGTGGCTGCTTTTGATCTGCACAGTGGCATCAAATTATGGCATACCTATGTCATGGAAGAGGCTGTTCATGTGGGTGAAAACAGTATTGGTAACCCGGTTTACGCGCCTTCCGGTGCGCCTATCTGGCAGGCCCCGAGCATCGATGCCGAGCGCCGGATTGTTTATGCTGGTACAGGTCAGAACTATACCCGCCCGGCCAGCAACAGCAGTGACTCTGTCATAGCCTTCGACATGGATTCCGGCGAGATTCTCTGGATTCATCAAACCATGGAAGATGATGCATTTACCATGGCCTGCGCCATGGGTGGTGAGCATCCAAATTGCCCGGATGCCGGGCCTGATGTTGATATTGGTGCGCCTATCGTGACGACGACATTGAGTAACGGTCAGGATATTGTGGTCGCGGGGACCAAGGGCGCAGTTGTGGTTGGTCTGGATCCGGACAATAATGGCGAACTGCTCTGGTCCACCCGCATAGGTCGTGGCGGTGCCCTGGGCGGTGTGCACTGGGGCATGAGTTTTGATGGCGATGTGGTCTATGTACCGGTCTCTGATCGGGGCACGGGTGCTGATGGTGCCAGTCCCTCGCAACCGGGCCTGCATGCCATTGATATGAAAACCGGTGAGGTGCTCTGGTACACGGCTGCTCCGCAACGATGTCAGGAGGGTGTGCGTGGCTGCATGGATGCCTATTCCGGCCCAGTCAGCACAACCGATGACCTGGTTATTGCCAGCTCGCTCAGTGGTTATCTGTTTGCTCATGATCGTCTGACCGGCGAGATTGTCTGGGAGCTGAATACGGTGCAGGACTATGCTGCCATCAATGGTGTGGAAACCCGTGGTGGTTCAATTGATGCAACAGGTCCCGTTCTGTCCGGTGATTACATGGTGGTCAGTTCAGGTTACGCCACCTTCAGCCAGATGGCTGGCAATGCCATACTGGTGTTCAGAGTTAACAATTGAACGTAACTAAAGCAACGAATAAGAAACCTATGTTCATATGCAGGGAGTAATCATGAAAAAACAAACTCACCTTGGGCTGATGGCAGCGGCTGCCATACTTGTGGCAGCCTGTGGACCTTCAGACCAGCCAGCGAGCACCGCGGTGAGCAGTTCGCCGGCTGAACCCGCAGCGCCTGCCCACCCTCGATACGAGGCTTCCGTGGATGCTGCCCGTCTGATCTCCGCAGACAGCGAGCCTGGTCAGTGGATGTCTACCGGTCGTACTTACTGGGAGCAGCGTTATTCGCCGCTCACGCAAATCAATGAATCGAACGTTGATCAGCTGGGTCTGGTCTGGTCTTCGGACCTGGACACCAGCCGCGGGCAGGAAGCAACACCAATCATGGTCGATGGTGCGCTTTATGTGACCACCGCCTGGAGTATGGTCAAAGCCTATGATGCGGCTACAGGGCAGCTACTCTGGGAGTTTGATCCGGAAGTGGACCGCGCCCGTGGAGTGGATGCCTGCTGTGATGTAGTGAACCGCGGTGTTGCAGTCTGGGATGGCAAGGTCTTTTTCGGTGCACTTGATGGGCGCTTGATTGCGCTTGATTCAGCTTCCGGGGAACAGGTCTGGAGCCAGGTCACCGTAGATCAGAGTCAGCCGTACACGATAACCGGCGCGCCACGCATCATTGACGGCAAAGTCATCATTGGCAACGCCGGCGGAGAGTACGGTGTGCGCGGTTATGTAACTGCCTATGATGCATCTTCCGGTGATCAGCTCTGGCGTTACTACACTGTTCCCGGTAATCCGGCGGATGGTTTTGAACAGCCTGAGCTGGAAATGGCCGCTGAAACATGGACAGGCACATGGTGGGAGATGGGCGGTGGCGGTACCGTCTGGGATTCCATGGCCTACGATCCTGAGTCCAATCTGCTGTATCTTGGGGTCGGTAACGGCTCGCCCTGGAATCAGTCGCTGCGAAGCCCGGGCGGTGGGGATAATCTGTTCCTGTCCTCAATCGTCGCCATTAACCCAGATGACGGCAGTTATGTCTGGCACTATCAGACTACACCCGGTGAAACGTGGGACTATACAGCGACCCAGCAGATTATCGTCGCTGATGTGGAGTTTGGCGGTGAAACGCGTCGAGTGGTCATGCAGGCTCCCAAGAACGGTTTCTTCTATGTGCTGGACGCTTTGACAGGAAGATTGCTGTCAGCAGAAAAATTTGTGCCAATGACATGGGCCACACACGTGGACCTGGAGACCGGTCGGCCAGTAGAAATACCGGAAGCCCGTTACAACGATACGGGAGTTCCGATTATCGTACAGCCCGGTCCACTGGGTGGCCACAACTGGCATCCGATGTCTTACAGTCAAAATACCGGCCTTGTTTACCTGCCTGTTACCGAGAACTATATGGGTTATGTAGCACAGGAGAACTTCGAACGCTCCGAGCGCGGCTGGAATACCGGTACCGATATGGCCGAAGGGGCACGCCTGGTAGCAGCTCTGGGGGCGCCGGATCGCGCTGCCTATTTGATGGCCTGGGATCCGATTGCTCAGCAGGAAGTGTGGCGCCAGCCTCAGTTGATAGAAACCGCTGCGGCCGGTGTGTTAACGACCGCCGGTGGATTGGTGTTTCAGGGTAATGCAGCCGGAGAGTTTGTTGCCTATCGAGATAGCGATGGCGAACGTCTGTGGTCAGGTATTACGCAGTCACATACCGTAGCTGCCCCGATTACCTATGAACTGGACGGCGTGCAGTATGTTGCTCTGGTGACCGGGTCTCGTGCCCTGCCTCAGGAAGGACCGGGCGCAATGGGTTCTACAACACGCGCATCAAGCAATAATTCACGTGTACTGGTTTACGCACTCAACGGTAGTCATCAGTTGCCTACGCGTGAAATCGTGGCAGATGAGCAAGAGTTGAATCCTCCGGCCCTGATCGCCAACAATGAAATGCTGGCACAGGGTGAGCAGACTTATGGGCGCTTCTGCAGTGTCTGCCATGGTGCCAATGCTGTCAGCGATGGGGCTGGTGTATTCCCTGATCTGCGTTATGCCGATCGGCTGCATGATCTGGATGCCTGGAATGCCGTCGTGCTGGAAGGTGAACTGGCCAGCAGTGGCATGGTAGCCTTTGATGGACAACTGGAAGAGTCTGACTCAGAAGCCGTGCTGCAGTACGTGATTTCGCGGGCGATTGCGCTGGCTGATGAACTGCGGGCCCAGCAGTAATCATGTCTGTTGTTTACTACAGTGTGTATGAATCACCGGTTGGCAGCTTGCTGCTGGCCGGTGACGGCATGCAACTGTCATTAATCAGTTTCCCGGAGGGCAGGGCGTCAAGACAACCTGAGCCTGACTGGCTGAGACGTAATGATGCATTCAAAAATGTCAAAATTCAGTTGAAGGCTTATTTTGGCGGGGAGTTGACCGAGTTTGATTTGCCCCTGGCGCCTCAGGGGACTGAGTTTCAGTTATTGGTCTGGAACGCGCTGAAAACTATTCCCTATGGTGAAACCCGCAGTTACGGCGATATTGCGGCCCAGGTGGGCCGACCCGATGCCAGCAGGGCAGTGGGCGCCGCGAATGGCCAAAACCCCATACCGATAGTCATACCCTGTCACCGGGTGATTGGCCGTGATGGTTCCCTGACCGGCTTCGGTGGAGGACTGGCCTGTAAACAACACTTGCTGGCTCTGGAGCAGCAAAGTCTGCCATTCTCACTCAGCTGAATCACCTGCTACGCTGACCCTGTTGCGACCAGCTGCTTTGGACTGATACAGAGCATTGTCGCTGGCTTCGATCCAATCCTGATGAGTGTTCATGTCTGCCTGTAAAGCGCTGATTCCGATACTGATGGACAATGCCAGCGACTCACCGTCCCAGATAACGTCAGATGTCGCTATTTTAAGGCGCAGGCGTTCCGCAAAAATCTTCGCCTGTTCTACCGTTGTTTCAGGCAGGATAATGCCAAATTCCTCGCCGCCATAGCGACCTGCCGTGTCTGTGGCCCGGCGAAATTTTTGCAGCAATTGTCCAACCATGCGCAAGGCCTGGTCGCCGGCCTGGTGTCCATGGGTATCGTTGAATGTCTTGAAATGGTCTATGTCCAGCAGAATCAGTGATGCCGGACGACCACTTCTTTGGCTACGCTGGAACTCCAGCTTCAGACACTCCTCCCAATAAGCACGGTTATAGAGCTTGGTCAGACCGTCTGTGCGGCTGACAAGTCGTAACGATTCATTAGCAGACTCCAGTTCCTTTTTTCGCGTCGCAATCTCGGTGACGTCATACACCAACAGGCAGACCTGATTTACAGTCTTGTCGAGGCCGTGAAGCGGGATAAACGTAATATTCTGATACATCTTCGCCGAGTGGCCCGTCATGGGTCGGGTGCTTTTGAAGTTGAATAACCGTGGGTGTTCCTCCCAGGTGCAGAAAGTCCGGCTCTGGAGTTTGAAAACTGATTCAATCTTGCGTTTCAGCCAGGCCTGGGGCAAATCCGGGAATAGCTCAAACAGATTTCGATTGCGGGCATCACTGGTCGAAATGCCACTGTGGTTTTCCATAAAGCTGTTCCATAGCTGGATATTATGATCGCGATCCAGCAGGATCAGGCCGTTGTCCAGAGTCTGCAATAATTGCATGATCAGATGCAGGCGTTGCATGCCATCGGCCGGATTGTCGGTTATCGAATCAATATCTGGCATGAGAGGCCTCAGTCTTTGCCGGTGTTTATCAGTTCCACACGTGATCGTAGTGCCGGAACTGAATCTTCGGTCAGGACCAGCAACAAATGGCAATCAAAAGCAGGATTTTGCAGATAATAGGTAATATTGACAGCCAGTACAGTCTGGTTGTTGTTGTCGCAGTCGAGCAATTCATTACATCGTTGATGATGACCCAGAATGGCCGGGTAGCTGTGGTTGAAGTCGATATCCAGTTGTTGGCTGATGCCTTTGAGACAAGAGCCGACCAGTAACTCTGACAGGTCAGTCAGAATCCCGGCATGTGAGTCGGCGCCAGCGGGCAAATCGAAGGCGACCAGTTGTTTGAGGTCCATGATATGCGATGACTCGAGCAGAACAATGCCCTCGCCGGCAATGCCGTTGCCGCTGAAGCCGTGAGATACCGCGCTCAGATGATCACCTTCAGCATAGGCAAGATGGTGATCAATTTCGCTGTACGAGGTCATAAAGACCTCCGGCACAGGTAATTGAATAAACGTGCCCAGTAATTCGCCGAGGTGACTGCCGGCCTGTCCCATGGCTACGTTGATAACCTCTCGGAAGGACTCCAGAAAATCCAGCCCTTCTTCTTCAAACACATCATATGGGCGGGTCTGGACGGATTTGGGGCGCTGAGGATCATAGATGCCATAGCGTTGCAAAATGTCGGTGACCTGTTCGCGGGACACCGGTTTGCGGATGAAATCCAGTGCGCCTTTTGACATCACTCGTTGTCTGGCTTCAGCCTGAACGTCGCCAGAAACTACCAGCACCATGGTTGGCAGGTCTTCGGTGCGGATAATGTCCAGCACCTCATACCCATTCATGACCGGCATATTCAAATCAAGAAACAGCAAATCGGCCTTGCCCTGTCTGATCAGGTCAATGGCTTCCGCACCATTTTCAGCAAAGTACAGATCAACATCCCAGTTTTCCGGCAATGAGCGCGCCATCTGGCGGCGCGCGAGACGCGAGTCGTCGCAAATTAAAACGGGTAGGGTCATACGCTTCGCTCATCCATGGCTGAAAGACAGCATACTGTAACACATCGTGACAATTGCAGCAGCAGACAGCGATGCAAAACAGTGAGTATACTGCGCTCCCCGCGATCACCTCACAACAAGATGCAATTATGTTTGCCAAAATAAAAACCAGTCTGCAGCTGTTTCGTCAGGCATTGGTTGGCAGTGCGACAATAAATTACACCCAGGGCTCCATAGGCCGGGCGACTTTTCTGTTGTCCGTGCCGATGATTCTGGAAATGGCGATGGAGTCGGTATTTGCAATTGTCGATATATTTTTTGTTGCAGGTCTCGGTGCCGAAGCGGTTGCCACGGTAGGTCTGACCGAAGCGGTTATCTCATTGCTATATGCGGTAGCCATCGGTCTGAGTATGGCGGCTACAGCGCTGGTTGCCCGGCGCATCGGCGAGCAGAATCCGGCGGCTGCGGCGATAGCGGCAGGGCAGGCGTTATGGCTGGGTCTGATAGTATCACTGCTGGTCGGTGTGGCAGGGTTCTTGTTTGCTGAGCGCATTCTACTGCTGATGGGAGCATCGCAGAGTGTTGTTGACACCGGAGCGGGATACACCCGCATTATGTTCAGTGGTGCATTTACCATTGTTTTTTTGTTTCTGAACAATGCCATATTCAGAGGTGCGGGTGATGCAAGCATCGCCATGCGCGCTTTGATTATCGCCAATGGCATCAATATCGTGCTGGATCCATGCCTGATTTACGGCTGGGGACCGTTTCCGGAAATGGGCATAACAGGCGCAGCCGTGGCAACGAATATTGGTCGTGGTGCCGGTATTGCCTATCAGGTCTATTATCTGTGTGCGAATAACCGTCGAATTCAGCTTAAATTGAAAGACTTGGTGCTGCGTCTGGCCACAGTATGGCAGTTATGCCGGATTTCAGTGGGTGGTATTGCACAGTACCTGATTGCCACGGCCAGTTGGGTGTTTCTGATGCGGTTGGTCTCGATGCACAGCGCTGAGGCTGTTGCCGGATATACCATCGCCATTCGGGTGATTCTGTTTGTTATCCTGCCATCGTGGGGATTGAGTAACGCAGTGGCGACACTGGTTGGTCAGAATCTGGGTGCCGGGCAGCCACAAAGAGCCGAAGACACAGTCTGGCAGGTGGCCCGGTACAACCTGTTTTATATGGGGACAGTGGCGCTGTTGCTGATTGCTTTTCCTGCCTGGGTAATGAGTTTTTTCAGTGAGGATCCTCTGGTCATCAGTAACGGGGTTCAAAGCCTGCGCATTCTCAGCTATGGGTTTGTGTTTCTCGCTATCGGATCGGTAGTCACGCAGGCTTTCAACGGTGCCGGTGATACGATGACGCCGACCTGGATGAATATACTGGCTTTTTGGGTGTTACAGATTCCGTTGGCCTGGACCTTGTCCGGGTTCATGGGTTGGGGGCCTGAGGGTGTATACTGGTCCGTCTTTATTGCTGATGCAGCCATGAGCCTGTTGGCAACACTGGTGTTTTTACGCGGTGGCTGGAAGCTGCGCTATGTCTAGAGTCTTGTATACAGGAAAACTGAATTAACTATGCTGAGCAGTCAACATCATATAATCAATCGTGTGGCGCAGTGGTTGCGTGAGGATAAAACCGTCTGGTTGTGTACCATATTAAAAACCTGGGGATCGTCACCACGCCCTGAGGGTGCCATGATGGCCTGTACGCTCGACGGCGAGCTGATTGGTTCCATTTCCGGCGGTTGCATCGAGGAGGATTTCCTGCAGCAGCTGCGCGATGGCAGCCTGAAAGAGCGTTACCTTGATGATCGCAGGCCATTTATTGTGCACTATGGTGTCTCTGCCGAGGAGCAGGCCCGCCTGCGTCTGCCTTGTGGTGGACAATTACATGTGCTTGTTGAGTATCTGGAACCGCATGAAGCCAATCGGGCTGTATTTAATGAAATTGATTCGGCCCTGAATAATCATCAGCGTATCAGTCGACTTGTTGACCTGCACAGCGGCCGGGTCAGTACCCGTGAACAATCTTCTGACGATGCCGTCGTTTTTGATGACAAGACCATGCTGCACAGCCTGAGTCCGCGTTATAAATTATTGTTGCTGGGGGCAGGCGACGTGGCACGTCATGTGGCCGAGCTGGCGCTGGCGATGGATTACGAAGTGACTTTGTGTGACCCGCGCCCCTCTTATCTGGATAACTGGCAGGTCGATGGCGTGAAAACATCGCCGGATCTGCCCGATGATCTGGTACGTGATCAGTTCAGTGACGCTTACAGCGGGATAGTGGCTCTGGCACACGATCCCCGTGTGGACGATATGGCGTTGATGGAGGCGCTTCAGACACCGGCATTCTATGTTGGTGCAATGGGCTCGGATCGGACGTCGGCCAGCCGCCGCCAGCGACTTCCTGAATTGGGATTGAACGAGGAGCAGATCAGCCGGCTGCATGCGCCCATCGGTTTACAGATAGGCAGCAAAACACCGGCTGAGATTGCGATTTCCATACTGGCGGAAATTACCGCCGTGCGACATCAGTCCTGAGGCAGGTCGCCGTAGTCGTCCTGATAGTCAGCCATGGATGCTTCAATGACCTGAGCGGCCCGCTGGAAACCGTAAGCTTCGCCGATAGTGACCTTGTTGGCTTTGCCGGGCACCATTTTGTAGGTCTGGAAGTAGTGCGCAATGCGGTGAATCATGATCGGTGGCAGTTCACTGATTTCGTTTACGTGACCGAAGGCCGGATCGTCAACCAGTACAGCGATAATCTTGTCATCGGCTTCACCGCCGTCGTTCATCGGCAGACCGCCGACGACTTTGGCTTTCAGCAGAATTTCTGTGCGGTCTATGGCGCGTTCACTGATGACACAAATATCCAGGGGGTCCCCGTCGCCACATTCAGAACCTGGCATCAGGTCGCGCACCCGGTTGCCACAATAAGTGCGCGGGATAAAACCGTACAATGTGGGCTGCTGAGCGGATGTGGGCTGCGGTCGGTCGATGCACAAATAACCACTATCCTTGTCGATTTCGTACTTCATCTGATCAAAGGGGCTTATTTCAATATAGGCGGTGACGATTCTGGGTACATCGGGCCCGACGGCCAGGCCATGCCATGGGTGTGGACGCCAGCGTGAAAAATTACTTGTGCTCATATTGGATCAGCTTCCTGTGGTAGATAGTCAGAGTGTATGCCGGGTTGAAAAGGCGCGCATTATAACAAGGCAATGCTCAGCTTGCAGCTACCGCCACCAACTCCGGTGTCAGGCTGTTTGCCAGTTGTAGCAGCTGCAGGTCTTGCCCCCAGGCGGCGCTGAACATTACCCCGATAGGCAACCCCGATTCCGATTTATGCAAGGGCAAACTGATGCTCGGTTGTCCGGTGCCGTTAAACAGAGCTGTAAATGGGCTGTAGGCCGCATAGCGCCGGGCATACTCACGGATATCCGGAGAGTTCATATCCAGCCAGCCCAGCTCGACAGGCGGTTGTGTAAGCACCGGAGATAGAATCAGGTTGTACTGCTGATGAAAAGCTGCCATCTGACGCTCTGTGCGTTTCAGTACATCAAGTGCCTGCAGATAGTCCATAGCACTGCTCTTAAACCCGCGTGTCGCCATCCGTCTGGCTGACTCGGACAAGTTTGCCTGATCCAGTTCCAGTTCCTGCTGCTCCAGCCCGGGACGGACAATCTGCGCCACATGGATGCCGATAAGGGTCGACATAGCCTGCCCGATTTCCTGGTAATTGATAGGCAGCGTGACAGGCTCCACATGGTGGCCCAGCGACTCACATTGCCTGGCTGCCAGCTCTGCTGCCTGCAGACAGTCAGGATGTAACGGGCTGCCATCCGGAGATTGTGTCTGGAAGGCAATTTTCAGTGGTCCGGTTGCCCGCTCATAGTGATCGAAAAACGGAGTGTCTGCAGCAGGCAGCGCAAACAGGTCTGCTCTGTCCAGTTTCAGCAAGTCCAGAAATGCGGCTGAGTCGCGCACACTGCGTGTCACGACGTGGCTGACACTCATGCCGCTCCAGGCGCTGCCCATATCCGGCTCTACCACGGTCAGGCCACGGCTGGGTTTAAGTCCGATCAGTCCGCAGCATGCGGCCGGTACGCGGATGGATCCGCCCCCGTCACTGGCGTCGGCAGCGGGTACGATGCCCGCGGCAACAGCGGCGGCCGCGCCACCACTGGAGCCGCCCGCGGAATGGCCGTGGCTGTGTGGATTTTTGCAGGGACCAAACAGCGAATGTTCGGTGCTTATCGTCAGGCACAATTCAGGCGTATTGGTGCTTCCAAAGGGCACCAGCCCGCCGCTGCGATAACGCTGTACAACACGGCTGTCTGTCTCACTGATCTGCTTACGGTACAGTGTCATACTGCGGGTATGCGGCCAGCCGGCGACGGCATTGACCTCCTTGATCAGGAAGGGCACACCCGTCAATCGTCCATGTTCATCATCTTTGTCCAGTCGCCGGGCAGTCTTCAGCGCTGCTTCATCATCCCGGTAAACAATAGCGTTTAATGCCGGATTCAATTTGTCAGCAAGTTGCAGGGCCGATTGCAACAGTTCAACGGCGGAGACTTGAGAACTGGCTCTCAACTCGGCCAGTCCGACGGCATCGTGTTTCTGGAATTCTTCGGCATTCAACATGTCTGGTTCCTTACGTCAGTGTCCTTTTCAAGTGCAGTACATCGTTGGGTTTTCTTCCCGCGTCAATTAAGCACCGTAATGTTACGACCGCTGTGTTTTGCATCGTACAGGAGCTGGTCGACCTGCAGGAGGGCCGAGTCAATATCCCGTGTTGGCTCCAGAGCAAGAATGCCGACACTGATTGTCAGATGGATGTCATCTGCAGTGCCCGGGATTTCAGTGACCGATAAAACCTGATGCAGACGATCAGCGACCCGGCCAGCCTGATGTTTTTCTGTGTCTGGCAACAAGACCATGAATTCTTCGCCGCCCCAGCGACAGATGACATCGGATTGGCGGAAAACCCTGCGGCAGATATCGGCAAAAATCTTGATCGCCTGATCACCGGCACTGTGACCGAAACGATCGTTGATGGCCTTGAAGTGGTCCAGATCTGCCATCAGCAGCGCAGACGTCTGCTTGCTGCGTTTTATACGGGCGCTTTCCTGTTGCAGGCGTTCATTGAAGGCGCGGCGGTTGAGCAGGCCGGTTAACGGGTCGGTGGCTGCAAGCACACGAAGTTGAGCGCGTGTCTTATCGAGCTCCTGCAACATGAGCTTCTGGGATTCATTGGTCTGATACAAGGCGAGCAGTTGCATTACCTGACTGGCGAGTTTCAGTAACGATTGCTTTTGTTTTTCAGACAGGCGGCGTGGCCGTTTATCAAGCACGCACAGCGTTCCCAGTGCGATGCCATCCGGGGTTTCCAGAAGCGCGCCCGCATAAAAACGTAATTGGGGATCGCCGGTAACCAGCGGATTACTGTCGAATCGACGGTCTTTCAGTGTGTCAGGCACAATAAACAGACCGGGCTGCAATATGGCGTGGGCGCAGATCGACACATCCAGTTCCGTTTGCGTAATGCCAAAGCCGATCTCGGATTTGAACCATTGACGATCCGTATCGATAAAATTGATGACTGCAAACGGCGTGTCACAGATTGTGGCGGCCAGCCAGTTGATGTCATCAAATGCCTGATCTCGCTCAGAGTCCAGAATGTGATATCGCTCCAGCGCCGCCCTGCGCTGCAAAGCCTGTGGATCACAGTTACTGTTGTGTGCCATGGTGTATGCCCCAATCGGTGAGGATTTGCTGCTGATGCGCCCCGGTCTTTGGCGGCGGAGTTGTCAATTCTCCCGGTGTTCTGGAGAATCTGGGGGCTGGTGCAGGCTGCTGCACACCATCAACAGTGACAAATGTTGCCCTGGCCTTATTATGCGCGTGCAGTGGGGCTTCCGCCATACTTAATACCGGCGCAAAGCAGACATCACTGCCTTCCAGCAATTCACACCACTCGGCACGGGATCGAGTCTCAAAAAGCTGTTGCAACTTTTGCTTGAGCATAGGCCATCGTCTGGCGTTCATCTGTTCGGCAAAGTCGGGATCCTGGTCGAGTTCACAGCGTCTCAGCAGCTCAGTATAGAACTGCGGTTCAATCGGGCCGATGCTGATGCATTTGCCGTCAGAACAGCGATAGCAATCATAAAAGTGAGCACCGCCATCAAGCATATTGCTGCCGGGCTCATCGCGCCACTGGCCTGCTGCCCGCAATCCGTAAAATATGGTCATGAGACTGGCGGTGCCGTCTGTCATTGCGGCATCAATCACCTGTCCTTTACCTGATCTGGCAGTCTCATACAGTGCCGCGAGAACGCCTGCCAGCAACAACATGCCGCCGCCGCCATAATCACCGATCAAATTGAGCGGGGGGCGCGGCGGCTGCCCGTCATGGCTCATCGCATGCAGTGCACCGCTCAGTGCAATATAGTTGAGGTCATGACCGGCCGCATGCGCCAAAGGCCCATGCTGCCCCCAGCCGGTCATGCGGCCGTAAATCAGGCGCACATTGTTTTGCATACAGGTCTCGGGACCCAGCCCCAGTCGCTCCATCACGCCGGGCCGGAAACCCTCAATCAATACATCAGCCTTGCTGATAAGAGCCAGTGCCGTATTGATGTCTTGCGGATCTTTCAGGTCCAGTGCAATTGAGCGGCGACCGCGATTAACCGGGTTCTGTGCTGCCATCAACGTGGAGTTTTTCCGGTCTATTCTGACGACATCTGCACCCATATCAGCCAGCATCATGCCACACAGGGGCGCAGGACCGATGCCTGCCATTTCGATTATTTTTAGTCCATGCAATGGTCCTGGCATGACAACTTTCTCCTTGCTTTTGAATTCCGCTTCTTTCATTCTTGGGGGATAACAATAAATGAGGTTTTACCATGCAGATTGGAGAAAAAACAGCTTTTATCACCGGGGCCGCCTCGGGTTTGGGTCTGGCGGCCGCGCAGCGCTTTGTAGCTGAAGGTGCCCGGGTATTTATGTTTGATCTGGATGCTGAGCGGGTCAGCGATCAGGCCAGGGCGCTAGGTGACAGGGCAGGCTGGGCCTCCGGCGATGTGAGTAATGAACAGGATGTAAAAGCGGCGATAGACAAAGCGGTCAGCCAGTTTGGTGCCATCCATATTAATGTTAACAGCGCCGGTATTGGCAGCGCTGGCAAGACTGTCGGACGAGAGGGTCCGTTGCCGCTTGTTCAGTTTAATCGCATTATCAACGTCAATTTGATAGGCACCTTCAACGTGCTGCGCCTCTGTGCTGCGCAGATGGCCAGCCAGACAGCGGTTAATGACGACAACGAGCGAGGTGTGATTGTTAATGTAGCCTCAGTAGCCGCCTACGATGGTCAGATGGGGCAGGCAGCCTACAGCGCTTCCAAGGGCGGTATCGTGTCGATGACCTTGCCGATTGCGCGTGACCTGGCACGTAGTGGTATCCGGGTGGTAACCGTTGCACCGGGCATCTTTTCTACACCCTTGATGGAAGCTTCACCACAGCCTGTTAAAGACGCATTGGTGGATATGATTCAGTTTCCCAAGCGCATGGGCGCGCCATCCGAGTTTGCAGACATGGCTCTGAACATCGTGCAGTGCAATTATCTTAATGGAGAGGTTATTCGTCTGGATGCCGGCATCCGCATGTCGGCCCGCTAAACAAATAACAGGAGTCAGTTCTCATGCATCATGAATCCCCATGGATGAATGAAGAGTTAAACATTTTGCGTGATCACACCGCGCGATTTTTTCAGAAAGAATTTGTACCGCATGTTAAACGCTGGGACGAACAGGGCATCGTGGATCGTGATGCCTGGAACAAAGCCGGTTCGGCAGGGCTGTTGTGTGCATCAATACCCGTTGAGTATGGTGGAGGCGGTGGTGATTTCCGGCATGAAATGATCATTGAGGAAGAAATGGCCAGGGCCGGGGTGACGGGTATCGGTAATTCGGTGCATTCAGGTATTGTGGCGCATTACATTCTTAATTATGGCAGCGAGGAGCAGAAACAGAAGTGGCTGCCCAGGATGGCCAGTGGCGAACTGGTGGGTGCCATTGCCATGACAGAACCAGGTACCGGTTCAGATCTTCAGGCGATAGCTACTCAGGCCAAAAAAGATGGTGATGACTATGTCATCAGTGGTCAGAAGACCTTTTTGACCAATGGTCAGTTAGCGAATCTTATCTGTATTGTTGCCAAGACTGACCCGGCAGCAGGAGCCAAAGGTGTCTCACTGATTATGCTGGAAACTGATCTGGCGCCAAGTGGATTCAAACGCGGACGTAATCTGGACAAGATTGGTCTGAAGGCGCAGGACACCTCAGAAATATTTTTCGATGATCTGCGGGTGCCTGCCGTCAATCTGCTGGGAGAGCGCGAAGGTCTGGGGTTTGTGCAGTTGATGGAGCAGCTTCCCCAGGAGCGTCTGATTATTGCTGTCAGCGCCTGTGTGGCAATTGAGCGGGCGCTGGAGTATACCATTGAGTATGTGAAGGAAAGAAAAGCATTTGGTAAACGTATTCTGGACTTTCAGAATACCCAGTTCAAATTGGCTGAGCGTCAGACGGAAGCACGCCTCGCAAGGGTATTTGTGGATGACTGTGCCATGAAATTACTGGAAGGCAAGCTGGATGCCAGCACCGCAGCCATGGCCAAGTGGTGGACTACCCAAAAGCAGTGCGAAATTGTTGATGAGTGCCTGCAGTTTTTTGGCGGCTATGGCTATATGATGGAATACCCGATCGCCAAAATGTACATCGATGCCCGAATCCAGAAAATCTATGGCGGCAGCAATGAAATCATGAAGTTGCTGATTGCCCGGGATCTCTGAAAAATGGGTTGTGAACTGCGCTTCAATCTTTGGGGCGCAGAGCCAATCCGTCAAAGCTGTTATTGTTTTCTGAAGTTGTATCAATTTTCTGTGCCAACTCCATTCTCAGCCTGAGATTGTTTCGTGAGTCGGCGTTGCGCAGTGCTTCGTCTTGAGAGATTCTCCCTTGCTGCACCAGCTCATACAGCGCAGAGTCAAAGGTCCTCATGCCCTGTTCTTCAGACTTTTCCATGACTTCCTTAATGTCGTCCACCTTGCCCTGTTTTATCAGGTCGCACACCCGTGGGGTGCCCAGCAGAATCTCAAAGGCAGCGGCCCGGCGGCCGTCCAATGAGGGAATCAGACGTTGAGAAATCAGACCTTTCAGATTCAGCGAAAGATCCATTAATAATTGTTGATGCCGCTCTTCCGGAAAGAAATTGATAATGCGATCCAGCGCCTGATTGGCATTGTTGGCGTGCAATGTCGCCAGGCAAAGATGACCTGTTTCGGCAAACGCTATGGCATGGTCCATGGTTTCCTGACTACGTATTTCGCCAATCAGAATGACATCCGGTGCCTGGCGCAGGGTGTTTTGCAGGGCATTTTCATAACTCAAAGTATCGATGCCCACTTCACGCTGACTGACTATGCTGCGTGCATGTGGGTGAATGAATTCAATCGGATCTTCAACAGTGATGATATGACCGTCGCTGTTGCGATTGCGATGACCAATCAGAGCAGCCAGCGAGGTTGATTTACCGGTGCCGGTGCCACCAACAAATAGAATCAGCCCGCGCTTTTCCATCACGATGGTTTTCAGCAAATCAGGCAGTCCGAGTTGTTCCGGTGTAGGTATATCGGTTTTGATGTGCCGGAAAACCATGGCAGTCTGACCACGCTGACGATAAATGTTGACCCGGAAACGCCCGATATCGGATTCTTCGATGGCCAGATTCATTTCCGCATCATGCCTGAACTGCTCCTGCTGCTCAGTATTCATTATCGCGGCTGCTACTTTCTGCACATCAGCGGCACTGAGTCGGGACTCATCGAACGCCTTGATGTGACCGAAAACTTTTATACTTGGCGCCAGTTCTGCAGTCAGGAAAAGATCAGATGCTTCCTGGTCGATCATCTGTTTGAGCAGTGTGCGTAGATCCATGAGTGCTTTCTCCGGTCTGTCAGAATCGTCGCTCGGTGTACCAGTTAACTTCTCTAGAGTGCCTGTCAACCTGCTCGCAAACATCCAGAGTCAGTGCGAACAAAGCCATACGCACCAATACACCATTATCGGTCTGACGGAAGATGGCCAGATTGGGATGCTGATTCAGGTCATTATCCAATTCGTTGGCATCCTCGCGTGAATCACGCGGCAAAGGATGCATAATCACCGTATTGGGTTGGCAGTAGCGCGTGTAGATTGCCTGGTTAAGGCGAAAGCGGCCGCGGTACAGGTCGGCTTCCAGTTTGCTCTGAAAGCGCTCTTCCTGAATGCGCGTCAGATAAACAATGTCATTGCCGGTCAGGCCGGTTTCCATATCCTCGGTCTCGACCACTTCATGGCCGCGCCGTCTGAGATCTTCAGTGATTTCTTCGGGCATACGCAACTCTTTGGGAGAAATCATTGTGAAGCGGATATTGCTGTACAGGCTGACCAATTGCGACAGGGAGTGTACGGTGCGTCCGTGCTTCAGATCGCCGACCATGGCCAAGTGCATGCCGTCGATATGCTGTTGACGCGATTTCAGTTCGATTTTAATAGTGTACAGATCCAGCAGGGCCTGACTTGGATGCTCATTGGGGCCGTCGCCTGCGTTCAGTACCGGTACACGACTGGCACGGGAAAATTCGGCGACTGAACCGGCCTGAGGGTGGCGCATAACGATGATATCGCTGTAGCCACTCATGACCCTTCCGGTATCGTACAACGACTCGCCTTTGGTCAGAGAACTGGCTTTGATGTCTGTCGTTTCACGAACTTCTCCACCCAGCAGGTTGAAAGCGCATCCGAAACTGACCCTGGTGCGGGTGCTGGGCTCAAAAAACATGTTTCCGAGAATCGCGCCGTCAAGCACTTTGGTCATCCGCTCGCGATGTGCATACGGGCGCATGGCATCGGCCACCTGAAAGATTCGTTCAACATCGCTGCGTTCAAATTGTGACACGCTCAGAATGTGAGCTCCCGGAAATTGCATAGTGGCTGGGTCCCGCTGTGGTGGATTGATCTGGTTTTACGCAAGTTTACTACAGATCACGAGCCTGAACTAAGCGCACTTCATGTTATAGTGCCTGACCATGAAACCCCGCTCAACTATATATTGGCACGACTACGAAGCCTTTGGCGCAAACGCCCGGCGCGACCGCGCCAGTCAGTTCGCAGGTATCAGGACTGACCTTGAGTTGAATGAAATTGATGAGCCGCTGGTGATTTATTGTCAGCCGGCACCTGATTATCTGCCACATCCCCAGGCTTGTCTGATCACTGGTATCACACCGCAACTCGCGATGCAGCAAGGGCTGCCGGAAACTGATTTCATCAGGCGCATTCATGAACAGATCAGTCGTCCGGGCACCTGCACGGCTGGTTACAACAATATACGATTTGATGATGAGCTCAGCCGTCAGTTGTTGTACCGCAACTTTTATGACCCTTATGAACGGGAGTGGAAAAACGGTAATTCACGCTGGGATATTATTGACATGCTGCGGCTCTGTTATGCGGTTCGACCAGAAGGCATACAGTGGCCAGATGGTGACCGGGGTGGTCCATCGTTCCGACTGGAGCTGTTGAGTGCGGCCAATGACATCAGCCATGAAGATGCACACGATGCCCTGTCCGATGTGCGGGCCACCATAGCGCTGGCAAAGCTTGTCAAACAGGTACAGCCAAAGCTGTATGACTACGCATTTGACATGCGTCTGAAAAAACAGGTGCAAAGTGTTATTGATCTGGAGCGTCGGAAACCTCTTGTGCATGTCAGCGCGATGTATCCGGCCAGTCGGGGCTCTAGCGCGATCGTTATGCCACTGGTTCGTCATCCGCTTGATAATAACGGCGTGCTTTTTTATGACCTGCAAACTGATCCCTCTCCCTGGCTAAGTCAGTCAGAAGAGGAGATGCGGGCTTCGCTGTTTACGCCACGCGAGCAAAGAGCTGCGGATGAGATCCGTCTGCCAGTATCAGTAGTGCATATCAACCGCTCTCCCATGCTGGCACCTTTACCGGTCATGACTACAGAGCGGATGAAGTTTTTGGGTTTTGATCTGGCAACGGCGCGCAGGCACTGGCATCTGATTCACGAGCACCCTGATTTTGTCAGACGGTTGACGTTGGCCATGCAGGGCGGCGCAGAGGCGGACGCAGATGACGATCCGGATTTTATGATCTACAGCGGTGGTTTTTTCAGCGAGGCAGACAAGCGGCTCATGACCCGGATTCGCAGTATGGATGCGGTGCAACTGGCTGATCAGTCCTCTGCTGTTTCGAATGCATTTCTTGATGCACGACTACCGGAGCTTTTGTTCCGATATCGGGCCCGTAACTTCCCTCAGACCTTGTCAGTGGCTGAAAAACAACGTTGGCAGGATTTATGTCGTCGACGTTTGCTGCCTGAGGCGCCCGATGCGGGTAGTCCGGCCGGACTGACAGCCACGCAGTGTCTTGAGCAGGTAAAGGCCCTGTCTGAGGAGCCAGGACTGACGGAAAGTGACCGGCATGTGCTTGATGAATTACAGGAATGGGTTCAGGCTATTTGCGAGCACTTGGCAAAATGAGTAGAATCGCGCGCAACTCGTCTCCGGTATGGCGCTGAAACTATCATGACTGATACACCGCTCGATGATCCTTTTCACGATATCCGTCCTTACAACGATGATGAAATCCGGCCTGTACTGGATAATCTTTTATCGGACGATGGATTCGTCAGCAGCATTTCCCAGTTTAATTACCCGCGTTTTTACCGGTTTTTTCCGACCCTGCTGAAATCCCTGGCCCGGCGCAAATTACGCCAGCAACTGAAAGACGTCAACAGTGTAGCCAGCATGCAGGATGTGATTGCGGGTTATATGGATCAAATGATCGAGCGAACCACAACCGAGTTGACACACAGTGGTCTCGATGGTCTGTCAAAGAGTCGCTCGTACCTGTTTATCAGTAATCATCGGGATATTGCCATGGATCCGGCCTTTGTTAACTACATGCTCTACCATGCCGGGTTCGAGACTCTCTACATTGCCATAGGCGACAATCTGCTAAAAAAGCCGTTTGTTACCGATCTGATGCGGTTAAACAAGAGTTTTATCGTTAAACGATCGCTCAAGGGACGGGAACTACTGAAGTCGTCCAGGCAGTTATCTGAGTATATCCACCACTGTGTCGGGCAGCATCGCAATGTCTGGATCGCTCAGCGCGAGGGGCGCGCCAAAGATGGTCTGGACAGGACAGAAACGGCGCTGTTGAAAATGCTGGCAATGGCCAGACGCGGCGAGGGCCTGGCAGCCGCACTGAATCAATTACATATTGTGCCGGTCTCGATTTCCTACGAATTTGACCCCTGTGACAGCCTTAAAGCTGATGAGTTACATCAGAAGCAGACAACCGGAGCTTTCGTGAAGACTGACCAGAGCGACATCCAGAGCATTGTCACTGGAATGGTGGGGTTTAAAGGTCGGGTGCATGTTGCTTTTGGTGAGCCACTTGATCTTGATAGCGATGATGATGAGTTGGCCGCCCGCGCCATTGATGCGCAGGTGATCCGCAATTATCGCCTGCACACTACCAATGTCCTGGCATTGCAGCAATTGCGGGCGATGCCTGATAATGACCTGCCAGTGTTGAGCGACGAAGGGGAGCAGCTACTGGCTGACTTCGCCGTTGATCGCCAGGTAGCCGACAGATTCAATCAGCGCATAGCGGCTATGCCAGCTGAGATTCGACCGCTGGCCCTGCGTATGTATGCCAATCCCGTTCTGAGCCGTTTCGCTGATCAGGCTTTCTGACGGACTTTCTGCAGTCGTTGCGAAAAAGAGCTTCTTGACTGGGCGCTCAATGGACCGCTGCAATTTAATTGCATCTCAGCTTCCTGGATCTTTTCCAGCCGCTCTTTGAGCGTTGGGGGCAGACGACCGAGACCTTTCTGTAACTGGTTCAATTGTTGCTGCATCCGAATCGCTTTGTCTTCAAGCGGGGTGTCGGCGCCACAAATGATCTCGGTGTCGACACAGAGCTCCCGCATCCGTTCGGTCAACTTGCGGGCAGCATTGGCGATTGATGTTGCGCTGTCAGCCGGCGAGGCCATCCAATCAAGCAGCTGAGTAAAGCGTTGTTCCAACAATGTGGCCCAATTTGCATCGCTTACCGGCTCAAGTTCTGACCATTGCTGTTTTATTGTGTGCTCAGATTCTGAAACAGGTCTGCCGGCCAACAATAGCTCTTCAGCCTGACGGCACAGTTCGGCTCTTTGAGTAATCTGTTGCGCCAATTGCAGCGCCTTTTTATCGGGGGCTGCCTTCAGGCGTTGTTCATAACGCCGTGTCACTTTATTGAACTGTTCCAGCAGCGCCTTTTGATTTGCTTTCTGATCGCTGGCCAGTGTCTCACGGAAGGACTTGCGCAGTTTTTGATATTCAGCTCTGGAATCAATAAAGGCTTCGTCTTCAAGAGTCAGCAGATCAGAAATCTGCCTGACCAGATCACGTGCGGCGCTGTTCGTTTTGCGGGATTCCTGCTTTTGAGCGCGGCTTTGATCATCGCGTCGGGCAAACAGCGCATCGCAGGCCGCGCGAAATTCCGACCAGAGTTTGCGGTCATCCTTGAAAGAGCCGGGACCCAGGGATTTCCAGTCGCTTTGCAGACGTTTAGCCGTGTTAATGGCGGCGGCCAGATCTTCGCTATCAACCAGGGTTTTTGCCTGGTCGATCAGTGCCTGTTTTTTGGCATTATGAGCCAGTAATGCGCTACGTTTTTGTTGCTTCAGGTCAGCAAGAACCTTGTTAAAGCGGCTTTGCAGGTTCTTGATTTTGTTCTGGGCTACGGGGGCAAATGTTTTCCAGTCGGCGCGCGCCTTTTGCTCGAGCCGCGCCGCTTCGGCCAGATCAACCTCGCTTTCCTGCAGGCTGGAAACATAGGCTTCTAGTTGCTCACAAATATTAGTGCGGGCAATCAGGTTGGCAGCCTGCTTCTCTTTGCGCTCTTTAAAGTAGATTTTACAGGGCTCAAAGGCGGTTTTTGACAGTTCACTGAACTGGACCCACAGTGTGTCATTGTCATCGGAGTGGCCCAGTAATTTCCACTCATCCTGTAACTCACGAATTTGTCGGGCTTTTGTGGCAGGGGGGATCTCTTCGCTGATCAGTGCCGTCATTTTCTCAATCAGTTCGCGCTTCTTCTCAGAGGCGGCAAAACGTTTCCAGTCCAGAAGCTTTGTCAGCTCAGCCTTGTGTGGTTGCAGCAGTTCCTGCAGCCGCTGTTGGTCTGTTTCTCCGATACGTTTGAGTGTATTCTGATTTTTGTCCCACAGGCTTTGCGCTTCGCGTAGACGACCTTCTGTGAGCAGCAGTTCCAGTTGTGCAACAGAGCTCTCTACTTCGCCGATAATTGATTTCTGCCATTGTTCATGCTGTGACATCCGTTCGCGCAGCAGTTCTTGCAGCCCCAGCAGTTCTGCATCGTCGTTTGCATCATCCAGCAGCGCCAATATCCGGGCCTGCAGAACAGTAAGGGTTGGCAGGTCCCGGTAGGATGTGCCTGGTATAGCGCGCTGCAGTTTTTCTTTTTCGCTCATGGGGGCGGCAACACCTGCACTCGCCTCAGGCGATTTTGATTGTTCTCGCAGGCTGTTTTCTACAGGCTTTGGATCTTGCGTAGAGGATGTCATAAATCACGGCTCTCCCTGGTCGGCAGGTATAATACCAGACAGGTGCTATAATCACAGCACAGTCTAAGGAAGTTGTTATCTCATGCTATCTCCTGCAATCAAGGATGAAATTCAGACCGCCTACAAACGAATAGTGGCGGAAAAGCAGTTGCGCCCCCGTCTGGGGCAGAGGCTGATGATTGCTGAAATCGCCCGTTCTCTGTCTGCTATCGACAATGATGAATCCTCACAGAGTGAGCAGGAAGCGGAGGGACCCGTGTGTGTCATCGAGGCCGGCACAGGGACGGGTAAAACATTGGCCTATATACTCGGCACTTTGCCGCTGGCCAGGCATCTGGGCAAAAAAGTGGTATTGGCTACCGCGACAGTTGCCCTGCAGGAGCAGGTAACCCAGCGTGATTTGCCGGATATCTGTAAATATAGCGGACTGAGTTTCAGCTCGACACTCGCCAAAGGTCGCGGACGCTATGTCTGTTTATCCAGGCTGGATCAGCTATTGCAGGAAAATGCCAGTCAGAATGCTTTATTGGAACTGTTTGGCGAGGTCATCCCCGAAGCATCAGCCGCTGGTGCCCACAAGGCACTTTATCAAACTATGCTTGACAGCATTGGCGACGGCAGTTGGCAGGGGGACCGCGATGACTGGGATGAGCTTCTCAGTGAGGAACAGTGGCGACCTGTTACGGTAGAGGCCGGTCAATGTGCGGGTCAGAAGTGCAGCAATTTCAGTCGCTGTTGTTTTTATAAAGCTCGGGAGCAGGTCCAGAGTGTTGATTGCATTGTTGCCAATCATGACCTTGTGCTGGTGGATCTGGCACTGGGAGGCGGCGCTGTGCTGCCGGCCCCCGAAGATACAATCTACATTTTTGATGAGGCACATCATTTACCCATAAAGGCGAACCAGCATTTTTCCGCCAGTACCCGGTTGCGGGGGTCCGTGCAATGGATGGATACCGTAAACAAGACTCTGCAGCGACTGGCAGTGGACAAAAAACTGTCAGGGATTCCCGGTATCAGCCGGGAGGCGTCGGAACTGGAGTCAGTCTGCAAGCAGCTGACCGGACACCTGAATGATGCCTTGTTATTGTTTGAGGCTTCATTTTCAGAGACAGTCGATAAATTCAGTGAAGAGGGTGTCAAACGTTACCCCTTGGGAGTCCTGCCAGGCGAGCTTCGGGAGCTGTCAGTGCAACTGGCCGCGCAAAATTTTCGCCTTGTAAGAGGATTGAAGGAAATTGTTGCACAGCTAAGAAAGCTGATTGAACAGGCTGACACTCTGGAGCAGCGGCAGCAGGCCGAACAATGGTTTCCGGTGCTGGGCGCGATGGCCACTCGGGCTGAGGACAATAATCGGCTATGGCAGTCCTTTGCCAGCGAAGATGACGGACAGGGCGCGCCGGTGGCACGTTGGCTTTCCCGAATCAGCTATGGGGAAATTGAGGATCTGAGCATAAACAGCAGCCCGGTGTTAGCTGACAGGACATTGCAGGAGCATCTCTGGTCGCGTTGTGCAGGCGCTGTGTTAACCTCGGCGACCTTGTCCGCCCTGGGAAATTTCGATGTCCTGCGGATGCGCGCAGGTCTACCCGAACATACGGTTTATCATCGCATTGAAAGTCCCTTTGATTATGCGGGTGCCGCGACTCTGGCGGTTCCGCGCATGAACTGTGACCCCGGCAACAGTGCAGCACATACTGAAGCCATTATTCAGTCTCTGCCGCGCGTGATTGACCGGCAAGAGGCCACTCTGGTCCTGTTCAGCTCAAGACGTCAGATGCAGGATGTGCTCTCTGGGCTGGAGTCTGACTGGCATTCATTAATTCTGTGTCAGGATGATTATCAGAAGGCGCAGCTATTGACGTTGCATCGACAGCGGGTCGATAAGGGTGAGGGGAGTGTCATTTTTGGCCTTGCCAGTTTCGCGGAAGGTGTCGATCTGCCGGGGAATTATTGTCGGCATGTGATCATCGCCAAAATACCTTTTTCGGTGCCCAATGATCCGATCGAATCGACCCTGTCACAATGGCTTGAAGAGAGTGGTAAAAACCCGTTTATGACGCTGTCCGTGCCGGAAGCGGCATTCCGCCTGGTACAGGCTACCGGTCGTCTGTTGCGCAGTGAAACGGACAGTGGCCGTATTACAATTTTTGATCCGCGGCTGATCACGCGACGGTACGGCAAGGATATACTGGACTCTCTGCCGCCGTTTACACGGCAGTTAAATGTGAGTGTCTGAGTCAGCTTTTTTTTCTGTCAAATAAGTAGCCTATGCCGGCTCCGGCTGCAGCACCGATCAGGGTAACAAGCACAATATTGCTGAGCAATGCGCCTAGTCCGAAGCCCAGAAAAACACCTGCTGTCAGGCTCAATGGCAGCACAGAGTCAGTTTTTTTATTGTGTTTGCGTTTTCGACGTTTTGTTTTACTCATGATCAGTCAAGCTCCGTTATTTCGTATATACGCACACTTGTCTGCGGTTCGCGACTTATCCGGTTTATTAATTCGGGGTTAGCGAATACCCGACCGATTACTGTGTGGCTGCCGGTCAACCAGGGTGCGTTATCAGCTAGAATAACCAATTCGCCATCGTTCGTGCCTGGACCGTAATTAGCCATCAGTACGCTGCCCGCTGTCGGGCGTCTGGAAGGCAGTCCGCCGTCGTAGCGATAGCCGCGCAGCTCGAATAACTGCATCAGGTTCATATTTTGTAAACGTGACAACACGGTCTGCTGCTGTTGCCGGAGCTGTTCTTTATCATTGATATTCATGGCGCGATAAAGGGGTGCCAGTACCACTCGTTGAAAGTCAGCCTGATCTGCAATATTCAACCAGGGGTGGGGTTTACCCTCAATATCCAGGAGGGTTTGTTGCTCAAGGCCAAGCCCCCGGGCATTTATTTCATCGGCGACCGGACTGTCGGGTCTTGGTCTGCCGGCCCGCTCCGCATCTCCGAATTGAATAAGAACACCAGGTACGCTTCGGTGCACGGTCAGGCCGTTGTAATAAGCTTCATTCGGCGAGACGCCCACTAGTTGCAGAACCCGCTGGACGTTGAGGGGAGCCGCTTCCGGGTAGAGCTCAATGTAAAATTCACCCAGCGATGTATATGCCCGTAAAGCGGGATTGCGGGGGTTCTCCATCTGACTTCGGAGCAGGTTGTTATCGGTAACTGTCTGCTGAACGGGTGTTTGTGCCGAGACAATGTTCGAGGCAATTATCAGCAGGCTGCTAATTATCAATTTTTGAATCATGCCGGGATTTTATTCCAGATCACCGGGGCGGTCGATATCTTTGATGATGCCAGGATCATCAACTTCCAGCGTTTCAGTGCGGGTAACATGCCTGCCAAGCACATGGCGAGCTCCTGAGTCACCCTGGCTATTGGCTATTTCCAGGAAAAAATCTGCTCCAAAACACACAGGATGACCACGATGTTCTTGATAGACAGGGACGATAATACGATCGGATCGGCTGTGTTTTATCAGTTTATCCACTGTCTGTGGATTGATGTAGGGCATATCTGCCAGGCAAACCAGGGCTGCGCCCCAATGCTCAGGTATCACTTTTGCGGCTTCTGCCAGTGAATGACCCATACCCAGTTCGGAATGTTCTGTTATCACCAGACGACAGGGTTTACGCAGCTGTAACATGCAGTCATAGCAGCCAAGAGCCGCCAGCTCCTGTCGACCTGCAACAATGATGTCACTGACTGCTGATGCCTGCAGCTTGAGGAGACTTTGCTCCAGAACGCTATGCCCGCCCGGGAGGCGGGCATTGAGCTTGACGCTACCGAAGCGGCGACTGAAACCAGCCGCCAATACAATAGCTCCGACTGTTGGCATTGTTGCGTCCGTGCTGATCAATCCCAGCTCAGTGCGCCGCCGGTCTGATATTCAATGACGCGCGTTTCAAAGAAGTTTTTCTCTTTGCGCAGGTCCATTATCTCAGACATCCACGGGAAGGGGTTCTTGACACCCTTGAATTGCTCCGGCAAGCCAATCTGAACAAGACGCCGGTTGGCGATAAACTGCAGATATTCTTCCATCATGACAGCGTTCATGCCCAGTACGCCGCGCGGCATTGTGTCGCGTGCGTATTCGATTTCCAGTTGAGTGGCCTGCAGGATCATCTGTGTGGCCTCGCGCTTCATGGCGTCGTCCCACAAATGCGGATTTTCGATCTTGATCTGATTGATCATGTCGATACCAAAGTTCAGGTGCATGGACTCATCACGAAGAATGTACTGGAACTGCTCCGAGGTGCCGGTCATCTTGTTGCGACGACCCATGGACAGGATCTGCGTAAAGCCACAGTAGAAGAAAATGCCTTCCAGGCAGCAATAGAAGGCGATCAGATTCTTCAGCAGAGCCTTGTCGGTTTCCGGTGTTCCGGTGGTGAAGTTGGGGTCGCTTAACTCCTGAGTGTATTTGAGCCCCCAGGAGGCTTTTTTGGCGACCGAGGGAATTTCGTGATACATGTTAAAAATTTCGCCTTCGTCCATGCCCAGTGACTCGATGCAGTACTGGTAGGCGTGCGTATGGATAGCTTCTTCAAAGGCCTGTCGCAGAATGTACTGGCGACACTCCGGGTTGGTGATCAGGCGATAAATGGCCAGCACCAGGTTGTTGGCTACCAGCGAGTCGGCCGTGGAGAAAAAGCCCAGGTTGCGCTTGACGATCAGGCGCTCATCGGCCGTCAGACCGTTGGGGTTTTTCCATAATGCGATATCCGCATTCATGTTGATTTCCTGCGGCATCCAGTGGTTGGCGCAGCCATCGAGGTATTTCTGCCAGGCCCAGTCGTACTTGAACGGTACCAGCTGGTTCAGGTCCGCACGGCAGTTGATCATGCGTTTGTCGTCAACGGACACACGATCGGTCCACTCGTCCAGTTCAGCCATCCCGGCGGTCACATCCAGGTTCTCGAGTTGCGCCTGAGCCTGCGCCATAACGCGTTGGTTATTGGCTTCAGCCTTGGCATCGGATCCGAGACCGGATTCGTCTGCTGCAGGTTCTGCTACAGGCGCTTCAGCTGCAGCTGCCATGTCCATGGCTGTCATCGTTTTGGCTGCCGCCACGGCGTCTGCATAACTGTGTGCTGCCTGCTCACTGATTCGCGGTGCCGCTGCACTGGCAGCCGCAATGCTGCGGGCTGCCTGTGCTGGTTGACTGCGAGTCTGCTGCTTATTGCTATCAGCATCCAGGTTAGTTGGATCGTCGTGGAATTCATCCCAAGAAATCATTGTATCCCCCTGATTTTATTAATACTGATTTACTGACATGCTTCGCAGTCAGGATCGTCAATGGAACAGGCCTGCGGTACGGGTGCCGGTTCTGGCGTGCTGGATACCGCATTCAACTTGCTGCCTGCGACAGTCGATTTTTCTGTACTGGTGGCCGCCAGGGAACGCAGGTAATAGGTAGTCTTGAGACCCCGCAACCAGGCCATCTTGTAGGTAATGTCCAGTTTTTTGCCATTGGCACCGGCAATGTACAGATTCAGCGACTGAGCCTGATCAATCCACTTCTGGCGACGACTGGCAGCTTCTACCAGCCAGCGTGGTTCGACTTCAAAGGCCGTGGCATACAGCTCTTTAATGTGCTGCGGAATGCGGTCAATCTGCTGAACGCTGCCATCGTAGTATTTAAGGTCATTCACCATGACGTTGTCCCACAGATCGAGCGCTTTGAGATCGCGGATCAGGTAGGGATTCACAACGGTGAACTCTCCGGACAGATTGGATTTCACATAAAGGTTCTGGTAAGTGGGCTCAATGGACTGTGAAACGCCGGAAATATTAGCGATGGTGGCCGTTGGTGCAATGGCCAGTACATTGGAGTTGCGCATGCCAGTCTGGGCGATACGCTGGCGCAGAGCCTCCCAATCCTGGGTCTGGCTAAGGTCCACTTCCAGGTATTTTTCACCGCGTACTTCCTGCAACATTTTCAGTGAGTCAATCGGCAGAATGCCCTGGTCCCACAAGGAGCCTTTGTAGCTTTGATATGGTCCGCGCTCTTCTGCAAGATCTGTTGACGCCTGAATGGCATAGTAGCTGATGACCTCCATGGAGCGGTCGGCAAACTCAACAGCCTGCTCTGAGCCATAAGCAATGCGCTGCGCATACAGGGCATCCTGGAAGCCCATAACACCCATACCTACCGGGCGATGTTTCAGGTTGGAGTTTTCAGCCTGTGGCACGGAGTAGTAGTTGATGTCGATTACGTTATCCAGCATACGTACTGCTGTTTTTACGGTGCGCTGCAGTTTCTCGGTATCCAGACCGGCTTCAGTGACGTGATTGACCAGATTCACGGAGCCGAGGTTGCAGACGGCAATCTCGTCGGCGCTGGTGTTTAACGTGATTTCAGTACACAGGTTCGATGAGTGAATGGTGCCGACATGCTGCTGTGGAGAGCGAACATTACAGGCGTCCTTGAAGGTGATCCAGGGATGGCCGGTTTCAAACAGCATGGACAGCATCTTGCGCCAAAGATCCTTGGCCCGGACGGTTTTGTAGATTTCCATTTCGCCGGCTGCCGCCTTGCGCTCATACTCTTCATAGGCCTGCTCAAAAGCATTCCCGTGCAGGTCATGCAGCTCAGGCACGTTATTCGGTGAGAACAGCGTCCACTCGCCATCTTCAAACACTCGTTTCATGAACAAATCGGGAATCCAGTTTGCTGTATTCATGTCGTGTGTACGGCGGCGGTCATCGCCGGTGTTTTTGCGCAATTCCAGAAATTCTTCAATGTCCAGGTGCCAGGTTTCCAGGTAAGCGCATACCGCGCCTTTGCGCTTGCCACCCTGGTTCACGGCAACGGCGGTATCGTTTACAACTTTCAGGAAGGGTACGATGCCCTGCGATTTGCCGTTTGTGCCTTTGATGCCCGCGCCAAGAGCCCGAACGGGTGTCCAGTCGTTACCCAGTCCGCCGGCCCACTTTGAAAGCATGGCGTTGTCTTTGATCGCACTGTATATGCCGTGCAGATCGTCCGGTACTGTAGTCAGGAAGCAGGAAGACAGCTGGGGGCGCAGGGTGCCCGAGTTGAACAGTTGCGGCGTAGATACCATGTAGTCAAAGCTGGAAATCAGGTTGTAGAACTCAATGGCTCTCGCTTCGCGATCTGTTTCATTGCTGGCCAGGCCCATGGCGACCCGCATAAAAAAGATCTGCGGCAACTCGAAGCGCGTGCCATTACTGTGAATAAAGTAGCGGTCATAAAGCGTCTGCAGGCCCAGATAGGTGAACTGCGTATCACGTTCAGCCTTGAGAGCTTCGCCCAGAACGTCCAGGTCGTATTCCAGCAGGTGCGGAGAAAGCAGTCCCAGCTCGACACCTTTTTCGATATAGGGGCGCAGAACCGTGGGATAGCGGTAGTTCATTTCGCTTTGTGTGGCGCTGTCAGTCAGACCCAGGAAACCCAGAGCCTCAGAACGCAAGGTGTCCAGCAAGAGGCGGGCAGTCACATAGGAGTAATTGGGATCCTGCTCAACCAGTGTGCGTGCTGTCATAACGGCGGAGGTGCGCACATCCTCCAGCTTTACGCCGGGATAGAGGTTCTTGAGGGTTTCTTCATAGATGGCATCGGCCGAGACTCCTTCCAGACCGGCGCAGGCTTCGTCAATCACAGTGCGTAAGCGTTCGGTATCCAGCGGTGCCTGACTGCCGTCAGGGTAGGTGACCTGTAATGATGACTCCTGTGTTTGCTCACGTGCCCGCTGCTGTTCGCGCAGGCGGGTGTGTTCGGCACGATACAGCACGTAGGCTCGTGCTACTTTATGCTCACCGGTACGCATCAAGGCCAGTTCTACCTGGTCCTGAATTTCTTCAATATGGATGGAGCCGCCTGAGGGCATGCGGCGTTTGAAGATAGTGGATATCTGCACCGCCATCTTTGCAACTGTTTCGCGAACACGGGCGGAGGCGGCTGCAGTACCGCCTTCTACAGCCAGGTAGGCTTTGGTGATGGCCACCACGATTTTGGACTCGTCGTAGGTAACAACCGCACCGTTACGCTTGATGACGCGCAACTGTCCAGGAGCAGTGGCGGGCAGGTCTTCTTTGATCCTGGGTTCCGGTCTCGGACTGGTCGCAGCGCTGCCATAACTGGGAGTATTGGTTTGCATTGGATTCTCCATGATCTCCATGAATTTTATATTTGGGGGCGACAACTGAAAAATACACTATATATGGGTCAAATTGCCTGACAAAGCACAAGATAGTGCGGTGTGTGTGTTATTGCAAGTGCTTTTTATGTGGATAGCTTGTGGATAAGTTGTGATCAGCCCGGAGAATGGGCACAAGATATAGTGTCACACCTGCCAGGGACAGGTGTGACATGTAGACAGAAAGTGTATGGTGGGCCGGAAAATCAGCGATCTGAGCAGAGAAATTCAAGCAGCGCTTTCTGGGCATGCAGTCGGTTCTCAGCTTCATCCCAGACCACGCTGTCTTCAGAATCAAGCACTTCAGCGCTGACTTCCTCGCCGCGGTGGGCGGGCAGGCAGTGCATAAACAGGGCATCGGGAGCGGCATGGGACATTAATTCAGAGTCGACCTGATAGTCGCTGAATTTTTCTATGCGCAGACGTCGCTCTTCTTCCTGCCCCATTGATGCCCAGACGTCCGTAGCCAGCAGTGATACGCCTTCGACCGCCTTGACCGGATCGCGGGCCAAATGAACCCGGTCCTTATTTGCTTCCACTAATTGTGCATCCGGCTCAAAACCTTCCGGGCAGGCAATGCGCAGCTCAAAATCAAACTGCCGGGCGGCGTTGATGTAGGAGTTACACATATTGTGGCCATCTCCCACCCAGGCCACTGTGCGACCGGCTATATCCCCGCGATGTTCAAAAAACGTCTGCATATCGGCCAGCAGTTGGCAGGGGTGGAAATCATCAGTCAATGAATTGATGACGGGCACACTGGAGTGCTTCGCAAACAGCTCCAGCTTGCGGTGCTCGTATGTTCTGATCGTAATAACATCAACCATGCGCGACAGAACTCTGGCACTGTCTTCAATACTTTCGCCGCGGCCAAGCTGAGTGTCAGCCGGTGCCAGAAACAGTGACGCGCCGCCCAGTTGAGTCATGGCGACTTCAAAAGAGACCCGGGTGCGTGTTGATGATTTTTCAAAAATCATTGCCAGGGTTTTGTTTTTCAGTGTTTCCTCACGCAGCGATGGGCTCTTTTTCAGAGCAATGGCCCGATGAATGATGTGATGTAATTCATCAGGTGTCAGATCCAGCAACGTCAAAAAGTGTCGAGTGCTCATGGCTAATCCAATTCAAAAACTAAAAAGGGCAGCGAGCGCCACCCTCCGGAAAAGTCCCTAATAGTATCATTTTTTACATGCGGGGCAATTATCGGTCCCTTTGTAATTCATGTAGAATAGCCGCTCTTCTCAATTCATTGTGACAGGTATGAGTTTTATGAGCGTCGAACAGACCATCCGCGATCAGATCAGTGCCAATAATATTCTTCTTTACATGAAGGGATCGCCTGATCAACCGCAATGCGGTTTCTCCGCCCAGGCAGTGCAATGCCTGATGGGATGCGGCAAGCGATTTGCCTATGTTGATATTCTGGCAAATCCCGAGATTCGGGCTACGTTACCGGGCATCGCCAACTGGCCGACATTTCCGCAACTGTGGATTGATGGTGAGCTGATCGGCGGCTGCGATATCATCACTGACCTGTATCAGAAAGGTGAATTACAGACCCTGATCGATCAGGCCAGTACTCAGGAGCAGGCGTGATAGCCTGAACTTCCGGAGCGCGGGGCAGGGATCGCTGAATGAAAATACTGGAAGCCGGAATTACCGGACTTATGGTCTGGTAGCGCGGATTATACGATGTCTGAAAAAAAGCTGGCCGCATTGTGCATCGTGATGACTCTGTTTGTCATGCTGATCCCGGGGGCGGTGATTGAATTTGCCAGTGACTGGGTCAGGCAAATGCTACCCTGGCGGCCGGAATCACGACCTCCGGGCGCAGGGCAGGTAGATAAGCTCGTTCACGGTTTGGTATTTGCGCTCTGCGCTTATGCAGTTACCCGGGCCTGGCTGGGGGAGTGCTCTTTGCCTGCTCTCGCTCTGATGCTGGCAGTTTTTGCTGTGTTCACTGAACTGGCGCAGGTTTTTATTCCGGGACGTTCGGGTGATGTACTCGATGTTCTGGCCGATGCGTCAGGCTTGATTGCCGGGATGGCATTGGCCTTATGGGCAGGCGGGCGGCAAAAAAAAGCCCGGCTTTAATGAAAGCCGGGCCTGGAGTCATACTACTATCAAGGGAGAGATAAATGAAACAAAACCCACAATTTTGTCTGCAATCTACCTACACTTACTCAGACTGAGGCTCAGACTGAAAGTTCCCGCTTCCCGTAAAAAAATCACTTAAATGCTGTTTACCGCCAATCCCAGTTGTTCAGCGACAGCTCGCTGCTCAGTATTGGAGAGTACCCCAATGCTTGCGTTGCCGGGTTTCAGGTATTTCAGGGCTACGCGTTTCAGGTCGGCGAATCGGGTCTTGAGCACAGCATTTCTGAATTCCATCTGTTTTTCACGGGTTCTGCCGAACAAGCTGTTGTAGTAGTCTTGACGGGCCGCGCCCGATGGGGATACGGAGCGATCCATGCCGGATATCACGCCAAGGATCGCTTCTTCCACCAGGTGGTCGGCATCTGTCAGGTTTAACAACCAGTCAACTGAGGCGTCAAAATCATGCAGTGTTTCGCTCAGTCGTGGATCCCTGTAGGAATAAAAGCGGAAAGAGGCTGAGCCCGCATCCTGGTCGGCACCCGCTCCATAGGCGCCGCCCTGCTCACGGACGGCGCGATGCAGATAAGCATTTCTCAGAACTCCAGCCAGCACGCACAGGACCGGATGATCGGCATGACCGCCTGGTACTGTGGGATACGCTTTGGCGCAGAAATTAACCTGTGTGTTGGTGGTCCATAGAGCTCTGACTGGTTGACGGACCGGTGCCAATGATAATCCTGCCTGGGTATTATCAATCGTCGGGGCGCCTTGCCATTGGTTTCGGAGAGCGTCGATATAATCGTGCCGGTGGGTAGCCTCTCCAATCAGCAGGAAACGCCTGGGTGCCTTGATAATGCGCTTGTGGATTTGTTGAAAGCGGGATAACAGATCAGTGATGCTCACCCCGGATTGGGCGCTCAGAAACGACTTGAGCGACTTGATACCCTGCAGGCCAGAGAATTGGTGGCTGAGTTGCGCGGTTGGGCTCATGCCGCTGGAGGCCAGTGAGACGGCCATTGTGTGACCTCGGCCGGTAATACTGCTTTGTTGTCTGGCATTGACCTGTTCGAGCAGCTCGGAGATACGTTTGTTTTCATCCAGGCGCGTATTAAAGAAGGTCTCAAAAAGCAGCTCCGTCATTTCGGCGTGCTTGTCTGCCAGCGCCTTTGAAGACAGCACCAGGACCGCTTTTTGCTCCTGTTCATTGTCTATGGCCGAACGGGCGCTGGTATAACAACTGATGCCGCCGCATACTGCGGATTGCCAGGTCTGCACCTCAGTATAGTCTCGTTCGCCAATGCCCAGTTCGGTGAAGCAGGTGGTATACCAGGGCAGAACCTCCAGTAGTTCCGCTTCAAGGTCAGGCAGGTCGACGATGATTTGTTGATAGACCAGGCCGTTAGTTCCTTGCGAGTACCAGGTTAGTGGGCAGTTGTGCAAAGTATGCTGCTCGCTGGTAATAAGTGGTAGCTCAGCCGGCACATCCTGCAGACTGACTTTAGGCAGCACGTCAGGGTCGTCTTGCTGCAATTGACGTTGTGCAAGCCTGGCATTCAACTGGATGATCTGCTCCCGTTCAGCGTCGCTCAATTGTTCTTTGATGGCCGCAAGACGCTGTGCTTCGGCGTTCTTCTCGCGGGTGGCCAGCTCAGAGTCAGGTGTCAGGGTCAATGTCACCCGATGCTGGTTGTTCAGTAGCAGCTTGCGAACCAGTCCCGGAATAAAATCCGGATCCTTGATGTCCTCGCGCAACTGACTCAGGGCAGGTTCGATATCAAGTAGTTTGATCGGATCTCCACGATGCACAGCCGTCGATAAGCCGGCCATGATCAGTTGCAGGCCATATGGATAGCTGTCTCCGGCAATCTCACGCTGACTCAGCTCAAGTTGGTGCAGGGCCGCTTCGATCTGGCGTTGATCAACACCTTGTTCGCTGATCTTTTCCAGTGTTGAAAGAATCAGTTGTTCAATCGCCGAGGTGGCGTCATCTGCACAACCCTCAAGGCCGCATATAAAGCTCATTTCCCGATTACTGTCTTCCAGGCCGCACAGCGGAGAGGGTGACTTGCCAAGTTCGCTCGTTTCAAGCACTGCCAGCAAAGGGCTGGCACTATTGTCGAGCAGGACGGCGCTGAGCAGGTGGGCTCTGAACAGCTCGTCCAGTTGCATGCTCTGACCCAGCAGCCAGCCGACAACAACGTGCGTGCTGTTTGTGCTCTGCTCGTCTGGTTCGGCAGCAAACGATTCCTGAACCCTGACCGGGGACAGATAGCGCTTTTCGTCTGTGGCGCTGAATGTCATTGGCAGGCGATCAAAGCGTTTCAGTGCCAGTTCTTCAAAGCTGGTCTGAAGTTCATTCGCAGGGATATTGCCATAGGTCATGAATATGGCGTTGCTTGGGTGATAATGTGTCTCGTAAAAGCGCTTGAGTTGTTCGTAGCTCAAATCGGGTATATGCGAGGGCTCGCCGCCGCTGTTGTAATGGTATGTGCTGGTCGGGAACAGGTAGCTGCTGAATGTTTGCCACAGCCGGGCCGTGGTGGAGCTCATTGCCCCTTTCATTTCATTGTAGACCACGCCTTTGTAAACCAGGTCGCTATTGGCATCGGAGTCTTCGCTGAACGCCAGTCGATGGCCTTCCTGGGCAAAATCCAGCTCGTTTAGGTTTGAGAAAAATACTGCATCCATATATACCTTGAGCAGGTTATTAAAGTCCTTTCTATTTTTGCTGGCGAATGGGTAAGCGGTACAGTCGCTACTGGTGAAGGCATTCATAAACGTATTTAACGAACGCCTGATCATCATGAAAAACGGGTCGCGAACTGGGTATTTTTCGCTGCCGCATAAGGCCGTGTGCTCAAGAATATGAGCGACGCCAGTTGAATCCATTGGCAGAGTGCGCAAGGCGACCAGAAACACATTCTCGTCGTTATCCGCTGCCAGATGATAGTGTCTGGCGCCTGTGCGTCGGTGTTCAAACTCATGCATTTCCAGTTGCAGTGACGCAATGTTGTGGCTGCGCAGCCAATGAAACGCAGGGTGGCTTTGAGATGCGGGAGATGGCTCGGAGGTTGATGTCATAACGTGGTCATGTTCCTGTTTCGGCTATATGCCGATTACCAGATGGATGGCGACCAGCTCTGGGACTGCCTGTGACAGGCAGTCGTGTAATGCCAGTGTCCGGTTTTTCAAAAAATCAATTTCTTCGGGTCTGATATTGGGGTTGCGTTGTTGTAATGCAAGTAAGCGTTTGATTTCGGTGGTCTGGGAGCTGAGCATGGTTTGACTGGCCTTTGCAATCAGGCCGGTAGCGATTTTGCCGGCAGATGACTCAGCGTCACGCAGCAGCGAGTGAATGATGCTCTGCTGCTCAGCGATCAGCTGCGCGGCAACAACCTTGTTTACTGACTTGACGCTTCGTTGAAGTTCATCCTCATCGATATTGAGTTCGGTTAATTGTTCAGTGTTATTGTGCGGAACGCTCACAGTCCAGCTGCTTTGCGTGAGGTATCGTTGTGCCTGTATGGCTGACGAAGATGTCATCTTGAGTCGGTATAGACACTGGAGCAACAGACAGCCCTCAGGCAACATCTTGCTTCCGGAAACGCAGGCTTTGCCCAGTGGGTCAGTCAGAGTCAGGTCATAGGCGCCCAGAATCATCGGGTGCTGCCAGTTCAAAAAAGCCCGATCTTCACGGAGCAGGGCGCACTGGCGGTCGAAGCAGGCTTCAATGCCGTCATCCGCCAGACCCGGGAAGCAAGGTATCAGCATATCCTCGCTGGGTACGATACTCAGGCTGCCGTCACTGTTCGTCTCATGATGGATATTAAACTGGTCAAGCAGGGTGATCATCCAGGGCTTGAGGTCGCACTGTTGTTCAAAAGCGACAATTTGTTGTTTTATGGTCGCCGCTTTTTGTGCATCAAAGGAATTGAGCTCCAGCAGGCGGTCACGTCCCTTTTCAAGATTTGCTACCAAGGTGGCGCGTTGTTGGCAGACTTTTTCAAGCAAGGCCTGAAAGCCCGGCTCTTTCATCGTTTCCGGGCGTTCGATAAAGCCGGCAAGTTCGCAAGCATGCTCCTGCCACAGCCGAAATGCGGCAGGAGACACTTGCTCGAAAGCATCAAGTCCCTGCTGGTACCATCTGAAAAGCACCTCTTGCGCGCTACCTCTAAGGTAGGGCACATGAACACTGATGTGTGTCTTCTGCCCAATGCGGTCGAGCCTTCCTATGCGCTGCTCCAGCAACTCAGGATTTTCCGGAAGGTCAAATAAAACCAGATGGCGGCAAAATTGAAAATTGCGTCCTTCGCTGCCAATCTCTGAGCAGATCAACACTTTGCCGGGATTATCAGTATCAGCAAAATAGGCTGCGGCGCGGTCACGCTCCAGCAGGTTCATGCCACGATGGAAGGCGCTGCAGGCGATACCGGCGCGCCGCCGAAGATACTTCTCCAGTGCGATGACACTTGCATCCTCTGTGCAGATCAGCAGGACCTTTTCACGCTCCGGCAGGTTTGAAATCCAGTCGACAAGCCATCGCACCCGAGCATCATCGGTCATCTCCTCTGGGTTGATGCTGGTGGCGTCTAATGCGTAGCTGAACAGGCTGCGTCCCGGAAAACCCTTTAACGCACGACGGGTGTTGCGAAACAGAATGCGGCCGGTACCAGCCTGATCCAAAAGCTCTCGAGTCAGTATTCGTGACTGTTCTCCGGCTGGCAGCTTGTTTATTCGTTGAACCAGGTGCTGGTAATCGGACTGTTCTTGTTCGAACTGACTGAAGCTACTGAAGCGGGAGGGATCAAGCAATTGCAACAGTCGAAAATGGCGTTGCATTCCCAGTTGTTCCGGGGTTGCGGTCAGCAACAACAGCCCTTTGCTTGTCTGGCCGAGTTGCTGCAGTGGATTGTCTGAATCGAGTTCGGCGCGATGTGCCTCATCAACGATACATAAATCCCAGCCTGCTTCACTGGCAGCACTGGCCCATTCAGGCTGCGTTTCCAGCAGATTATACGAGGTCAGGACCAGCTGCGATGTCAGAAAAGGGTTTAGCCCGGTTCCGTCGCTGAGCGCCTGACAGCGCCCGGCATCGAGAATAGAAAAGTGCAGATTAAATCGTCTGAGCATCTCCACCATCCATTGGTTGATCAGCGGTTCAGGCGTGATGATCAGGACTCGTTTAACCAGTCCGCTGACAAGCTGGTGCTGCATGATCAGGCCGGCTTCGATGGTTTTTCCCAGACCCACCTCGTCAGCCAGCATGACGCGAGGAGCATGGCGAGTGGCAACCTCACTGGCGATGTAGAGCTGATGGGGAATAAGCTCAACTCTGGCGCTCGTCAGTCCGGTCAGGCCGCTTGCATGGGCTTCAGCAAACAATCTGAGTGCCTGTTGTTTCAGATAAAACCACTGGTGGCTGCCCAATTGGCCGCTGAACAGGCGCTCTTTTGGGCTGTTAGTGCCCAGGGTGTCCGGCAATAGCGATTCAGGCAGTCGGCGAGTAAGGTGCTCAGGGTGCTCCAACTGATAGATGTAGGTGTGATCAGGGGTTTCGTCGACAAGCACAACGGTATACTGCTCGTTTTGCTTGCCCAAGAGCAGTTGGTCGCCTGTATGCAGGCGCAGGCGGCTGAGCGGGGCATTGGCCGTGGCGTATTGGCGGGTTTGAGCGCTTGCCCTGAAGGCTACAGTGATTGTCCTGTGCCCAACTTCAGTAATAATGCCAAGTCCGAGTTCCGGCTCTGTGTCGCTGATCCAGCGCTGATTCATTGCGAAAAAAAGGTTGTTGCTCATTGTGTACGACTTTCTTCAGGCGGTTGTTCCAGGGTCAGTGGTCCCAATTTTCCTTCGCGGAAATCGTGCAGCAGTATTTCTGAGACCCGGTGCCAGTCGACGCCGTAACGCCCACGACAGGCGCGCCGTTCAGCCAGTTCGGTCATAAACTGTTCTGCGCTGTCCGGAAGCTGCTGGAAGCCATAGCGCCGTTTCAGTGCTTCGGGGTAATCTCGCAACAGGAATTCGGCAGCTTCCATCGCAACATCCTCAAAGACGATTGCAGTGTTGCGAATTGCACCGGCAGCGGCCAGTCGATAGGCTGCCGCCTGATCTTCCAGTCGAGGCCACAACACGCCGGGAGTGTCAAACAAGTACCATTGGTCGTTCAATTTCACCCGTTGCTGGTTTTTGGTTACCGCAGGTTCGTTACCTGTTTTGGCCAATTTTCGTCCGGCTATCTGATTCATGAGTGTTGACTTGCCGACATTGGGGATGCCAGCGATTACTGCTGTATATTTCCGTTTTTCCGTCGTGACAAGTTTTTGGCAGGCGGCCAGTATCAGTTGAGTGCTGAGCAGGCTGTTTTTGCCATTGGCGAGCGCCCGGCTGCCAGGCTGGCTGTTCAGATAACGCACCCAGTTGGCGGTGGAAGCGGGATCGGCCAGGTCACTTTTATTCAGGATATGCAGGCAGGGTTTGTGATGTTGACGGCGCATTTTATGCAGCAGGGGGTTGCTGCTGGCGGACGGCATGCGGGCATCGAGTACTTCGATGATCACGTCTATCTGTTGAATCAGTTTGGCCAATTCTTTATTGGCCTTGAACATGTGTCCGGGATACCAGGCAATAGTCATGCTTATAAAATCTGTATCTGGGGTGAATAGGGCTGGCTGAACTCTGGCAGACAGGGGCACCGCGCCGGGGCGCATCATACCATGGTTGATCGTTGCCGCATGAAGGTATGCTATACTGCCCGATATCAAGATGTTATTCAGTTAGCAGATTCTGGAATAATTCGACAGGTGGTTCGTCAATTATGGCTAATATGCAGCAAATTATCCGTCAGAAAATGGTTGCCGGTTTTTCGCCCGGACATCTTGAGATCGAAAATGAAAGCCATAAGCACAGTGGCCCGGCTACTGAGTCGCATTTTAAACTGACTGTTGTGTCGGCCAAATTTGAGGGGCTCCGGCCTGTGGCTCGGCATCAGCTGGTATATCAGACCCTGGCTGACGAGTTGGGTGCAGGAGGTGTTCATGCGCTATCGATGCATCTGTACACCGACGCTGAATGGGCGCAAACTGACCATCAGGTGCCACTTTCTCCGGATTGCCGCGGCGGCAGTCTGGCCGGATAAAGCTTGTCAGTTGGCAAAAATTCCGTTATTGTGCCGCCCAACTGCACTGTTCAGTTTAGATTTTTTGAGAGTAAAACAATAATTATCAATACCTTAAGGTGGCTGACCTGAATGCCGCTGCAACGTGACAAAGACCGGCAAAAGCTTCGCCTGGTAATAGATACAGAGGAATGATAATGATGCTTGATTTACTCCGACATCCCCGATTACCCGTTCTTGCGCGGGCAGGCATGGTTGGCGTACTGGCTGCCTTCACATTCACTGCCTTCGCTCAATATCGTCAGTCCGGCAATCTGCTGGAAGAGTTGAATCTTGACGAGCTGGTATCACAGGACGACTCTGCGTCCGAGTCCGTCGTAACATCAGAGTTACCGGATTTTGAATCCTACGGTGATATCGACGTCCGTAAAGCGGCATTCTTCGAATTCCTGGCTGGCTACGTGCAGGATGAGAACGCCGCCATTCGTGCCAAGCGCGAAGAATTGCTGCCCATGTGGGAGGTGGTCAAGAGCAGTCAGCCTCTGTCCTCCACCGAGCGGGCGCGTTTGCAGGCCATCGCGTCAGAGTATCGGCTGGCTGACGCAGAAATGACGGAATATGAGTTAGTGAGGGAATTAATCAGGCGCGTCGATGTCTTGCCGGCCTCCCTGGTGCTGGCACAGGCTGCCAATGAATCCGGCTGGGGAATGTCGCGTTTTGCGCGGCAAGGGAACAACATCTTCGGGCAGTGGTGTTTCGATGAAGGTTGTGGCCTGGTTCCTGAGCGCCGGGGTGGCGATGCCAGTCATGAGGTGCGTGCCTTTGCTTCTGTTGAGGCGTCGGTCAAGGCATACTTTCGCAACATCAATACACATCGCAGCTATGAAGATTTGCGGGTGCTCAGGGAAGCAATGCGCATGCAGGATATGCCGCTCGACTCCATGGTGCTGGCTCGCGGACTGACCGGCTATTCAGAGCGCGGGCAGGCCTATGTGTCAGAATTGCAGGATATTATCCGCATTAACCAGTTAAAGTACCGGGATAACTCCTAGTCCGCATTGCCGGGCGTTGATCGCGTCCAGAATTTGTTATACCAGTAGTACCGATTGCTCCCTCGCTGAGGGGCGGTGCAGATGTAGCCAAATCGGCGCATGCTGAACTCCTGATCCTGTCCGGGCTGAATTCTGAAGTGCACCGCTTCGCGGTCGATCCATTCCAACTCCAGAGCCTGTCCACCCGCATAACAACCCAGCTGATTGACGTTAAAATCGCCGGCTAACTGCAGAGTGACGGCAGGTCGGGTACTGTCGGTCATAGGTGACACCGGATCCACTTCCAGCACCTGGAATGCAAGTGAATTCAATTTGGTGGCGGCTGACTCAATATCGGCATAAAAACCGGCCAGCGGATATCGTGGCAGAGCAGCAAAATCTGAGTAGTAACCAACAGCGCCGGAATTCTGTGCCAGGGCTGTAAATCCCAGTTCCGTGACCATATTGCGAATCTCGGTGTCATACTCGCCGTAAGGGTAGGCGAGAATCTTGTGAGATTGACCGGTTTCTTCATGTATGCGCTGTTCGGCCTGCAGAAGCTCCTGTTGCAGTCTTTGCAGGCGCTGTGCATTGTTTTCCCCGGGTAATGCGTCGACCATGTGCGGATGGTGAACCATGTGATTGGCGATAATGACTCCATCATCGGCCAGTTCGCGGATCTGGTCCCAGTTCAGGTAACCGTTCTGGTTGTCGTCAACCGGTTGCGTGCTGACAAACAGGCTCATCGGGAAGCCAAATTCTTTCAGCATTGGCCAGGCGGTTGAGTGGATGGACTCATAGGCGTCGTCAAATGTCAGTACGGCGACTTTCTCTGGCATTGGCTGTCGATTTCTCAGGGCCTCCAGCGTCCGGTCCAGAGGCCATACGGCGAAATCGTTGTCCCGCAGATATTCAAGCTGTGTGCGAAGCTCAGCAGGAGTCAGGCTGGTTGACCTTGGTGTACTTTCCGATACGTGATGATAAATGGTGATAACGGCATGCTGTGCTTGAGCGACTGGCGCGCTGAGTGCCAGAGCCAGGCTTGAAAATCCGATACACTGCCTGAGTAAATTGAAGGGAGGTTTCTGCGTCATTCACCGGTACCTGCGTTGCCAACTAGGAAGTGAGTCTGATCTTAACTTATCTGCTTAGGTTTTTCTTTATGCATTCAGGGTTTTGTGGTATAAATGCGCGCGCTGAACGAGGGGGCTTTGCAGTTTTCCTGTTCGGTAGCTATATCAATTAATGTCACACACGTACCGGCACATGAATCCTGGGTGCCCGATCAGAGTTGAATCTGTAAGGGTTGGATCATGGGGTGCGTGGAGGCCTAACCCGTCATAGAAGGTAAAGATCATGACTGCAGTATCCATGAAGGACATGCTGAAAGCTGGCGTTCATTTCGGACACCAGACCCGTTATTGGAATCCGAAGATGAAGCCTTATATCTTTGGTGCCCGCAACAAGATTCATATCATCAACCTGGAGCACACCGTTCCAGCCTTTAACGAAGCGCTGGCTGCCATTCAGAGCCTGGCGTCGCGCAACAAGAAAATTCTGTTTGTTGGCACTAAGCGTGCTGCTGGTAAAATCATCAAGGAGCAGGCGCAGCGCGCTGGCATGCCTTATGTTGATCATCGCTGGCTGGGTGGCATGCTGACCAACTACAAGACGATTCGCGGCTCAATCAAGCGTCTGCGTGATCTGGAAGCTCAGGAGTCTGATGGTACCCTGGACAGACTGACCAAAAAAGAAGCATTAATGCTGCGTCGCAGCAAAGAGAAGCTGGAGCGCAGCATCGGTGGTATCAAAGATATGGCTGGCTTGCCTGATGCACTTTTTGTGATTGACGTGGATCACGAGCGCATTGCAATTACTGAAGCTAACAGTTTGCGTATCCCTGTTATCGGTGTGGTAGATACCAACAGCAATCCTGATGGCATTGACTACCCGATTCCGGGCAATGATGATGCGATTCGTGCGATCGAGCTTTATGCAAGTGCTGTTGCTGATGCCTGTCTCGCTGGCAAAACGCAGGGCAATCAAGTGGGTGACAGTGACTTCGTCGAAGTTGCCGATGAGCCGGCAGTCAACGCTGCTCCGCAAGCAGCAGAGCAAAGCGACGCATCAGCCTGATGATGCCGGGTGCCCGGCTGCCCGCTGCGGGTATCCGCATCCTGATGACAATCTCCGGTTGAAAGAAAGGGGCGACGCCCCTTTTTTTCAACGTATTTTTAGTGTTTTAGAAATCGATTATTTGAGGCGTTAGTTATGGCAAATATAACCGCAGGTATGGTCAAAGAGCTCCGTGAGCGCACCGGACTGGGCATGATGGACTGCAAAAAAGCATTGGTGGAAGCCGATGGTGATATGGAAAAGGCAATTGAAGACCTGCGAAAGTCCAGTGGTCTCAAAGCAGCCAAAAAAGCCGGTCGTACTGCAGCAGAAGGTGTGGTAATCACCCGTGTGGCTGACGATGGCAGCTACGCTGTGGTCGTTGAAGTTAATAGTGAAACAGACTTTGTGGCGCGCGATGATAATTTCCTCGCCTTTGCCAACAAGGCCGCTGATACTGCGTTTGCCGGTAAGCAGTCTGATGTTGCAGAGCTGCTGGCAGGCGGACTGGAAGCCGAGCGGGAAGCGCTGGTGCAGAAAATTGGCGAGAACATCAATCTGCGTCGTATTCAGGTCGTTGAAGCGCCGGCTGGCGGGTTGGTAGATGCCTATGTCCACAGTAATAACCGTATAGCTGTCCTGGTTGCCCTGACAACTGCCGAAGCAGACCTGGCTCGTGATGTGGCGATGCACGTGGCGGCAGTAAATCCGATGGTCGTGCGTGCTGACGATGTGCCTCAGGAAGTACTGGATAAAGAGCGGGAAATCTTTACCGCACAAGCGGCGGAAAGCGGCAAGCCTGCAGAGATTATCGCCAAGATGATCGAGGGTCGTATCCGTAAGTATGTGTCTGAAATCACGCTGCTTGAGCAGGCATTTGTCAAGGACCCTGATCAGACAGTTGCTGCATTGCTAAAGAAAGCGGGTGCGGATATTGTAGGCTTTGTACGTTACGAAGTGGGCGAGGGCATCGAGAAAGAAGTTGTCGACTTTGCTGAGGAAGTTGCAGCTCAGGCCGCCGCTGCCAAGAAATAAGAGTCAGATCCGAACTGTCCGTGATCTGAGCGTCCGGAGCCAGCCATTGCTGGTTTGCTCCGGACGACCCCGGGTCAGTATCGTTGCTGACCTGTTACTGAATACTTAGCAAGCAGAGACCAGAGCAATGGCCAAATCAGATAAAAAGTATAAGCGTATTTTACTGAAACTGAGCGGCGAAGCACTGATGGGTGATGCTGAATTTGGCATTGATCCCAAAGTGCTGGACAGAATGGCCGTTGAGGTGGGGCAGTTGGTTGGCCTGGGTGTTGAGATTGGCATGGTCATCGGCGGTGGTAACCTGTTTCGAGGCTCCGCTTTGCATGCCGCCGGCATGGAAAGGGTAACCGGTGATCATATGGGTATGCTGGCGACAGTGATGAACGCCCTGGCTATGCGTGATGCGCTGGAGCGGGCCGGTATTTCAACCCGGGTAATGTCAGCGATTCCCATGAGCGGTGTCGTAGAACACTATGACAGGCGCGCTGCCATGCGACATTTGCGCAATGGTGATGTGGTCATTTTTGCGGCGGGTACCGGCAATCCATTCTTTACAACTGACTCGGCAGCCTGTCTGCGCGGCATTGAGATCGATGCTCAGTTGATTCTCAAGGCAACAAAGGTCGATGGTGTTTACTCCGCAGACCCAATGCGGGTTCCTGATGCGGTCAAGTTTGAATATCTCACCTACGATGAAGTGCTTGATAAAAAGCTGGGTGTCATGGATCTGACAGCAATATGTCTGGTTCGTGATCATGACATTCCGGTATGTGTGTTTAATATGCAAAAACCCGGCTCGCTGCTTAATAATGTGATGGGTACGACTGACGGAACATTGATCGGAGTTGTCCGCACGGACGACTGACAGAGGCTAATTGAATGATAAACGAGACGATTAAAGACGCAGAAGAACGCATGGCTAAATCCATGCAGTCACTGGAGATGGCCTTTAACAAAATCCGCACAGGCCGTGCTCACCCCAGCATCCTTGATTCGGTAATGGTCAGTTATTACGGTGCCGATACACCACTGAATCAGCTGGCTAATATCACAGTAGAGGAAGGCCGCCTGTTGGTGGTGTCGCCATGGGAGCGCCCGTTGATCGGTGAAATTGAAAAAGCCATCATGAAATCTGACCTGGGTCTCAATCCGTCCAATAATGGCGAGTCCATTCGTGTTCCCATGCCAGCATTGACCGAAGAAACGCGACGCGAATATACCAAGCAGGCTAAAGCGGAAGCTGAAAACGCGCGTGTGGCTATTCGCAATATCAGACGTGATGCAAACAGCACGTTCAAGGATTTGCTCAAAGATAAAGAAATCAGCGAGGACGAGCAGCGCAAAGCCGAAGACCGAATTCAGAAACTGACTGATAAGTATATTGCGGCGGTCGAAGCGGCTTACGGTGATAAAGAAAAAGACTTGTTGTCGATCTGATAACTTTCCCGGATCTGTTTATGAACAACACGGATGGTAACGAGCCGGCAACCGTAGGCCTGCCAAGGCATATAGCAGTAATCATGGACGGCAATAATCGTTGGGCACGTGCCCGCGGAGAGCGTGGTGCAACAGGTCACCGGATGGGGGCTGAAGTGGCGCGTGATCTGGTCTTTTCATGCGCAGATAAAGGGATTGAATACCTGACTCTGTTTGCGTTCAGCAGCGAAAATTGGCTGCGGCCCAAAAAGGAAGTTCTGGGGCTGATGGCGTTATTTCTCAGTGTTCTGCAACGCCAGGAAATTCAGATGATGCACAAGCGTAATGTGCGCCTGAAATTCATTGGTAACAGATCCTCGTTTTCGCCTCGACTGCAAAAACACATGCGGGATGTGGAAGAGCTGACGCGGGATAATACGGGTCTGGTTGTCACTGTGGCGGCTGATTACGGCGGGCGCTGGGATATCGCACAGGCTGCCGCAGCCATTGCTGAAGCTGTTAAACAGGGACAGATTGACTCTGCAATGATAGATGTCGATACCCTCCAGCAATACATATCTATGAGCGATACCCCCGATCCTGATTTATGTATTCGTACGGGTGGCGAACAACGTATCAGTAATTTTCTGTTGTGGCAGTTTGCTTATACTGAGCTGTATTTCACTGAATGTTACTGGCCTGATTTCGATCAGCAACAGTTTGAGCTGGCTTTGGAAGACTTCAGAGGGCGAAAGCGGCGCTTCGGTCGTGAATCAGGAACAGATGAGAGGCCTTAATTGTTAAGACAGCGTGTACTGACAGCGGTCGGTCTATTGCTTGTGTTGTATGCCGGTACAGCCTGGCTGCCGTTGCCTTATTTTGGAGGGTTTCTGAGCCTGATTTTACTCCCCGCACTCTGGGAGTGGGGGCGATTGATGGGGCTCAATGGTCTGCGTCAACAGGCTGCCTGGATGTTGTCTTTTACTTTCTTGCTGTCAGCTTTGCTCTGGATTCTGTATCAGGCGCCGGAGCCGCCGGATAAGCGGCTGATAGGCGCGATCATGCTGCTGGCAGCGATGTTCTGGCTGTGGGTGTTCATGATGATCCGCCAGTTTCCGGCCGGTGGTGAACACTGGCAGGCTCAATGGAAAATGGCTGCAATGGGGTTGATGTGTCTGTTGCCTGCCTGGGTTGGTTTGTATTACCTGAAAAGTGTCGCTGACTCGGGCATTCTGGTACTTATGCTGGTGGCACTGGTCAGTGTGGTTGATATCGGTGCTTTTTTCACCGGCCGTGCCTGGGGTAACAAAAAACTTGCGCCGGTGCTGAGCCCCAAGAAGTCATGGGCCGGATTCTGGGGTGGACTGGGCAGTTGTCTGGCGGCCAGCGTTGTACTTCTTTTTCTGGTTCAACGCCAATATCCCCTATCCATTGAGCTGTGGATACTATTGTTGTGTTTTTCTGTGCTGCTGGCAGCGATGTCTGTTGTTGGTGATCTGTTCGAAAGCATGCTCAAGCGGCATCGAGGCGTCAAAGATAGTGGGCGGAGTCTTCCCGGTCACGGCGGCGTGCTGGATCGTATTGATAGTCTGTTGGCTGCAACACCGGTTTTTGTTCTGGCTTTAATCGTGTTGCAGAGTATGCCGGGGGTAGTTTGAAAATCACAGCAAGGCGGATCACTGTATTGGGTTCAACCGGCTCCGTTGGCCTTAGTACGCTCGACGTATTGAGACGTCAGCAGAGTATATCTGTGTATGCGCTTGGAGCTGGCAGTAATTGGCGGTTGATGCTTGAGCAGTGTCGGGAGTTTCGTCCCGAGATCGTGGTGATGGAAGATCTAATGGCTGCAGAGCAGCTGGCGGCCGCCTTGAAACACGAGAAGCTTGATGTGCAGGTTGGCACCGGCCAGACGGCTTTGTGTGAAATAGCCAGTGCCAGCGAGGTCTCTATTGTTATGGCTGCTATAGTTGGCGCAGCGGGTCTGCCGTCGGCTCTGGCCGCGGTAATGTCAGGCAAAACCGTTCTGCTGGCCAATAAAGAATCGTTGGTAATGGCTGGCAGGCTTTTCACCCAGGCTGCCAAAGACAGCGGTGCGACCGTGTTACCCATTGACAGCGAACATAACGCGATATTTCAGTGTCTGCCGCTTCGCGGTCAACAGAGTAATGACCAGATTGCCCCATCAGGCGTTCGCAAAGTCGTACTGACCGCTTCTGGTGGACCTTTTTTGCATGCTTCGCCTGACCAGTTGTTGTCGGTTACTCCTGAGCAGGCCTGCAGGCATCCCAACTGGTCGATGGGACAAAAGATTTCAGTCGATTCGGCAAGCATGATGAATAAAGGGCTGGAGTTTATCGAGGCTTGTTATCTGTTTGATCTGAACCCGGATCAGGTAAAGGTGCTGATTCATCCCCAAAGTATCGTTCATTCAATGGTCGAGTATATAGATGGCTCTGTGCTCGCTCAGTTAGGAAGCCCTGACATGAGAGTGCCAATTGCGCATGCGCTTGCCTGGCCTGAGCGCATTGAATCGGGTGCCTCGTTTCTGGATCTTGCTGCCAGTCCTGATCTGCAGTTTATGGAGCCCGATATGGAGCGTTTTCCGTGTCTGGAACTTGCGATTGCTGCCGCCAGAGCAGGCGGGCATGCGCCGGTGGTGTTAAACGCGGCCAACGAGATAGCTGTGGCCGGTTTTCTCGAAAGAAAACTCGGTTTTTTGCAGATCCCACAGATCGTCGAAAAGTGCCTTGAGCAAATAAGTTGTCCTGAACCGGTCTCTATGGATATGATTCTGGAAGTTGATCGTCAGGCCAGAGCGATGGCGGAAGATATGATTCTGGGTTTCAGGCCTGGAAGTTGGTGTTAGTGGCCGTGTTCAGACAGGTGTAGTTTATGTTGCAGACAGTAATTCTGAATATCCTGGCATTAATAGTCACACTGGGTATTCTGGTGACAATTCATGAATTCGGTCACTTCTGGGTTGCCAGGCGCTGCGGTGTGAAAGTGCTGAGATTTTCGATCGGTTTTGGCAAGGCTGTCAAAAGTTGGAGAGGCAGGGACGGTACTGAATATGTGATAGCCCCCATCCCTTTGGGTGGTTACGTCAAAATGCTGGGCCAGGATGATACGGACACCTCGGCTGGCAGCTCCATTCCTGACGATGAACGCGACAAGGCTTTTAACTTCAAGCCGTTGTGGCAGAGATTTGCCATTGTTGCTGCAGGTCCATTGGCCAATTTTCTACTGGCTATCGTGGTGTTCTGGGTAATCAACGTCACCTATGGTCTTAAAGGTATTGCACCGGTTATCGCGGATGTAAGAGAAGACTCGGTAGCCTGGTATGCGGGATTACAGGCTGGTGATGAGATTGTCGCGGTTGATGGTGAGCCGGTAGATATCTGGCAGCAGGTAACAATGCAGTTACTTAATCGACTGGGGGAAACCGGTGCGATTACGCTGACAGTGATACCGGAGAGCCAGACTGAGGCGGTAGATTACTCCCTGCCGGTCAGCAATTGGCTGTCCAGTCAGGCTGAACCAGACCCTATGCGGGATCTTGGTCTGGTGCAGTTTCGAATTCCCGCAGTGATTGGCACTGTTGTGCCGGGTGGCAGTGCCGAGGCGTCAGGACTACAGCCGGGCGATCGTATCGTGTCCGTTAATAATACGGCCGTACAGGGGTGGATGCAGTGGGTTGAAATCATCCGGGCTTCTGCGGAACTGCCACTGGATGTTGTTGTCCAACGCGAGTCGGATCAAGTACGGTTGCAGGTGATTCCAGGCATCAGCAATCTGGCTGATGGTACAACGATTGGTATGATCGGCGCAGGTGTCCAGCCATTTGACTTGTTTGCCAGTCTGCCACCGGAAATGCGCAGGGATGTCACTTATAATCCGCTGTCGGCGCTGCCGGCTGCGATCCAGGAGACATGGGAAAAGTCGGTTTTTGTACTTGATTCAATCAAGAAGATGCTGGTCGGCCTGATATCAGTCAAGAATATAAACGGGCCTATCACTATCGCTCAGGTCGCTGGTGAGACTGCCAGCTATGGTCTGGAAGTATATCTGGGTTTTCTGGCGATACTGAGTATCAGTCTGGGCGTGTTGAATTTGCTGCCAATTCCGGTGTTGGATGGAGGGCATTTGTTGTATTACACCATAGAGGCTATCATACGGCGTCCTGTTCCCGAGCGGATTCAGGCCATGGGTCTGCAACTCGGCCTGGTAATTATCGGCGGCATCATGGTGTTGGCCTTTTATAACGATGTCAGTCGGCTGCTTTAAGAGACTAAGCCTGCCTCTGGACCTTACAAATTTCAAGAATAAGACCGGAATTGTCAGAACTTCATGATTAGAATTTGCCGCAGTGTTTTGTTGAGCAGCGCCCTGGCGGGTACTGCTGCAATGGCGATCAGCCTTCCTACGTTCGCTCAAAGCCAGCAACAGAGTTTCGAGATTACCGATATCCGTATTGATGGCCTGCAGAGGATATCGCCAGGCGTCATGTTCAGTCTGCTTCCGGTGAGCATCGGTGACGAGTTTCGCCCCGGAATGGCTGCAGAAGTAATACGGTCCATTACCGAGTCCCAGTATTTCGAAGAAGTGGAAGTCGCCCGTGAAGACGGCGTGATACTCATTACAGTGCTGGAACGCCCCTCAGTCAGTGAGATTAATATTTCAGGTAACCGGGTACTTCAGACAGAGGATATTCTGAACAATATGGCATCAGCCGAGATTGTTGAAGGCGGTATTTTTACCCGCTCAACACTTGAAGCGATTCGTCAGGGTATTCAGGAAGTTTATTCATCCCGGGGTCGATATGGCACGACGGTTGATATTGAAGTGACAGAGCAGCCCAGAAATCGGGTAGCCATTGATATGACGGTCAACGAAGGCCAGGAGAGCCGTATCCGCAACGTTAACCTGGTTGGCAATAACGAATATGACAGTGATGAGCTGCTGGATTTGATGGATCTGGGAGTAAAGCCGTGGTATCTGCCTTTCAGCGGTCGCGACAAGTATTCGCGTGAACAATTGGAAGGCGATCTTGAACGTATTACCTCGTACTATCTGGACAGTGGCTTCGCGCGCTTCAACATCGACTCGACGCCTGTTTCAGTAACCCCGGATAATGAAAACATTTATATCACTATTAATGTGAACGAGGGCCAGCAATATCAGGTCAGCCGTGTCGACCTGGTTGGTGATCTGGTTAATGCCGAAGCTCTATTAAGGGCCTACACGCTGGTTGGACCCGGTCAGACTTACTCGCAGGCGCTGATTACTGCCAGTGAAGAGTATATGACGCAAATCCTGGGTAACCTTGGTTATGCCTTCGCTAATGTTGAAGGTGTACCGGAAGTCAATGATGACGATCAAACAGTCGAAGTGATCTTTTACGTTGAACCTGGCGCCCGGACATATGTTAACCGCATCAGCTATCGAGGCAATGTGTCCACGGCAGACGATGTACTGCGACGTGAAATGCGCCAGCTGGAAAGTGCACCTGCCTCCAGTCAACAGATAGAATTGTCAAAAATACGCCTGGAGCGGCTTGGTTATTTCTCGACGGTAGAGGTACAAAACGTTGAGGTACCAGGCACAACGGATCAAATTGATGTGGAATTTGACGTTGAAGAGCAGAATTTCGGCAGCATTTCGTTCAGTGTCGGTTCTGGTGGTGGTGGTGACTGGTTTATCGCCACCGATCTGCAGGCGGAAAATTTTCTGGGTACCGGTCGTACCGTGTCCGTGGGGCTTAACCGCAGCTATTTCAGCTCCAGCGCTCGCTTCAGCTATGTCGATCCATATTACACGCCCGATGGTGTGAGCCGCGGATTTAGCCTGTTCGCCCAGAAGCAGGATTCCTTCCAGAACGTTGCCAGCTTTTCTACGACTTCCTATGGCGGCTCGCTCAGCTTTAGCTATCCTATTAACGAGATTCAGCAAATTGGCTACACGGTGGGTTACAGTCATACTGAGTTGACTTCAGGTTCCGGTTTCTCGGTTCAGGAAATCGAGGCGTCGCCTCGCTTACTGACTAATGTTGACAGGTATATTATCGAGCCTGCCATTCTGAACCCCTGGGAAGGACCTGTTCGCGATGCGGTCACTCGCAGTGTGTCAGATTTGTCGTCTGAGTTCCTGAATCAGGGCACGGATCCGGGTTTCATTGATAAGTATGGCCGCTCGTTTGATAACTTCACGATTACAACCAACTGGATCAGAAATACTCTGAATCGGGGACAATTGGCTACCCGAGGCAGTTTTCAGCAGGCATCTGCCGAGGTGACCTTGCCCGGCAGTGACCTGGAATACTACCGACTCAGTTATAACACCCAATATTACCGACCTATTTATGGCAATAGCTGGGTGTTTCACGTGCGAACCAATCTTGGTTTTGGCGATGGCTACGGGGACACAAAAGAGTTGCCGTTTTTCCAGAACTATTTTGCTGGCGGGCTAGCCTATAATGGCGTGGTTAGAGGGTTTGAAGAGAACAGCCTGGGGCCGCGGAGTACACCTCCTGTGCAGTACCGGACAGACTTCACCAATCTTGCCCGTGACGAGAACGGTGTGATTCGGGTCAATGAAGCTGGCGTGGCCGCTGGTTATGACGGTAGCCGTGGTTATCTGACAGTGCCGGTTTTTGATCAGAATGGTCAGCCTGTGCTGGATGAGAATGGCTTGCAGCAGGTTCAGCTTGCGACCGAGACTTTTGATATTTATGGTGACCGTAACAATTTTGGCGGAAATCTTCTGACAACTGCATCTTTTGAGTTGCTTTTCCCGATGCCGTTTGTTCAGGATCGCGGACAAATCAGGTCGAGCTTCTTTGTTGATGTTGGCAGTGTTTTCTCAACGGACTGCACGTTGCGACAGCAGCGCTTCAATAGCTGCAGCGATTTTGACGTGGGTCAGTTGCGTTATTCAGTGGGTGTGGGTGTGACTTATTTGTCTCCTTTTGGTCCATTGACGTTTTATCTTGCCAAACCATTCAGCAGAGACGAACGTGATCAGACCAAAAGTTTTGACTTTACCATTGGAGCAGGATTCTGATCACAGTGTTATAATGCGCGACCGGTCGGTCGGCCGGGGAAAAGTCACAGTTTAAATGCTTAAGCAATAGGGTGAGTATAATGAAAAAGATGATGATACTGGTCGCAATGTGGTTGCTGGCAAGCAGCAGCGTATGGGCTCAGTCGCAGCCCGTTATAGGTATCATTAACCTGGAGCAGGCGCTGTTTAATACTGACGCCGCCCGTGCGCTGGAAGAAAACACCCGTAGTCAATTCCGTACTGATGAAGAGCGGCTTGAGCGGCTTAATGGCGAATTGCGCGAAATCATCGAGCGAGCTCAGCGCGACGAGTCCATCATGAGCGAAGATGAGCTTCGTCAATTGAATTCCGATGCCGAAGAAAAACAGGTGCAGATGCAGGTTATCGCCGAGCGACTGCAGAATGCCTGGAACCAGCGCCAGCAGCAATTTATTGAAAGTCAGCGCCAGTTCCTGGGACAGGCTATTGAAGCTGTAGTTCAGGAAGGCAGCTATGACATTGTTCTTAACGCTGAAGCCGTTGCCTATTTTAACAACAGTTTTGATATCACCGCGCTGGTCACTGCCAAACTGAACGAATTGGCTCGCTGATCGTCCGGTTTAGCGGTAATGGCATCCATTACGCTGGCTGAACTGGCGCAGAACCTGGGCCTGGCTCTTAACGAGGCAGGCCACAAAGCCTCAGAGCTGCAGGTCGTTGGTCTTGCTACCCTGGCCAGCGCTGGCCAGGGCCAGTTGAGCTTTCTGTCTAATCCGAAATATGCCAGTCAATTGCCGCGGTCTAATGCCTCTGCTTTTATCGTTACCCCGGAGATCGGAGAACAGCTGGATAAACCCTGCCTGTTGTCCGAATCACCCTATCTTGCGTATGCCCACGCATCTCAATTGTTCGCTGGTCTGAGGGTTGTTAACACAGACGAAAGTGCATTAACAGGTGTTCATCCCTCAGCCGTTATCAGTGCTGAGGCCTGTATTGGCGATCATGTCCGAATCGGGCCGCACGCTGTCATTGAAAGTGGAGTGGTGATCGGCTCTCATTGTTCAATTGGAGCCGGGGTATCAATCGGCGCGAATGCTGTGCTGGGTGATTATTGTCGACTTAATGCCAATGTTGTGCTTTATGATTCTGTGCACATTGGTGATCGTGTCACAATCCACAGTGGTTCGGTGATCGGTGCTGACGGTTTCGGATATGCATTCGATGGGCAGAAATCAGTAAAAATCGCGCAGTTGGGATCGGTGTTCATCGGCTCTGACGTTGAAATCGGCGCTGGTACAACGATTGATCGCGGCGCTCTTGATGACACCCGCATAGGCAACGGGGTAAAAATTGATAATCAGGTTCAGATTGGTCATAACTGCACTGTCGGTGACCACACTGTGATTTGCGGTTGCACGGCTTTGGCCGGCAGCACTCATGTCGGCAGGTACTGTCTGATCGGTGGTGGTGTTGGCATTACCGGGCATCTCAGCATTGTGGATAAGGTCAGTATAAGTGCAATGAGCATGGTATCTAAATCCATAGATAAACCCGGCGTTTATGCTTCGGGTGCGTTGGTGCAGGAGAGCACGCAATGGCGCCGTAACGCTGTGGCTCTTACAAAATTGGCTGGGCTGTCGAAAACAGTGCGACAAATTGAAAAGCGCCTGACTGAATGACAGGCGATGAAATCGGGAAATCAGATATGATGAATGTTGAAGAAATAAAGGAATACCTGCCGCAGCGTTATCCCTTCCTGTTGGTAGACAGGGTGGTGAGCATGGAGCTGGGTAAGTCCATTGTCGCCTATAAGAATGTGACGGTTAACGAGCCGTTTTTTAATGGCCACTTTCCGGATTATCCCATTATGCCGGGGGTGTTGATTATCGAGGCACTGGCTCAGGCTGCCGGGGTTTTGGGTTTCAAAAGTCAGGAAAAGAAACCGAAGGATGGTTACCTCTATTATTTCGTGGGTGCGGACCAGGTGCGTCTGAAGCGCCCAGTGGTGCCCGGAGATCGCCTGACACTGGAAGCAGAAATTCTGACCAGCAAACGTGGTATCTACAAGTTTCAGTGTCGCGCCTCCGTTGACGGCGAATTAGTGGGTGAAGCGCAAATTATGTGCGCAGAGAGGAAGCGTGAACAGTGATCGACAGTCGAGCAATAATTGATCCGTCCGCACGTCTCGCGGATGACGTAACCGTAGGTCCGTGGAGCATAATTGGTCCAAATGTAGAAATTGGTGCCGGCTGTGAGATTGCTTCACATGTTGTGATAAAGGCCAATACTCGTATGGGCAGCGGTAATCAGATTTATCAGTTTGCTTCCGTTGGCGAAGATCCGGCAGACAAAAAATTTGCTGGTGAAGATACCTGGCTGGAAATTGGTGACAACAACATCATCCGTGAAGGTTGTACCCTGCACAGGGGAACAGGTTCCGGGGGCGGATACACCCGAATAGGCAGCGGTAATCTGATGATGGCCTATGTGCATATCGCCCATGACTGTATTGTTGGTAACAATACAGTGTTCGCCAATAATGCCGGATTGTCCGGTCATGCAGAAGTTGACGACTGGGCCATCCTGGGTGGTTTCGCCGGAGTCAATCAGTTCTTGAGAATCGGCGCTCACGCCATGGTAGGCGGAATGACCCACATTTCGCATGACGTGCCGGCCTATGTAATCGTGAGTGGCGCTCCGGCGGCGGTACGCAGTGTAAACACGGTCGGGCTTGAGCGTCGGGGTTTCGATGCAGACACAGTGCGATTGATAAGGACAGCCTTCAAGACTGTCTACAAAAAAGGACTGAGTCTGGAAGAGGCCAGGCAGCAAATTGCAGCCATTGCTGCAGATAATCCCGCCATTGCCGTATTTCTGAAGTCGATAACCGGCTCGGCGAAAGGAATCCACCGTTAATGGGCGATCAAGAGGCAAGAGCGCTTCTCTGACAACCAACAGGTAAATCATGCTGATTGGAATGGTGGCCGGGGAAACATCCGGAGACATGCTGGGTGCGGGCTTGATGCAGGCTCTGTTGCAGCGCTATCCGCAGGCCCGCTTTGTTGGTGTGGGCGGGCCACGCATGATAGCCCTGGGGTTTCAGAGCCTGGTACCCATGGAACGCTTGTCTGTAATGGGTTTTGTCGAGCCGCTGGGACGCTTGCCAGAGCTGCTGCGACTGAAACGTGATCTGGTATGTCTATATCGCCAGGAAAAACCCGCTGTATTTATTGGTATTGATTCCCCTGGCTTCAATTTGCGCCTGGAGCGAGAATTACACGCTGCCGACATCAAAACGGCACATTACGTCAGCCCCAGTGTGTGGGCCTGGGGTAAGGGGCGTATCCGTTCCATAAAGCAGAGTGTTGATCTGATGTTGACACTTTTCCCATTCGAGCTGGATATATATCAACAGCATAAGATTCCCGCAGTCTGTGTCGGTCATCACCTCGCTGATCGGATCCAGCCGCTGGCGGACCATGGCCAGCTTGTCAGGCGCAATCGTGAAGAACTTGGCCTGGACCATGAAGGGCAATATATATGCCTGATGCCTGGCAGCCGTCGAGCTGAGGTTCAACGTCTGGCCCCTGTTTTTTTGGAGGCTGCAGGATTATTGCTGAGTAAACGCCAGGAACTCCGTTTTCTGGCACCTTGCTCCGATTCGGCACGTCGTGAACAATTTGAGCAACTGCTGGCTGCAGCGGTGCTTGAATATCCGGCACTGGCTGGCAGAATAACGCTTCTTGATGGCCAGTCCCACCAGGCGATGGCCGCCAGTGAGCTCGTCCTGCTGGCATCGGGGACAGCGACGCTGGAAGCCATGTTGCTGGGCTGTCCAATGGTTGTCTGCTACAAGCTGGCACCCATGACCTGGCATCTGGCGTCACGCATGTTAACGGTTTCCTGGATATCTCTGCCGAATCTGCTGGCGGCTGAGAGTCTGGTGCCGGAAATATTGCAAAATGATGTGACGGCTGGCCGATTGTCGGAGGAGATGGAGTACTGGCTGGATAATCCAGAGCAAGTGACTGGTTTACGTGAAAAGTTCATTGGTATACATCAATCAATACGGCTGGGAGCGGACAAGCAGGCAGCTGATTCTATCGTTAATCTGATTAACGAACAGTTACAAACACTCTGATGGAAAAAAATTGTTTACTCACAGGCGAGGAATTCTTCAAGGCCCGCTGGGGAAAGTTGCCACAAGGTTATGTGGTGGGTGTCGATGAGGCCGGGCGGGGCCCCCTGGCCGGGCCGGTCAGTGCGGCTGCCGTTATACTGCCTGTTGCTTGCCAGCTTCCGGGGCTGGACGATTCAAAACGACTAACCGAGAAAAAGAGATCGGTTTTATATGAGCAGATTTGTGAGCAGGCCATCAGTTTTTCGATTGTTTTTGTACAAGCTGCCGAGATAGACAGGATAAATATTCTCCAGGCCAGCATGTTGGCCATGCACAGGGCGGTTGAATCTCTTGGCGTTGAACCATCGATGATTTTCGTTGATGGTAATCGGTGTCCTGTCTGGCCCTATAATTCTGAAGCCGTTGTAAAGGGTGACAGTAAACTTCAGTGTATAGCCGCAGCCTCAGTGCTGGCCAAAGTGGCGAGAGATCATGTTATGCTCGAGCTTGATGCCTCGCATCCTGGTTATGGATTTGCCAGACATAAGGGTTATCCGACCCGACAACATTTCGAAGCCTTGCACCGCCTGGGTCCCAGCGAGGCGCACCGTATGAGTTTTGCACCGGTCAGGGAGTTGAGTTCTCAAGTATGAATACGCCGCAATTTGTACACCTGCATGTTCATACAGAGTATTCCATTGTGGACGGGCTGGTCAGGGTCAAGCCGCTGATATCGGCTGCTGCCGAAATGGGCATGCCAGCCGTAGCGGTGACGGACCAGACTAATCTGTTTGCCATGATCAAGTTTTACAGTGGTGCTATCTCGGCAGGTATCAAACCCATTTGTGGCTGCGATGTGATGCTGCAAAACCCGGACAACCCTGATCGACCATACCCGATGGTATTGCTGGTTAAAGATCTGACAGGGTACCGCAATCTCACCAGGCTCATTTCGCGAGCCTACACTGAAAATCAGGGACAGGGTGTACCCGTCATTCAGAAGAGCTGGCTGCAAGGCATGTCGCAAGGGCTTATTGCGCTTTCTGGCGGACATTACGGCGAGATTGGCCGATTATTGCTCGATGGTGATGAGCAGGGCGCTGCAGAAGTACTGTATAACAGTATGAAACTGTTTCCGGATAGTTTTTATCTTGAGCTTCAGCGTTGTGGCCGACCAGGTGAGGATGCGTATATCCAGGCGGTGATTGAGTTGTCCGCGAAGCATAACTGTCCACTGGTAGCTACCAATGACGTGAGATTCCTGAAGTCTGACGACTTTGAAGCTCATGAGGTGCGAGTCTGTATTCATGAGCGACGCACACTGGATGATCCACGCAGGTCTCGACATTATACCGAACAACAATATCTGCGGTCGCCCAGCGAAATGGCAGAGCTTTTTTCTGACATTCCGGAGGCCCTGGAAAATTCTGTTGTGATTGCCCGGCGGTGTAATCTCGACATCGAACTTGGCAAGCCGTTTTTGCCTAATTATCCCGTACCTGCCGGGATGACCATGGATGAATACTTTCGGCAACTGAGCCTGGAAGGTCTGGAACAGCGTCTGGCAGGCGATTTTTCTGTCGAGGGGATGTCGGAGAATGAAATATTTGCAGGGCGCAAGCCTTATCTGGAACGGCTGGAATTTGAACTTGACGTTATCATCCAGATGGGTTTTCCAGGTTACTTTCTGATTGTTATGGAGTTCATTCAATGGGCCAAGAATAATGATATTCCTGTTGGTCCGGGCAGGGGGTCCGGGGCGGGCTCAATCGTCGCCTATGCATTGGGTATCACGGATCTTGATCCTCTGAAATATGATTTGCTGTTCGAACGATTTCTTAATCCGGAGCGGGTATCAATGCCCGACTTCGATGTAGATTTCTGCATGGAAGGCCGCGACCGTGTGATTCAGCATGTGGCTGAATTGTATGGTAAGGATGCGGTATCTCAAATTATTACATTCGGCACTATGGCTGCCAAAGCCGTTGTAAGAGATGTGGCACGAGTTCAAGGAAAATCTTATGGATTGGCAGATAAACTGTCCAAACTGATTCCCTTTGAGGTTGGTATGACTCTGAGCAAGGCGATGGAGCAGGAGCCTGCCCTGAAAGAGTTTGTAGATTCCGACGAAGACGCCCAGGAAATTATGGAGATGGCCTTCAAGCTGGAGGGTATCACCCGCAATGTCGGCAAACATGCTGGTGGTGTGGTGATTGCTCCTACGGTGTTGACCGATTTTTCACCGCTGTATTGTGATGAGAACGGTGAGGGTCTGGTCACCCAGTTTGATAAAAACGATGTTGAAACCGCTGGTCTGGTGAAGTTCGACTTTCTTGGGTTGCGAACGCTGACTATTATCGATTGGGCGGTTAAGATGATAAACGCTCAGGAGCCTGCTCACATCAAGCAACCTCTGGATATTACTTCTATCCCATTGGATGACATGCAGGTTTATCAGCTATTGCAGCGAGCTGAGACTACGGCGGTTTTTCAGCTCGAATCACGCGGGATGAAAGAGCTTATCCGGCGACTGTTGCCCAGTTGTTTCGAAGATATCGTCGCGCTTGTGGCACTGTTTCGCCCTGGTCCGTTGCAGTCGGGCATGGTTGATGATTTCATCAATCGTAAACATGGTCGGGCCGATGTTGCCTATCCCCATCCTGACCTGGAACCGGTGCTTAAGAACACTTATGGCGTTATTCTGTATCAGGAACAGGTGATGCAGATTGCGCAGGTTCTGGCCAATTACAGCCTGGGCGGGGCGGACATGTTGCGCCGGGCAATGGGTAAAAAGAAACAGGAAGAGATGGACAAGCAGCGCAGTATCTTTCTTGAAGGAGCTGCGCAGAACGGGCTGGATCCGGCCCTGGCCGGCTCTATTTTTGATCTGATGGAAAAATTTGCCGGCTACGGTTTTAACAAATCTCACTCTGCGGCCTATGCGCTGGTTTCCTATCAGACAGCCTGGTTAAAACATCACTATCCAGCTTATTTTATGGCGGCCGTTCTGTCGGCTGATATGCAGAATACCGACAAGGTAGTAACGCTTATTGAAGAATGTCGACAGATGGGACTGCCTATTGTGGCACCTGCGGTCAACATAGGGGCCTATAATTTTACGGTCAATGAGCAGGGCGAAATTGTTTATGGCCTCGGAGCGATCAAAGGGCTGGGTGAAGGTCCGGTAAGTGCGATTATACATGCCCGTGAGCAGGGTGGTCCATTTGCATCTTTTCTTGATTTTTGCTCCCGTGTTGACCTTCGAAGTGTCAACAAACGGGCACTTGAAGCCCTGATTCGAGCGGGCGCCCTGGATTGTGTTGTAGATGCTATGCCTGATCAGGCGCGTGCACAATTGATGGCTTCATTGCAGGATACTGTGCAGGCCGCCGAACAGAGTCTTCGCAATAAAGACGCCGGTGTGCTGGATATGTTTGGTGATATCTCCCCTGTCGCCGATCAGGAAAATACCGGAACTTTGTTGTCGGCCCGACCATGGAGCCAGCAGCAAAGGTTGCGCGAAGAAAAAGAAACCCTGGGATTGTATCTGAGTGGACATCCGATTGATGAGTTTTTGTCTGAGCTTTCAGGATTGACCAGAGATCGACTTGTTAATGTAAAACCGGAGCGCGAAGCACAGTGGGTGGGCGGATTGCTGGTCGGGGTTCGCACCATGCGTAACAAGCGCGGCGATCTAATTGCTTTCTTGACTCTCGATGACAGGAGTGCGCGACTGGAAGTGTCCTTGTTTGCACGGGAATATGAGCAGTATCGAGAAGTTCTTGAAAAGGACGCTATCCTGCTGGTCGAATGTCAGGTATCAGCCGACGAATTCAGCGGCGGCTTGCGAGGCCGTGCGAAACAGGTATTGAATCTTGTGCAGGCGAGACAGCGTTTTGCCAGTGCGTTGGAGTTGACGGTGCAGGCTGATCGCCTCGCTGTGGATTTCAGTCGCCGGCTTGCCGATTGTCTGAGACCGTATTGCGAGGTATTTCTGCCAGTTGAGTCGGATTCCTCTGAACCGGATTCGGACGACCGTGCCGATGTGCCCAGACCCTGCCAGGTGCGCATTCGTTACGAGAGAGCCGATGTCTCCGGCTGGCTGATGTTAGGCGATCAATGGTATGTCCGACCCGAGCAGAGTCTGTTGCAGGAGCTCAGCGAGTTGTGTGCACCGGGGACGGTGACTATTGCTTATCAGTAGAGTTGAATTTTGCTATCATGGCCGGTAATTCGATTGTTAACGGCTGGTCTATTGCATTATGAATCCAAACTACCTCGATTTTGAGCAACCCATCGCAGATCTTGAAGTCAAGATCAATGAATTGCGTCTTGTCAGTGATGATAATGAGCTCAATATTGGTGAAGAAATTCAGAAATTGCAGGAAAAGAGCAGCAAGCTGACTGAAAAGATTTACGCCAATCTGACGCCATGGCAGATTTCACAGGTAGCACGTCACCCGTTGCGACCGTATACCTATGATTATATTGAACATATCTTCACGGATTTCGATGAGCTGCACGGCGATCGACTGTTTGCTGATGATCAGGCACTGGTGGGTGGTGTTGCTCGTCTGGATGGTAAGCCGGTGATGGTAATCGGTCACCAGAAAGGCCGCGGTACCAAGGAAAAAGTTCGCCATAATTTTGGTATGCCTCGTCCCGAGGGGTATCGTAAGGCGCGTCGTCTGATCGAGATGGCTGAGAGATTCAAAATGCCCGTTTTGAGCTTTATCGATACACCGGGTGCCTATCCGGGGATCGACTCTGAGGAGCGGGGCATTAATGAGGCTATCGCAGAGAATATGGCCATGATGTCGCGCGTCAGGACACCGCTGATTGCGACAGTGACAGGCGAGGCCAATTCTGGCGGGGCAATCGCTATTGGTATCGCAGATCACCTTAATATGCTGCAGTATTCGACTTATACGGTGATTACGCCTGAAGGTTGCGCGACAATTCTGTGGAAATCTTCCGATCATGCCCCTGATGCCGCCGAAGCAATGGGCGTGACCTCTGCGCGCCTTGAGGAATTGGGCATTGTTGATTCCACGATTGCAGAGCCCATGGGCGGTGCTCACCGTGATATTCAGGCGATGTCTTCTTCAATAAAGGAAGCACTCATCGACCAGGTAGAGCGACTCCAGAATATGGAGATCGATAATCTGCTGGAGCGTCGATATCGACGCCTGATGAGTTATGGCATCAGCAGCTGATTCAGACTGACTTCCCCGTTAAACTGCAGACTACGCGTTTCATTGTGAGGACAGGGCATGGATCTGCAGGCGCTGTTTCTATCCAGTATTGATGAGTTGTCACGCGTTCGGCCGTGCGGCCGACGGCTGACTATTGCTGTGAGTGGTGGTCGTGACTCGATGGTGCTGCTTGATCTGTGTGTGCAGTTAGCCGATCGTCTGCCCTTTGAATTGTCGGCCATTCACGTTAATCATGGTTGGTCAGTCAACGCCGCATTGTGGGAACAACATGTCTACACTGTTTGTCAGAACTATGGGGTGCCATTGACTGTCAGGCATTTGCAGCTTGATACATCGACAGGACAAAGTCCGGAAGAGTTGGCAAGAGATGCGCGCTATTCATGTTTTATTGAGCTTCTGCGGCCGCATGATGTCCTGTTGACGGCCCATCACCAGGCCGATCAGGCCGAGACGGTGCTGCTCAATCTGTTGCGTGGCAGTGGACCGCGAGGCCTCGCCGGCATTCCGCAAGGCCGGGAACTGGGAGAGTCATGGGTGTGGCGCCCATTGCTGAACGCCGAGAGCGTCAAATTGGATCAATACGCCAGGGGCAGGCAATTATGCTGGTTTGATGATGAAAGTAACCTGGACGGGCGGTACCGGCGCAATTTTATCAGGCAGTCAATTGCTCCGCTGTTGAGCACACATTGGCCGGATTGGCAGCGCAGCGTCGGTCGTTCTGCACAGTTGTGTCGTGATCTTGACAGGCTGACAGTTGATCTCGCGCGACATGGACTTGATGGGGTCGTGTCAGAAGATGGCGCTGTTGATATCAGAGCGCTACAGAGCCTGCCAACAACTCATCAGTATCTGGTACTGCGACACTGGCTGGAGTCGGCAGCAGGGAAGTGGCCATCGCAGAAACTGCTGAGAACGCTGTTGCAAGAGATCGTGACCGCGTCAAAGCATGCCCAGCCCTCGCTGCAATGGCAGGGTTGGCAAGTGAGGCGGGAGTTCGGCAAATTGTTGTTGATGCCGGAGCAGGACGAGAATTCTCAGTTACCTTCGGCAACGCGGTGGCTTCGGTCAACGGATGGATTTTTCCCGCCCCTGGTGTTGCCAGGTAACGGATGTCTGGAGATGCGTCAGGTTTCGACACCTGCGATGACTTTACCTGCGGGGCAGTACCGTATTTCCTATCGGCAGGGCGGTGAGAAAATCCGCCTGCCGGGACGCCCACAGCGGGCATTAAAAAAGATTCTACAGGAGACCAGGATGCCGGTCTCTCAGCGACAACGACTACCCCTTTTGTGGGTGGATGACCAACTTGCCTGGGTGGCAGGGGTTGGTTTTGATGAGCAGTTTCTGTGCCATGAGCAGGCTTCAGGCTGGCTGCCGGTCTGGCTGAAAGAATAGCCACAAAAGTTACAATTAGTTTGTCGATAAGGGGCTGTTCTGGTAATCTGTAGCCCCATCAATGATTAAGGATGGGGCGTTAATGACGCGATATATTTTCATTACCGGTGGAGTTGTTTCTTCGCTCGGCAAAGGCATCACCTCTGCATCGCTCGGTGCAATTCTCGAAGCACGCGGTCTTAAAGTCACCATGCTGAAACTGGATCCCTATATCAATGTGGATCCCGGGACAATGAGTCCTTTTCAGCACGGTGAAGTGTTTGTAACCGAAGACGGGGCAGAAACTGACCTGGATCTCGGCCACTACGAACGTTTTATTCGCACGACCATGACGGCGCGTAATAACTTTACTACCGGTCGTGTCTACGAAGAGGTGATACGACGTGAGCGCCGTGGCGACTATCTGGGCGCAACGATTCAGGTTATTCCGCATATCACGGATGAGATCAAACGACGCGTGGTGGAAGGAGCCGCAGGTGCCGACGTGGCCCTGGTAGAGATCGGTGGCACAGTGGGTGATATCGAGTCGCAACCGTTTCTTGAAGCTGTCCGTCAAATGCGGGTTGAATTGGGATCGCAACACGCCTTGTTCATGCATCTTACACTGGTGCCTTACATTGCTACGGCCGGTGAGACCAAAACCAAGCCGACACAGCATTCTGTCAAAGAGCTTCGTTCTATTGGTATACAGCCAGATATTCTGATCTGTCGCTCGGAGCACGAAATTGCCGAATCCTCCCGGCGTAAAATCGCGCTGTTCACCAATGTCGATTTACCGGCAGTCGTCTCTTTGCCTGATACCAATACAATTTATCGGGTGCCTTCTCTATTACGTTCGGCGGAGCTGGATGAAATTGTCGTGAAGAAGTTTGGCCTGAATTGTCCACCGGCAGATCTTCGAGAGTGGGATCGGGTTGTTGATGCGAAACTACATCCTGATCAGGAAGTCACGATTGCCATTGTTGGCAAATACATGGAGTTGCTGGATGCCTACAAATCATTGATCGAGGCAGTATCGCATGCCGGAATTCAGACCCGCACCAAGGTTAATATTCGATATATTGACTCCAGCGACGTCAAGGTTCATGGCACAGGGCTGCTGGATGGAGTGCATGCCATATTGGTTCCTGGAGGTTTTGGGCTTCGAGGTGTGGAAGGCAAGATACTGACTGTTCAGTACGCCCGGGAGAATCGCATCCCTTATCTTGGGATATGTCTGGGTATGCAGGTTGCGGTTATCGAGTATGCCCGCAACGTAGCCGGTTTGCCGGACGCCCACAGCTCAGAGTTCAAACCTGATTGTAAAGATCCTGTTGTTGCGCTGATCAGTGAATGGACAACGGCCGAAGGCGGTGTGGAAACCCGCGATGAGAATTCAGATCTGGGTGGCACCATGCGTCTGGGAGGGCAACAGTGCCGTCTTGAGCCGACATCAACAACTTATCAGTGTTATGGGAAAGATGTGATCGTCGAACGTCACCGGCATCGCTATGAGGTAAACAATACCTACCTTGACACTCTTCAGAATGCCGGTTTGATTATTGCAGGTCGTTCTATGGACGGTGGTCTGGTTGAAGTGATAGAGGTGCCAGATCACCCATGGTTTGTAGCTTGTCAGTTCCATCCTGAATTTACCTCCACGCCACGTGACGGTCACCCTCTGTTTAAAGGTTTCATAGAGGCAGCGCTGACTCATCAGGCCAAGGAAAAGTCATGAGCATGGACTCGCCTGCAAAGCATTTGCGTCTTAACGAATCAGTTGTTTTTGGTAATGATTTACCGTTTGTGCTGGTTGGCGGCATGAATGTTCTTGAGTCGCATCAGCTTGCGATGGAAGTGGCTAATGAGTTTGTCCGGGTGTGCGAGAAGCTTGGCATCCCTTATGTGTTCAAAGCCTCGTTTGACAAGGCGAATCGCTCTTCGATTCATTCTTACCGTGGTCCGGGTCTGGAAAACGGGCTCAAGATTTTACAGGATATTAAAACTCGTTTTAACGTTCCGGTATTGACCGACGTGCATGAGCCCATGCAGGCGGCGGCCGTTGCTCAAGTGGCAGATATCATTCAGTTGCCGGCATTTTTGTCGCGTCAGACTGATCTGGTTGTTGCGATGGCCAGAACAGGTGCTTTTATTAATATTAAAAAAGCGCAGTTCCTGGCACCACAGGAGATGCAACACATTCTGCGCAAGTTCGAAGAGGCCGGTAACACTAAACTGATGCTGTGCGAGCGCGGTTCCAGCTTTGGATATAACAATCTGGTAGTTGATATGCTGGGCTTTTCAGTGATGAAAAAGTTCGCCTATCCAGTCATGTTTGATGTGACTCACGCCTTACAGAAACCCGGCGGTTTGGCGACCAGTGCTGATGGTCGTCGGGCGGACGTGACACAATTGGCCAGAGCAGGCATGTCACAGGGGCTGGCTGCACTGTTTGTTGAGGCTCACCCGGATCCGGACCAGGCCCTGTGTGATGGGCCGTGTGCACTACGACTGAATAAACTGGAAGCGTTTCTACAACAGATCAAAGCTATCGATGAGCTGGTGAAGTCCTTCCCGGCTGTGGATACCAATTAAAATATTTATTGCTTTAAGAGATCAGGAAAAAACTATGGCGATTATTAAAGATATCAAGGCAAGGGAAGTTCTGGATTCGCGCGGTAACCCAACCGTCGAGGCAGACGTCCTGCTGGACTCGGGTGTGATCGGAACTGCCTGCGCGCCTTCCGGAGCATCCACTGGCTCCCGAGAGGCGCTGGAACTTCGTGACAAGGATACATCACGCTATGGTGGCAAGGGTGTGCTGAAGGCGGTGGGGCATATCAATAATGAAATCCGTGAAGCGTTGGTGGGGCGCGATGCAGATCATCAGTCGGTGATTGATCAGTGCATGATTGACCTGGATGCCACACCCAACAAGGCGAATTTAGGTGCCAATGCAATTCTTGCCGTGTCACTGGCGGCCGCCAAAGCGGCGGCCCAGTCGAATAATCTGCCTTTGTATGCCTGGATCGCGCAATTAAATGGCAGCCGTGATGCCATGTCGCTGCCTGTGCCGATGATGAATATCATTAACGGCGGGGAGCACGCCGATAACAATGTGGACATACAGGAGTTCATGGTTCAGCCAGTTGGCGCACCAACATTCGCTGAAGCGTTGCGATATGGAGCGGAAATATTCCACAGTCTCAAGTCGGTGCTAAAAGCGCAGGGACTCAGTACGGCAGTTGGAGATGAGGGCGGCTTTGCACCGGATCTTCCTTCAAATGCGGCGGCTCTGGATGCGATTCTTACAGCCGTTGACAAGACCGGTCTGAAAATGGGCAGTGACATCCGTCTTGCTCTGGATTGTGCATCGTCCGAGTTCTACCGTGATGGCAAGTACAACCTGAAGGGCGAGAATAAGGTTTATGATGCTGCAGGATTCGTTGACTATTTGTCAGACCTGGCGCGTCAGTACAATATTCTGTCAATTGAAGATGGTATGGATGAGAGTGACTGGGATGGCTGGGCCTTGCTGACTCGCAAAATAGGTAGCAGTGTTCAGTTGGTAGGTGACGACCTGTTTGTGACAAACACGGAAATTCTGGCACGTGGCATTGAGCAGAAAATCGCCAATTCGATTTTGATCAAGTTCAATCAGATCGGTAGCCTGACCGAGACATTGGCGGCCATCCGTATGGCGCGTGAAGCCGGTTACACCGCTGTTATTTCGCATCGTTCAGGTGAGACAGAAGATACGACAATTGCTGATCTGGCTGTTGCTACGGGTGCCGGTCAGATCAAAACAGGTTCTTTGTGTCGCTCGGACCGGGTTGCCAAGTATAATCGTCTGTTAAGAATTGAGCAGGAGCTGGGAGCCAGAGCGATTTATCGGGGCATACAGGAGTTCAGTCAGTTCAATTGAAACCATCGGTCAACCCGCGGAGGTCGACATGAAGATGCTTGTTTCCGGCCTGGTAGTGTTACTGATTCTGCTGCAATGGCGATTGTGGGCAGGTGACGGAGGTATCCGCGAGCATCGACTGCTGGAACAGCAATTGATGGCGCAGCAGGCAGAAAATGAGCAACTTCGCCAACGTAACCAGATGCTGGAGCATGAGGTGCGTGATCTGAAAAATGGCGTTGACGCCATAGAAGAAAGAGCCCGAAGTGACCTGGGAATGATTCGCGAAGGTGAAACCTTCTATATGTTGATTGAATAGCGTATGGCCATTCATGCAGTAGTGCCTGCGGCAGGCCAGGGCAGTCGAATGCAGTCGGACAGCCCCAAACAGTACCTTGATCTGGCGGGCAGGTCGGTGCTGGAGCGGACATTGGAGGTTCTGTTGCAGATTCCTGAGCTAGCCTCGGTGACCGTTGTTCTGAATCCGGACGACACACAGGGCCCGGCACTGGTTGAACGTTTATCGCGGGATAATAAAACGCTGCTCAGGGGATTGCCTGGAGGGCAGGAACGCTGGCAGAGTGTGGCAAACGCTCTGCAATACCTGCATGATAGCGGGTGTGGCGCTGATTGGGTGTTGGTGCACGATGCAGCCAGACCCTGTGTCCTGTCCGCTGATATTAGAGCTCTGATTGCTGCGTGTGAATTGACCGGAGTTTGCGGTGGTTTATTGGCGGTACCAGTAACAGATACTCTGAAACGGGTTGATGAATCAGGTCATGTGCAAGAGACACCGGATCGCAGCGGGGTTTGGGCCGCCTGCACGCCTCAGATGTTTCGAGTCAATGCGCTTCTGGATGCGCTTGTGCAATGCCGCTTGCGAGGACTCAACGTCACCGACGAAGCGTCTGCCATGGAGTTGCAAGGATACTCTCCAGTCGTTGTTCGATGTCACAGGCACAATATTAAAATTACCTATCCAGAAGACTTGCCGCTGGCTGCTTTAATTCTGCAGGCACAAACATCAGCCGGCGATCGTATTGCAGATAATTTTCAGGCGCTTTTATGACTCAACTTTCGGACATACGTATTGGGCACGGATATGACGCCCATCGATTTGCTGAACCTGAAGATCAACGGCCCCTGATGCTGGGCGGCGTTCACATTCCGCATGACCGTGGGCTGCTTGCCCATTCTGATGGTGATGCCCTGATTCATGCCTTGTGTGATGCGTTGCTTGGCGCGTTGGGCAGGGGTGATATTGGTCGCCATTTTCCGGATAACGACGCCAGTTATAAGGACGTTGATAGCTGTGTTCTACTGACACAGGTAATGAGCATGGTGCACAAAGAGGGCTGGCGGCTGGTTAACACGGATTTGACAATTCTGGCGCAGGAGCCCCGCATGTCACCCCATATTGAGGCCATGAGAGAACAGATGGCCGGACTGCTGAGCGTTTCAGCTGAATGTGTCAATGTAAAAGCATCAACAACTGAAGGCATGGGTTTTGTCGGACGCCGTGAAGGTATAGAAACTCATGCAGTGGTGTTGCTTGGCCGCTAACTTGCAGATCCACCCCGCAGACCTGAGTAACTTGATGCACAATTTGCCTCGCGCTTATGGGCAGGTTGCTGTGCAGGGCTTATTTAAGCAACGTCCCGAGGATTTCAGAGTAACAGAGCAACTCGGTTTTACCTGCAGCGGTGAAGGCGAGCACCTTTGGGTTCGTATCCAGAAAATTGCTCTGAATACTGTTGAAGTGGCTGATCGGCTTGCCAGAGCAGCCGGTGTAAGCAACAGGGAGGTCAGCTATTCCGGACTTAAGGACCGGCAGGGAGTGTGCTCACAATGGTTCAGTATACATAATGCCGCCTTGCGTCCTGAGCAATTAAGAATCTGTGAGAATGACAATCTGCGTATTATGGAAGTTGTCAGGAACGGCCGTAAATTACGCCGAGGAGCACACAAAGGCAATTCGTTTTATATCCGGATTCGTCAGCTTTCCGGGTCTGAGTACAGGCAGAATTTGCTAAACAGGCTGATGCTGATTCAGCAAGGCGGTGTTCCCAATTATTTTGGCGAGCAACGCTTCGGCTACGACAACCTGAACAAGGCGACAGCGCTTTTTGAAGGAAAAGTGGGTAGAATTTCCCGCCATCAACGTGGACTGCTGCTTTCCTCAGCTCGCTCCGCCCTCTTTAATGTGTTGCTGGCGAACCGGGTTGAGACCGGAACCTGGAACAGCAGACTGTCAGGTGATGTATTCAATCTTGAAGGCACGGCCAGTGTTTTTGCCGATGAGCAGAATGATCCGAAAATTGATGATCGCCTGGCGGAACTTGATATACACCCGACTGGTCCCATGTGGGGGGCGGGCGAGCTGAAAACGCAAGGCGAGGCAAAGGCGCTTGAAGAAGACTTGCTGGCTCACTGGCCGATATATTGCCAGGGTCTTCAGCGTCTGGGGCTTAAACAGGAACGGCGCAGTTTGCGTCTGGCCGTGAAGAGTTTACACTATTGTTTTTGCGCCGATGACAGCCTGGAGCTGTCTTTCAATCTACCGACAGGTACCTATGCAACTGCAGTTCTTCATGAGTTGCTGGGGTATCAGACACAGAAGTAACAGATTGTGAATACACCAAACCTTGCCGGTATCGGCATGACGTCCCAGCGAACCCGAGAGCGGATGATAGCGTCCCTGCTCGATAAAGGCATCAAGAACTGGGCAGTACTTGATGTGATGCGAACTACACCCCGCCATATTTTTCTGGATGAAGCGCTTGCACACCGAGCCTACGAGGATACGGCCCTGCCAATTGGATTCAGCCAGACAATCTCACAACCCTATGTGGTGGCGCGCATGACCGAGGCGGTCCTGGCCGGGCGTAGCGGGCGTCTATCGCGTGTGCTTGAAATTGGCACAGGTTGCGGCTATCAGACAGCCATTATCGCGCAACTGGCCGATCGTGTCTGGAGTGTCGAACGGATACAGCCCTTGCTGGATAAGGCCCGCAAGAACCTGGGGCTGCTAAAAATCCGTAATGTTCGCAGCAAACATGATGACGGCAGTCTGGGTTGGCCCGAGTATGGTCCTTTTGACGCCATTATCGCGGCAGCAGCACCTCAACAGGTTCCGGAGGAGTTGTTGCAGCAACTGGCTGATGGCGGGAGATTGGTGATTCCGGTTGGCAGCGAACGGGGCGGCCAGGAGTTAAGACTGATTGAGCGCTCCGCAGACGAATTTCACACACAGATTCTGGAGGCGGTCAATTTTGTGCCGCTTTATTTGGGACAGGTTCAGTATTAAATGGACATAAACGGCAAAGCTCGCATCAGTCTGTTTCTGAAAGGCATGGCCATGGGTATTGCCGATGCGGTCCCGGGTGTATCCGGTGGCACAATAGCCGTGATCAGCGGAATTTACGAAAATCTGGTAAATGCACTGCGCTCCTGTAATCCCGTCTCCTTGCAGGTGCTTTGGCGACGTGGTCCCGCTGCATTCTGGCGGACGATTCATGGTTCTTTTTTGCTGACGCTGGGGCTTGGCATCTTAAGCAGCCTGATAATCATGGCTAACGCAGTGATCTGGCTGCTGGACCATCATCGGTTGCTGGTGATGGCGTTTTTTATAGGATTGATATTGGCATCCTGTTTTTTGTTGAGTAAACAAATCAGCCGCTGGGATGTGCGTGCGCTGTGCCTGTTTGGGGCTGGCTTTTTATTAACGGCTGTGACCGCCTGGTTTAATCCGGTGTCGGGCAGCGATCATCTTTTTTACGTGTTTGTGAGTGGTGCGATAGCCATTTGTGCCATGATTCTGCCAGGAATATCCGGGGCCTTTATACTGATTCTGCTGGGCATGTATGAGTATGTGCTGGACGCGTTACGACAAATGGATCTGTTAGTGATAGCTGTTTTTGCATCTGGCTGTGCAATTGGTCTTCTTGGTTTTTCACATGTCCTGTCGTGGACTTTTTATTATTATCGAGAGCAGACCTATGCCACACTGACAGGCATGCTGGCCGCCTCTTTGCTGGTACTGTGGCCTGGTCAGCAAGTTGCCGACTCAAGCTTGTCAGGCATTGTTGCCGCTACAGGCCTGGCATGTCTGGGGGGAGCACTCATTGTTTTGTTTGCGAAACTGTCGGCAAAATCCCTATCAGAGGACGGGGCTGTCACATGAAAAAAATGCCTTTGCTGTTCATGTCTTTCTTGTTGGTCCTGGGTTGTGCCAGTTCGTATGAGGCGCCGATTGATGACAGGAGTGACCAGCTGGTTCGTGAGCGCGCTGTTATCATTGAAAGTGGCCAGTCAATAGAAAGCACTGCGCGTAGAACGCCGGCCAGCGTGACTTCTTCATCGGGCGCCGGGCAGGATACTGTCGGGTCCAGTGAAACTGTGGTGAGGGCTGTTACTGTCGGCGGGGGTATTCGACGGGTGACTGAGCGGGTAGTCAGTGAAACAGGTTCATCCGCTCAGGACTCAACCCTGGCGGCGCAGACGCATGTTGTCGTGCGAGGTGACACCTTGTATTCGATTGCCTGGAATTATGATCTGGACGTCCGCACGCTGGCGTTGATAAATCAGCTAAATCCGCCGTACACAATTTTCCCGGGTCAACGTCTGCGCGTAAGCGCCGATGATGTGGCCAGTTCTACACTCAGCCAGATGCCATCGATTCCTGCTTCACCCGCCGGCGAGGAGAACATAAGCAGAGCGGGCAATCGACCCCAGTCGGCGATAGATGCCAGACGCACTGGCAGCGTTAATACCCGACAGGTTGACGGTGTTACCTGGCAATGGCCTGCTGATGGTCGCTTGCTTGCTACCTTCACCGCGAATGGAGCGAGTCGAGGGCTTGATATCGCAGGCATGCGCGGAGATCCCGTATATGCGGCTGCTGATGGCGATGTGGTTTATGCGGGGCAGGGGATTCAGGGTGCCGGCAATCTGATTATTCTTCGCCACAGCGCACGCTTTCTCAGTGCCTATATGCACAATAGCCTGATGCTGGTTCAGGAAGGTGATCGCATCCGAGCCGGTGACAAAATTGCAGAATTCGGCACGGGTCCCACCGGTCGTGACATGCTGCACTTTGAGGTCCGGGTTGATGGCAAGCCCGCTGATCCGGTGCAGTTTTTGCCTGCAAGGTAAGTAATATTGGCATTGTGACATGGCTCACAATTCGCTAAACCGGTAGTTGATTCATTTCTTCGGTGTGTTAGCGTAACGATCGTTCGTTTAAAAACACACACAAGGAATGGTTGTTGATATGGATTATTCGATCGCGGCATTGGATGCCGAAACCAGCTATATTCGTGATATTTCCCGCTTTCGTGTTCTCAAATTTGATGACGAAGTAAACCTGGCCAGAGCCTCGCGTCAGGGCTGTGAGCATGGTCGGCAGGCGATGATCCGGCATAATTTGCGATTGGTTGTCAGCATGGCGCGCCGTTACCGCAATCGCGGTCTGGCATTGATGGATCTGGTCGAAGAGGGCAATCTTGGATTGATAACAGCCGTTGATAAATACGACCCCGAGCGGGGTTATCGTTTTTCTACTTATGCGACCTGGTGGATACGTCAAAATATTGAACGGGCAATCATGAATCATGCGCGCAATGTCCGGCTGCCGGTTCACGTCATCAAGAATATCAGTCAGTGTCGACGACAGCAGCAGAAGCTGTATGCAGAGCTGGGACGTGAGCCGAGCAGAACCGAGCTGGCGGAATACGTCAATATGCCGCTGGCGACTCTGGATGCTTTGCTGGATTGCCACGAGTCCAGTCAGGATGCAGCAATGATTGTTCCTGAGCCTGACGAGCTGTGTGCTCGCGAGTATCTCGACAGAATCTCACCTGTAGATCCGGCGGAACACATCTACGCGGAGTCACGAGACCGGACGTTGAAGAGATGGGTATCAGCACTCAACAAAAGACAGCGCGCTGTGATAGAACGCCGTTATGGCCTGAATGGACACAAGGCTGACACGCTGGAAAATGTTGGTCTCGAGATCTGCCTGACGCGAGAACGTGTCAGGCAGTTGCAAATCGAGGGATTGAGACGCCTCAGACGAATGGCGAACGCCGAGGGGTGTGATCTGGATTCATTCCTGTAGTCGATGTTCTGAGCTATCAGCCCTTGACCAGGTGCTCGATTTTGCCAGGCACGCCGTTCCATTTTTCGGCATCGTCCATTGGCGGTTTCATCTGGGTAATGTTGGGCCATTTTTCGGCAAGTTCAGCATTCAGATCCAGGAACTGTTTCTGATCATCAGGTAGTTCATCTTCGGCAAAGATGGCATCCACAGGACATTCTGGTTCACAAAGAGCGCAATCGATGCACTCATCCGGATGTATTACCAGAAAATTGGGTCCCTCATAAAAGCAGTCAACCGGGCAGACTTCCACACAATCAGTGTGTTTACAGTTGATACAATTTTCACCGACTACAAATGTCATGTTGTGTTCCAGTCCTGTATTAGCGATGCGTCTTGAAAACGAAGCGGCATTATAAGGTACCTTGCTGCTATCGGCAAAGACCTCAGGTGTTTTGACTGCCAAGCCTCAGGAGCAGCTCTGTTTGAGTTGATATAGCAGATCCATGGCCTGGCGAGGTGTCAGAGCGTCAGGATCGAGCTCTCTCAGCCTGTCAACTACTGGATGATCCGGTGATACAAACAGATCATCCTGTATGGGACCCTGGCACGACAGCGCAGGTTTGCCGGCCAGCTTTTCGAGAGCCAGTAATTTTTGGCGTGCCTGCTGGATGACATCCGGCGGTATGCCTGCCAGTTGGGCAACCTGCAGCCCATAGCTCTGATTGGCCGGACCCGGTTTTACCGTGTGCATAAAAACGATACCTTGCTGGTGTTCAGTGGCATCAAGGTGCACGTTGTCGATTTGCGGGTAAGAGTCGGCTAATACAGTCAGCTCAAAATAATGGGTTGCAAAAAGGGTCAATGCACCGATTTTATCGGCGATATGCAAGGCGCAGGCCCAGGCCAGTGATAAACCGTCGAATGTAGATGTACCGCGGCCAACCTCATCCATCAGCACAAGACTGTTGGCTGAGGCATTATGCAAAATATTGGCAGTCTCGGTCATTTCGACCATAAAGGTAGAGCGCCCGCCAGCCAGATCGTCGGATGAGCCTATGCGGGTGAAAATCCGGTCAATCGGTCCGATTGAGGCGGCGCTGGCAGGTACATGGCTGCCGCAAAAAGCCAGCAGCACGATGAGCGCGGTCTGCCTCATATAGGTAGATTTTCCGCCCATATTCGGACCGGTAATAATCAACATCTGTCGCTGTGCGCTCAAATGCGTGTCATTGGCAACAAATTGTGTTTCCAGAACCTGCTCGACAACCGGGTGGCGGCCCTGAGTGATATTGACTTCTGTGTGCTCGACCAGGACAGGCTGGACCCAGTTCAGATTCAGTGCCCGATCGGCAAAATTACAAAGCACGTCAAGTTCCGCCAGTGCAGCTGCCGAGCCTTGCAGTTCCGCAAGAAATTCTCCGGCTTCCTGCATAAGCCGGTCGTAAAGATCTTTTTCGCGCGCCAGCGCCTTACTGTTGGCGCTGAGGACTTTATCCTCGAATGTTTTAAGCTCCGGGGTAATAAAACGTTCGGCATTCTTCAGGGTCTGGCGACGCTGGTATTCAGCGGGCATCTGTTCTGCCTGCGCTTTGCTGACCTCTATGAAGTAACCGTGAACACGGTTATAACCGACTTTCAGAGTACTCAGGCCAGTGCGCTGCTTCTCGCGCAGCTCCAGATCAATCAGATATTGTCCGGCATTAGAGCTCAGGCTGCGTAATTCATCCAGTTGGGCATCGTAACCCTCAGCAATGACGCCGCCTTCTCGAATAACAACCGGTGGGTTTGCAACGAGCGCGTGACTCAGTAGCTGACAAAGCTGCGGAAATTCGCTGATCCGCTGAGCCAGTTTTTTAACTCTGTCGCTTTGCGTTGCCCGAGATGCGGTGGTCAGAATCTGCTGAAGCTCTGGCAGTGCTGCCAGAGCGTCACGCAGGCGGGCCATGTCACGCGGCCGAGCGCTGCCCAGCGCCACCCGCGCCAGGATGCGCTCAAGGTCGCCAATTTTTTTTAATATCGGTTGTATGGTTTCAAAGTGGTAGTTCTGCAGCAGGTCGGCAACAGTTTGCTGGCGATGTCTCAGTTCTGTGCCAAAGCGCAGCGGCCGGTTAAGCCAGCGGTTCAACAGGCGGCTGCCCATTGTTGTTGCTGTCTTGTCTATGACCGACATCAGCGTATTGCCGGACCCGCCATTGAGGTTGCGGTCAATTTCCAGGTTGCGGCGACTGGCAGCATCCAGAATCAGGGCGTCGTCAGGCTGTTCAACCTGGACAGTCTGGATATGCGGCAGTTCCGAACGCTGAGTGTCCTTTACATAGCTCAGCAGGGCTCCGGCGGCGCGTATAGCCTGTAATCGGTGCTCAAAGTCAAAGCCCCGCAGGTCCCGTGATCTGAAATGGGAGGTCAGTTGCCGGTAACATGTATCAGTGTCAAATTCCCAGACCGGTCGGCGCCGCGCTCCGATTCGTGAGCTGATCTCTGCGGGCAATGAGAGACTGTCGTCGAATAGCAACTCGGACGGTTGTAACCTTTCCACCTCAGCCAGCATGGCTTCATGGCCGCTGACCTCGCACACCCTGAAGCGGCCGCCGCTGACATCCATCCAGGCCAGACCATATTCAGGCCTGGAAGATGAGGTTTTATGTCCTGTCACGGCTAATACTATGCAGTCACGGCGCTCTTTCAGAAGCGCCTCATCGCTGACAGTGCCCGGGGTAACAATTCTCACCACCTGACGCTCCACCGGCCCTTTGCTGGTGGCAGGGTCGCCTGTTTGCTCACAGATTGCAACGGAGAAGCCCAGTTCAACCAGCCTGGCCAGATAACGCTCGGCTGAATGATATGGAACTCCGCACATAGGAATTGGTTTGCCGTCCGAATGACCTCTTGCTGTCAGCGTAATATCCAGCAATTCTGCGGCCTTGGTAGCATCGTCAAAAAACAGCTCGTAGAAATCACCCATACGATAGAACAACAGATGTTCGGGCTGCTGGGCCTTGATGCGTAGAAACTGTTGCATCATCGGGGTGTGTGCGGAGAGATCCGAAGTGGTCAAAACGGCATCCTGCTGCTGGAGATGGGTGGCTATTATAGACATAGCGACGTGAAAATCGAACTGCTGCAAACCGTACAGTTTTTTCACATCGAATGCTAGACTGCGCGCCATGGACACTCATATTTGCACCCTCGCAGAATCCATAGGCAGCTTACTGCTCCGGCGCGGTTCCAGCGTAAGTACAGCGGAATCCTGTACCGGAGGCTGGATAGCACAGGCACTGACTGCCATACCCGGTAGTTCCGGCTGGTTTCATCTCGGACTTGTTACCTATGCAAACAGTGCGAAACATGCGTTTTTGCAGGTACCACTCAGCTATCTTGAAGGTGATCAGGCTCCCGGTGCGGTGAGCAGAGAAACCGTTGAGCAGATGGCTCGTGGTGCTCTGGAGGCTGCAGACTCGGATTTTGCCATCGCCAGTAGTGGAATTGCAGGTCCGGGAGGAGGTTCTGTCAGTAAGCCTGTGGGTACTGTCTGGCTGGCCTGGGCGTGGCGTCGCGATGGCGGGACTGCGGCAGTGGCGGCACGGGAATTCCTGTTTTCAGGCGACCGGGAGAGCATTCGACGTCAGTCTGTTATTGCGGCACTCGAAGGCTTGGAGGGTCTGCTGCGGGACGGTCGGATAAAAAATATATAATACTGGTTGAATATACAGTACCGCTCTGCTTTAATAACTTTAACACGTATATCATCAATTAAATATTAACGGGATATTTCTAATGGCTGAAGCTCATAATCGCGACCCCAACAAAGAAAAAGCATTGGGTGCTGCATTGGCGCAGATAGAACGCCAGTTCGGCAAGGGTTCCATGATGCGCCTGGGTGATAAAGGCAAGGAGTCTGTGCCTGCCATATCAACCGGATCCCTTGGTCTGGATGTGGCGCTTGGCGTTGGTGGATTGCCGCGCGGGCGTATCGTCGAGATTTATGGTCCAGAGTCTTCGGGTAAAACGACTCTTACTTTGCAGGTTATTGCTGAGTGCCAGAAAGCCGGGGGTACATGCGCCTTCATTGATGCGGAGCACGCACTTGATCCGATCTATGCAGGTAATCTCGGCGTGGATGTTGAAAATTTGCTTGTCAGTCAGCCAGATACAGGAGAACAGGCTCTGGAAATCTGCGATATGATTGTCCGCTCGGGTGCCGTTGATGTCGTTGTAGTGGATTCTGTGGCAGCCCTGACACCGAAAGCAGAAATCGAAGGCGAGATGGGCGATAGTCATATGGGGCTTCAGGCCAGGCTCATGTCGCAGGCACTGCGTAAAATGACCGCCAACATCAAAAATTCCAATACGCTGGTTATTTTTATTAACCAGATCCGTATGAAAATCGGTGTCATGTTCGGTTCACCGGAAACAACCACGGGTGGTAATGCGCTGAAGTTCTATGCCTCTGTGCGCCTTGATATTCGCCGAATCGGCTCGATTAAGGAGGGTGACGAGGTCGTGGGTAACGAAACTCGGGTGAAAGTTGTCAAGAACAAGGTGGCGCCACCCTTCCGGCAGACCGAGTTCCAGATCATGTACGGTAAGGGGATCTATCGTATGGGTGAAATCATCGACCTGGGTGTAAAACTGAATCTACTCGATAAGTCAGGTGCCTGGTATGCCTATAACGGCGAAAAAATAGGACAAGGCAAAAAGAATGTAGGCACCTACCTGGAAGAGAATCCTGATCTTGCACAGGAGCTTGAAAGTAAAATCAGAGCTCAGTTGCTGGGTGGTAATACGCTGTTAGCGGGATCTGACTCCGAAGCTGTCGAAGCGGATGCCGACTGATACTTCCGCTGCTCGCGACACTTATCTGAAGCTGAGGCGCCGGGCCATGGATTACCTGGCACGGCGCGAGCACAGCAGGTTACAACTGCAACGCAAGTTGAGGAATAAGTTTCCGGACAGTCAAGAGTCCGAGATAGATCAGGTTCTCAATGAGCTGGAGTCCGACAAGTTGTTGTCCGACGAGCGGTTCGCAGAGTCCTATTGTTACAGTAAGTCTGCTCGCGGATATGGACCTTTATACATCCGTCATCAGCTCTCGCGGTCAGGTCTGTCTTCCGGCATCATTGATCGGTTGTTGCAGTCCTTTGATGAGGATTTTTGGGTCGAGAGACTGGCAGAATTTCTTGCTCGAAAACGCATATATGAATGGCCCGAATTTGGTAGTCCGGAATGGCAGCGTACGAATAGACTTGTGTTAAGCAGGGGATTTTCTGCAGAGCATATCAAGGCGATATCTGCATTACCTGGCCTTGATTAGATGCCCGCGATCTCATCTTTCAATACTGCCAGTCGGGCCAGCAGTTTGTTTTGTGCGGCTATTGGAGAGCCTGATTCATCCATGGCCGTGATCAGGTTTTCTACGATTGCGTTAAACTCTGCATCGCTGATTTGCATTCCTGCGTGCGTGTCAATCATTGAATCTCCAGTATAAACACATGGGCCATTAGCCAGTACACAGAAGTGTTCGGTAATTTTTTCTCTGAAGCGTTCAACGTTGGAGTCAGCAAAACGCTCAAAGACTCTGTTGTCAAACGCGATTTCTACGATAAAACGGTCGACAATTTCCTCGATACCCGAGCTTCCCCCGAGTTCCTCATACAGAGTCCGCCCAGAGTCAGCACTCATACAGGCACTCACTAAACCAAGGTAAACTGACAAGCAAGCAATTCGTATCATAATGTTGCCTGTAATGATAGATAAACCCCTCTTTGATCTCTCGCGCCAGCGATAGCCCCCAAATCAACCCAGGCCCCTGTGACGGAGACATGCTTGTTTATGAACCAGGCCACAAACAGGTCGCGGGCATGCTCTTCGCGAATCGCGTTCAGGTTGTCCTTTTTTTGGCGAAATTCCAGGCCTACCGCTATGTTACGATTGAGGAAAACGGCTGTCGCAATTTCTGTAGTCAGTTTGCCTGACTCTGCATCACCTCCATGCCCCAGAAGTCCGAACTGATTCTGCTTTCCATATCTGATGTTGACGTTCAGTAGCGTCGTCCGATGTGCCAGACCGTCTAGCCAGACTTTGCCTGCGCTCAACAGGAAATCTGTGCCGGTGTCATCACGAGCTCCGACAGAGGAGGCGATTTGGTTGTCGGCCAACGCACCGTGCTCAAAACTAAGTGTGATCTGTGGGGCAGAGCCATAAAGCAGGTCCCCCAGAATTTTATAGCTGGCGGTGAATTTGTCCTGTTGTATCTCCGCCCCAGTATTTTTGATCCTGAAAGATTGGTTGGCATAAGCCAGCTCAAATCTGTCTCCGATCGCGATGGCGGCACCATCGACTGTCAATCTGTAATCATCGAGCCATACGCTTGTTTTAAACAGGTTCAGGCCTTTCTGTCCTGAGCTGGCGTAGGTCCCAATAGTTGCCCAGGGAAAAAGCCCGCCACCGCTTGCTCCTGACAGGCTGCTGACAGCGCCTGTTCCCAGGATCTTGCCCTGGCGGGTAGTTGCACTATGTTCACCTGATCTGCTTGCTGATGCCGAAGACGAAAACAACAGCACACAAATCAAGATAACAAGAAGAGACAAGGATTTCCCGGTATTCACGGTGCATCCTGACGAAGAGCACGAAAGCCTAAAGTTTGTTGCGGACTTTGTATGTCAAGTTGGATCGTCACATCCTGGCCATTCAGGTCTGTGGAGTTGATAACCTGGCGGTTATCTGTAGTCTGAAGCCACGGGTGCCAGAGGTGCACTTCATTGATATGTTGCGGAATTGTGACGCTGACTTTTCCATGCTCGTCAGTCTGATACCAGGTTGCCCAGGACGAAACGTACACATAAGCGACCATGCTGTCGTGAATATTACAGCCCAGAACAGCAATGCCGGGCTGCTCAAACGTGACCGGATCGATGTTCTCATTGGCGTAAAGCGGTGTAGAGAATTGTTTTATTTCAGAAAAAGAATAAACGTGATGGCGAACATTGTCACTATTCGGAAAGCTGACTGATTGTCCAGGGTTAATCGCCCTGATCATGGGAACAAAGGTGCGGTTGATCTGATCAATAATGCTGATACCTCCGCTTACTTCAGTAGCCTCTTCATCGTGGAGTTCAATGACCAGCCCCGCCACAGGTTCGCCGTTTCCGTCAATAAAACGAAAATCCTGTTGCGCAATAACACTTGTTGATACCGATAGCAGCACCAACGGGGGCATCAAAATCATTGAATTAGCAGGCATTATCAAAACTCATGATTATTGGCATTGTAATACCGTAAAATACTGCCTATCTTGGGCGTCAGATTCAACCACTATCGACACCTTTGCAGCAACAATATGCGGTTTCCGAGTATCCAGTCACGTTTCATCTTGCTTATGCTGATATTTTTGCTGCCCACCCTGAGTGTGATTTACTGGTTTGTGGCACGAGAAAATATCAAGTACACCGACCAGACAATCAACTCATATCTGGATATTGGCGTTCAGGTTTTTGACTTTAATCTGGCAGAGCACAGCAATACGCTACTGACTATCAGTAGTGCTCTCACACGAGATTGGGGGTTCCGAAATGCATTTGGAGCCGCTGATACAGAGACTATACTTGACGCGGCTCGTAATCTGCTGGATCGCTCCAATGGTGCGGCTGGTCTGATGTTAATTGCAGATATGCAAGGTGAGGTTATTGTTGATACAGAGAATCAGGGTTTTAATTCACTGACCGGCCCCTGGCGCGCTGTCGTCAATCAGGCAGTACTTCATCCCGATGGTTTGGCCGACGGTGTACTGATGGTTGGTAGTATGCCTTATCTGATAACGGTCAGCCCGCTTTTTTTGCCCACACCAGTGGCCTGGATTTTCGCCGGATTCCCGCTGGACAATAACTTTGTCTCCCTGATAGAACAAAGTACTGCCTCAGATATTTCAATCATCCAGTCGCAACTGCAGGAATCTGGTGCCAGGACGACGAGTGTCGTCGCCTCGAGTTTTGCGTCAAATCAGGTTCAGCAAGAATTGTCAGTGCAGCTGGATCTCAGTGACTCGACTGAGACCCAGCGTATTGCTCTGCAAGGCGAAACTTATGGCACCCGATTCCGGCAGATCAACGCTGACGATATTGGGGATGATCGGGTCTATGCGGTTATTCAGCGCTCCTATCGCGAGAATGAGGAAAATCTTGCAGTACTAAGACAGCGTTTATTGGATTTCGCCATCGCGGTTATCTGCCTCTGCCTTGTTGCAGTAATATTGCTGGCTCGCAGTTTCTCAAAACCTATAATGCGTATCGCAGATCGGGTTGTGCAGATACAACGTGGTGACTATGGGAGTCATCAGTCTTTGCCAGTGGTGACAAGCGGGGATGAGTTAGGGAGTCTTGCTGTTGCAGTCGAAAATATGTCAAGAGGTCTCGCTGAGAAAGAAAAGGTACGTGACCTGTTGGGAAAAGTTGTTTCAGATCGCGTAGCAAACGAGTTGTTGCGGAAGAAGCCTGAGCTTGGCGGAGAAGAGAGAGTGGTCAGTATACTTTTCGCAGATATAACAGGTTTTACAAATCTCAGTGAAAAATTGCCCCCCGAGCAAGTGTTGTCAATCCTCAACACTTGTCTTGAAAAACTTTGCCAAATTATCGAAAAAAACAATGGCGTCGTTGATAAATTTACTGGAGATGGGGTAATGGCGGTTTTTGGTGCTCCCATTGAATATCCGGATGATTGTCTGAATGCGGTTAAAACGGCGGCTGAAATACGGGCCAGTCTGCCCCTGATCAATAGGTTGCTTACAGAGCAGAGGGTTAATCTGGACCTGAGGGTCGGAGTACATTCTGGAAAAGTGGTAGCCGGCAATACCGGTTCGTCTTCAAGACTTAATTACACAGTAATTGGTGATGCGGTTAATCTGGCAGCCAGAATTGAATCTATGACGCGCACTTACAAAGTCGGCGCACTGGTCAGTGCAGACTCTAAACACACGCTGGGTTCCGCTGAGTCCCTGTTTGTCTGGCGTGAGGTCGATTGGGTAAAAGTCAAGGGACGAGAATCAGCAGTGACTCTTTATGAACTTGCAGGGCTGCGCACGGATGTCAGTGATGAAGATCTGGTGCGTATTGAAAGCTTTCATGAAGCGCTTGGATATTACAGGTCAGGTTATTGGGATGCTGCGCTTGATATTTTCGAGAGACTGAATCGTGATGACAAAGAGGCCATTGTGGATGTATTCATTAGCCGTATCCAGAGATTAAATGGATTGCCTCCAGCTGACTGGAACGGTGTCTATGCTCACCAAGACATTTTGTAGATAAGCAGGCAATGACTCACAGCGTTTCATATTTTGATTCAGCAACCTCAAGCCGGATTGCCCTGATTAATCCAACGAAGTATCTGGGGAATTTGCTGTTGGCCGGGCAGTTCATTCAAACTCTTTCAGAATGGTGTGAAAACAACAATGCGCAACTGCTTCTTGTGGTTGATCAGCAGTTTCAATCGTTACTCGCGATGGTGCCACTTTCCGGGAATACGCAGCTGATTTTCTATCCAAGGGCTGCCCTGCAAAATGGAAGCATACTTTCGAGGGTGCAAAAATGGTTTGCTTGTGTGTGGAGTATTCGCAACTTCCAGGCTGATCTTGCCTTTCACCTCGAAGAAGATTCAGTGTCTGTAAGACTGACCCGGTTATCGGGTGCGAAACGAAAGGTCAACAGTGCCGCGTCTCGCTCCGGCTCTGGCTTTGATGTTAGATTACAGGTAGAGCGTGCTCAGCGTCCGGCTGGGGAGCGCTCCATCTGGTATGTATTCAGAGAAATCTTTGAAAAGTTACAACTTCCGGTTCCGTCAGACCATGCGTATATCAGTTTTGGTGTAAAACCCAGAGCTGACTTGAGCAAATTGCCATCGGTGCTCTCCGCTCCCCTGGCGGATCCCAGGCCCAAGGTGGTTGTCCATGCCGGAGCCGGTAAACTCTATAAAAAGTGGCCTGTTTCCCATTATTCCGATTTGTGCAGGGATCTTCTCGATGGGGGGTTTATAGTTTTTCTGATCGGTCATGGTGCTGATGACGAAGAGACCAATTCGAGTATTATCAGCAATCTCCCTGATTCCGCCGATTGCTATAATCTGAGCGGACAGTTTGATCTTTCCCGGCTCGCCGGTCTGATTGTTCAGTGCCAGTTGATGGTTGGAAATGACAGCGGACCATCTCACCTTGGTTCTGCGCTGGGCGTGCCAGGTGTGGTAATCTTTGGGCCAACCGAGATCGAGATCTGGCGGCCATTAGGGAAGAAAACCCGGGTTTTGAGCAACAAGACAGTATGCCGTCCTGACTGCAGTCGACATCACTGCGCGATTGGATACGGCTGCCTGAGAGGTATTTCTCCCCGGAAAGTCTATACCGAGTTGGTGGATCTATATGGCAATCGCTGATTTGAAAAAAACTGTCAAGGAGTGAGTCAGGTGGCTGATATTAAACGTATTATGGTAACCGGTGGGGCGGGTTTTATCGGTTCCGCTGTTGTCAGGTATATTCTCAACAACACAGAGGATCAGGTTCTTAACGTCGACAAGTTGACCTATGCAGGCAATCTCGATTCTCTGCAGAGCGTCAGCCAGCATAGAAATTACCAGTTTGCTAAAGCGGACATTTGTGACCGACAGGCTGTTGATGGGCTGTTTAGTGAATTCAGGCCGCATGCCGTCATGCATCTTGCTGCCGAGAGTCATGTGGACCGATCGATTGATGGGCCTGCGGCGTTTATCGAAACCAATATCGTCGGCACATACACGCTTTTAGAGGCCTGTCGCGCATATTGGCAAACGCTTTCGGATAGGGATCAGTCCGATTTCCGCTTTCACCATATCTCGACCGATGAGGTCTATGGCGATCTGGATGGTCCGGAGTCGTTGTTTGTGGAGACGACTCCCTATGCGCCCAGTTCCCCATACTCAGCCAGCAAAGCCAGCTCGGACCATCTTGTCAGGGCCTGGAGTCGCACCTACGGTTTGCCGGCGGTGGTAACCAATTGCTCAAATAACTATGGGCCTTATCATTTCCCCGAGAAGTTGATTCCCCATATTATTCTCAATGCAATTCACGGCAAGCCCCTGCCAGTTTACGGCGACGGTCGTCAGGTCCGCGACTGGCTGTATGTAGACGATCACGCCCGGGCACTATATCTGGTTATGCGCAAGGGGCGGGTTGGGGATACCTACAATATTGGCGGCCACAATGAAAAGCAGAATATCGACGTCGTAAAGGCTATCTGCAGCCTGCTCGATGAAATGCATCCGGAATCGCCCGTTGTACCCCACGAAAACTTGATCAGATTTGTCAAAGATCGCCCTGGCCACGACAAACGATATGCAATTGATGCCAGTAAAATGCAAAATGAATTGGGTTGGGCTCCCGAGGAAACATTTGCAACGGGTTTGCGGAAAACTGTCCAGTGGTATCTGGATAATCGGGTGTGGTGGCAACGTGTGCTAAATGGGAATTATCAACTGACACGACTCGGCGAAGGCGAGATCGATCACGTATAATGCAGGTTTTTAATTGACGACCCGACCAGAGGATTTCTCATGATTTATCAAGGCTCAGCCATACAGGTATCACGACTGGAGTCAGGTATAGCCCGGCTCTGCTTCGATTTGCCTGGTTCGGCAGTCAATGTTTTTAATGAATTGATGCTGAGCGAGCTGGCTCAGGCGGTGACTGCGATAGCGGCGAGCGATGTAAAAGGTCTTATCTGTGTCAGTGCCAAATCCTCATATGTGGTTGGCGCCGATATAAAGGAATTTACAGCTAAATTTAAACTGTCTGAGGCTGAACTCCTGGATTGGGCAGATAAAACCAACCGGATCTTTAATGCACTCGAGGATCTGCCCATCCCGACTGTATCAGCGATTAATGGTATGGCGCTGGGTGGTGGTCTGGAGGTTTGCCTGGCAACTGATTTCCGGGTCGCTGTAGAGCAGGCCATGCTTGGCTTCCCGGAGGTGAACCTGGGTATATGCCCGGGATTTGGTGGGACGGTGAGAGCTCCGCGTCTCATGAACGCGGATAATGCCATAGACCTGATCAGGACAGGTCGACCGCTGAGCGCCGGGCAGGCACTTGAGCAGGGGATAGTCGACAGTGTCGTGTCGGCTGACGTGCTGGAAGAGGCTGCTGAAGATCTTGTGCAACAGGCGTTGAGCGGTGAGCTGGATATGACAGAGCGTCGCGCCCAGAAAACCGGCGCGCTGGCGATGAGTCCCGCCAGTATTGAAAAAGTATTCTCGGCTGGATTGGCTCGCACAAACAAAGATGCAGGGCCTCATTATCCAGCCGCACCGACCGCGGTAGATGCCATGTGGCAGGCAGCTGATAAATCGAGGGCTGCGGCGCTCAAGCTTGAGAATGAGGCGTTTGTGGCGTTGGCCAGAGGGCAGGTGGCCGGTAATCTGGTGCAGCTGTTCCTCAATGAACAGTTCCTTAAATCTGTGGCGAAAAAGCAATCGGCCGATGCTGGTAAAATTCAGCAGAGCGCCGTGATGGGCGCCGGCATTATGGGCGGCGGCATTGCTTACCAATCCGCGTTGCGCGGTGTGCCTATTGTTATGAAAGATATAGCGCAACAAGGCCTGGATCTTGGGTTGGGTGAAGCGGGCAAACTACTGCGCAAACAGGTTGAAAGGGGCCGAATGAGTCAGGAAGCCGCGGATCGTGTCTTGACGTCAATTTCTGCAACGCTGGATTATGATCAATTCAAGCAGGTAGATTTTGTTGTAGAGGCTGTGGTTGAGAATGTTGCGGTCAAAAAAGCTGTGCTTGCAGAAGTTGAAAACGTTGTGCGCCCAGAAACGGTGCTGACTTCAAATACCTCCACTATCTCAATCACTCGCCTGGCAGAGGATCTGCAAAGGCCTGAAAATTTCTGTGGCATGCACTTTTTTAATCCGGTGCCATTAATGCCATTGGTCGAAGTTATCCGGGGTCAAAAAACAGGCAAACATGCCATTGCAAATACGGTGGCCTATGCCCAGAAACTCGGTAAAACGCCGATTGTCGTTAATGACTGCCCCGGCTTTTTGGTCAATCGTATCCTGTTTCCTTATTTTGGTGCTTTCTGTCAGCTCCTTAGCGAAGGCGCGGATTTTCGGGACATTGATCGTGTGATGGAACAATTTGGCTGGCCTATGGGTCCTGCCTATTTGCTGGATGTGGTGGGCATAGACACAGCGTCGCATTGCATGAAGGTCATGGCAGAGGGATTCCCTGATCGCATGAAGTACAGCTTTCGAACGGCTGTCGATCATCTCTATGAGGCCGGCAGCTATGGACAGAAAAACGGCAAAGGGTTCTATCAGTATGAGGCGAACGCTAGCGGACGTCCGGTCAAACAATTTGACGAATCGATACTGGATCAATTAAGGCCCTTGCAGGTCTCCCTGAGAACTTTCAGCGATGATGAAATACGCGAACGAATGATGCTTGCTCTGTGTCTGGAAGCCGTGCGTTGTCTGGAGGACAATATCGTCAGTTCTGCGGCCGAAGTTGATATGGGTCTGCTTCTGGGGCTGGGTTACCCCCGTTTCAGGGGCGGTGCGTTGCGCTATATTGATAATTACGGCTTGCCCGAATTCTGTGCCATGGCTGATAAGTATGCCGATCTGGGCGCCTTGTATCATCCCACGGCTGGCTTGCGAGAAATGGCCGCAGCCGACAAAACATTTTATTGAGATTGGTTGTTGTGGACGTATTATTCAGTAATGCATCGCCCTCTGCGGAGGATAAATCGTCAGACAAAAAGCTGAATCGGGCACGCAAGAGTCTGCGGCGTGATGTTGGTCGGGCTATTGCCGACTACAATATGATTGAAGATGGCGACCTCATCATGGTCTGTCTGAGTGGTGGAAAAGACTCCTACACAATGCTGGATGTATTGCTGCACCTTCAGAAACATGCCCCGATTGATTTCCGGATAAAGGTTGTCAACCTTGACCAGAAACAGCCGGGATTCCCGGAACACGTGTTACCTGACTACCTGGATAAACTGGGTGTTGATTATTTCATTATCGAACAGGATACGTTTTCCATCGTCAAGGAGAAGACTCCGGAAGGCAAAACTTACTGTGGGTTGTGTTCACGCCTGAGAAGAGGCAACCTGTATAGCTACGCGCGGCAGATAGGAGCTAATAAAATCGCGCTCGGACACCACCGTGACGATATTGTGGAAACATTGTTCCTGAATATGTTTTTTGGCGCGAAACTCAAGGCAATGCCACCCAAGCTGCTAAGTGATGACAAGCAAAACATTGTTATTCGGCCACTTGCTTACGTGGCCGAAAAAGACATTGAGCGTTATGCCAGGCTCAGGGGGTTTCCCATAATCCCCTGCAATCTCTGCGGCACCCAGGACAACATGCAGCGCCAGGAAATGAAGGCTATGCTTCAGGGCTGGGAGAAAAAGTGGCCAGGGCGGATTGATAATATATTCAGAAGCATCTGTAATGTTGAACCTTCACAGCTGGCGGATACCAAGCTTTTTCCGTTCCGGGATCTTAAACAGGAAGTCAGCGATAAAACTCGTATCAATGTCGTGAATGTCGCCTGAGTATGCGCATCCCTTGGCAGTCATTGGCGGATGAGACGCTGACCGCACTTATAGAGGAGTTCGTATCTCGTGAAGGTACTGATTATGGCCAGCATGAGTACACTCTGGAAGAAAAAGTCAGTCACGTACGCAGGCAACTGAAATGCGGAGATGCCGAGATCGATTTTGATGTCGAGAGCAGCACCTGTAATATCGTGGCTGTTACAAAATAGAACGCAGGAGAGATGAATCGGATGTCCGAGTCGATCAGTGTCGACGTCAGTGTAGATGCCAGGGGACTTTTTTGTCCCGAACCGGTAATGATGTTGCACAGTCATTTCAGAGACATGTCGGGAGGACAGGTGCTTGAGCTGATTGCCACTGACCCGTCGACGACGCGTGATGTACCCAGATTCTGTCAGTTTCTAGGTCACGAGCTGCTCCGTCAGACCGAGTCAGAGGGTGAATTTCACTATCTCCTGAGAAAATGTGAATGAAGGAATCGTTGTATCTGATAGATGCCTCGATTTATGTGTTTCAAGCGCATTTCTCACCTTATCAGCAGTCTTTTTCAATTACGGGACACGATCGTAGCGCTTTTGTGGGGTTTTCTCGATTTCTGTTGAGACTACTGCATAGCATCAGACAGGAGTCAAAAAATTCTTCGGTTGCAGTAGCGTTTGATGAAAGCCTGTTTAGTGGATTCAGGCATCAGTTGTACCAGGACTACAAATCCAACCGGGTATTGCCCGACGAGAATCTGTCACTGCAGTTAAAAGCCTGCCAACAACTCTGCAACGTGCTTGGGGCCAAATCGTTTGCCAGCCAGGCGTATGAAGCGGATGACATTATAGGTACACTCAAGCGACGCGTTGCCGGCCCGTCAGCAGTAAAAATTGTCAGTCGCGACAAGGATCTGGCTCAGTTACTCAGCAATGAGAGTGATCGCCTGGTCGATATGCAATCCCGCATGTCCCGGTCGCGGGTCGATATTTTTGAGCAGTACGGGATTTGGCCAGAGCAGTTTCCTTGCTATCTGGGGTTGGTAGGAGATGCTGTGGACTGTATTCCCGGCGTCCCGGGCATTGGGCCGGTGACAGCAAGGAGTCTGTTATCACACTTTGTCAACCTGGATGATCTGTATGGTCGTCTGAGTGAAATCCCGAACCTGAAATTTCGCGGTGCGGGAAGGTGTGGTGATAAACTGCAGCAATACGAAGAGCAGGCGCTTCTTAGCCGGACACTGGCCCGCATATGCGATACGGCTGACGAGCCATTCGCAGCCCTGAGTGCCGAACACTTGCTGCTGGAGTCCGGGAATGACACTGCGTTTCGTGAATTGCTGCGGGACATGGAACTGGACGAATATACTTATAATAGTCTGGTGAGTCAGGCATCTTTATGAAGATAGTGGCAGATCAGAATATTCTGGCTATCGATACCTGGAAAATGGATCATCACGAGTTGCACCTCGTAGCAGGTCGAGAAATTAGTCCTGCGCATGTCAAAGATGCAGATGCTTTGTTGGTGCGGTCTATTACGCGGGTTGATCGTGAGTTGCTCCGGGATAGCCGGGTCAGATTTGTCGGGACTGCTACCAGTGGTACTGATCATCTGGATCTGGAATGGCTTGCATCCAAAGGCATTAAGGTTGCGGATGCCGCCGGATCAAATGCCAATTCGGTAGCGGAGTATGTTATTGCCTGTCTTGCGGAGCTGATTCGTACCCATGATGTGGACGTATGGCAGAAGACTATCGCTATTGTGGGTGCGGGGCATGTTGGTTCCGCACTCGGTCAGCGACTGCACAATATGGGAATGAAGTGTGTTGCCTGTGACCCGCATCAACAGCTTTTAAAACAGCTTGACTATGTCTCACTGCATGATGCTCTGCAGGCTGACATTGTCTGCCTGCATACTCCCCTGGTCGAAAATGGCAAACATCCTACCCGTTATATGATCAACAAAGAGCGGCTGGCAAACATGCGTAAAGATGCCGTGCTCATTAATGCAGGGCGCGGTGAAGTCGTCAATAATGCGCAGCTCTTGCAACACTTGCGGTGCCATGACTCCTTTTTGGCCATGCTGGATGTCTGGGAGAATGAACCCTCGCCCGATTCTGAATTGCTGGAACAGGTTTTTGTGGGCACACCGCATATAGCGGGATACAGCGTTGAGGCAAAACTTGCAGCTAGTCGCTGTATTGTAGATGCGCTGTGCCAGGCTTTCGCGTTGGATAATTCATTTGTCGGCTCACCGGCGCATTTGCCGCGGCTGGTGCAGGATATAACGCACACAGAGTTGCAACAGACCGATCAGCAGATATTTGCGGAACTGATTAACCAGTGTTTGTCGCTGTCTAACTTGACACAATCGTTTCGCAGAGCGAATAAGAAGGCGGATCCAGAAAAAGTGTCGCAAGGTAAGGTATTTGACAAGCTCAGAAAGCAGTTGGCAGAGCGCCGCGAGTTTTCAGCATGTCATGTCCAGGCTGCCGCTGTGACACCACAGGTGGCGTCCTGGTTACATTCAGCGGGATTCGTACTGCAGGCCTGATTAATAGAGGCGTGACCATTTCGCCAGGAATTTCTCAAACTTCGTGACGGCCTGTTGCAGGACATCGACAGTTGGCAAAAATACGATACGTAAATGATGTGTATCCTGAATATTAAACGCGCTGCCTTGTACCAACAGAATTTTCTCCCGTTCCAATAGCTCCAGAATAAACTGCTGATCATCAACGATGTTGTAACGTGATGGATCCAGTCGCGGGAACATGTATATGGCGCCTTTGGGTTTAACACAAGAAACACCTGGGATTTGCGTGAGCGCATTATAGGCAGTGTCACGCTGATCGCGAAGCCGGCCTCCGGGGATGATCAGCTCGTTAATACTCTGATAGCCGCCCAGGGCGGTCTGTACGGCATATTGCGCAGGTACATTGGCGCAAAGGCGCATGTTGGAAAGTATTTCCAGGCCTTCAATGTAGCCGGCAGCCCGTTCCCGGGCGCCACTGAGAATCATCCACCCGGAGCGAAAACCTGCCAGGCGGTAAGATTTTGACAGTCCGTTGAAAGTCACAATAAACAGATCATCGCACAGCGAGGCGATCGGAGTATGCACGGCATCATCGTACAGGATCTTGCTGTAAATTTCGTCAGCAAATAAGATCAGCTGATGCTTTCTGGCGACCCGTATCAATTCCATCAATAATTCCGGACTGTAAACTGCTCCGGTTGGATTATTAGGGTTGATCAGCACGAGCGCGCGGGTCCGCGAGGTAATTTTCTTCTCGATATCGTCGATATCCGGATACCAGTCGCTTTGTTCATCACAGATATAATGCACCGGATTACCACCTGCCAAACTGACAGCAGCAGTCCACAGCGGGTAGTCAGGAGCGGGTACCAGAACTTCATCATTGTTGTTCAACAAGGCCTGCATGGACATGACGATCAGTTCACTGACGCCGTTGCCAAGGTAGATGTCGTCGATATCAACCCCGTCTATGCCGATTTTCTGGCATTCCTGCATAATGGCCTTGCGGGCTGAAAAGAGTCCTTTGGAGTCGCTGTAGCCCTGCGCGTTGGAAAGATTGCGGATTACATCCTGAATGATCTCGTCAGGCGCTTCAAATCCGAAGGGGGCCGGGTTGCCAATATTCAGCTTAAGAATTCGATTGCCTTCTTCCTCAAGCTGTTTGGCAACTTCCAGGACGGGGCCCCGAATGTCGTAACAAACTTTGGCCAGCTTCTCCGATTGTCCAATCATATCCATAGTCAGGTATCCGGGGTGTGCGATAATGGCGGATATTGTAAACTGACATCAGAAAAATGATAGGGGCGCTTTGCCCAACGCGCTGATTGAATGTGATTATGCAGATAATTTTTAGCAGGTGATAAAACTATGAGTCAGAAAGTGTCGGAGAATAGAGACGCACTCAAGCAATCGTTGGACGAGGAAACTTACCGCATTGTCTGCGACTGTGGAACCGAGCCGGCCTTTACCGGTAAGTATTGGGATTGCAAAACGCCAGGTGTCTATCATTGTGTTGTTTGTCAGCAGGCTTTATTTGACTCGGATACCAAATATGATTCTGGCTCGGGCTGGCCCAGTTATTTTCAGCCTGTTACCGAGTCTGCGGTCAAAGAACAGCAGGATATCAGCCTTGGTATGGTCAGGACTGAAATCCTGTGCGGCAACTGTGAGGCGCATTTGGGGCATGTATTCCCCGATGGGCCGCCGCCTACAGGTCTTCGATACTGCATAAATTCAGCTGCATTGAACCTGCAGGCTCGTTGAGTTGATCAGGGGGCGGATGATTCGCTTTGTCTTTGGCCTGGTCATTGCGCCCTGGGTGTCAACGGTGGCTTATGCCGCGGAGTCAGACGAATCCAGCTTGTCTCATACCACTTCGGCTGGCATCTATTACAGTCGCGGCACTTATGGTGAACAACAAGCCACACGAATTCGTTATTCGCCGGTATCACATGAAGTTTCGTCAGGTCCGTGGCGTGCGAAAGCGACACTGTCCCGGGTGGAGATAGCCGGCCCAGGGAATGTACTGGTTAACGTGGGCAATATCGGTCGCGCCGGGGAAGGGGCAGGATCAGAGTCCGGCGCTGGCGATGTGCTGCTGAATCTGACTTACGAAGTGCCGACGATCTCGAATCGACTGCCTTTTTTCGATATCGGTGTTGAAATCAAAATTCCGACGGCCGATGAGAACAGGGGGCTGGGTACGGGCAAAGTGGATAGCAGCATGCAGCTGGATTTCTTTCAGACGGTTGGCAATATTACTTTGTTTGGCACCGCAGCATGGAAGTACAGGCAGTCATCGGAATTTTTCCCGCAACTTCGCAATTCCTGGCTGCTGTCGGCAGGTGCCTCGATACCGCTGACTGACTCTACTCAGGTCGGTTTTTTTTATGACTACCAGCAGGCCGTATCTGATTTTAGTGGTGCAACCCGGGAGTGGGTGCCGTATGTGAACTGGAGATTGAGTGATCGTTGGAGCCTGATGTTGTATGCGGTCAAAGGTTTTACCGACGACAGCGCAGACCGGGCAGCAGGTATGCAGCTCGGATTGCGCTGGTAAGGTGCTCAGATTCGCATGGGCTGAGGGCGCGGCGGTTTGATTGAGGCCCTGTCCACAGCAGGCCGCATGCGCTGAAAAGGAGGTAATTCTGGCCGACTGATGCGCTCGGGAGTATCGCGCCGCAGTTCTTCGTTTGTCTGGTCGGGCGCTTGTTGGCCTTCCGGTTCATTCATCCCGTCAGTATCCGGGCTGTTCGCCAGCTCTGGAACACTCAGAGGCGGCAGATCATTCTGCTCAGGCTCATGATTCAAGTATTCAGCATCGACAGATTCGGTTGCAGGCCGTTGATTCTGCTGGGCCAGAGACTCGGTCAGAGTCTCCACAAGCGGAGGCATCTCAGGTATGGTGGCCTGAATTTCGAGCGATGCTTCTTCTATCATGGTACTGTCCTGACGGTTCGCCAGCTCTATTATTCGGCGGGTTTCCGGCGCGATGAGGTTGTCGTTCGCCAAATCCTGGATGCGTAGTGCATCACTATCAGTAGCGACAGGCATTGCTGGCTGAGTAAACGGATCGACAGGAGGATTCCTTTGCAGTTCAATCAGGGGCTGCATTTCTTCAGGAATGTCTGCCGTTTCGAGTTCACGCGGAAACCAGGGGGCGGGCCATTCCGCCTGCGGGCCATCTACGCTGTCACCCTGTTGGACTTCCTGTTGGCTGCTGTCTCCCAGATAAGGTACCGGGCCGCCAGTGCCGCCGAACCCGCTATCACCAAAGCTGCCGGATTTGCCCGTGCCGCCCATGCCGCTACCCTGGTCGTCACCACCGCCGCCGCGGATCAGGCCCAGACTCTGCGTAGCAATGATGAGACTGCACAGGAACATGGCCGCTGCAACCAGAAGTGCAATCGGGTATTGTCGCAATGCAAGAATGGCTTTAGGCATGATCTCCGTCCCCGACCTTCTGGTCGTGCAGATCATTGTAATGGAATATGCCGAAATTCATACGATAATTTGCATTATCGCCCTGGTCGCGCTGCTGCAGAGTCAGGGCGCGGTGGTTGACCTTGAGCAGGGCCTCCATGCCGAGCTGACGGGCGAGATCTGAGATTTCTTCAACGGATTCGGCGCTCAGTTGATCATAATAAACAGTCCGGTCAAAGAACGGGGGCTGTTTCCCCAGCAGGTTGTGCGTGCCAGCACTGATATGATCGTGCAGGGATTTGCCAAAAAAGAAGGCTTTTTCATCAAATCCTTTTTCTGGCGTGAAAGCACCGGTGTTGAGGCTGATGCGGTCGTCGGTATTAACCTGAGCGACCCCCAGACGCAACCATTCGTCAAGAATGACTCGTGGCCGTATATCCTTTCGACAAACGCGTTCCACCAACTCTTCGAAGGATGGTGTATTGTCTCCTGAAGTCATTGGTAATGCGACTGGATGTCCGCCTGCGTCGCAGTATCTGTCGGATCCTGTCCAGATTGCGATCAGTTGGGCACCTACGGATATGTTTGCCGGAACAGATGTCAGAGGTTGCTTTTCTTCCCTAAGACGTTTGACGTCTTTTCGGTGCACTCCGGTGAGCATGGTGATTCGGCTGTCAGACTGTCGTTTGCCGTGGACAGAGAATTCCTGCTCAGCGACTTCTACATAAAGCCGCTTTAATACGTTGATCAACATGGGGTAGGTGATCTGAAAGGATAGCATTAGTCGAACCAGTGGTCTCAAAACCTTAACGATGGCAGCAAGCAGCCTGGGTGGTGGCTGACCCATTGTCTGCTCTTTACTCTGGTCGATGGTTTGCTTGTCCATGGTTTCAGTATACATCAGGTGGGAATTGTTCCCACAACTATTTGAATCCCACTTGACGTGGGAATAATTCCCACCTAACATAAGTCTATTGTCATCAGGACATGGATTATGTTGCTTAAAGTTCGACAGACAGGTTTGACTGAACGGCCGTCACTTGCGGGTGATACATGGCCGGGAGAGCCACTGCGGACGCTTACTTTGAGTGATGGGCGTGTCATCGCCTGGTCAGAGTTCGGTAATCGGCATGGATATCCGGTACTCTACTTCCCGAGTCAGGGGGGGAGTCGTCTGGAAGCGCTGTTATTGCATGAAGCAGCCCTGTCTGCCGGATTCAGACTGATCAGTATGGATCGACCCGGTGTCGGATGCTCCGGCTTCAGAAAAATTAACGGGCATTCAGAACTGAATAACGACGTACAATTCCTGCTGGAATTTCTGGGCATTAGTGAGCTGGGCTTGATGGCCTGGGCTGGCGGCAGTCCCTACGCGCTTGCACTTGCATCTGAGTGCGATAAAGGCTCCCGTCGCGTTGGGTTTGTCAATCTGCTTTCTCCGTTCCCGGTCATGCCGCAATCTGAATCGCGCGTTTCAAGAGCTCTGTTGTTCCTGCTAAGAATTGTCATTCGCCTGCGCTATTTCGGGGCAGGAAGAAAGCCAGCCGGCTTTCTTGCACTGGTGCGCGAACAGATGTGTCTCTCTGACCAGAAGTTGTTCGACAGCCCGCGTATAAATCAAATATTAACGCGTGATGCGCAGGAGGCGGTCCGGCAGGGTGTTCGTGGCGTGGCCGCTGACTGCACTATGAGCTTCCGGAAATGGGATTTTGACCCGGCCACGATCAGTGCGCCTGTGCATTTGTGGCAGGGTGGTGCTGATAATTTATCCGTGCCGTACTCGGCGCTTCGACTTCAGTCAATACTGCCGGGAGCTGACCTGCACACTGTATCGCGTCAAGGGCACCTGTTTTTCACAGTAGCGGCTGACGACATTTTCCGGCAGTGCCGTCAAATCCTTCGCGCAGAAACAGCTACGGCTGCTATCTAGAGTCCCGACCCATCAGTGCACTGATGCGGAAATGCGGTTTGATACTACTCAAAGCTTTCTGTTGCTGCTCAGCCAGCTCGCGGACAAAACGTGTGAGCATCAGTTCAGCTTCGTCCCGATATCGAAATGGGCCAACATCTCTGCCTTCCCGCGTTTTGAAATACCAGAGACCAGACTGATTGAAGAGTCGATCACTGCGCACATGGTCGGCGGAACCACGGTCGGTGGCGCGCATTGGCTGGCTTATGTCGGATCCGTGTTTGAATTCATGGTTAAAAGACATGGTGACTCTCCGGATAGGCTTTCAGTTCTTTTTAGTATCATGTTCAGTAGACCACGATTTGAGATAAAAATATCCCCCTTGTTCAGAAAAAATAATATTCAGCGTACTGATCGCCAAAAGGTGCTTGCATTGATTATTTATTGAATAAAGCTTGGTGATGTGGGACAATCGCGCTCTTCAAAATACCCTGGTTTCCACTTAAGCTATTGAAAAGCTTGATGGAAATCGTATTAGCTGGCCCATAAATACCGTTGACACTGACCGGGCGTGATGGGCGCGCCGGTTTGCGAGGAAATTTCATGCAAGTTTCGATTGAAACCACCACTGGATTAGAGCGCCGGATGACTGTGACAGTACCGGCAGCGGAAGTAGAAAACGCGGTAGCAGCCCGTCTGAATGAGGCCGCCAAAACTGTTCGGATCAACGGTTTCCGCAAGGGCAAAGTGCCCATGAAGGTCATCAAAAACCGCTTTGGTGCTGGCGTCCGTCAGGAAGTTGTCGGTGATGTGATGAGTCGCAGCTACTATGCCGCGCTCAATGAGCAGGGTGTCAAACCTGCCGGTCAGCCAAAGATTGAACCCAAGACCCTGGATGAAGGCAAGGATCTCGAGTTTGTGGCATTGTTCGAGGTTTACCCGGAGGTAGAGCTGGCCGATTTCGGGGCGATCAAGGCTGAAAAGCTGGTTGCCGAGGTGACCGATAAAGACGTCGACAATATGATCGAAAACCTGCGCAAACAACGCCAGGGCTGGAAGGAAGTAAAGCGCCAGGCGCGTAATGATGACCAACTGAATATCGATTTTGTCGGTACGATTGACGGTGAAGAGTTCCAGGGTGGTTCTGCAAAAAACACCAATCTGGTTCTGGGTTCGGGTCGTATGATCGAAGGTTTTGAGAAAGGTCTGTTGAAGGCCAAAGCCGGTGATGAAGTTGTACTGGATCTTGTTTTCCCGGAGGACTATCGCAGCGCCGACGTGGCCGGTAAGCCGGTTCAGTTCAAAGTGAACGTGAACAGTGTCTCGGCTCCGGAACTGCCTGAGTTGAATGACGAGTTTTTCGCAGCGTTTGGCGTCAATGAAGGCGGCGAGGCTGGTTTTCGCAGTGAAGTCAAAGCCAATATGGAGCGAGAACTGCGCAAGGCCAGTAAAAATCGGCTGAAGACCGGTTTGATGGACATTCTGCTGGAGCAGAATCCGGTTGACGTGCCGGTAGCTCTGGTTAATGCTGAAATCAATGTGCTGCGTCAACAGGCATTGCAGCAGTTTGGCGCAGGGGCAAAGAATCTGGATCCGGGTCTGTTGCCTGATGAGCTCTTCCGGGAGCAGGCAGATAAGCGTGTAAAATTGGGCCTGATACTTGGAGAAGTGATCAAGCAGCAATCGATGCGCGCAGATGCCGCCAAGGTGCGTGAAGCCATTGAAGACATAGCCATGACTTATGAGCAGCCAGAAGAAGTAATCAACTGGTATTATGGCAATAAGGAGCAGCTCGAAGCTGTTGAGTCAGCAGTCCTGGAAGATCAGGTGTTTGATCTGATCGTCGAGAAAGCTGATGTCAAAGAGAAAAAAGTCAGCTACGAAGAGCTGACTCGTCCTGCACAGGACGCAACGGCAGAAAAAGATCATAAAGAAAAGCCGAAAAAAACCGCTAAAAAGAAAGCGGCTGCCAAAAAAGATAACGATAGCCAATAAAGGTCTGGTTAATGCCGAATAATGCAGCAGTTTCAGGCGATAGCATGCTGGCCATGATAGAAGCCAATCTGGTTCCCATGGTGGTTGAACAAAGTGCCCGTGGCGAGCGTGCGTATGACATATACTCACGCCTGCTGAAAGAGAGAGTGATCTTTCTGGTGGGTCCGGTTGAAGATCACATGGCCAACTTGGTGGTCGCCCAGCTGCTGTTTCTTGAGTCGGAAAATCCGGACAAGGATATACATCTCTATATCAACTCTCCGGGAGGCGCGGTAACAGCTGGATTGTCCATTTATGACACCATGCAGTTCATCATGCCTGATGTAAGCACCATGTGTATCGGACAGGCGGCCAGTATGGGAGCCTTTCTTTTGACGGGCGGGGCGCCTGGTAAGCGGTTCGCGCTGCCCAACTCGCGCATGATGATTCATCAGCCCAGCGGTGGTGCGCAGGGGCAGGCCTCAGATATCGAGATTCAGGCCAATGAAATTCTGAAGATGCGTCAACAGCTTAACAAGATCATGGCGCATCACACAGGTCGGCCGCTGGAAGAAATTGCGCGCGACACTGAACGTGATAATTTCATGAATGCGGAAGAAGCGGTGGCCTACGGTCTGATTGACAAAGTGATATCGCGCAGGGCAGTCTAGAGCTCTGGCAGTTGATTTAAGGGTTTTTGCATGGCAGATGATCGCTACAGTAAGGGTGACGACAATGGCAAGCTGCTGTATTGCTCGTTTTGCGGCAAGAGTCAGCATGAGGTTCGCAAGCTGATCGCTGGCCCTTCAGTTTTTGTGTGCGACGAATGTGTGGATCTGTGTAACGATATTATTCGTGAGGAGATCCAGGAAAAAGAGGCGGAAGCCGGCCGCAAAAAGCTGCCCGCACCTGAAGAAATCAAAAGCACACTGGATGATTATGTCATCGGGCAGGAGCGTGCTAAAAAGGTCCTTTCCGTTGCCGTATACAACCACTACAAACGTCTGGGTTACGAAAGCCGTGGCAACGATGTAGAACTTGGCAAAAGCAACATTCTGATGATTGGGCCGACCGGTACAGGTAAGACCCTGTTAGCTGAAACACTTGCCCGTCTGCTGGATGTGCCATTCACGATCGCCGATGCGACCACACTGACCGAAGCAGGGTACGTGGGTGAGGATGTCGAGAACATTATTCAGAAGCTTCTGCAAAAATGTGACTATGACGTTGAAAAGGCTCAAATAGGCATTGTTTATATCGACGAGATCGACAAGATTTCCCGTAAGTCTGATAACCCCTCGATTACGCGCGACGTGTCGGGAGAGGGTGTGCAGCAGGCCCTGCTGAAGTTGATCGAAGGAACCGTTGCGTCGGTGCCGCCGCAGGGTGGGCGAAAGCACCCACAGCAGGAATTCCTGCAGGTAGATACCTCTAATATCCTGTTTATCTGTGGTGGGGCGTTTGCCGGTCTGGACAAGATTATCCGAGACCGTTCCGAAAAAAGTGGCATTGGCTTTAATGCCGAAGTGCGCAGCAAGGACGAAAACAAACTGGCGGGCGAAGCTTTCCGGAATGTCGAGCCTGAAGACCTCGTCAAGTTTGGATTGATTCCCGAATTTGTTGGTCGCTTGCCCATGATCGCGACGCTTGAAGAGCTCGACCTTGACGCTCTTGTCCGAATCCTTAAAGAACCCCGGAATTCACTGGTCAAACAGTACTCCAAACTGTTCGAAATGGAAGATGTTGAAATTCAGTTCAGGGACGATGCACTGGAAGCCGTGGCAAAGAAGGCCAAGCAGAGAAAAACCGGGGCCCGAGGGCTTCGCTCTATAATGGAAAACGTCCTGCTCGACACCATGTACAAGATTCCATCCATGAGCAACGTTGCCAAGGTCGTCATTGATGCAGCAGTGATCAGGGGCGAGTCTGAGCCACTGTTGATGTATGAAACCGAGCCAGAGCAGGCTGCTGGCAGTAAAACGGCGGACTGATCCGGTGCGCCGTTGTTTTAATCCCATTTTGTTTTTCTCAGCCCTGATATACTCTTGAAATAGTTACTTGCAGGCCTCACATTAGAGTCCTGACAGTCAAATTTCTATCGACGAGAGAATTTATGGGCGACGTATCAGATAACCCTGCAACACTGAATTCCAGTCTGCCACTGTTGCCGTTGCGCGACGTGGTTGTTTATCCGCAAATTGTTCAGCCTTTGTTTGTTGGCCGGCCCCGATCTATTCGGGCGCTGGAGATGGCAATGCACAGCCACAAGCAGGTTTTGCTGGTTGCCCAGAAAAATGCATCAGATGACGACCCCGGTATCAGGGATATATTTTCTGTTGGTACGATTGCCACCATCCTGCAGCTCATTCGCCTGCCAGATGGCACGGTTAAAGTATTGGTCGAAGGTGTTACCCGCGCTCGCATCAAGTCTGTCGAGCTGGAAGACGACTACTTTCAGAGTGAGGTGACCCCCCTCCACTCGGAAGCGCTCCCTGACAAGCAGGGCCAACTTCTGCTGCGTTCTTTGATGTCTCAATTCGAGCAGTATGTGCAACTCAGTCGCAAAATACCTCCAGAGGTTATGAGTTCCATTTCCGGCATCGAAGATCCGGGTCGTATGGTTGATACCATCGCCTCTCATATGTCTCTGCAGTTACAGGAAAAACAGAATTTGCTGGAGCTGGTCAGCCTGCAGTCCCGTATCGAGCATCTGATGGGCCTTATCGAGGCAGAGATTGATCTGTTTCAGGTTGAGAAGCGCATTCGCGGTCGCGTCAAAAAGCAAATGGAGAAAAGTCAGCGCGAGTACTACCTGAATGAGCAAATGAAGGCTATCCAGAAAGAAATGGGGGAGCTTGAAGATGGCCCCAATGAAGCTGAAGAACTCAAGAACCGCATTGAAAAGTCGGGTATGCCCAAAGACGCCAAGGACAAAGCCCTGGCTGAGTGGAATAAACTCAAGATGATGTCACCGATGTCGTCAGAGGCGTCGGTGGTGCGCACCTACCTGGACTGGATGGTAAATGTACCGTGGAAAAAGCGGAGCAAAATCAGTCTCGAGCTGGACAAAGCCGAGAAAATTCTGGATGCCGATCACTATGGGCTTGAAGAGGTAAAAGAGCGAATTCTGGAGTACCTGGCAGTACAGAAACGTGTGCGCAAACTCAAGGGACCGATTTTGTGTCTTGTTGGTCCGCCCGGCGTTGGCAAGACTTCACTTGGTGAGTCCATTGCGCGCGCAACCAACCGTAAATTTGTTCGAATGGCACTGGGTGGTGTCAGGGATGAGGCTGAGATAAGGGGGCATCGTCGCACTTATATCGGCTCACTGCCAGGCAAACTGTTACAAAAGCTGTCCAAGGTGGGCGTGAAAAATCCGCTCTTCCTGTTGGATGAAATCGATAAAATGGGCATGGATCACCGCGGGGACCCGGCGTCTGCCTTGCTCGAAGTGCTGGATCCTGAGCAGAACAAAGCTTTTAATGACCATTATCTGGAAGTGGACTTTGATCTGTCTGAGGTCATGTTTGTCTGTACCTCTAATACCATGAATATCCCCGGGCCGCTGCTGGATCGTATGGAAATTATCCGGTTACCCGGTTACACCGAGGCAGAAAAAACCAGTATTGCTTCCCGCTACCTGTTACCCAAGCAACTCGAAGCCAATGGGCTGGCCAAAGATGAGCTAGAGGTTCCACAGGAAACGATTCGAGATTTGATTCGTTATTACACCCGGGAAGCTGGTGTGAGGGGGCTTGAGCGAGAAATAGCCAAACTCTGTCGAAAGGTGGTCAAGAAGGCTGCTCTCGAAGGCAGTTCGCGAGGCAGGCCAAAGACGCTGGTACTGACCCCGGATATGCTGGAAGAGTATTCAGGTGTCCGCAAATTTGACTATGGGCGCGCTGAGGAGCAGAACCGCGTCGGACAGGTAAACGGTCTGGCATGGACACAGGTCGGGGGTGAGTTACTTACCATCGAGGCTGTGGCGGTCGAAGGCAAGGGCAAGACTGTCAAAACCGGCTCGCTTGGCGATGTGATGCAGGAGTCCATACAGGCGGCTTTGACGGTGGTGAGAAGCCGTTCAGCAATACTGGGCTTAAAGCCGAACTTCCACGAATCCGTTGATCTTCATATCCATGTGCCGGAGGGTGCGACCCCTAAAGATGGCCCCAGTGCGGGTATTGGAATGTGCACGGCGCTGGTATCGGTGCTGACGGGAATACCGGTGCGTGCTGATGTGGCGATGACAGGTGAGATCACCTTGCGTGGCCAGGTGCTGCGCATCGGTGGGCTGAAGGAAAAGTTGCTGGCAGCTCATCGGGGCAATATCAAAACTGTCATCATCCCGGCGGATAATGAGCGTGACCTGAAAGAAATACCGGATAATATCAAAGCTGATTTGTCGATCCATCCGGTACAGAGTATTGACCAGGTGCTCGAGTTGGCGCTGGAAAGAATGCCATCACCGTTACCACCGCCCGAGGGCTTGATTGATGAGCATGCGGCTGCAAAAGACAAAAATGTTGTCAGTACGCATTGAGTATAGTGTTTTATGTTGACATTCATTTCTGGCAATTGGTATAAAGTCACGGTTGTTGCGGCCTCTGAGCCGCACGTCGCCTGAGATGAAGGCATATCTGCCGACCGGGTGGCCGGGTAGATTGCGGTGTAACTTGTTATCGCCCGATGGGAAGTTAATCGGGTGCCGGACTCAATCCTAATCTTCATAAACAGCTACAAAAAAAGGGGATATCGTGAATAAATCAGAATTGATCGAAGCCGTTGCAGCCAGCGCCGACTTGCCAAAAGCAGCTGCAGCTCGTGCCATTGATGCCATGATCGACAGCGTGACAGAAGCGTTGCAGAAAAGCGAGCCTGTGGTCTTGGTCGGGTTTGGTACGTTTGCCACCAAGGATCGCGCTGCCCGGACTGGTCGCAATCCACAAACCGGTGCGACCATTGAGATCAAAGCGGCCAAGGTGCCGAGCTTTAAACCAGGCAAAGCGCTGAAAGACGCTGTTAATGCCTGAGTCTGATCTGACCTGATTACGCCAGCCTGGCGTAAAATTTGTGGGTCGGGCACCGTGCCTTGCTGCAACGGTGCCGCAGAGGGCGCATCTTTGATGCGCCCTTTTAGTTTAACTGTTTAAATTCAGGATCTTGTATGCTGCAGACTATCAGAGACAACTCCCAGGGCGTTGTTGCCAAAATCATCATCGGTTTTATTATCGGTATATTCGCATTATTTGGCGCCGAATCTATCGTGGGTGGTTTCTTCAGCAGTAACAACGTCACCTCCGTAAACGGAGAGGATATTACCGAGCAGGAGCTGGCGGTCAGTATTCAGAACCTGATGGCATCGATCGGGGCTAACGTTCAGGATTTTGATGAAGAATTACTACGTGAAATTGCATTGGGGCAGTTGATTGAAGACAAGCTCCTGCTGCAAGCTGCGCGCGAGTCAGGGATGGTCATTTCCGATGACTCACTGGACAGAGAAATTCTCAGGACACCGCAGTTTCAGCTAGGCGGTGTTTTTGATAACGATCTGGCCAGGCGTACCATGGCCGCACAGGGTTATACTCCGCAACTATACCGCGCGGAGTTGGCCGAAAGGATGTTGATGGGGCAGCTTGCAAACGCTTATGCGGCGACAGCCTTTGTGACCGATGCAGATCTGCAGCGGGTAGCCGAACTTCAGACACAAACTCGTGACTTCCGTTTTCTGTCTATACCGCTTGGGAACCGTACTCTTGGTGAGGCCGTTAACCCTGAGGATATTCAGGCTTATTACGATAATAACCCTGCAGAATTTACAACACCCGAACAAGTGTCTCTCGATTACGTGATCCTGGATAAAGAGCAGATTTTTAACGAAGTTGAGGTCGACGAGCAGCGCGTTCGACAACAATATGAGACAGAGCGTTCGGAAGCTGTATCCAGCGTAGAGCGCCGGGTTTCACATATTCTTTTTGACCCATCGGCAGACGGTGAGCAGGCTGCCATAACACAAGCAGCGGCAGTGCGGGAGCGTCTGGACGCAGGAGAGGATTTCGGTGAGCTGGCCCGGGAGTTCTCCATTGATGATGTGTCAGCTCAGGATGACGGGGATATCGGTTATACAGATGGCAGCGTGTTCCCGCCAGAAATGGAGTCCGCACTTGCTGAACTCGAAGTGGGGCAGGTTTCTGAACCGGTCGTGTCTGAGTTTGGTGTACACCTTTTGAAATTGACCGAATACGATGTGCAGGAATTTCCGGAGTTTGACGAAGTGGCTGAGCGCATTGAGCGCGAACTGAAACAGGCTGAGGTTGATCAGCTTTATTTCAGTCGTCTTGAAACGCTGGCCAATCTCGCTTTTGAGACATTTGATCTACAGGCAATCAATGAAGAGCTGGGGCTTCCTGTTCAAACAACCGAGTTTTTCGGTACGGCAGGCGGAACCGGTGTGGTCAGTTCCAATCCGGCGGTCCTGGATGCAGCATTCTCAGAAGATATACTGGAGCAGGATCTAAATAGCGATGTCATCGAGTTAAACGACTCCCGTGCCGTCGTGGTGCATTTAAATGACTACAGACCGGCAGCTCTGCAGCCACTTGATGAAGTGCGGGCAGATATTGCAGTAGCGCTCAGAACGGACATGGAACGCGCGCGAGCGCGAGCCATCGGTGAGCAGATTCTTGAGCGACTGGCTAATGGTGAGTCTGTCGACGATATGTTGAGCGCCGAGTCGATTGCCTGGGATACGCGTCAAAATATCAATCGTAACCAGTTTGACATGAATACTGAGATTGTACGTAACGCATTCAGTATGTCCGCCCCAGCCGAGTCTGATTCTGGCAGTTCGCTGCAAGGCTTTCAGCTTAACAATGGTGCGTTTGTCATTATCGATTTACAGGCCGTTAACCCGGGAAGTCTGGAAGCCCTCCCTGAGGGTCAGCGTCAACAATTGGCAGCTGGGCTTATGGAGAGTCGGGGGCGCAATACATTTGATGGCTTGATGAGTAATCTACAGAGAACGGCTGACATTCGATAAGGCGCGAATAAACCCGGATTTTCTTGCCAAGAATTGCCGGGTTTGCTAGTTTTCACCTGCTAAGTTTTGGCTGTTTTGTCCGTCAGTCGGATTATTGACAGCATATTGACGTTTTTGTCATTCAGGCAGATCGCTGACACAATTTGCTGTAATTTGTTATCAGATTGGTGCAGCCAAGTGGTCTGTTCCGGAGTTAAAATCCGGTATAAGAAATTGGTCAGATTGGGTGGTGTCGTTTTAAGTTACCATCCTGAGGCGCCTTAATAATGAAACATTTTACAGCTCTGTTGGTCATTCTGGCCGTTCTCTGGTGGATACTGTCGGGTTACACCAAAGTATTGCTTATATCTCTTGGTACAGTCTCTGTTCTGTTTACGACCTGGCTCGCGATTCGCATGGACGTAGTTGATGACGAGAGTCATCCTCTTCATCTGAGCGGCAAACTGGTTCGCTACTGGGCCTATCTGTTATGGCAAATCGTTATTGCCAACTTCCAGACCATCAAGATAATCCTGAGCGTGCGTCCTGATATTGATCCCCGTATCGTAAAAACCAGAATTACTCAGGACAGTGCACTGGGACGCGTGGTTCTGGGTAACTCTGTTACGCTGACGCCCGGTACGGTGACCCTGGAAATTGCCGGTGATGAGATCGAGGCTCATGCTATAAACCAGGCTGCGGCTGATGGTGTAACGCAGGGTGATATGGATCGTCGTGTTCCCCAAGGAATTGAGGTTAAATCATGATTCTGGCTGCTGCCGCAATTGCGATATTGGTGACCATGACGCTCGCCATGATCAGGGCTTTTTTGGGTCCGACGATTTACGACCGGATGCTGGCGGTCAATATGTTTGGCACCAAAACGGTTATGTTAATCTCCCTGATTGCCGCTTTGGCAGGTCGAGGCGATTATCTGGATATAGCGCTGGTTTACGCCATGATTAACTTCATTGCCATGATTGCCGTGATGAAGTTTTTTGAATACGGCAACCTTGGTCATTCAGGTCAGGATGCCCTGACTGCCGACCAGTCTGACAGTCCCAAGGAGTAAGTCATGGATATTCTGCAATGGCTGTCAGCCATCCTGCTGTTGTCTGGTTGTGCGCTGGGCATAATTGGTGGTGTTGGCATAATCCGTTTTCCTGATTTCTACACGCGCATGCACGCCGCGGGCGTGACGGATACATTATGTGCGGGTCTGTTCTTCGGCGGTCTGATGATTCATTTCGGATTAACGCTGGCCAGCGCCAAATTGTTGCTCATTTTCCTCTTCATGTTGTTTACCTGTCCGACAGCCTCTCATGCACTGGCCAAGTCAGCCCGTCATGGCGGTCTGAAGCCCTGGACTCGCGATAGTGCTGCAAACGGGGGTGCGAGTCAGTGATCCTGGAACAATTAATTGATGTGTTTTTGTTGGCGTTTCTGGCCGTTATTTCGATTGCCGTGCTGAGAATGCGCGATCTATTCGGCGCCGTCATGTTATTCGGATTGTATAGCCTGACATCCGCGTCATTGTTTATGGTGCTAGATGCCGCCGATGTCGCATTTACTGAGGCGGCAGTAGGGGCAGGTATTTCGACAATTCTTATGCTCTGCACATTGTCGTTGACGGGCCGCAAGGAAAAATCCCTGCAGAAGAAAGCCAAAATGCTGCCCTTGATTATCGTTTTGGTGACCGGTGCTACATTGATTTACGGCATTCTGGATTTGCCGCCATTTGGAGCGCCCGACAATCCGCCTCATACCCATGTTACGCCGCGTTATATCGAACAGTCTCCCGAGGAAATCGACGTGCCGAATTTTGTGACGGCAGTCCTGGCCAGTTACAGAGGCTTTGATACGTTGGGTGAAGTTGTGGTGATCTTTACGGCTGGTGTGGGGGTTCTATTGCTGATCGGGCGCCGTCGCAGAGATGAGAAAAAGGAGCGTGCATCGTGAGCGATCACCTGATTCTGAGGATTGTCGGTAAGTTCCTGATACCGTACATAATGTTGTTTGCTCTGTATGTGCAGTTTCATGGTGATTTCGGGCCGGGCGGTGGGTTCCAGGCCGGGGTTATATTCGCCTCGGCATTCGTGATTCACACCTTGCTGTTTGGGGTGCAAAGCACCCAGAAAATTGCCCCGCCATGGGTGCTTAAAATTATCTCTTCCTCTGGTGTATTGCTGTACGCCGGCGTGGGTGTTGCTACTCTCCTTATGGGTGGACTTTATCTTGATTACGATGTGCTGGCTGCAGACCCGATTGCCGGTCAGCATATCGGAATTATTCTTGTTGAATTCGGTGTCGGTTTGACAGTGGCATCAGTGATGATGCTGTTGTTCTTTACATTCGCCGACAGGGGAGAACAGGCGTGAGTGGATTGGGAATCTGGAATTACGTCATTATCGTCGCGCTTATGATGATAGGTCTTTACATGGTCATGTCGAGCAGCAACCTGGTGAAGAAGCTGATTGGGTTGAATGTGTTTCAGACCTCTGTGTTTTTTCTTTACATCAGTTTCGGTTACATCGACGGCGGTGCCGGTCCGGTTCTGGCTGAAGGCGTTACTCTTTACTCGAACCCGCTGACTCATGTGCTCATTTTGACAGCGATTGTTGTGGGTGTTGCAACGACGGCTGTTGGTCTGGCGCTGTCTATAAGAATCAAAGAATCGTTCGGAACTATTGAAGAAGACGATTTGCACAATATGGACTCCTCTATCTAATGTTAACGCACCTGCCTGTATTGATAGTTCTGGCGCCCTTGCTGGGTGCTCCGGTTGCTGCGCTGCTGCGTGGTTCTAATTGGCCGTGGCTTCTTGCCACCCTGATATCATGGTTTTCATTGATCTGCAGTGTACTGTTACTTATGCAGGTCAATAATGAAGGTACCATTATCTATACAATGGGCGGCTGGGAAGCTCCCTGGGGTATTGAGTATCGTCTGGATTTTGCCAACTCGCTGTTACTGGTACTCATAACCGGTTTAGCCAGCGTTGTACTGCCTTATGCACGTCTTAGTGTTGAGCAGGAGATTGGCGCTGAGAAAAGCCCGCTGTTTTACGCGGCCCTGTTGCTGCTGATTCTGGGTTTGTGTGGTATCAGTGCCACCGGAGACGCTTTTAACGTATTTGTATTCCTTGAAATATCTTCACTGGCAACTTACACATTGATTGCCATGGGACGTGATCGAAGGGCTCTGACTGCCTCATTCTCGTATCTGATCATGGGCACCATCGGCGCGACATTCTATTTGATTGGCATTGGCTTTTTATATGTGATGACTGGCACGCTTAATATGGCTGACCTGGCTGAACGCCTGCCTGCCATGAGTGACAGCAGCACAGTCAGAACGGCTTTCGCGTTTATAGTCACAGGCATCTGCCTGAAGCTGGCGTTATTTCCCTTGCATCTTTGGCTTCCCAATGCCTATACCTATTCCCCCTCCGCTGTAACCGCTTTTCTCGGCGCAACAGCGACTAAAGTAGCCGTCTACGTCCTGATCCGATTCGTATTCACGATTTTCGGCGTCGATTTCAGCTTTGGCATGGAACCTCTGGCAGAAGTATTGATCCCGCTGTCAATTATTGGATTGTTGAGTGCTTCAACTGTCAGCATCACGCAGCCCAACATCAAGCGAATGCTGGCATATTCCAGTGTTGCGCAGATTGGCTACATTGTTCTAGGCCTGGCCATGGGGACCGCCATGGGGCTTACCGCTTCTTTGCTGCATATGTTCAATCACGGCTTGATGAAAGGTGCGCTGTTTATGGTTATGGGTGCGGTAGCCTATCGCATGGGGGGTACAGACATCAGTAATATGAACGGCCTGTCCAAAACCATGCCACTGACGTTCTGGGCTTTTGTTATCGGCGGGCTCAGTTTGATCGGTGTCCCTTTGACTGTCGGATTTGTGAGTAAATGGCATTTGATTCTGGCTGCAATGGAGCTGGGATGGTGGCCGGTAGTTGTGGTGATTCTTGTTGGCTCCATGCTGGCCGTCTTGTATGTAGGCCGAGTCGTAGAGGTTGGCTTTTTCGGTGAGCCTGAAGATACGACGCGACGCGAAGCACCGCTGGGGTTGCTGATACCGCTTTGGGTGCTGATTATCGCGAATATCTGGTTCGGTATTGATACTCGTCTGACCGTGGATATAGCCGAAGCGGCGGCTGCGCAGCTGATGTCCGGAGGTGTAATCCGATGAGTGCTAACACCGCATTGATTTTGACCCTGATTGTGCCTTTGTTGGGCGCAATTCTGATTGGTCTTGCCGGACGATGGCCTAATCTGAGAGAAACAGTCACTATTGTCACGGCGCTGAGTCTGTTCGGCCTGGTCATTCGGGTTTTACTCGGGCTGAATGCCGGAGACGATATTAGCGTTGAAGTTGTCACTGTATTCTCTGGCGTTCCAATTGCTTTCAATACAGAGCCGCTTTCCATTCTGTTCGCCATGATTGCCAGTGGACTATGGGTTGTTACTTCTGTTTACGCAATTGGATATATGCGTGGCACACACGAAACCAAACAGACGCGCTTCTATGTCTGTTTTGCGTTAGCACTGTTTGGCGCCATGGGTGTGGCATTTTCTGCAAATCTACTGACGCTGTTCATCTTTTACGAAGTTTTGACGCTGTCTACATATCCACTGGTGACACACAAAGGTGATGCCAAAGCCAAGGCTGGTGGTCGGACCTATCTTGGGATTCTGATGACTACGTCTATTGTGTTTTTGCTGCCTGCCGTCATCTGGACATATGCGGCGGCCGGGACGCTGGACTTTGTTCCTGGCGGGATTCTGGATGGCAAGCTGGAAGCAACCTCTGCAACGCTTCTGTTGCTGTTGTTCCTGTTTGGTGTCGCCAAGGCAGCCGTAATGCCGGTACATCGATGGTTGCCGGCAGCCATGGTGGCTCCCACCCCGGTGTCGGCGCTGTTGCATGCGGTAGCAGTTGTAAAAGCGGGTGTTTTCACGCTGATCAAAGTCGTGATTTACATTTTTGGTACCGACTACCTTGCCCAGGTGCCCTACGAACAGATCGCGGTTTACCTGGCAGGCTTTACCGTGGTTGCGGCATCCTGTATCGCGCTTCGGCAAACAAACATCAAACGTCTGCTGGCTTATTCGACTGTCGGGCAGTTAGGCTACATCGTAATGGCTGCCATGGCGCTGGCGCCATTCTCTGAAGTTGGCGCGGCCATTCACATTGCCGCGCACGCTTTCGGAAAGATCACACTGTTCTTTACGGCAGGTGCTATATATGTCGCTTCCAAAAAGACCGAAGTGACCCAGCTCAACGGGATCGGATGGCGAATGCCATACACCATGACAGCGTTTGCAGTGGGTGCTTTGTCCATGATAGGGGTGCCGCCAACTGCCGGTTTTGTATCAAAGTGGTTTATTATTGCCGGCGCGTTCCAGACTGATAACTACTTCGTTTTGCTGGTACTTATCCTGTCAACAGCACTGAACGCGGCCTATTTCCTGCCAATCATATTTAATGCTTTCTTCAAGGCAGAGGACGTGACTCCGGCTAAAGACCATAGCGAGGCGCCTGCTAATATGGTTATCGCGCTGTGTGTAACTGCATCTCTGACTTTGTTGTTCTTCTTCTTTAACGGTCCGGTTCTGGATCTCGAAACTCAGATTGTCGGAGGGATGCCGTGATGGCTGAGAACACTGACGAGATAAAGCATATTTCGCCGAAGGCCGGTCGCGGCCTGGTCGCCAATGAATATGGTGCGGATTGTCCTCGGATAGAGGTGCCGGAGCTGCATGATGGCAAGCCGCACTGGCTGGTGCGCCAGGGCACTATAAAAATTCTGTGGTGGGTATTCTCGGGCATTCTGGCCCTGACTGTGATTGCGCAATTTTTTGTGCATGTACATGAGTATTTCTCTATAGATGGCTGGTTTGGTTTTTATGCCATCTACGGTTTTGTCAGCTGCCTGGGCATGGTGGTATTCGCCAAACTGCTGGGTGTATTGTTAAAGCGTCCGGATACGTATTATGACGATCTCTGAATTAATGTTCCCACCCGCGTTCATCATGATATTCGGCGCGATGCTGATGCCGGTCGTGCGCGAGAGTTTCAGACCTGTACTGATGATCCTGGTTCCGCTTCTGACTCTGCTGATGATCTGGAATCTGGATGATGGCGTGTTATTGACAGCTCGCTTTCTGGGTTATGAAGTAGAACTGGTCGAAGCCAGCAACGTCAGGAGGCTGTTCGCTACAATTTTTGCACTGATGGCAATGGTTGGCGGCTTTTTTGCGTTCCGTCATGCCAAAGTTGCTGAATTGTCTGCTGCCATGGCCTACGCCGCAGGTGCTGTGGGTGTCTCATTTGCAGGTGATCTGATCACTTTGTTCCTTTTTTGGGAATTCATGGCTCTGTTCTCGACTGTTGTTGTATGGTGTGGCGGCACCGAAGAGGCGAGGCGGGCCGGTATACGCTACGGTATCATGCACCTGATAGGCGGTATTATTCTCAAGATTGGTATTGAAGGGGTTGCCGTTCAGACGGGGTCGATCGCGATTCAGCCGCTGCAACTGGACAGCTTTGCCACGTGGATGATGCTGATCGGTGTGCTTATCAATGCGGCCGCGCCACCCGTATCCGCATGGCTGTCAGATGCCTATCCTGAAGCCAGTCCGACGGGCTCGGTGTTTTTATCAGCGTTCACCACCAAGACGGCTGTTCTGGCATTATGGCTGTTATTCCCGGGCCAGCAGGTGCTGATCTGGGTAGGCCTGTATATGATTTTCTATGGCATCATCTATGCGCTCATGGAAAATGATATGCGTCGAATTCTGGCCTACTCGATTGTTAACCAGGTCGGGTTCATGGTAGTTGGTGTGGGTATAGGGACAGAGATGGCGTTGAATGGCGTGGCGGCACATGCCTTTTCGCATATCATCTACAAAGCCCTGCTGCTGATGAGCGCCGGTGCAGTTATGGTGCAGACCGGTAAACGCAAATGTACTGACCTGGGCGGCCTTTACCGGACCATGCCGGTAACGGCGGTTTGTGGCATAATCGGAGCTCTGGCAATCTCCGCCTTTCCTTACACTTCCGGTTTCATTTCCAAGTCCATGATCAGCTCCGGCGCAGCCTACGAGCAGTATGCCTTTGTCTGGTACTGTCTGGTGGCAGCATCTGCGGGTGTATTTCTGCACGCCGGTATCAAGTTCCCGTGGTTTGTATTTTTCCAGAAAGACTCTGGTCTGCGGCCTAAAGATCCGTCCTGGAATATGCAGGCAGCCATGATTTTCTTTGCGGCAGCTTGTGTGCTGATCGGTGTATTCCCGCAGTTGCTGTACACCTTCCTGCCGTTTGAAGCGACTTATGAGCCCTATACAGCGGATCATCTGGTCACTCAACTGCAGTTGTTGTTGTTTGCGGGGCTGGCGTTCTTTGTCACCTTGCCATTGATGAAACGCACGCTGACGATCAGCCTGGATATTGACTTCTTTTACCGTCGACTTGGGCCAGTGATATGGCGGTCATTCGAGTCCGCTTTAAAAGCAGGCTCGACACTGCTGACTAATCTGCTGTCAGCACCTGCTCGCGGTATTCCGGCGTTTTTGATGCGCTATCATGGACCTGATGGTCCATTGGCCAGAAGCTGGCCTACCGGCAGCATGTTGCTGTGGGTAACTGCCATGCTGGTGGTGATATTGCTCGGGGCGCGCTTCCTGTAACAGGAAGGCGCCCGATATGCCGTAAGCGCGGGATTAGCTGATTATTGATTAAGATACAGCCGCAGTTCCTGGCCAGGATGGATGAGCGCATTGCGGCGTATGTTATTCCACTGAAGGATCTGATCGACGCTGATGCCGTGGCTGCGGGCAATTCTGACCAGGGTATCACCGGATCTCACTTCGTAGCGGGTGACCTGCATGTCAGGATTCTGGCTGCTGCGTATATTGGTGGATGCAGTCAGCGCAGGGTCCTGCAACATCAAACGCTGACCCGGCTGCAGGATGGCTTCAGAGCTCAGTTGATTCCAATTGATCAGTTCCGCTACCGTCAGCCGATAGCGATTAGCAATTCCCCAGAGACTATCGCCGCTTCTTACTGTGTAAATACCGGCCGGGATGGGGCTTTGATTATCGGCTGCCAGCTGTATCGACGGCAGCAGGTCGCCCTCACGATAGGCGCGAGGAATGAGCAGTGAGTCGCCTGCACGAATCCGGCTGCCGGAAATATTATTGACCTGCTGCAGGGCACCGACCGTCGTGCGATAGTTGCGGGCGATGGCTATCAAGGTGTCACCCGGCTTGATTTGATAGCGATCCCAGGTAATCTGCTGGTCTCCAAGATCCTCTAGCCGGCTTTCAAAGAGTTCCTGTCTGTCGATTGGCAGGTTCACGATGTGAGGCCCGTCAGGATGTGTTGCCCATTGGAGATAGCCTGGATTTAACTGATAGAAGACCTCCGGCTCCAGGTCAGCCAATTGTGCTGCCAGTGTCAGATCAATCTGATTTCCTACATCTACCCGCGCCAGCCAGGGTTCATCCGGCACCGGGCTGAGAGTCAGACCATACTTGAGCGGGTCAGCCATCACATACGATAAACCCAGTAACCTGGGTACATGTCGCCGAGTCTCCCGGGGCAATGCCAATGACCAGAAGTCACTGTTCTGACCACGTTGCTGATTACGGCTGAGCGCTCTGGATACGTTGCCCTGACCGGCGTTATAGGCCGCCAGGGCCAACAGCCAATCCTGATCAAACTGTTGATACAGTCGTTCAAGGTAATCAAGTGCTGCAGAGGTTGATGCAATCGGGTCATGACGGCCGTCATACCACCAGTCTCGTTTTAAGCCCATGCTGCGGGCGGTAGGGGCCATAAATTGCCAGAGTCCAGCCGCGTTAGCCCTGGATCTTGCTTCCGGCCGGAAAGCGCTTTCCACGACAGGCAGCAGCGCCAGTTCCATTGGCAAACCGCGACGCTCAATCTCGTCTGTAATTTCAAATATAAACGGGGTAGCTCGTTCGCTGACCTCTGTTAAATAGTCCGGGTTTTCGACAAACCAGTCGATTGCTTCCTGAATATCATCGTTGTAGTGACGGTGGTAAAACTGCATACCCTCGCTGATTCTGGACCAGATGCTGTCACGGAAGGCAATTTCAGCCTCTGACAAGGGGGTTGCCTGTTCAGCTGTTGGTAGTGGCCGGTTGATGTCCCGGCGTCTGGTCTGGTTTGCAGTGCTTGTCTGATTGCGGGCTTCGCTGAGGGAGCCTGGCTCTTCCGGAATTTCATCCTGAAGGGTGGAGCAGGCATTAATCAGAAGTGTAAAACTGATCAGAGCGGCCAATCGCCGGCGACGGAAACGGGGTTTATGTAAAACTGATATCATTTAACGGCTTGTTCCTGTTTTATAACGGCGACTCAAACGCTGTCTTTCCAGTTCCGTAGCGCAGCAAAAACCTGCTGGTCGCTGTGACTTACGGAAAGTTTGTTATTGGCGGCCAGGTGATTGCCCAAACTTTCAATGTGACAACGTAAAAACGGATTGGTTCGCAGCTCAAGGTCAATGTTTGATGGCAGGGTTGGCTCATCTCGTTGCCGTTTGGCCGATTCATTTTTAACGCGCTCAGTAATGGCATTGTTGCCGGGCTCCGCCATCGCTGCAAAGCGCAAGTTGTTCAATGTATATTCGTGAGCGCAATATATTAAGGTATCTTTGGGTAGTCTGGCGAGTTTTTGCAGTGATTGATACATCATCTCTGCGTTACCCTCGAATATCCGACCGCAACCAGCAGCGAACAGAGTGTCCCCACAAAACAGCATGGGCTGTGCGGTGGCTGCATCGGGGGTTGTAGGAGTTGGTGCGGCGTAAAATGCAATGTGGTCCAGCGTATGACCAGGAACCTCCAACACTCGCATACGCAAGGAACCAAGAACTACTATTTCGTCATTCTCTCCCAGCGGATGCTGAATTCCGGCAATGTGATCACCCTGTGGGCCAAACGCTTCAGCGTCATAATCCGTAAGCAGTGCCTTCAAACCGCCGGTGTGATCAGGGTGATGATGGGTGATCAGAATCGTGCTCAGCCCAAGTGAGTGCTGTTGCAGAAAATCGCGAACCGGTGCTGCATCACCTGGATCAACAACTACACACTGAGTGCCATCATGGATGGCCCATATATAATTGTCGTTAAATGCCGGTATGGGATAAACGCTTAAAGTCATAGTCTGCCTCCGATACAATTAACCTGAATGATAACAGATCCGCTTTGGTCCCGAGCCGGGTGGGTGCTAGAATCCCTGGATCAAGGAATCTCAAATGACGAATAGATCTGATCGCCGTGCCGCGCTGCCAGATGCGGCAGCGTTGGAACCAGCTCTCACCGAGTGGCTGAGTTCGCCGCTGGGCAGCGCCCTGCTTGAGGCCGAGCGGCGCTCATTGTCGCCCGTGCTCAGCAGAGTATTTGGCTATCACGTTCTGCAATTGAGCTGTGCCCCGGACGTCGACATGCTGGGCGACTGTCTGGTCGCTCATAAAATCAAATTTGCCCCCGTTTGGCGCCCCGAGCGTCGTCATGCTGTTGCCAGCATCGAAGCCTTGCCCCTGGAGACAGACAGTATTGACGCAGTACTTGTGCATCATGCGCTGGACTATACCCAGGACAGTCACCGCTTGTTGCGCGAAGCGACGCGCGTACTGAGACCGGGCGGTCGACTGTTGATAGTGGGGTTTAATCCACTGAGTTTATGGGGCCTGGCCCGTTTGATACGTTGGCGTCCAACAACCCCCTGGAATGCCAGGTTTCTGTCACGCAGGCGTCTGGCCGATTGGCTGAGCCTGCTGGACTTCCACATTGACTCCGTGAGTTATGGTGGATTTCTGCCCCCGCTTAAACACCCACGGTTACTGGCCCGGGCGCATGATATTGAACGTTGGCTTGATCGCCTGGGTAATCCCACAGGCGCGTTTTACCTGGTAGTTGCCAGCAAGCAGCGTACGCCTCTTATCCCGGTTACGCCGCGCTGGCGCAAATTGCGGCGCCCGACACTGGGTGTGTCATTGGTAGATACAGCGCGCGTTCAGCCAGTCAGGGAAAGCCGTGTGTTGCCGTTTCGGCCCAGAACAGAGCCTGGCGAGAACAATTCCAAATAAATAATCAAGGTTAGTATTTTGCAGGATGTAATTGAAATATATACAGATGGAGCCTGCAGGGGTAATCCTGGACCCGGTGGATGGGGTGCTGTGCTTCGTTACAAAGGCTCTGAAAAGCGACTTTATGGTGGTGAGCTGGCAACAACGAATAACCGTATGGAACTTACTGCGGTAATTAAGGCGCTGCAGGCACTTAAACGTGATGATTGTGAGGTTCAACTTTACAGCGATTCGCGCTACGTGCTGAACGGCATCAGTGAGTGGATGAGCGACTGGAAGCGGCGTGGCTGGAAGACGGCAGCAAAAAAGCCGGTACTTAATCAGGATCTATGGCAGGTGCTTGATGAGTTGAGTCAGCAGCACAGGATTAGCTGGCACTGGGTCAAAGGACACAGCGGACATCCTTTGAATGAGCTGGCTGATCAACTGGCGAATCAGGGTATTGATGAATCAAGCGGAGCGATGAACTAATGCGTCAGATTGTATTGGATACTGAAACGACAGGCCTGGAAGCCTCCCAGGGACATCGTATTATCGAAATCGGTTGTGTTGAGCTGGAAAATCGTCGTTTGACTGGCAGGCACTATCATCAGTATATCAGGCCGGATCGGGAGATCGACGAAGGGGCGCAGCAGGTGCATGGTATCAGCAATGAGTTTCTGGCTGATAAACCAGACTTTGCCGGTATTGCTGACGAATTTCTGGCTTTTGTGTCCGGTGCCGAATTGCTGATTCACAACGCGGCGTTTGATATCGGTTTTCTGGATGCAGAGCTGGAGCGTTTGGGCAGTACATACGGGAGCATGTCAGACTATTGCCAGGTTACTGACACCCTGGCACTGGCTCGACGCAAACATCCTGGTCAACGAAACAGTCTTGACGCACTCTGCAAGCGCTACGAGGTTGATAACTCGCACCGCGAACTGCACGGGGCACTGCTGGACTCTGAAATTCTGGCCGATGTTTATCTGCTGTTAACTGGTGGTCAAACCGACCTGGGTCTCGGCGCCGATGAGAGTTCTGCACATGGAGAGAGGTTGACGACGCAACGGGTAAATCGTGACGGGGTGCAGTTGTTTATCTCCCGGGTCAGCGCTGAAGAGGAACTGGCTCACAAAAAATTACTCGAGCGGATTAACAAGAGCAGCGGCGGAGGCTGTCTCTGGTTGCAAGAGCCCACCGCTTGATGCCAGCTGCTGTTATCCTTCTATATCAAGGCAAAGTGATACTTAACGGGCAGCAGTTTTTATGGCCCGCTGATATCTGCCAAACCAGGCAACTGGACGTGGAGTCTGTTCTGCCTGTGGATGGTGTATTCGGACACGACGACGCATGCCAGTTGGTTCAGCTTGAATCACTTTGCAACCTTGATGGTGCAGAGCCAATTTCAGTCCGGAACTTCCTGTTGGATAATGGCTTCGAAGCATTCTCCCTGCTGGGCAGAGCCAGCCAGCTTAGTCATTGGTATATGACACATCGGTATTGTGGGGCCTGTGGCGCCGCCACCACCATTGCGGAGTCCGGACGGTTTCTGAGCTGTGCAGACTGTGGCCGTGAGTATTATCCGCGTATAAATCCCTGCATTATTGTTCTGGTAACCAGGGGAGAGCAGGTTCTGTTGGCCCGAAGCAGTCGCCCGGGTGCGGATTTTTACAGTTGTCTGGCGGGTTTCATTGAGCCGGGCGAAAGTGCCGAGGAAGCGGTGGCCCGCGAAGTTTATGAAGAGGTGGGTATCCGGATACATAATATCCGCTACGTGCGCAGCCAGCCCTGGCCATTTCCCTCTCAGCTGATGCTGGCTTATTATGCAGACTACCTGGACGGAGAGATCACACCTTGTCCGGAAGAATTATCCGATGCGGCTTGGTTTTCAGTCGATCATCTGCCCCGGATTCCCTCGGCAGCCATCAGCGTGGCGGGGCAGCTAATCGAGCAATTTGTACAGCGAATAAATGCGATTAAAGGAGATTAGGCATTGGAATATTTGATTGACTATTTGATGTTTCTGGCACGGGCAGTGACTATAGTTGTTGCGGTCTTTGCAGTAGTCACGCTTATCGTTGCGGCAGGTCAGCGAAGCAAGCGCAGCATGCAGCGCGGCACTCTCAGTGTTGTGCACCTTAATAAAGAAATTGAGTCCCTCAAGGAGTCTTTGCAACGAACTGTGCTCGACAAAACTGCCTTTAAAAAGTTACTCAAACAACATAAAAAACAGGAAAAAGCAGAAGCCAGACAACATAAACAGAACAGCAGCGCTGAAGAATCGCGCCGCCGCCGGGTTTATGTGCTGAGTTTTGATGGTGACATGGAAGCCAGTGGACTGGATTCGCTACGAGAGGAGATTACGGCTGTGCTGACCATGGCAGAGCCACAGGATGAGGTCATGTTGCGACTGGAAAGTCCGGGCGGGATGGTGCATGCCTATGGACTTGCGGCCTCTCAGTTACTAAGGATTAAACAGAAGGATATTCCGCTGTCTGTCTGTGTCGATAAGGTGGCGGCCAGTGGTGGTTACATGATGGCCTGTGTTGCAGACCGGGTGATGGCGGCACCTTTTGCGATTCTCGGTTCCATCGGGGTGCTGGTGCAGATGCCTAATGTGCATCGCTTGCTGAAAAAGAACGATGTGGACTTCGAAATGATCACCGCCGGAGAATACAAGCGCACGCTGACACCCTTTACAGAAGTCACTGAAAAGGGGCGTGATAAGGTCCGGCAGGATGTTGAGGACATGCATGGACTATTCAAAGACTGGGTTAAAAAGTACCGCCCGGTTGTTGATATTGATGAAATAGCAACCGGAGAAACCTGGGTTGGACTGCAAGCTCAGGACCGGAATATGGTGGATATGATCGGCACCAGTGATGACTACATTGTCCAGGCCTGTGACCAGGCTGATGTCTATGAAGTCACCTATGAAATACGCATTCCTCTGGGCGAGAAAATCGGTGCCAGCCTGCATCATGCGATGGATAAAACATTACTGCGCTGGTGGCAAAGAGCGCGCACACCTGAACAATTCTAGGCACCTATCAAGTAAGGATTTAACATGGAACTGGATCAACAGGACTTTCGGGCATTGAGAGTTAGTGAACAGACGTCGGATCAAGGCAAAGCTACTTACAGTTCGCAGCTGGTCACTCGCAAGGTGGCCGAGTTGCCCGAGGGAGAAGTGCTCATCAGAGTGGCTTATTCTTCATTGAATTACAAAGATGCTTTGTCTGCCCGGGGCAACAAGGGGGTGACTCGACAGTATCCGCATACGCCAGGTATTGACGCAGCCGGCATCGTCGCAGAATCTCTGGATCCGGCCTTCCAGGCCGGTGATCAGGTAATTGTCATCGGTTATGACCTTGGTATGAATACCGATGGAGGATTTGGCCAGTTCATTCGTGTGCCGGCAAGCTGGATCGTCAAAAAACCGGCTGGATTGAGCCTTGAAGAAAGCATGATCATTGGCACGGCGGGCTTTACTGCTGCGCTATGCGTTGAAAAATTGCTGTTAAACGGTCTGCACCAAGATCAGGGCCCGGTCCTGGTGACCGGCGCCAGCGGTGGAGTTGGAAGCTTTGCGGTCGCCTTGTTGTCTCAGCTTGGGTTTCAGGTGACAGCAATGACTGGCTCAGAGTCTGCGCAGCAGTTTCTGAGAGAGCTGGGTGCAACTGAGCTTATTGGTCGCGAAAACTTTCAATCGGTCAATCCGAGACCCTTGCTGAAAGAACAGTGGGCAGGGGCGGTCGATGCCGTCGGCGGAGATATTCTGTTCAACGTCGTCAAGTCATTACGCTACGGTGGCAGCGTGGCCTGTTGTGGCCTGGTTGCATCGCCGAATTTTGAGGCGTCGGTTTTCCCTTTTATCTTGCGTGGTGTGAATCTGTTGGGTGTCGATTCTGTCAATCTGCCGATTGAGCACAAGCGCCAGATGTGGAATAAACTGGCAGGCAACTGGAAACCGGCGCAATTACGAAGGCTCCACTCGAGTGTGAAGCTGGAAGATCTTTCTGATGCTCTTGATCAGGTGTTTCAGGGACGCTCAACAGGCCGGTTGGTATTGAGCCTGCACGACTGATCAGACGCCTGATGTCGGATACAGCTATCAGGCGCGACGTCTGAACAGGGGCAGCTCCTGCACGGAGCTGCTCTGATAAGCGTCCTTGAAATCATACAGGGCTCTTATCATATCTTCAGGGTTCTGATCTGGCCTTGGTGCCAGCACATTAAAGCCGCATCGCGTCAAGTAAAAAGCCTGATCGCGAAGAATGTCGCCGAATGCCATCACGTCACCCTGGTAGCGAAGATTTTGCCGCAGCGATCGGGCAAGGCTGTATCCACGCCCGTCACTGAACACCGGAAAATGCACGGCAATAATGTCAATCCCGTTAATATCGACCTCGGGGGCGCTCAGCAGTGTGTCAGTTTTTTCATGACTGTCCAGCCACACTCCGGTCCGACCTGGACGGCTGCTGATGAATCCCTGTTCTGCAAGCCAGCAGCATAGAGGCACGATAATATCCACACCCTCCAGCTCCGCCAGCGCATCAACGCCCAGTGACTCGTCCAGAATGCGCCATGGCTGTGGTAATTGTTGTGCGTCTTTGATAATCCAGTCTGCTGCAACTGTCATAGTTGATGTCCTGTCGCTCTGCTCATTGTCAGGCCATGTGTGACAGAGCAGCTGTATCGGTTGTCGGCTTGCTGTAAAGCGCCGATTTGAAAGGTTCCATTCCAATCCTGTCGTAGGTGTCCAGGAAGCTCTCTTTGCCAGTCCGGTGCTGCTGATACACATTCATGATACAGCGAATAACGCCGGGGATTTCCTCAGCCGAGAATGCCGGACCTACAATTTTGCCAAGTGCCGTGGTGTTACTGGCAGAACCACCAAGCGATACTTGATAGAACTCTTCGCCTTTTTTATCAACACCCAGAATGCCAATGTTGCCAACATGGTGATGTCCACAGGCATTCATACAGCCGGAGATATTTAATGATACCTGCCCCAGGTCTTGCAGCTCTTGACGACTGAATGAACGCTGGATGGACTCAGCAATCGGGATGGACTTGGCATTAGCCAGGGCGCAAAAGTCACCTCCCGGACAGCAGATGATATCGCTGAGTAAACCGAGATTATCGGCCTGCAGGTCAAACGCCTTGAGTGCCTGCCAAAGTTCGTAAAGGCGGTCTGATTCCACATCAGCCAGCACGAGGTTCTGAGTGTGTGTGATGCGCATTTCACCAAAACTGAACTCGTCCGCCAGGTTGGCGATAAACCGCATCTGATCGGAAGTGATATCCCCGGGCGCGAAGCCGGTCTGCTTAAGGCAAAGGGTCACAATGCTGTAGCCCAGACGTTTGTGCTGACTGACATTTTGCTCAAACCAGGAGGCGAACAGCAAATCTGAATGCACGGAGGCGGAGAGGGTGTCGCTGCTATCGGGCAGCACTTTATAGGCCGGGTCGTGGAAAAAGGCGGCGCAACGAGCTATTTCTTCATCAGTAAGCGTCAAGGGTCCGTCTTTTACGGCCTGCCACTCCTGGTTTACTTTATCCCGGAATGCCTCTACACCCGTTTCTTTAACCAGTATCTTGATGCGAGCCTTGTATTTGTTGTCTCTTCGCCCCTCGCTGTTGTAAACGCGCAGTATCGCATCCAGATAGCTCAGCAGATGCCGTTTGGGCAGAAAGTCGCAGATTTCACTGCCAATAACCGGGGTGCGGCCAAGGCCGCCGCCCACCAGGACCCTGAAGCCGGTTTCATTCTCGGCGTTTTTTATGATGTACAGACCAATGTCGTGCACCTGGGTGGCTGCCTGGTCCTGCTTTGTGCCACAAACGGCGATCTTGAATTTACGCGGCAGGTAAGCGAACTCTGGGTGGAAGGTGGACCACTGCCTGATGATTTCGCAATAGTGGCGCGCATCTTCGGTCTCTTCGGCCGCCACACCAGCAAACTGATCGGTTGTTGTATTGCGGATGCAATTGCCGCTGGTCTGAATGGCGTGCATTTCAACCTCGGCCAGGTGTGCAAGGATATCAGGCACATCCGCCATCCTGGGCCAGTTGAACTGTATGTTCTGACGTGTCGTCAGGTGGCCGTAACCCTTATCGTAATGATCGGCAATAAACGCCAGCTTGCGCATTTGGTGACTGGACAGCATGCCGTACGGGATGGCAACGCGCAGCATAGGGGCGAGGCGCTGGACGTATAATCCGTTCTGCAGTCGCAGGGGCAGGAACTCGGCGTCTGACAGTTTGCCTGCAAGATAACGATTGGTCTGGTCACGGAATTGAGCGACCCGATCAGCCAGCATCTGGTGATCGTAGTTGTCATATCGGTACATAGATCAGTACTGCTCATTTAATTTAGGTTCTTATTGTAATAAAAACATATACTGATTACTACGTAATGGAATATGGTGCTTTTTCATATCAGTATGACCAGAAGTGATTTCTGCGGGACTCTTGATATTAGGGTGGAATCCATTAAAATGCCTTCGCATCCAAAAACCTTACGCACAGGCGGACTTTATGAGCGATCACACTGACAACGGCTATACCGAAGAAGAATTGCAGGCTAACAGCAGCGTTGATGCGCTGGCGATTTTTGCAATAGTGGTTGTGCTTGTGGGGTTAGTGATTTTTTACGTCGCCGGTTAACTCAAGGCAAGACCAGCCTGACTATCACGACCAAAGTTACCACGAACACAACCGTAAAAATGAGCGCGGCAGCGATAAAGCCCGAAATGGAGCCTTTTTCGAAGTCGCGCTCTTTGTTTTTCTGACTCTGTACACCAAAGCTGGCGGCAATGACACTGCCCATGGTTTGCCAGAATGACAACTTTCTATTTTCTTTCTGCGGTTCTTGAGACTGCTTCTGGTCAGGCTGATTTTGATGCTCAGTCATTAGATGTCCTGTTCATTTTAAATTCAATCAAGAAGATTTGGCTGCAGTAGCTGCTTCGCTGTGGCAATGTCTACACCGCGCCGGGAAGCGAAATCTTCGAGCTGATCATCGTTAATTTTGCCTACTGAAAAATAGCGGGACTCTGGGTGTGCAAAATAGAAACCGCTCACAGCCGCTGCCGGCAACATGGCATAACTCTCTGTTAAAGACATATTGATCTTGTCTTTGACACCCAATAATTCAAATATTGCGACTTTATCCGAATGTTCAGGGCAGGCGGGATAACCTGGGGCCGGGCGAATTCCGCGATATTTTTCCTTTATCAGTGACTCATTATCCAGAGTCTCATTGACGGCGTAAGGCCAGAACTCTTTGCGAACCCTTTCGTGCAGATGCTCTGCAAATGCCTCCGCTAATCGATCTGCCAATGCCTTCACCATCAAGGCGTTGTAGTCGTTGTTCTCCTGTTGGTACTGCTCAGCCAACTCCTGTGCGCCAATTCCGGCAGTCACTGCAAAGGCACCCAGATAGTCAGTTTCGGCCTGCTCTTCTGAGGCAACAAAATCAGCCAGGCACAGGTTCGGTATATCTTGTCCCTTTACACTTTGTTGTCTGAGGAAGTTAAAGGTGTGCAGCGCCTGTCTATGGCCTTCGTCAGCATACAATGTCACATCATTGGGCGCCGTTCGGGCGGCTGGCCAGAATCCAAAAACGGCCTGGGCCTTGAGTTTTTTGTGTTTGATGATATCAGACAGCAGGCCTTGGGCGTCGTCAAAGAGGTCGCGCGCTGCCTGCCCGACAACATCATCCTGCAGGATGGCTGGATACTTGCCAGCAAGGCTCCAGGTGATAAAGAAGGGGGTCCAGTCTATATACGGGACCAGTGCCTCCAGAGGGTAATCATCCAATACCTGGCTGCCGATCAGGGTCGGGCGGGTTATGGTATCGTTATGCCAGTTGAATCGTCCGGCATTATCCACCGCCTCGCTGAATGGCAGCAGGGAACTGCGTTGATCCCGCCCGGCCGTACGCGCCCGAATCTTGTCATACTCGGCTCTGACATTGTCAACAAAAGGACCGTAACTTTCCTTGTTTAACAGATTGCTGACTACTGTAACGCTGCGTGATGCATCCGGAACATAAATGGTTGCATTGTTCTTATAGTGCTGCTCGATCTTGACCGCTGTGTGTGCTTTGGAGGTTGTTGCGCCACCAATCAAGAGCGGGATATCAAAATTCTGCCGCTGCATTTCTTTCGCAACATGCACCATTTCGTCCAATGAAGGCGTGATCAATCCGCTAAGTCCAATGACATCAACATTATGCTCACGAGCCTGCTGCAGAATTTTTTCGCAAGGCACCATGACGCCCAGATCGATGATGTCGTAGTTATTGCAAGCCAGTACCACGCCTACAATATTTTTACCGATATCATGAACATCGCCTTTTACGGTCGCCAGCAACATCTTGCCCTTGGACTGTTGCTGGTCACCTGACTTGAGCTTTTCCGCCTCAATATAGGGTAGCAGGTAGGCCACTGCCTGCTTCATGACCCGGGCGCTTTTGACCACCTGTGGTAAAAACATCTTGCCGCTGCCAAACAGGTCACCAACTACGTTCATGCCGTCCATCAACGGGCCTTCGATGACTTGTATCGGCTTGTCAAACAGCTGTCGAGCCTGTTCAGTATCCTCGTCAATATAGCGTGTAATACCCTTGACCAGTGCGTGAGTGATGCGCTCCTGAACCGGACGTTCGCGCCAGCTCAGGTCTTCCTGAGATTCATTGCTGGCCCCGCCACTGTATTTGGCAGCGATTTCCATGAGCCGGTCTGTCCCGTCGGGCCTGCGGTTCTGCACGATATCTTCAACCCGTTCTCGCAATTCATCGGGAATCTGGTCGTAAACAGCCAACTGCCCGGCATTCACGATTCCCATATTCAGGCCCGCCTGTATGGCGTGAAACAGGAACACAGAGTGAATGGCTTCCCGCACAGGATCGTTGCCACGGAAGGAGAACGACACATTGCTGACCCCGCCCGATATCAGAGCGTGTGGCAGGTTTTTGCGGATATAACGACAGCTTTCAATAAAATCGACTGCGTAGTTATTGTGTTCTTCTATACCTGTAGCGATCGCAAAAATATTGGGATCAAAAATGATGTCCTGAGGAGGGAAGCGGGCTTCTTCCACCAGCAGGTCATAACTGCGTTGACAGATGGCCTGCTTTTTCTCCAGGGTATCGGCCTGGCCGCTTTCGTCAAAGGCCATAACCACAACCGCTGCGCCATAGCGGCGACAGAGGCGGGCCTTCTCCAGAAAGTCCTGTTCGCCTTCTTTAAGGCTGATGGAGTTTACAATGCCCTTGCCCTGAATATTTTTCAGACCTGTTTCTATCACCTCCCACTTGGAGGAGTCGATCATGATTGGCACACGACAGATATCGGGTTCGGCAGCAATCAAGCGCAGGAACTTCTCCATGGCGGCCCGTGAATCAAGCATACCTTCGTCCATGTTGATGTCGATAATCTGTGCGCCATTCTCGACCTGTTGCAAGGCCACATCCAATGCCTCAGCGTAGTGTTCCTCACGAATCAGGCGGGCGAATTTCTTGGAGCCGGTAATGTTGGTTCGCTCGCCAACATTGACAAACAGGGACTCTGGCCCGATATTGAAGGCCTCCAGACCACTGAGGCGGCATTTAACGGGTATATTCGGGATGACACGAGGCTTGTGGCGCGACACAGCTTCGGACACCGCACGAATGTGCTGAGGTGTTGTGCCGCAGCAACCACCTATGATATTCAGGAAACCGCTGGCAGCAAATTCCTCAACAATATCAGCCATTTCTTTTGCGCTTTGATCGTACTCTCCGAACTCATTTGGCAGGCCGGCATTCGGATGGGCAGACACGAAGGTGTTGGCCAGCCCGGATATTTCCTCGATATGTGGTCTTAGCTGCTCTGCACCCAGGGCGCAGTTAAAACCAACAGAAAGTGGTCTAACGTGCTCGATGGAGTTCCAGAAAGCCTCAACCGTCTGTCCCGACAAGGTGCGACCGCTGGCATCGGTGATGGTGCCGGAAATCATGACCGGCAGCTCAACACCCTTTCTTTCAAAGATATTGTGAACAGCAAAAAGCGCCGCCTTAGCATTCAGGGTGTCAAAAATCGTTTCGATCAGCAGCAAGTCAGCGCCGCCGTCGATCAGGCCGGTGACGGCAACTTCGTAATCCTTTACCAGCGTATCAAAGTCCGTATTTCGGTAGCCCGGATCGTTAACGTCGGGAGAAAGGGATGCCGTTCGGCTGGTAGGTCCGACCACACCTGCCACAAAACGTGGCTTTTCAGGTGTTTCGGCGCCTGCCGCATCGCAGCACTGCCTGGCGATCCTGGCACCTTCAGCATTAAGTTCGTACACCAGCGCCTGCAGTTGATAATCAGATTGCGACACCGCCGTTGAATTGAAGGTATTGGTTTCGATAATATCGGCACCGGCCTGCAGATATGCCATATGGATATCACGGATCAGATCCGGACGAGTCAGGGTCAGCAGGTCATTATTGCCTGTCAGATCTGAGCCGTGGTCAGCAAAGCGCTGTCCTCGAAAATCACTCTCGCCGAGTTTTGCCGCCTGAATCATGGTGCCCATCGCGCCGTCCAGAACCAGAATGCGTTTGCTCAGTGCGTCTTCGAGTGTTTTCCAGTTTCGGTGTCTGCTCATGATCAGGTCCATCAATTGTGTCGCAAAAAGAGGGCGCAATTCTAACAGATGCGCGGCGGCAACCGATATTTTTTGTCTCTTGCCATACTGTCGGGCTGGAAAATTCTTAATAACCGAGTAAAATACTCGGCTATTAAATCAAGAGGCAATTTATGATTACCATTACCGAGCCCGCACAGGAGTACCTGGCCCAGTTACTGAGTAAGCAGGATGCTGACGGCATTGGCATCCGGGTGTTTATACTGGACCCAGGCACACCCAAGGCCGAAACATGCATTTCCTTTTGCCGGCCCGGCGAACAGAAAGACGAAGATGAGCTCATGACGTTTGAGGATTTCAACGCCTGGATAGAAAAGCGCAGCATCCCGTTCCTTGAAGAGGCGGTTGTGGACTATGCAAAGGACAGCATGGGCGGGCAGCTAACGATTAAAGCGCCAAACTCGAGGCTGCCAAAGATCCGCGAAGATTCGCCGCTGGAAGACCGCATCAATTATGTGCTTTATAACGAAGTCAACCCGTCCCTCGCGTCACACGGTGGCGTGGTAAGCCTGGAAGATATCGTGGATGACAGTATTGCAGTCTTGAAGTTTGGTGGCGGCTGCCAGGGCTGTGGCATGGTGGATGTCACGTTGAAAGAAGGCGTTGAGAAGACACTGATGGATCAGATTCCGGGTTTGACCGGCGTTCGAGATGTCACCGATCACAGCAATCGCGAAAATGCCTATTTCAAGTGATCAGGGCCGGGCAGGGTAGCGGTCCCGCAGCCCATTGTACAAGTGTTCCGCGTAGAGGGGGTCGTTGGCATCCAGCCCCCCCATAACCTCAACCAGAATTTCGTTGTCTTCACGCCCGTTCCACAGTTTTTGATAATGGCCTTCCTTGTAGCCGTTATCCTGTCGGAAAAAATTAAGCACATTTTTTCCGACATATTGTGTAAACAGTGATGACCAGTCGAGTTCACAGTCCTTCATGATAGCTGCAAAAACGCTCAAATCTATACGGCGTGAGGCGGAGAGGGCGATCAACAGTTCGAGTTTGTCGAGCAGTGAACGCTCATTGATGGTGTATGTCTGACTATCAAATTCAAGCGTGTTCTCATACTGCCAATCAGTAAGCTGTGGCAGAGTATTTTCCACATTGCCGTCATTTTCAAGCAGCATTTCGGAAAGAATAAAATGCCATATATCAATTATTTCCATCTGTAACTGCGGAAGATCCATTAACTGCTTCTTCCACCATTTCCAGCCATGGTGCTCTATGGCTTCTGCCGCCTCGATAACCACGGCGCGCAAATAAGGGTAGCGTGCGCTGATCCACTCAGGATCGACTTTACTGTTCATTGCTGCCTGTAACTGCAGCATAACTCGGGCCGGCGCTGCGGCAATAGCTGGAATCATTTGCTGGACTTTTGGGCTAATTCGGTTTGTTGACGCTTCAGAGACACAAGCATTTCCTGCCGGCTTCGCAACATGTCCTCGTAGGATCTGCGGTGTTCGACTTCCCCTGGGCCTATGCTGCCAATCCAGTCCTGCAGGGTGCGGATTTCCAGCTCAAGCTGGCTGATGCCCTGCTCAAGCAGATCCGGCTCCACGTCTGGTGTGCGGGGACGGTTACGCTTTTCTTTCAAGCTCATGCCTGAGGCTCTCTGAGGTCGGGTATGCAAAACGGCGTCAGTCCGTCGGATATCCGTTTTATCGGCGGATATCGGGGAGACATGAGTGACTGACACCATATTACCGTTTAAATCGCCATGAGATTGACATATTTACGATAAAATGGTCAATAAGCCGATTGGCTTATAAAGACTTTCTGATAATGCTGCTTCGCACTCTGGTGATTTTCCGGTTCTCCCCAGGCCTTAGACATCTGACGAATATCGGTTTTTGTCAGCAACCGCATATGTCGGTAGCCCAGCACATGCCAGTCGAAATGCATTGCGTTCAAGTCCTGAAGACTGAATTGTCGGGCCAGTGTCTGCCAGCCTGGTTGCGGCAAACCGTCTATCTTGTCGTGCAGAAAGCCGGCCTGCGCTGCCAGTTGATACAGCCTGATGAGCCACTTGTCCGAATTCTCTGCATCGGCTGACCTTATTGCGGCCCGCATGATGACCGCAGCTTGTTGATAACTTTGCCACTGAGGCCAGGCCTGCTGGCTTATCTGCAAAGCTGACTCATAATCCCCGGAATCTTTCAGTAGTTGACTTTGCTGCTTCCAGTCGACGGAAGGTCCGGAGTCTTGCATGTCAGAGGCATCAGATTCTTCGTCTGTGTCGAGAGTTTGAGCCGGATCTGACTCATTCTCATCCCCTCGATCCAGGTGCAGGGGCGGCAGGCTCTGCTCCCGATCAGCCGCTTTGGCCCGGGACGTTTCCTGGAAGCGATGCAATGCGATGACTATCGCCGCCGTCAGCAGAAGGGCCAGTATCAAGCTGATTAAAGCCAACATTCCGTCTCATCCTCCGATACATTTGAGTTACCACGGGCAAAAACTATCATTTAATAAAAATAATTGCTCATTTTTAATGACAGGCCTATCGCTTCACCATCTGTTTTGCTATTATTCGCGCGCTGTCTGAGTGAGGACATTTGCCAGAAAATAATTGTTCTTCAGATTAAAAGATTTTACTTGACGGCGGCTCGCCAGATTCTTAAAATTCGCGCCGCTTTCTGCAATAAGGCAGGAAACAAAGTTTTCTGTCCCCTTCGTCTAGAGGCCTAGGACACCGGGTTTTCATCCCGGCAACAGGGGTTCGAAACCCCTAGGGGACGCCATATTCAAGCCTGGCTTTTGCCAGGCTTTTTTTTTGGCCGGATTCATATGATAGTGTCTTGTCTGCCAGTTAATCGGGAACAGATATGAACGACTCTGCTCAATACGCCATCTCCATCCGCGATCTGCACAAAACTTATGATAATGGTCATGTAGCACTGAAAGGCATTGACCTGGATGTGCGGGAAAATGATTTTTTTGCGCTGCTCGGTCCCAATGGGGCGGGCAAGTCCACCACCATCGGCATAATTTCCACTCTGGTGCGGGCAACGTCAGGCAGCATCAGCATATTTGGCAAAGACCTGCAGACTCATACCTATGAGACAAAATTGTCACTGGGAATCGTGCCACAGGAAGTCAATTTCAGTCAGTTTGAAAAAGTCGGTGATATTGTTCTTACCCAGGCTGGCTATTATGGTCTGAAAGGTAAACTGGCGCGGGAGCGCACAGAAAAATATCTCAAGAAGCTGGACTTGTGGGATAAACGCGATAATCGTTCAAGGATGCTCTCGGGTGGCATGAAGCGCAGGTTGATGATTGCCAGGGCGCTTGTTCATGAGCCTCGTCTGTTAATCCTGGATGAGCCGACCGCAGGCGTGGATATCGAGCTGCGGCGATCCATGTGGGAGTTTCTGCAAGAGATTAACAATAGAGGCACCACGATTATTCTGACCACCCATTACCTGGAAGAAGCCGAGAACCTGTGCCGCAATATTGCCATCATCAATCACGGCGAAATCGTCGAAAATACCAGTATGCGAGCCCTGCTGGGCAAGCTTGCACGACAGACCCTGGTTTTTGACACCTTTAGCGAGCTGCATCAGGTGCCACAATTTAATGATCCGGATATTCATGTCCAGTTACTGGACAGTCATAGCTTTGAAGTAAATATGAGCACCAGTCGTGATATTAATGAGGTGTTCGCCGTTTTAAGCGGTCAGCAGGTACTGGTTAAAAGTATGCGCAATAAAACCAACAGGCTTGAAGAGTTGTTCCTCTCCAGCCTGCGACCGGTTCAATAAGCAGGACATATTGATCATGTTTGCTAATCACAAGTTTGTTGCTTTCGAAACCATTTTAATCAAAGAGATCCGGCGCTTTTCGAGAATCTGGATGCAGACTCTTGTTCCGCCAGCTATTACAATCGGTCTGTATTATCTTATCTTCGGGAATTTGATCGGTCGTCGAATAGGCGAAATGGGCGGGTACAACTATATCGATTTTATTGTCCCCGGATTGATCATGATGGCGGTTATACAAAATTCATACGCCAATGTTTCATCGTCGTTCTTCAGCAACAAGTTCCAGCGCTGTGTAGAAGAAATTCTGGTCTCGCCGGTACCCAATTTCATCATCCTGCTGGGATTCGTGGCCGGTGGAATGGCTCGAGGTCTGGCCGTAGGCATTATGGTGACGATGATGTCGTTTATCTTCACCTCGCTCTCAATCGAACATCCCTTGCTCACCATTCTGGTGGTGTTACTGACTGCAATGGTGTTTTCGCTGGCTGGATTCATCAATGCCCTGTTTGCCAATACATTCGATGACATATCCATAATCCCCACCTTCGTGCTTACACCATTGATTTACCTGGGTGGGGTATTTTATTCAATTGAACTTTTGCCAACTGCAGGTCAGTGGATCTCTGCTCTGAACCCGGTACTGTATATGGTCAATACATTCAGGTACGGAATTCTCGGCAGCAGCGATGTCAATATCTATTGGGCCGTATTTATGTTGCTGCTGTTTGGCTCGGTTTTATATGCTGTAGCGTTGATATTATTGCGTCGCGGCACAGGATTACGACATTGACGACGATCAAGACAAACCCGCTCGGTCAGGCGACCACCTATCCGGAGACCTACGACCCCGCGCTTCTCTATAGTGTCCCCCGGTCTATGAACCGGACTTCTCTCGGGATAATCGAGTCAGCACTGCCTTTTCGGGGCTTCGACCATTGGCGCGCCTATGAACTGTCGTGGCTGCGGCCGAATGGCATGCCGGTAGTTGCAACAGGTGATGTGCTGGTGTCCTGTGATTCCACCAATATTGTGGAATCCAAATCAATGAAGCTGTATTTCAATTCCTTAAATCAACATACCTTTGCCAGTGCAGAAGAAGCCAGAAAATGCATACAAAAAGATTTGGCGACGGCGGCAGGCGGCGACGTTATCGTCACAATCCAATTGCCTGGCGAAGGGCAGACTTCAACGCAGCGGCTTCAGGCGATTCCAGAAAACGCTGTATTGCTGGATCGGCTGAATGTATCCGCGCGAATTTTTAAACCTGACAGGAGACTTCTGCAGCTTGCGGGGCCTGTAAGCGAAGGTGCGGTTTCCGTGACCGAAGTGCTTGCTTCCAATCTTTTCCGTTCCAACTGTCCGGTCACGGCGCAGCCAGACTGGGGGACAGTCATCATTAGTTACACGGGCGACGCCATTGACCATGAGGGTCTGCTTCGTTATGTGATTTCCTATCGCCAGCACGAAGGATTTCATGAACACTGTGCTGAACAGATTTATCGCGACATCATGGCGGTGTGCGCACCGGAATATTTAACTGTACAGATCAATTTTCTGCGTCGCGGCGGTCTGGAAATCAATCCTGTCAGAACGTCATTGCCGGTTATGCGAATGCAGCCTTTGCCCAGGTTATTGCGGCAGTAGATTGATTCGCAGGCAGCACATCATCGCGCTTGTATTTGACCGGGCCTTGGTATAGAGTTACGCGCCTTAAAACGGTGAGGTGTCCGAGTGGCTGAAGGAGCACGCCTGGAAAGTGTGTATACGGAAACGTATCGAGGGTTCGAATCCCTCCCTCACCGCCAAATTCCCTTTCAGCAGATCGCTTTTAACAAAGTTCTATTCAGGCTTTAACAGTCTGGCTGGCATGTTGTAAGATCCTCTTGCCCGATAAAAAAATAATCGACAAGAGAGCACAGCATGTACCCATCCAAGCCGCAAATCTGTCTGTTTCCCCGGTTTCTTCCAAAATCACTTGTTTTTTCAGTCTCAGCATTGCTGGCTGGGCTCGGTACCCTGGCGCATGCTAATGACTGGCAGCACTACGGCTCCGATCTCGGGTCCAGCAAATATGCTCCTTTTGATCAAATTGATGAGCGCAACGTCAGTCAATTGAGACAGGCCTGGCGCTGGGATTCACCTGATAACGCCACCGTTGCGGCCAATCACGCTGCGGAGAACTTTCGCGCCACACCTTCAGCATTCAAGGCCACACCCATTGCGATCGATGGCGTGCTGTATATAAACACCTCATTCGGCCGGGTTTCCGCTATTGACGGTGTAAGCGGCGAAGAGCTCTGGATGTTTGATACAAGGGGCTGGGAGGCAGGGCGCCCCGCGAACCTTGGTTATAACAGCCGGGGCGTCAGCTACTGGAGTGATGGTGACCAAAAGCGCATTCTGGCGCTATCCAATGACGCTTATCTTTGGTCAATTGATGCTGAAACCGGCCAACTGGATGAGAGTTTCGGTGATGGCGGTAAAGTAGATCTGGCGCAGGGTCTGGGCAGGGAGATTAATCGTCGCGCTTACACTATGATGTCAGCACCGCTGATCTATGAACATCTGGCAATAGTCGGTTCATCGATCCACGATGGACCGATGTATCAGGAGGCTCCTCCAGGGCATGTTCGGGCCTTTGATGTCAGAACTGGCGAACAGGTATGGATATTCCACACCATTCCCCAGGCGGGCGAGTTTGGCAATGAGACCTGGGAGAACGATTCCTGGCAAAAAGTCGGCAATACCAACGTCTGGACGCAAATGAGTGCGGACCCGGAGCTGGGATTGGTGTATCTGCCGGTTGGTACTCCAACCAATGACTGGTACGGTGGCCACAGGCTGGGTGACAACCTGTTTGCTGAGACGTTGATCGCGGTTGATGCGCTGACAGGCGAAAGACGCTGGCATTTTCAGGCGGTCAAACACGGCTTGTGGGATTATGATCTACCGGCGGCGCCCAATCTGGTGGATATCACTGTCGACGGTAAACCTGTAAAAGCGCTGGCCCAGATTTCCAAACAAGGGTTTGTTTATGTTCTGAATCGCGAAACCGGCGAACCTGTCTGGCCCATGGAAGAAAGGCCTGTACCTCAATCTACAGTGCCAGGCGAGCGCACGTCGCCGACCCAACTTCACCCGACACGGCCTGCAGCCTTTGAGCCGCAGGGTGTTTCGGATGAGACAATAGTCGACTTCACTCCTCAGCTGCGCGCCGAAGCCATGGAGAATATCCAGCGCTTTGACTATGGCCCACTGTTTACGCCGCCATCGCTGCGTGGCACCATTTTGCTGCCAGGCTGGGCCGGTGGCGGTGGTTGGCAGGGTTCTGCCGTTGATCCGGAAACCGGGATTGTCTACATCCCATCAGGCACAGGACCCATTGTCGTGCAGCTGGTGGAGCCTGAACCTGGCACCTCCGATTTCAGATACGTGCGTGGCGGGGTAACGTCGGTTAATGGCCCGCAGGGCTTGCCTCTGACCAAGCCACCTTATGGGCGAATCACTGCCATAGACCTGAACTCCGGCGATCATCTTTGGATGGTTCCGCATGGTGAAGGCCCCAGGCAGCGGATTATCGATCTCGGCATTGAGGATCCGGGCCCGGTCGGTTCGGCCTCTCGAACAGGTCCGGTGCTGACCCGTACCTTGCTGTTTATAGCGCAGCAGGATGGTGGCAGGTCGGTGCTGCGTGCCTTCGACAAGACAAGCGGCGCCATTGTGCACGAAATCGATCTGCCTTCTGTCCCATCGGCGACACCAATGACCTACATGGCAGATGGCAAGCAGTATATCGCGATTGCGCTGGGTGGCGGGCCCGAATCCTTTATGGTGAGCTATGCCTTGCCCTGATTCCAGAGTGCCGCGAATTCGTAAAAGTCTTGCCTGGCTGTCTACCGCAGTTGTCGTCAGTGTCTCGGCGACGGCAACTGCACAAACGGTCGACTGGCAGACCTATGGTTCTGATCTGGCCGCCAGCAAATACGTGCCGCTGGAACAGATAAATGCCAGCAATGTGAACGAGCTGCAGATTGCGTGGTCCTGGGAAACTCCGGACAATGAGTTGTTCCGTCAACACGACAATGCCAGTGCCGGGGAGTATAAATCCACCCCGATCATGATCGATGACACCCTTTACGTGAGCACCTCACTGGGGCAGGTGGCTGCTATAGATGCGGTGAGTGGTGAACAACGCTGGGTGTTTGATACCGGTTCCTGGCAAAGAGGGCGTCATCCGAATTTCAACAACAATCACCGGGGCGTCGCCTGGTGGGATGATGGCATTGACGGCCGTATTTTGATGGCGGCTAACGATGGCTTGCTGTGGTCAATCAACGCCCGAACCGGCCAGCCGGATGCGGCCTTCGGAGAGAATGGCGTCGTTGACCTCAAACTTGGCCTGGGGCGCGAGACGCGCATTGGCCTGTATGGTGCGATTTCGCCGCCAACTGTCATTAATGACATCATTGTTGTGGGATCTTCTATCAGTGACGGGCCACTGTTTCAGGATCAGTTGCCCCCGGGGCATGTGCGCGGTTTCGATGCGCGGACCGGCGAACAGCGCTGGATATTCCACACCATTCCGCAAGGCGAGGAGGCGGGCGCAGAGACCTGGGAGAATGGCGCATGGCGCACAGCCGGCGCGACTAACGTATGGACGACAATGAGCGCCGATCCGGAAACCGGCTATGTCTACCTGCCAACCAGCACGCCCAACAACGATTGGTACGGTGCACACCGTCTTGGCGACAACCTGTACGCCGAGAGCCTGGTCTGCCTGGATTCAGCCACCGGTGAGGTGGTCTGGCATTTTCAGACCGTCAGGCACGGATTGTGGGATTATGATTTGCCGGCGGCGCCCAATCTGCTTGATATCAACATTAACGGCGAAATCATCAAAGCGGTCGCCCAGGTTAGCAAGCAGGGCTTCGTGTTTGTTTTTGATCGGATAACCGGAGAGCCGGTCTGGCCGATTGAAGACCGGGCCGTTCCGCAATCAAATGTGCCCGGCGAGCGCAGTTCGCCAACCCAGCCGTTTCCGAGCAAACCACCGCCTTTCGAGCCGCAGGGTATTTCGGATGCGACTCTGATCGACTTTACGCCGGAACTACGTGAACAGGCATTAGCCTTGATCGCGGATGTGGACTATGGGCCGCTTTATACGCCGCCCTCCGAGCGCGGTGTCATCATTTTCCCCGGTTACAGCGGCGGTGCGACATGGACCGGTGCAGCAACCGATCCCGAGACTGGCGTGATGTACGTTCCATCGTTTTCGGCACCCCGATTCGTCCGACTGCGAAAGCCCGAGTCGGGGGAATCCGACTTTGGCTATATACGTGATCGCAGCTTTGATATCAGTGGCCCGCAGGGTCTGCCGTTAATCAAACCACCCTATGCAAGAATTACGGCCATTGATCTTAATCGGGGAGAGCATCTCTGGATGGTGCCGCATGGGGAAGGTATCCGGCAGCGCCTGATCAACATGGGTATTGAGGATCCCGGCCCGGTAGGAAGTTTCGGGCGCAATGGGCCTTTGCTGACAAAAAGTCTGCTGTTTGTTGCCCAGCTTGATGGCAGCAGGCCATTGATTCGCAGTTACGACAAGCAGAGCGGCGCTGTCTTGAGCGAACTGGATTTGCCATTACCGCCAATGGGCACGCCAATGAGCTATATGGTTAACGGCAAGCAGTTTATCGTGATGGCAATCGGAGCAGGGCCGGATACACGACTTATTGGCCTGTCTTTACCCTGAGTCGCGGAGCCACTTGATTCAGTCGCCGTTATTGCCCATAATGCCGCCCTTGCCGTGACTCGCTCACGGCAGTGTTGTAATGGTGCCTCTTGTCGGTCCCCGCGCAATGATAGGCTGTGAACCCCGCCAGGCCCGGAAGGGAGCAACGGTAACAGCTGACTCATGTGCCGTGGTGTGGCTGGCAGGAGGTACCTCCAGTTACTTCTATACGCCACTCACCTGCAGCACTTCAGATACTATTCCCGGCCAATACGGCTCTGTCACTTGACGATTGATTGCAATACAATAGTCCTTTGACTATTCGACAAGACTGACACGCATGAGTTATCAGGTGCTCGCCAGAAAATGGCGTCCAAAAAATTTCAGTGAAATGGCCGGCCAGGCGCATGTCCTGCAGACTCTGAGCCATGCTCTGGAGCAGCAACGCCTGCATCATGCTTATCTGTTCACAGGTACACGGGGCGTAGGCAAAACGACCGTCGCCCGTATCCTGGCTCGTTGTCTGAATTGCGAAACAGGGATCACGGCTGCACCTTGCGGGCAATGCGATGCCTGTCGCGAAATTTCTGAAGGCCGCTTTATCGATCTGATTGAAGTGGATGCCGCTTCGCGCACCCGTGTGGAAGATACCCGTGAGCTCCTGGAAAATGTCCAGTATGCTCCGTCGCGTGGTCGTTTCAAGGTCTATCTGATAGACGAAGTTCATATGCTGTCAACGCACAGTTTTAATGCCCTGCTGAAGACGCTGGAAGAACCCCCGCCGCACGTCAAATTCCTGCTGGCCACTACCGACCCCCAGAAACTACCGGTAACTGTTTTATCGCGCTGTCTGCAGTTTCATCTCAAAAACCTGGCACCTCAGCAAATTGTCAACTACCTGCAGTCTGTGTTGACGGCCGAGCAGATTGAATTTGAAGAAAACGCGCTATGGCAGCTGGCGCGGGCGGCTAATGGCAGTATGCGTGATGCATTGACCTTGCTGGATCAAAGTATTTCTTTTGGCGAAGGTCGGGTGCATAGTCAGGCCGTGACCGCGCTATTGGGTACGCCGGATCATAAGCTGTTGTTTTCCCTGCTGGATGCTCTGAAAGATCGAGATGGCGAGCGTGTGATAAATGATATAGCTCAGTGCGCCGAAAATAATCCCGACTTCGAACGCCTGATGACAGCGATGGCGGAATTACTGCATCGACTGGCGCTCGCTCAGGCTGTGCCCGGCACGGTGGACAACAGCCAGGGTGACAAAGAGCTTGTGCAGTCGCTGGCAGGGCAATTGGCTGCTGAAGATGTGCAGCTCTATTACCAGTTTGCCCTGCAATGTATCCAGGAAATGAAATTCTCGCCCGATAAGCGCATGAGTTTCGAAATGTCTCTGCTACGGATGCTCGCCTTCAGTCCAGATGTTTTTGGACATGAAGAAGCTGAACACATACCAGATCAGTCAGTCGAAAAAAAAAAGCCCCTGAGTTCTCCGGCGCAAAATCCTGACCCGGTATCACCCCTCGCCGGCGCAGTAGCTCATGAAGCCGATTCGGAGCAGAAAGAAGAAATACAGGGTAGTCAGCCGCTGCCTGAAGAGAAAACCGATAGTATTGATGCTGCGGCTGCCCCGGTCACCGATATAGACGACTGGTACCGTCTGGTTGAACAGTGCCGTTTAACTGGCATCAGTGCAAATATCCTCTGGAACTGTATCCCCGATAGTCAGACAGTATCTCATATGGATTTGCTGCTAGACGAAAATCAGAGTGCGCTGTATTCAATCGATCAGGATCAACACATTGCCAGAGCTCTGTCTGAGGTTTCTGGTCGCGAAATGACGGTCAGCATCTCCAAAGCCGCACTGAACACCGAAACACCGGCGCAGAGACGTGCCAGAATCAAGCGCGAGGCTATCGAGGCCTTACACCATAGTTTTCACAATGATCCGGGTGTAGTTGCCCTGGTGACTACCTTTGATGCACGCATTGAACAGTTGAGGACACATTATGAGCGAACTTAATATAAACGAGCTGATGCAACAGGCCAAGAAAATGCAAGAGCAAATGCAGAAGGCTCAGGAAGAGGCAGCCAAACGCAGCGTAACCGGCGAATCCGGTGCAGGCCTGGTCAAGATAGAGCTGGGCGGTCGCTATGATGCCAGGAGGGTCGAGTTGAGCGACGACCTGATGAACGAAGAAAAGGAGATAATCGAGGACCTGATCGTCGCTGCCATTAATGATGCGGTCAAGAAACTCGAGGACGGTAATAAAGACTCTCTGAGCCAGATGGCTTCGGGATTGAAGTTACCGGAAGGATTCCGGTTTCCTTTTTGACAATGCACAGTAAATTGCTCGACCAATTAATCCAGTCTTTGCGCTGCCTGCCGGGCGTTGGACCAAAATCTGCACAGCGCATGGCGCTCTACCTGATGGAACGCAACCGCACTGGTGCAGCTCTTTTAAGTGAAACAATTACCGAGGCCCTGCAGCGGCTGGGACGTTGCCAGCAATGCCGGGCGTTGACGGAAGAGGCGGTATGTAGACTCTGCAGCAACCCGAACCGGGATCAGAGTCTATTATGTATTGTTGGCTCACCAGCAGATATGTTTGCTATAGAGCAGGCCGGCAGCTATAACGGAATGTACTTCCTGTTGACGGGCCACCTGTCACCTATTGACGGCATAGGCCCACAGGAGATAGGTATTTCTGAACTACTGACTCTTCTTGATTCTCGTCCTGTTCAGGAGGTGATACTTGCCAACAATCCGACTGTAGAAGGCGAGGCTACAGCCAGCTATATCGCCGCTTTGCTCAGGGACCGGGAATTGAGTGTTTCAAGAATCGCTCACGGCGTGCCGGTTGGCGGAGAGCTTGAATTTGTTGATGGGGGTACATTAAGCCATGCATTTAACGGACGACTACGCCTGAAATGAACGACTCGGTAAACGCAGTAGACTACACATTCGTCAGCCTCTCCCGGGAGCTGGATCAATTGTGTGATAAGTGGAGTCACCTGCCTGTACTGGCTCTTGACACTGAATTTATTCGGGTCAATACCTTTTATCCAAAACCAGGTCTGATTCAGGTCTGTGATGGTCAGGATGTTTATTTGCTGGATCCACTTGATATCGATGACTTTTCATCATTCAAGGCGCTATTGAATAATCCGGCCATTTGTAAAGTGCTGCATTCTTCTTCTGAGGATCTGGTTTTGTTTCTGAACTTCTTCGGGATGCTGCCAGAGCCCTTGTTTGATACTCAGAAGGCCGCTGCCTTTCTGGGATACGGCCCCAGTATCAGCTACCAGAATCTGGTCAATGATATGACTGGCATTGCACTTGGAAAGGGGGAAACCCGCTCAAACTGGCTGCATCGCCCTCTCAGCGAGCAGCAACTCCACTATGCTGCACTGGATGTAAAGTACCTGCCAGAGTTGTATAAACGCTTGTGTGATCAATTGCATGCGCGCGATCGTCTTGCAATGTTTCAGGCCGAGTGTGCTGCAATGATTGATACAGCTGTTCGTATCGAAGATGAAGCCTCGTGGCCAAATCTATATCAGCAGATGGGTGCCGCCTGGCGTCTGAACACGCAGCAATTGGGTGTACTGCAACTCCTTGGTATCTGGCGTGAACAACAGGCACGGCTTAGAGATACTCCCAGGACCTGGGTGGCCCGGGACGCCGATCTCATTCAGATTGCTGAACGGATGCCGGAAACGCTGTCGGAGCTTAAGTCTCTGAAAGAAATGTCCAGAAATCTTTACAACAAAGACGCAGATGCGATACTCGCCCTGGTATGTAAGGCTGAACCGGTGCCTCAGGATGTGCTGGAGAATATCGATGGGGCACCTCTCAACCATCATCAAAGAGTATTGTTAAAGAAAATGCAAAAAGCGGTTGGTCTTATAGCCAAACAAAGCGGTATCGCTGAAGAATTGCTGGCCCGTAAAAAAGTATTAATCCGTATATTACGACTCAATGAAAATGTTGAAGACTGGAATATGATCCGTTGGCCGTCTGAAGTCCGTGTATGGCAGCAGACTTTGCTACACGAGCCGATCGCACAGGCCCTGGGAGTCAAGAGTGATGCCTGACAAACAATCCGCTGACAATCAATTACAGCCTTTCTGGGAGAAACCACTGGAAAGCCTGAACCGCCGCGAATGGGAGTCACTGTGCGATGGCTGTGGCCGCTGCTGCCTGAAAAAGCTTCAAGACGAAGACGACCGGATCTGGTACACGCGCGTGGTCTGCAAGCTGTTGGATCAGCCAACCTGCGGTTGCACTTCCTATGCAAACCGACAGACGCTGGTGCCGGACTGCCTGGTACTCGATCTGGATACTCTGGCACGTGAACATGACTGGATTCCGGCAAGCTGTGCTTATAAACTCAGATATCAGGGTTTGCCCTTGCCAGAATGGCATCCGTTACTGACAGGCTCGCGACAGGCTATGCTTGATGAAGGCATCGCCGTGACCGGCAAAGTGATCTCTGAGGAGTATGTCCATGATGACGGAATTGAGGAACACATCATTCGGTGGGTGACCGCCTGATGTGGATCGACATGAGCTGCACAGTACGGAGACGGGGCCAGCGATGCTGAATATTTACGGTTATCTGACCAGTTGGGCGATTTACCTGGCTGCTGGCACGATTTGCTACGTACTGTTCTATCGTGCGACTGCTGTCATTCGACCCAAAACCCTGGCTAATGTTATGCGGGGTATTATGATTGCGCTGATCTATACACCCTGGTATATCAGTGCCGACAACGATCTCATGGCTCCCGTGCTTATGGTGATTACACTGGACATGATCACTCTGGGCGGCGATGCCTTCATTCGCGGATTTGTCCCCTTGTTGCTGGCACTCAGCCTGGCGATTCTGGCAGGTCTGTTCTGGAACATGATCAAGAAAAAACTTCAGTGAAAGAGGAAATTATGCGCTTTACCGGAACCAGACAGTATGTCGCCACCGGCGAACTCCAGATGGCGGTCAACGCGGCCATCAGTTTGCAGAAACCCCTGTTGATAAAAGGCGAGCCGGGCACGGGTAAAACCATGCTGGCTGAACAGATTGCTGAATCACTGGGATTGAGAATAATTCAGTGGCACATAAAGTCTACAACCCGCGCTCAGCAGGGTCTGTATGAATACGATGCGGTATCCCGATTGCGCGATTCACAACTGGGTGACCCGAAGGTGCATGATATCGCCAACTACATCGTGAAAGGCAAATTGTGGGAAGCCTTTGAGGCAGATGAACCGGTAGTGCTGTTGATTGACGAAATCGACAAGGCTGATATCGAGTTCCCCAACGACCTGTTGCTGGAAATAGACAAGATGGAGTTTTACGTTTACGAAACCCGTCAACAGGTCAAGGCACAACATCGACCGATCGTCATCATCACCAGCAATAATGAGAAGGAGTTACCCGACGCGTTTTTACGGCGCTGTTTCTTCCACTACATCAAGTTTCCTGATCCGGTGACCATGGAAAAGATCATTGCCGTGCATTTCCCTGACATCAAAAAGGAGTTGCTCAGTCAGGCGATGGATATTTTTTTCGACGTGCGTAAAGTACCTGGTCTCAAGAAGAAACCATCGACCTCCGAATTGATCGACTGGCTGAAACTTCTGCTGGCCGACGATATCCCGGAAGAGGTATTGCGCAACAAGGATAATACCAGTGCCATACCCCCATTATACGGTGCGCTACTGAAAAATGAGCAGGATGTACATTTGCTGGAGAAACTGGCATTTATGCATCGCGCCAAACGTTAACGGCTCATGCTGATTCGTTTCTTCAACACGCTACGCAGAGAACGAGTGCCAGTCAGTATCACTGAGCTGTTCACTCTGCTCGACTGTCTTCAGCGGAATTTCGCTTTTGCAGACATGGAAGAGTTCTATATGCTGGCTCGCCTGTGTTTGGTCAAAGATGAAAAGTATTTCGATCGATTCGATAAGGCCTTCATTAGATATTTTCACGAACTTGATGTGCTTGATGACCTGCTTAAGGAAATGATTCCTGATGAATGGCTGCGTCGCCAGTTCGAACGAAGTCTGAGCGAGGAGGAACGCGCACAGATTGAAGCTATGGGTGGCCTGGACAAGCTGATGGAAGCATTCCGCGAACGGCTAAAGGAACAGAAGGAAAGGCATCAGGGCGGCAACAAATGGATAGGCACAGGTGGCACATCACCCTTTGGGGCATTTGGTTACAACCCTGAAGGAGTACGCATAGGTCAGGATGATGGACGGGAAGGGCGTGCCGTCAAAGTCTGGGACAAGCGTGAATACCGCGATCTGGATGATTCCGTTGAGATTGGCACCCGAAATATAAAAATGGCGCTGCGCCGGCTGCGCAAATTTGCACGAGACGGCGCGCAGGATGAACTGGACATCGACGACACCATTTCATCGACTGCCAGAAATGCAGGCATGTTGGATATAAAAATGATCCCTGAACGGCATAATGCCGTAAAAGTGCTGATTTTCTTTGATGTAGGCGGATCGATGGATCCCTACGTAAAAGTGTGTGAGGAATTGTTCTCAGCCGCTCGCTCGGAGTTCAAACACCTGGAGTATTTCTATTTCCATAATTTTATCTATGAGTCTGTATGGAAAAAGAGTCTCCGCAGGCAAGCCGAAACGACGCTGCTGACAGACGTACTCAATAAATATGGCAAAGATTATAAAGTCCTTTTTGTTGGCGATGCCACCATGGCACCTTACGAAATCACCCATGTCGGCGGCAGTATCGAGCACTACAACGAGCAGCCAGGGGCCTACTGGATGCAACAGGTAACTGAGCACTACGACCACGTGGCCTGGATAAACCCTACACCCAAAGAACATTGGGAGCATGGTTATTCGATTGCGGTCGTGCGGCAGTTGTTAAATGACCGAATGTATCCGATGACCGTTAAAGGGCTTGAAGAAGCCATGCAGCTTTTGAGCAAATAAGATCAGCTAAACCCCCGGAGAACCAAAATGTTTACAGCCCCAGCCCTTGAAACCACCGGAGATATGAGCACCAGTCAATTCAAGACAATTGCTGATGTATTTGAATACGCGTTTGACCATCACGCTGACAGGCCAGCCTTTCAATGCATGGGTCACCAAATGACTTACGCCGACCTCAACGACGCCAGTGCGCGACTGGCAAACTGGCTGATTAAGCATAGTGGATTAAAAGCGGGCGATCGTATTGCTATTCAAATGCCAAATATCCTGCAGTTTCCCGTCGCTGTGATGGCCGCTGCGCGAGCCGGGCTGGTCATTGTCAACACCAATCCGCTGTATACCGCACGAGAAATGAAACATCAGTTTACTGACTCCGGTGTACGGGGAATCATTATCCTGGAGAATTTCTGCCACAATCTGGAAAAAATTCTGGCCGACACTGATATCTGTTGTGTCATCACTACCCAGATCGGCGACATGCTGCCACAACCTCAACGAAGTGTGGTGAACCTGGCAGTCAAGTACATCAAACGCATGGTGCCAGCCTGGAAGATTGCCAGAGCACATTCCTGGCGCGATGCATTGGCGCAGCCCCCCGCTGAACTATCGAAAATTGACAGTGGAACTGATGTCGCTATTGTTCTTTATACCGGTGGTACCACAGGACTCGCAAAAGGTGCCATGTTGACTCATCAGAATTTGATCAGCAATATGATGCAACTTCGTCAAGTCAGCAAGGCGCTGATTCGTGATAAGGAGGATACGATCGTTGCGCCGCTGCCGCTGTACCATACCTATGCCTTTATGTTCCATTGCATGGCCGGGGTTTACGCAGGCAACTTGAGTGTTCTGATTCCAAATCCCAGAGATATTGATGATCTGATTAAAACATTGGCTGCGCTGCCGGAGATCAACGGTTTTGTGGGACTTAACACCCTTTTTCTGGCCATGTGCCGACATCGTCAAATCAATCGGGTTAATTTTTCTGATATGCGCTTTACCGGCTCCGGTGGCATGGCGCTTACCATCAGCGTAGCAGAAGAGTGGTTAAAAGTGACTGGCTGTCAGGTTTATGAGGGTTACGGACTGACAGAGTGCTCTCCGGTTGTCAGTGTGAATCCGCACGACAAGGTCAAAATCGGGACAGTAGGGCCTGCCGTGCCGGGTACCGAAGTCATGACAGTTGATGAGCAGGGCCAGGATACGGGAATCAATGAAAAAGGTGAACTCTGGGTTCGTGGTCCGCAAGTCATGAAGGGTTACTGGCAGAATGACAAGGCTACACGAGAGTCGATTACGGAAGATGGCTGGTTCAAAACCGGCGATTTTGCCGTCATCGATGAGGATGGTTTCATCAAGATAGTGGACCGGAAAAAAGACCTGATTATCATTTCGGGGTTTAATGTGTTTCCAAGCGAGGTAGAGGAAGTTGTCAACTCGCACCCCGGCGTTGCAGAGAGCGCGGCTATTGGCATTCCCAATGACAAGAGTGGCGAAGTCATAAAATTGTTTGTTGTGCGCAGGGACAATGTTCTGACGCTTGATGAATTGACTTCATATTGCAGAGAGAATCTGACAGCCTACAAGGTGCCCAAACAGATCGTGTTTGTGGACGATCTTCCAAAGTCGAATGTCGGCAAGATTCTGCGTCGCGAATTGCGCGAACAGGAACTGGCCACATTGTCATAAAAGACGGATACGTGCACTGTGCAGATCAGTTATCCGCCGGGACTGCCGGTATCAGAAAAGCGGGCGGAAATAGCCACCGCCATCAGAGAAAACCAGGTTGTGGTGGTGGCTGGCGAAACTGGCTCTGGAAAAACCACGCAATTGCCCAAGATCTGTCTGGAGCTTGGACTCGGTGAAAAAAAACTGATTGGTCACACGCAGCCCCGACGCCTGGCAGCACGATCAGTCGCCAGTCGTATTGCAGAAGAGCTGAATACCACGCTGGGCAAGGGCGTGGGTTATCAGGTGCGTTTCAGTGACACCACCAGCCCCGATACCCGTATCAAACTGATGACCGATGGAATTCTGCTGGCGGAGATTCAGCAGGATAAATTGCTGTCGAAATATGATGTGATAATAGTTGACGAGGCGCACGAGCGAAGTCTTAACATCGACTTTTTGCTCGGTTATCTCAAGCAATTGCTCTCCAAACGATCTGATCTGAAACTGATCATCACGTCAGCCACTATCGATGTTGACAAGTTCTCTGAACATTTTTCCGCTGCACCAGTCATTAGTGTGTCCGGGCGTAGTTATCCGGTTGAAATCATTTATCAGGATCCGGCCGAACTGGAAGTTGAGAGCGAGGATGATCGATTTCATCAAAGCGTCATTCAGGCGCTGCAAACACTTAAGCAACACGAAAGCAAAACCAGACAGCCTCCTGGTGATGTTCTGGTGTTTCTCAGTGGTGAACGGGATATTCGGGAGTTAGCGTTGACCCTGCGGCAATTGCAATTGCCGGATACAGAGATCATTCCGTTATATGCCAGACTGACCCAGAACGAGCAGCAACGAATTTTTATGCCTCACAGGGGGCGACGTATTATTCTGGCTACTAACGTCGCTGAAACCTCTTTGACAGTGCCTGGTATTCGTTACGTTATTGACAGTGGTCTGGCGCGAATCAGTCGCTACAGTGTGCAAAGCAAGGTTCAGCGCTTGCCAGTTGAACCGATTTCCCAGGCCAGTGCCAATCAACGAGCCGGACGCTGCGGGCGGGTCGCCAGTGGTATCTGCGTGCGTCTATACAGTGAGAACGACTTTCTCAATCGTCCGCCATTCACGGATCCGGAGATAAAGCGTACAAATCTCAGTGCCGTGATACTGCAGATGCTGTTGTTAAACCTTGGTGAGGTGGAATCCTTTCCTTTTATCGAGCCACCTGAGCGTCGCGCAATAAACGATGGCTTTCGTGTTCTAGAAGAGCTTGGAGCTATTGACGCTAACCGAATTCTGACACCACGTGGCCGACAGATGGCCAGGTTGCCAACAGATCCGAGACTGGCCTGTATGTTGGTGGAATCGTCCAGACGGCACTGCCTGTATGACCTTTTGATTATTGTCAGCGCCCTCAGCATACAGGATCCCCGTGATACGCCCACAGACAAAAAACAGGCGGCGCGCCAGCGTCATGCACAATATGCCGACAAAGAGTCAGATTTTCTGTCGTGGATCCGCCTCTGGCACCTGGTAGAACTGGAGCGGCAGGCGCTCAGCAGCAGTCAGTTCCGCAAGTATTGCTCAGAAAATTATCTGTCCTGGTTACGATTACGGGAATGGCGTGAGACACATCGGCAGTTGATGCTTTCGTGTCAGCAACAGGGACTTAAATTATCACGACCTGCAGATGAGGATCTTGCTGACTATCGACCAGATTATGAGGCGACTCATCGAAGTATGTTGCCCGGCGCCTTGAATCAGATAGGGCAACGATCTCAGGATGGTTTGTACGCCACACCACGCGGGCGCAAGTTTTCCATATTCCCTTCTTCCGTTCTGGCCAGAAAGCAGCCACGCTGGGTCATGAGTGCTGAATTGATTGAAACCAGCCGCGTATTTGCCACACAAGTGGCGCGTATCGAACCAAACTGGGTTGTCGATGCAGCTGCACATCTGTTACGCAGGGAGTATTTTGATGCGCATTGGGAAAAGAAACGGGGTGAAGTTGTTGCTTATGAAAAGCTGTCACTGTTTGGTCTGACCTTGATAGAAAGGCGTCGGGTGTCCTATTCTAAAATTGATCCGCAGATAAGCAGGCAGATTTTTATCTATCAGGGTCTGCTGGCGGGGGACATCCAGTTAAGAGCGCCTTTTTACGCCCACAATCAGCAATTGCTGGAAAAATATCGCAAACAGGAAGAGAAGGAGCGTCGTCCGGATATTGTTGTGCCTGACGAGGTGTTGGCAGAGTTCTACGAACAGCGCCTGCCACCCGGTATCAACTCCGTCGCAACTCTGGAACGCTGGAGTCGGAAACAAAAAGATCCACAGCATACTTCACTGCACATGCGTGAAGCGGATATCCTGGCCAGGGACGTTGATGTCAACAGCCAGCTTGCCTATCCTGATTTGACTAATGTGCTCAGGAACAGTCTGAAGATAAGCTACCAGTTTCAGCCAGGGAGCGAGCGCGACGGTGCCAGTATAGCTGTGCCGCTGACGCTGATATCGCAGATGAGTCAGCAGGATCTCGACTGGGCGGTACCCGGCTTGCTACAAGAGCGTTGCGTGGCTCTGGTGAAAAGTCTACCCAAATCCATTCGCAAGCAGTTGGTGCCTGCGCCAGAGTTCGTGGAACAAGCGCTAAAAGCAGCTGATGCAGCCGATAAACCGGTGTTAACGGCGCTTCTGGCAGAGCAAGCCTGGCAGCAGAGAAGAGTCCGCGTGCCTGCTGACGCGTGGGACGAGTCCACAGTGCCGGTTTATCTACGCCCGACCGTCTGCATTATTGACGCGAATGGCAAAGAGCTGGCCAGGGGGCATGTTCTTGCTGACCTGCAGAGCCGCTTTGCCGGAAGCGCCAAAAGCCAGAAAAATCCCAGTCATGGTATCGAACAAAACGGACTGAAAGACTGGAAGAATTTTGAATTACCTGAGGTGCTGGAAGTCAAAGAACAGGGCATAAGGTTGTTGCGATATCCGGCTTTGCGTGATGACAGCGACAGCGTGGCTATCGTTTTATGTGACACGCAGTCAGCGGCCAGCAGACTGACCGAGCGGGGTCTTGCACGCCTGTACATGTTCAGAACGGCTCAGCAGCGAGAACTTCTCGCCAATCGGCTGAAAAATCTGCAGAAGAGCCTCGGTCTCAAGCTGTTATCCCAAAACACCGAGTGGCCTGCATTTGCGCTGCTCACAGTGTACCGCCTGGCGTTTGCGACCGGCAGTGTGAGGCCACACGACTCACAGAGCTTTCAGCGGCAACTTGATGTCGGCAAGGCTGATCTGGTGGCTACCGGAGACCGACTTTTCCGCTTACTCCAGGATGTCTACAGTTATGCGTTTTCTGTCGAACATCGACTAAAATCACTTCAGGCCCGGTTTCCGGATTCAATCAAGGATATCCGACATCAGCTTGAGCTACTTATTCCGGATCACTTCCCGGACTCGGCCCCGTCTGACTGGATCTGGGAGTATCCACGCTACCTCAAAGCTCTTGATCAACGACTTGACAAGCTTCCGTCTCAAGCTGAAAAAGACCGGCAGCTCAGTAATATGATTGCCAGTTTGCAAAAAGACTGGCAGCGCGCCGAACAGCTCAAACCTGGTGTGCTGGCAGATTTCCAGTGGTGGTTGCAGGAATTAAGAGTCTCCAGCTTTGCTCAGCAGTTGGGCACGAAGGGGCCAGTATCAGAGAAGCGATTACGTAAACAATTGGAGAAGGTTGGCTGAATTTGAGATAATGCGGCGGTTTTCACTAAGTGGTATCTCTGATGGGAAAAGTGGCTATAAGCGCAATGCTGATATCCGTTCTGGTCATGAACAGTCAGCTAGCAGTTGCGGCAGCGGAAGATGATCCGCTGGAATCCATTAACCAGAAAGTTCACAGCTTTAACGTATTTATGGATCGGTATTTTCTGTTGCCGGTTGCTCGTGGTTATACACGCTATATTCCGGCACCCGCGCGCCAGGGAGTCAGAAATTTTTTCTACAATATCGGTGATGTCAGCGTACTGGCAAATAACCTGTTGCAGGTAAAACTGGAAGCCGCAGCCAGTGATGCCGGGCGGATAATGGTGAATACTACAGTAGGCGTGCTTGGCATTTTTGATGTCGCCACACCCATTGGTTTTAACCGCAATGATGAAGATTTTGGACAGACGCTCGGATATTGGGGCATTGGTCCAGGTCCCTATATGGTCCTGCCCTTGTTTGGCCCCAGCACACTCCGAGACTCTTTGGGGCTTCTGGTTGATACGGCAACCAATCCGATCAATCACCAGGATAATATCAGAGTGCGCAACAGCGCTTTCGCGCTGGAGCAGCTTGATCGCCGTGTGGCGGCGATGTCCGTGGAGTCCTTGATTACCGGTGACCCCTACATATTTACCCGCGAAGCCTACCTGCAGCAGCGACAATATCTTGTGAATGACGGCGAAGTCGAAGAGACCTGGGACGATGACTGGGACAACTGGGATTAATTTTCTGTTGCCCTGGCGTCCCTGACCGCTAATTTGGTTTTAATAAAATCACTGTGTGAGACGTAAATCAGATCCGCTGTGCGGCGAATCATCTGTTCTTCGTATTTATCCAGGTCATCATCCGCCATCGCCAATTCCCAAAGATGGCGAATCAACTGTACCTTCTCATCATAGTCGTAGTGCTCATTGACCAGACTGGTGAATTCATACAGGGAAACCGCGGCGGCAGACTCAGCTTCTGCAAGTTCAATAATCTCCTGAAGCTGCCTGGCGGGCAACTGGAAGCGGTCCGTGAGAATTTCCTTTAGTTTGTGCGTTTCACGGTCGTCGATGTGACGATCGGTTTTCAACAATTCAAACATGAGTGCAGCACTGGCCAATTGCAACCGACAGACCCGATCCTGGTCTGATTCTTGTTCAGTGCTGAAAAGCTGGCTCTCAAAAAACTGCCGTATCGTGCCTAACATTGTCATTTACCTCATTTTGTTTTTTCATGCGAGCATGCTCTGCCAGTGCGATAGCGTCCTCCAGCACACTGGCCGTAGCCTGTTTGCGATGTGCATGTTCGCTCAAATGCCGGCGGAAAAGCCTCCCGCCGGGTTCGCCTTTGTAAATTCCCAGAATATGTCGTGTCAGATGCTGTAGTGAAGCGCCTTCAGAAAGCTGCTGTCGCACATAAGTCAGATAGGCTGCAAGAATTTCCGTACGCTCAGGTATTGGTGCCTGAGCGTCATACAGCGCCCGATCAATATGCGCCAGGAAATACGGGTTTTGATAAATCTCTCTGCCAAGCATCACGCCATCTGTGTGGCGCAAATGCTCCTGGCACTCGGGCAGGGTTCTAATGCCGCCGTTGATGATGATTTCCAGTTCTGGGTAGCGGCGTTTCATGCGATATACGCGCTCATACTGCAGCGGCGGGATATCCCTGTTTTCTTTGGGACTGAGCCCCTGTAACAAGGCGATGCGGGCATGCAATACAAAAGTCGAGCAGCCAGCACTGGCAACTGTCTCGATAAACTGCTGCAAGAATTCATCAGAATCATGTTCGTCTATGCCCACCCGCGATTTAACGGTGATCGGCAAGTCGCTGACCTCACGCATGGCTTTAATGCAGTCAGCAACCCGTTTCGGTTCAGCCATCAGACATGCACCAAAACGTCCCGATTGCACCCGGTCGCTTGGGCAGCCAACATTGATATTGATTTCGTCATAGCCGTATTGCTGCCCGGCTTCCGCTGCACGTGCCATATCCGGAGGCTCACTGCCACCGAGCTGCAATGCGACTGGATGCTCGGCTGGATCAAATGCCAGATGTCGTGCCACATCACCATGTATAATCGCGCCGCTTGTAACCATTTCTGTATATAACAGGGCATGGCGGCTGAGCAGGCGCAAAAAATAACGCTCATGCCTGTCTGTCCAGTCCAGCATGGGGGCAACAGAGAAGCGACGATTGGGATATAGAGTTAACATTGCGCAATTGTAACACGCGCAAGGTTCATGGAGCTTAATCGGAGCTTGCCGTATAATTGCCTCAGACCCTCCAGCGTTTCAATCAAGAGAGTGATATGACTACAGCATCGACTCCCGCAGTCAGAACCCGCATTGCCCCCTCACCAACAGGCGACCCTCATGTGGGTACGGCCTACATTGCATTGTTTAATCTCTGCTTTGCCCGCCAGCATGGTGGCGAATTTATTCTGCGTATTGAAGATACAGACCAAAGCCGGAGTACGGCTCGCTCAGAGCAGGATATTCTGCGCGCCCTGAAGTGGCTGGGTTTGAATTGGGCAGAGGGTCCTGATATTGGAGGCCCGCATGGGCCCTACCGGCAAAGTCAGCGCAGTGATATCTACCGCCAGCACATCAACGAATTGTTGGACAAAGGACATGCCTTCCGTTGTTTTTGTACGGCTGAGCGACTGGCCGAACTGCGCGCCGAACAAATACAGAACAAACAAACAGCGGGCTATGATGGCCACTGCCTGCATTTGAGTGAATCAGAGCTTGAACAGCGACTGACAGAGAAACAGAATTTTGTAATTCGCATGAAGGTGCCGCAAGAGGGTGAATGCGTTTTTGAGGACCGTCTGCGTGGCGAGATCAGGATTAGCTGGCAGCAAATTGATATGCAGGTGCTGATGAAATCAGATAATCTGCCAACGTATCATTTCGCCAACGTGGTCGACGATCATTTGATGGGCATCACGCATGTGATACGCGGCGAAGAATGGATCAACTCAACGCCTAAACATTTGCTGCTGTACCAACACTTCGGCTGGCAAGCACCGCAGTTTTGCCATATGCCATTGTTGCGCAACCCGGACAAAAGCAAACTCAGCAAACGCAAAAATCCCACCAGCATCAACTACTACCGCGATATGGGGTATTTGCCTGAAGCGCTGACAAACTATCTGGGTATGATGGGCTGGACGATGCCCGATGGACGCGAAAAATTCTCACTGGAAGAGATGCAGGCCGTGTTTAATATTGACCGGGTTTCTTTGGGCGGTCCCGTGTTTGATATCGCCAAGCTGAACTGGCTTAACGGCAAATATATGCGGGAAAACCTGGATACTGAGTCATTTGCAGAGCAATTTGCCGCATGGGCGTTTGACGCTGAAAAACTGGCGCAAATCATTCCTCTGGTTAAGGAGCGGGTAGAACGGTTCAGCGATGTTATCCCTCTGGCTGGTTTTTTCTTGAGTGGTCAGCTACCTGTGACAGCTGAAAGTTTTTCGCATAAACAATTGTCAGCCGGGCAATGCAAGGAGTTGCTGCAGCTAATGGCCTGGCGACTTGAGGAATTGGCGGAGTGGAACAAACAGGCAATTGAACAGGCCTGTCAGCACCTGGCTGCCTTTAACGGGATCAAGATACGTGATGCATTGTTTCCACTGTTTGTAGCCATCACAGGGAAGGCTGTCTCGGTATCCGTAATCGATTCAATCTATATTATAGGTCTTGATGTGAGCAGAGCCCGACTGCGTTTCGCTATCGAACAGCTCGGCGGCATATCCAAAAAGGAAGCTAAGCAGCTTGAGAAAACCTTCAGGGACTTGTTGAATTTCGAGCAAAGCGAAGATATCTCGAAATAAGTGTTAATTAGGGAGATTCAAGCATTGACACATGCAGGGGCGATGCCTAAAATGCGCGGTCTCTGCAGTGAGCAGTTTGAAGTGACTGTAATAGTTGATTTTTAATAGTTGGTTATTGGGGCTATAGCTCAGCTGGGAGAGCGCAACACTGGCAGTGTTGAGGTCAGCGGTTCGATCCCGCTTAGCTCCACCAAATTAAAAAGGCCACCATGTTTATCATGGTGGCCTTTTTTTTGCCCGGGGGACGGAGACCTGCGCTCCGTCCCCGGTGTCAATCTGGCACTGAAGCAGCGCTTGATCTGCAAAGCGCCGACACCCGGTATCACTTTAGTGTCTGAGCTGCCCTGGGGACGGAGCGCAGGTCTCCGTCCCCGACCGTCCCCATCCCGTCAAGCAGGGTAGTCGCGCTGCACCGGACCGGTGTAGAGCTGACGCGGGCGACCGATCTTGTAGGGGTTGCTCAGCATCTCGTTCCAGTGGGAAATCCAGCCCGGGGTGCGACCCAGAGCAAAGATCACCGTAAACATGCTGGTAGGAATACCAATGGCCTTGAGAATGATACCCGAATAGAAATCGACATTCGGATACAGCTTGCGCTCAATGAAGTACTCGTCTTCCAGAGCGATCTTCTCCAGGCGGCGGGCAATCTTGAACAGCGGATCGTTTTCGACGCCCAGATCAGCCAGCACCTCATCACAGATCTTGCGCATGACTCGTGAGCGCGGATCAAAGTTTTTGTAGACACGGTGACCAAAGCCCATCAGGCGGAAAGGATCATCCTTGTCCTTGGCGCGTGCTATAAACTCCTCGATACGCGACTCGTCGCCAATTTCATTCAACATGGTCAAAACGGCTTCGTTAGCGCCGCCGTGTGCCGGCCCCCACAGCGCTGAAATGCCGGAGGCTATGCAGGCGTAGGGATTGGCGCCGGTAGAGCCAGCCAGTCGTACTGTAGACGTGGAGGCATTCTGCTCGTGATCGGCATGCAACAGGAAGATCACATCCATGGCTTTAGCAAGTACCGGGCTGACGTTCGGTTTGTCGGCCGGCACACCAAACATCATGTGGAGGAAGTTTTCAGCGTAATTAAGTGAGTTGAGGGGGGACATGTAAGGCTGGCCAATCGAGTGCTTGTATGTCATCGCGGCCAGGGTGGGCATTTTGGCGATCAACCTGATGGCTGCCAGCTTTCGCTGTGCGGCGTCATCAATATCAAGCCCCTCATGATACAGCGCCGCCAACGCTCCGGCCAGGGAGACCATCACTGCCATCGGGTGTGCATCACGCTGGAAACCGTCCAGGATTTTAGCTATCTGAGCATCAACCATGGTGTGCTGAGTTATCTCGGCGATAAATTGTTGCTTGCTCTCGGCGTCAGGTAGTTCGCCATTCAAGAGCAGGTAACAGGTTTCCAGGTAATCCGAATGTTCAGCCAGCTGGTCAATCGGGTAACCGCGGTGCAGCAGCACACCCGCATCACCATCAATATAGGTGATTGCCGATTCGGTTGAAGCCGTTGACATAAAACCCGGGTCGTAGGTAAACACTCCGTTTGCCACCAGGCGACGCACATCAACCACGTCCGGGCCTATCGTGCCCTTCAGAACGGGAAGCTCAATCACTTCCTGGCTGTTGGCCAGGCTCAAGCGGGCTTTGTTTTCACTCATAATTCACTCCTGACTGATAAACTTCCGGCTGCCAGCATTCGGCTGGAGTCGGCCGGGTAACGATCTGATCCTGCATGGGGATCCTTGAATGGGGGAAAAGCTTCAATTTAATGTGCCAGTGGCAAAACGGCTACTTTAGCATAAACTTTTGCATGATTCCCTCATGCTGCCTGCAAAAATTTCATGTTGACAAAGTGTTGTCACAAACACGACTTATCGAGCCCATTATCCCATGGGTTTTATTGTATTCCGTTTGCTATGAGACTATACTCTGCCGTTGTCATTCCGAACGATTTTTTCGATTGGAATCAAAAACGAAGCGCCTGAACAAGCCCATCCAGTCGTGTGTCTTGTCCAGACTCTCCGGAGGTTGATCAGTGCAGCATCGTCTATATGGGCACCGATCTGAAACTAACCGAGCCCATACCCGGGCCTAACGTGAATTGGCTACCAGTGAAAGACAACAGACCTGTAAATCTAGACCTGAGCAAATTTCATTTTCCTCTGCCTGCAATTACATCCATCCTGCATCGAATTTCCGGCGTACTCATCTTTGCCGGGACGGCTGTGCTGTTGTGGATGCTGGCTGAATCGCTGTCCTCACCACAAGGTTACGAGCGAGTGAGCGGCTGGCTGGACACAACGGCTGTCAAAGTAGTGGTCTGGGCAATATTGTCAGGGCTGCTATATCACCTGATTGCCGGTATTCGCCACCTGCTGATGGACGCTGGCATTGGTGAAACTCTTGAAGGCGGCCGGCGTGGCGCCGTGTTAATTGTTGTATTTGCGGTAATCAGCATCGTGCTGGCAGGAGTCTGGGTATGGTGAAGAGAGTAAACAGCGCGACCAATCTGGGGCGCAATGGACTTCATGATTGGGTGTTGCAGCGCTTCAGTGCCGTTGTGCTGGCGTTTTACACAGTATTCCTGTTGGGCTGGATGCTTATTACACCCGATGTCGGATATGCAAGCTGGTCGGCCCTGTTTGACGCGACCTGGATGCGGGTGTTCAGTTTACTGGCATTACTGTCTTTGTGCATTCATGCCTGGATAGGAATGTGGACAATTGCCACTGACTACCTGACAAAAATGACTTTTGGTGGTGCAGCTACAGCAGTTCGAGTGCTGTTTCAGGCAGCCTGTGTTGTTCTGATTTTCATTTACCTCGTTTGGGGTATCCAGATTCTGTGGGGACTATAAATGAGCGGTATGCGTACGATTTCGTTTGATGCAGTGATTGTTGGCGGCGGTGGCGCCGGTATGCGAGCCGCACTGCAATTGTCGCAATCAGGCTATAAAACGGCAGTGATCAGCAAAGTCTTCCCGACCCGGTCTCACACAGTATCTGCCCAGGGAGGCATCACCTGTGCCATTGCCAGTGCGGATCCGAATGACGACTGGCGCTGGCATATGTACGACACGGTCAAGGGCTCTGACTACATCGGAGACCAGGATGCGATCGAGTATATGTGCAGCGAAGGTCCGCAGACCGTTTTTGAGCTGGAGCACATGGGTCTGCCGTTTTCACGCACTGAAAATGGACGCATTTATCAGCGCCCGTTTGGTGGTCAGTCCAAGGATTTTGGCAAGGGCGGACAGGCTGCCCGAACCTGTGCAGCCGCCGACCGAACCGGTCATGCCTTGTTGCACGCTCTGTATCAGGGCAATTTGAAGAACAAAACCGTCTTCTTCAATGAATGGTATGCCGTTGATCTGGTGCGCAACCAGGATGGTGTGGTTGTTGGCGTTATCGCCATCTGCATCGAAACCGGTGAAACCGTTTATGTTGCCTCTAAAGCCACAGTGCTGGCCACCGGCGGTGCCGGTCGTATATACGCCTCTACAACTAACGCCCTGATCAATACCGGTGACGGCGTGGGCATGGCTCTGCGTGCTGGCTACCCGGTACAGGACATGGAAATGTGGCAGTTCCACCCGACCGGTATTCACGGTGCCGGTACGCTGGTGACTGAAGGTTGCCGTGGCGAAGGTGGATACCTGATCAACAAGGACGGCGAACGCTTCATGGAGCGTTACGCTCCCAATGCCAAAGATCTGGCAGGCCGCGACGTTGTAGCTCGCTCCATGATCCAGGAAATTATAGCCGGCAAGGGTTGTGGCCCGAACGGTGATCACGTGTTGCTGAAGCTGGATCACCTGGGTGAGAAAGTACTGAACGAAAAGCTGCCGGGTATTCTGGAGCTTTCTCGCACATTTGCGCACGTGGACCCGGTTAAAGAGCCGATTCCTGTTATCCCCACCTGCCATTATATGATGGGCGGTATTGCCACCAATATTCATGGCCAGGCGATCACCCAGAATGCCAGGGGCGAGGATGAGCAGATTCCCGGCCTGTTTGCGGTAGGAGAGGTTGCCTGCGTATCCGTCCATGGAGCTAATCGTCTGGGCGGTAACTCACTGCTGGATCTTGTGGTATTTGGCCGTGCGGCTGGTAAACACATTGAAAGCATGCTGGGACAGGGCATCGAATATCGCCGGGCTTCAGATACGGATATCGATCAGTCAATGGCACGCCTGAATCGTCTCAACAACAGCACCGACGGCGAGAGTGTTTCGACATTGCGAGCCGAGCTGCAGACCATCATGCAGAACCATTTTGGCGTGTTCCGTACCGGCGACTTCATGCGCGAGGGTGTCCAGAAGCTTGAAGTGTTGGGTTCGCGCATTGCCAATCTGAAGCTGGAAGATAAAAGTAACGCCTTTAATACAGCCCGTATTGAGGCGCTTGAACTCGAAAACCTGTTTGAAGTGGCCGAGGCAACAGCACTGGCGGCGGAAAACCGCACAGAAAGCCGTGGTGCGCACGCCCGTGAGGACTACCAGGAGCGTGATGATGAGAACTGGTTGTGTCACACCATGTATCATCCGGTCGATCGACGCGTAAGCAAGCGAGCGGTGAATTTTGCGCCCAAAACGGTCGAAAAGTTTGAGCCAAAAATACGTACCTATTAATCCAGTTGCTGATAGAAGGTGAACTAACGTGTTAGTCAGTGTTTATCGATATAACCCGGAAACTGACAGTAAACCCTCCATGCGAGATTACCAGATCGATCTGCCGGAAGGCCGCGATCTGATGGTGCTGGATGTACTGCAGCTCATTAAAAACCAGGACCCGACGCTGGCCTACCGACGCTCCTGTCGAGAGGGTGTGTGCGGGTCTGACGGCATGAATATCAACGGCACCAACGCGCTTGCCTGTATTACCCCGGTATCGGCCGTGGCGAAAGGCGGGAAGTTGGTGCTGCGTCCTTTGCCGGGTTTGCCGGTAGTACGTGATCTGGTCGTAGATATGACCATTTTCTACAAGCAGTTTGAGAAGGTGCAGCCTTATCTGATCAACGATACACCGGCACCTGCAATTGAACGATTGCAGTCACCTGAAGACCGGGCCAAACTTGACGGTCTATACGAATGTATTCTGTGCGCCTGTTGCAGCACGAGCTGCCCCTCATTCTGGTGGAATCCTGACAAGTTTATTGGTCCGGCGGGACTTTTGCAGGCTTACCGGTTCCTGGCTGATACCCGGGATACCGCGACAGACGAACGACTGGCAGGGCTTGAAGATCCGTTCAGCGTTTTCCGTTGCCGCGGCATCATGAACTGTGTTGCCGTGTGTCCAAAGGGGCTGAATCCGACCAAGGCCATTGGTCATATAAGACACATGCTGCTACAGCAGGGTAGCTGATCATTTTGTATTTTTAATCGGAGCCGCCGGCGGTTTTTGCTCAAAAGGCGAAGACTGCACCGGGAACTCTGTCAGCCAGGATAATGACTATGCATGACAGCATAATGGAGTTGATGTGGAGCACTGGCCATCTTTCAGGTGGCAATGCTGAATATGTGGAGCAGTTGTACGATCAGTATCTGGCCGACCCGGAACTGATTCCGGAAGAGTGGCGCAGCTACTTCGATCAGTTGCCAACGATTGCAGACAAGAGCAGCGATGATGTTTCGCATCGCGAAATTCAGGCATACTTCCGCCGCCTCGGCAAAACCAGCCGGTTTATGCCGGTGCTCAGTAATGATGTTGTTGTCAACTCCGAGCACGAAAATAAACAGGTTCAGGTGCTTCACCTGATCAGTTCTTACCGCGTGCGTGGCCACCAGAAAGCAGCCCTTGACCCACTCTCCCTGATGCACCGCGAAAGAGTTCCAGATCTGGAGCTGGACTTCCATAATCTGTCGCCTGCTGATCATTCCACTATTTTCCAGACAGGCTCGTTGCATATCAATCGCGACACAGCAAGCTTGCGCGAGATTGTCGACGCTCTTGAAAGTATTTACTGTGGTTCAATCGGTTATGAGTTTATGCACATAGTCGATCTGGCCCAGAAACAATGGATACAAAAACGTATTGAGCCGAAACTTGGAAATCCTGGCTTTCCCAACGAAGTTAAACGTCATCTTCTGGAGCGACTCAGTGCCGCTGAGGGTTTGGAGAAGCACCTCGATTCAAAATACCCGGGTACAAAACGCTTCGGACTGGAAGGTGGTGAAAGTCTTATCCCGTTGGTGGATGAGCTGATTCAGCGCGCCGGCAGCTATGGCGTCAAGGAAGTTGTTATGGGTATGGCTCACCGTGGCCGCCTTAACATGCTGGTTAATATTCTGGGTAAAAATCCGGCGGATCTGTTCAGTGAATTCGAAGGTCGAGCCAAGTATAAGAGTTCCGGGGACGTCAAGTATCACCAGGGATTCTCATCTAATGTCATGACGCCGGGCGGCGAAGTTCATTTGGCAATGGCCTTTAACCCGTCGCATCTTGAAATTGTTTCTCCCGTGATTGAAGGGTCTGTTCGTGCACGCCAGGATCGCCGTAAAGACAGTCTGGGTCATGCCGTCATTCCAATCAGCATTCATGGTGATGCTGCCTTTGCCGGGCAGGGCGTTGTCATGGAAACTTTCCAGATGTCCAAGACGCGTGCTTATGGCACTGGCGGGACGGTGCATATTATCGTGAATAATCAGGTAGGCTTTACGACCAGCCGCCAGGATGATGCCCGTTCCACCGAGTATTGTACCGATGTGGCCAAAATGGTTCAGGCGCCAATATTTCACGTAAACGCCGACGACCCGGAAGCCGTGCTGTTTGTTACACAGTTGGCGCTGGATTTCCGTTACGAATTCAAAAAAGATGTTGTCATCGACCTCGTATGTTATCGCCGCCGTGGCCACAACGAAACAGATGAGCCTTCATCAACACAACCTCTGATGTATCAGAAGATTCGCAAGTTACAGACAACTCGAGCATTGTATGCGGAAAAGTTGATTGCCGCAAAAATCACTACCGAAGACGAAGTGAGCGAGCTGAATACTTCTTACCGAAGCGCTCTGGATACCGGTTCGCATGTCGTAAAAAGCCTGATCAAAGAACCAAACGTCGAAATGTTTGTAGACTGGAACCCTTATCTGGGACATACATGGACACCACATTTTAATACCAGCATCAAACTGGAATCCCTTGAGGCGCTGGCCAAAAAAATCACATCTTTACCGGACAAGCTGTCTTTGCAGCGCCAGGTTCAGAAAATTGCTGATGATCGTGCCAAAATGGCGGCAGGTGAGCTCCCTGTGGATTGGGGCTTTGCAGAAACCCTGGCATATGCCAGCATCCTGACTACCGGTAATCGAGTGCGTATAACCGGACAGGATGTGGGGCGCGGCACCTTCTCTCACAGGCACGCCGTGTTGCGCGATCAGAAAACGGAAGAAGAATATGTTCCGCTGCGTTCCCTTGTGGCTGATCCTGGCATGTTCTGCATCTACGATTCGCTGCTTTCAGAAGAAGCTGTGCTGGCATTCGAATACGGTTATGCAACAACCACTCCAAATGCGCTGGTTGTCTGGGAAGCCCAGTTCGGTGATTTTGCCAACTCCGCGCAGGTTGTGATCGATCAGTTCATAACCAGCGGAGAGCATAAATGGCAGCGGCTGTGCGGCTTGACCATGTTGTTGCCGCATGGCTACGAAGGGCAGGGGCCGGAACACTCATCTGCGAGACTGGAGCGATTCCTGCAGTTGTGTGCTGAACATAATATACAGGTTTGCCTGCCGACGACCTCGGCACAGGTTTTCCACATGCTTCGCCGTCAGGTGTTGTGCCCATTGCGCAAACCCCTGATTGTCATGTCGCCAAAAAGTCTGTTGCGGCATAAAGAGACAACTGCGACGCTGGAAGAGCTGGCCAATGGATCATTCCAGGTGGTTATCGGCGAAACTGATGAGAATGTTCAAGCAGATAAAGTCGAACGCATCATTCTCTGTTCGGGTAAGGTTTACTATGATCTGAGGGCAGAGCGTCGAAAGCGCGAAATTGACAACATAGCAATCATCCGGCTGGAGCAGCTCTATCCGTTCCCGGAAGATGATCTGCGCAAAACCATGGAACAGTATCCTAACTTTAAAGATGTTGTGTGGTGCCAGGAAGAGCCCATGAATCAGGGTGCCTGGTACTCCAGCCAGCATCATATGCGCAATGTTATTCAGTCCCTGAATGCAGGTGTCAACCTGCGTTATGCAGGCCGCGAGGCCTCTGCGGCGGCAGCGGCAGGTTATCCTGAGTTACATCTGCAGCAATTGAATGCTTTCCTCGAACAAGCGCTGGGTAATCAGGATTGATTCTTTTTGTTTACAACATTTCGACACAAACAGTGTAAGGAATAGACATGTCAATAGAAATAAAAGCACCACAACTGCCGGAATCGGTTCCTGACGGCACCATTGCCAGCTGGCACAAGAAAGCAGGCGACGCGGTAAAACGGGATGAGCTGCTGGTGGATATTGAGACCGATAAAGTAGTTATTGAGGTGGTCTCTCCCGCCGATGGCGTACTTGAGAAAATTATCAAAGATGCCGGCGATACGATTGTCAGTAACGAAGTCATTGCCACTGTAAAAGAAGGCAGTGCGGAAGCAGCGCAGAAAAGTGACACCGCCAGCAAGTCAGAAAAAAGCGAGGAATCTGCGACGCCGGAATCTGACAGCAGCGACGATGGCGATACGCCTGTATTGAGTCCGGCAGCCAAAAAGCTGGCTGAAGAGCATGGTCTGAATCCGGGCCAGATCAGCGGTAGCGGTAAAGACGGACGGGTTACCAAAGAAGATGTGCTCAAGGCCATCGAAGGCGCTGACAAAAAGACAGCAAGCCCCGCACCTCAAGCTCAGCGTTCAGAAGTGCCTGTCGGCGATGGCTCGTCCGGACGTGTTGAAGAGCGTGTGCCGATGAGCCGTCTGCGCGCCAAGGTTGCGGAGCGACTGTTACAGGCGTCACAGAGCACCGCCATGCTGACAACCTTCAATGAAGTTAACATGAAGCCGGTGATGGAACTTCGCTCACGTTACAAAGACCAGTTCGAAAAAGCCCACGAGGGTGTGAGGCTGGGTTTCATGTCCTTCTTTGTGCGGGCCAGCGTTGAAGCGCTTAAGCGCTTCCCGGCCGTCAATGCGTCAATTGATGGCAATGACATTGTCTACCATGGGTATCAGGACATAGGCGTGGCGGTATCCTCTCCGCGAGGGCTGGTTGTGCCCGTGCTGCGCAATGCTGACCACATGAGTCTGGCCCAGGTAGAGGGCAAGATTAAAGAATATGGTAACAAGGCCCAGGACGGAAAACTGTCTATCGACGAGATGACCGGCGGTACGTTTACTATATCCAATGGCGGAGTATTTGGTTCGCTTTTGTCTACGCCGATTCTGAATCCTCCGCAAACTGCGATTCTGGGCATGCACAAGATTCAGGAACGGCCCATGGCTGTTAACGGCAAGGTCGAGATTCTTCCGATGATGTATCTGGCACTGTCGTATGACCACCGTATGATTGATGGCAAAGAAGCAGTGCAGTTCCTGGTGACCATCAAAGAATTGCTGGAAGACCCGGCACGTATTCTCCTGGAGATCTGAGATCCTTCTGAGACATGAGACCCAGAGGTCTCCTCAAGCATGAGCCACGGCGACAGGTTTGTCTCTGTGGCTCATGTGTTTAATCCGGACCTAAATGAATTGATAGTGGGCAGGGAAAAATTATGAGTAAAAAATATGATGTTGTTGTCGTTGGCGGCGGCCCGGCGGGTTACGTGGCTGCTATTCGTTGCGCACAGCTGGGAATGAAAACCGCCTGTGTTGAAAAATGGCATGACGACAAAAAGGAACCGGTACTGGGCGGCACCTGCCTTAACGTCGGCTGCATTCCATCTAAAGCGCTGCTGGATTCATCACATAAATATTCTGAAGCCAAAAAGGACTTCGAAGTTCACGGCATCAAAGTCGGTAAAATTGACATTGATGTGCCTGCAATGATTGAGCGCAAAAGCAAGATCGTGAAGCAGCTGACACAGGGCGTTCGTGGTCTGTTCATGGCCAATAAAGTCGAAGCCATCCAGGGATTCGGCAAACTGTTGAAAGGCAAGCAGGTAGAAGTCACCTCAGCAGACGGGAAATCAGAAGTACTGGAAGCGGATCACGTGATCCTTGCTGCAGGCTCAGAGCCTATCGATATTCCGCCGGCCCCGGTCGACGACGAAGTGATTGTTAATTCAACCGGCGCACTGGAGTTCCAGGATGTACCCAAGCGACTGGGAGTTATCGGTGCCGGTGTAATCGGCCTGGAACTGGGAAGCGTGTGGGCCCGCCTGGGCGCCGAAGTTACTGTATTCGAGGCAATGGATGCCTTCCTGCCAGCGGTTGACAGCCAGGTTGCAAAAGAAGCCGCCAAAGTTTTTGCCAAACAGGAGCTGGACATCAAGCTGGGCGCTAAAGTGTCGGCAACAAAAGTGTCCGGCAAAGGCAAAAACAAAAAAGTCACTGTCAGCTATACAGACAGTGATGGCGATCACAATGCTGAGTTCGACAAACTGATTGTTGCTGTCGGCCGCCGACCCCTGTCTGCCAATCTGCTGGCAGAGGACAGTGGCGTTGAAGTCGACAAACGTGGCTTTGTCGTTGTAAATGATCAGTGCCAGACCGCCGTTGATGGTGTGTGGGCGGCTGGCGATCTGGTGCGCGGCCCGATGCTTGCACACAAGGGAATGGAAGAGGGCGTCATGGTCGCCGAGCGTATTGCCGGCAAGAAAACCCAGGTCAATTACGACCTGGTGCCATTTGTCATTTATACCCACCCGGAAATCGCGTGGGTCGGTAAAACCGAGCAGCAGTTGAAAGAGGAGGGTGTTGAATATAACGTCGGCACCTTCCCTTTCAGCATCAATGGCCGCGCGATGGCTGCCAATGAGTCAGCTGGCCTGGTCAAACTGATAGCCGATGCAAAGTCTGACCGTGTGCTGGGTTGTCATATCATGGGACCCAGCGCAGCAGATCTCGTACAGCAGGTTGCCATCGCCATGGAATTCAGTGCCAGTGCCGAAGATCTCGGTCTGACCATGTTTTCGCATCCGACACTCTCGGAAGCGGTGCACGAAGCAGCACTGGCGGTCGGCGGACACGCTATTCACGCTGCCAATAAACGCAAGCGCAACTGATTCATGCGCTGCCAACACAGAGGACATACAGAATGAATCTACACGAATATCAGGGAAAGCAGTTATTCGCTGAATACGGCCTTCCTGTTTCCAAAGGCTTTGCTGTTGATACACCGGAAGCAGCTGCCGAAGCATGCGACAAGATCGGCGGCGACATGTGGGTTGTTAAAGCTCAGGTTCACGCCGGTGGCCGTGGCAAAGCCGGTGGTGTAAAGCTGGTAAAGAGCCGTGATGACGCCAAAGCATTCGCAGAGCAATGGCTTGGCAAGCGCCTGGTCACTTATCAAACAGACGCTAATGGACAGCCGGTCAGTAAAATCCTTGTTGAAGCCTGTACCGATATCGATCAGGAATTATATCTTGGTGCGGTTGTTGACCGCTCTTCACGTCGTGTGGTGTTTATGGCATCCACTGAAGGCGGCGTGGAAATCGAAAAAGTCGCTCACGAAACGCCTGAGAAAATTCTGAAAGCAACGATCGACCCCTTGGTTGGTCCGATGCCTTATCAGGGCCGTGAACTGGCTTTCAAACTTGGCCTGCAGGGTGATCAGATTAAACAGTTCACCAAGATCTTTATGGGCCTGGGGCAGTTGTTCAAAGACTATGACCTGGCTCTATTGGAAATCAATCCGCTGGTTATCAAGACTGACGGCAATCTGCACTGCCTGGATGCCAAGATCAACATTGATGGCAACGCTTTGTATCGTCAGGCCAAGCTGCGCGATATGCATGATCCGTCGCAGGACGACCCGCGCGAAGCACATGCCGCCAGTCACGAGCTTAACTACGTCGCTCTGGATGGTAACATCGGCTGCATGGTAAACGGTGCCGGTCTGGCTATGGGAACCATGGACATCGTTAATCTGCACGGTGGCAAGCCGGCTAACTTCCTGGACGTTGGCGGTGGTGCAACCAAAGAGCGTGTTTCCGAGGCATTTAAAATCATTTTGTCTGACGATAATGTTAAAGCGGTGCTGGTTAACATTTTTGGCGGCATTGTGCGCTGTGACATGATCGCAGAAGGCATTATCGGTGCCGTTAAGGAAGTCGGCGTTAAGGTCCCCGTTGTTGTGCGCCTGGAAGGTAACAACGCAGATGTGGGTGCCAAGGTGTTGGCAGAGAGCGGACTCAACATTATCGCGGCCAGCAGCCTCACCGACGCTGCGCAGCAAGTAGTCAAGGCCGCGGAGGGTAAATAATGAGCATTCTTATCAATAAAGATACAAAAGTGATTTGCCAGGGTTTTACCGGCTCGCAAGGCACATTTCACTCAGAACAGGCGATCGCATACGGCACTAAAATGGTTGGCGGTGTGACACCGGGCAAGGGTGGTTCAACTCACCTGGGCCTGCCGGTCTTTAATACCGTGGCCGAAGCTGTGGCAGAAACTGGCGCAGAAGCCAGTGTGATCTACGTGCCGGCGCCGTTCTGTAAGGATTCCATCCTTGAAGCCGCCAACAGCGGCATTAAATTGATTGTCTGTATCACGGAAGGTATCCCTACACTGGATATGCTGGATGCAAAGATTCGTTGTGACGAACTCGGCGTACGTCTGATCGGACCCAACTGTCCAGGTGTCATCACACCCGGTGAGTGCAAAATCGGCATCATGCCGGGACATATTCACAAGCCAGGCAAGGTCGGTATCGTTTCTCGCTCAGGCACCCTGACCTATGAAGCGGTCAAACAGACTACAGACTATGGCTTTGGCCAGTCTTCCTGCGTCGGTATTGGTGGCGACCCGATTCCGGGCTCCAATTTTATCGACATTCTGGAAATGTTCGAGAAAGACCCGGCAACCGAAGCTATTGTCATGATCGGTGAGATCGGGGGCAGTGCCGAGGAAGAGGCAGCGGCCTATATTAAAGCCAATGTCACAAAACCCGTTGTATCATACATTGCTGGCGTAACTGCGCCTCCCGGCAAGCGCATGGGGCATGCCGGCGCAATTATCTCCGGCGGCAAAGGCACAGCGGATGAAAAGTTCGCGGCCCTGCAGGATGCCGGCGTTAAAACCGTTCGCAGCCTGGCTGATATCGGCCAGGCGCTGAAAGAAGTCACTGGCTGGTAAGTCAGTTCGCCGCACGGTTCATGTGCGCCAACCGCGCGCATGAACCAAGTTGGGTCACAAGCTCTTCGACGGCAAAAAAATTCTCATTTGAGAGGTTCAAAAATTCAAACGGGTTGTGTTAGTCTTGACGACATAATTCGGCAGGGAGCTCTGAATTTACGGTAATTTGCAGTATCTGGCTTGACTTTGTTACGACTTTCTACAATTAAACCTCGTTTGAGTAGTATCGTAACCAGCTGGCCTGAAAATTGCCTCTTACTTTCCGGAGGGATCCGTAAACAGATGTTAGTACTTTACGCTGTAATGCACGATAGATAAGAAGTCACATTCGGTTTCGCGACCGGAGTGTTTAATACAATAACAGGATGGCACATGAAAAACCGTCGATTATATTCAAAGGTTCTGTTACCACTGGCATCGCTGCTGGTAATCGGAGCAGCCCAGGCTCAGGACGTTGACACCAGCGATATTGAGCGGGCTCAGAGTGTTGTAGGTGAAACCAACAGGGAGGCCGCGGAGTCTCAAAACCGCATTAACAGACTCTCCAACTCTTCCAGCTCCCTGTTCGAAGAATTCAAAGTGGAAAGTGACAACCTGGAAGCTCTGCTGGTTTTGAATGCCAACTGGCGTCGACAGATTGCGATACAGGAACAGGAACTGGAAACTATTGCCGAGTCAATCGGCGAAGTTCGAAACGTGACCCAGGAACTGCCATTGCTGATGAATCGTATGATTGCCAGTATTGAGCAGTTTATTGAACTGGATTTCCCGTTCCATCTGGACCAGCGCCGTGCCCGCATCCAGTTTGTCCGTGATGCCATAGATAATCCAAACGTTTCTACCGCAGAACGCTTCCGTCAGATTCTGGTTCTGTACCAGACTGAAAACAGCTACGGCCGCACCCACGAAACTTATTCCACATCTCTGGAGCTGGATGGCGTTCAGCGCGATGTCGACATGATGCGCGTTGGTCGTATCTCGCTGACTTTCCAGACCAAGGATCGTTCCATGACTGGAGCCTGGAACCCAGAGACTCGCCAGTGGCAGACACTTGATCCGGCTGAATACCGCAATGCGGTACGTGACGCGATCAACGTTTCCAGTGGCATGATTGCACCAGAAATTTTTGAACTACCAATTGTTGCGCCGGAGTTAGCACAGTGAAAAAGAACATAATTAAATTAGCAGGTATTTCTCTGACGGGCGTTTTTCTTGCCGTATCAACTCAGGCCTTTGCACAACAGCCCGCCGCCAACCTTTCTGAACTGCTTCGCAATGTTGAAGAAAATCGCGTTGTTGAATCACAGGAAGCCCGTGAGCGTGAGCAGCGCTTCCAGCAGCAGGTCAACCAGCAGGAGCAGATCCTGGAGGAAACCCGTACCCGTATTTCTGAAGAAGAAGCAGAGAATACGCGTCTGGAAGGCGTGTTTGACGAAAACCGTCAGCGTCTGGCTGATGCGCGCGCCCAACTGCGTGAAGTACGCGCCAACCTGAACGAGCTTCTGGGTACCATTCAGGGTGTTGCCGGCGACTTCCGCAGTATCTTTGACAACTCGCTGGTAAGCGCTCAGTATCCAGGTCGTAATGAGTTCCTGGATTCATTCATTGAGCGTGTTGCTTCTGATACAGAACAGGTTCGTGTTGATGAAATCGAGCGTTTCTGGTTCTACATGCAACAGGAACTGGTAGAGTCCGGCCGGGTTGTCCAGTATGACGACATCGTGGGCCTGCCTTCAGGCGAACAGGAAAACCGTACAATTACCCGTATCGGTACATTCAACTCTATCGCTGACGGCGACTACCTGTCCTATAACGGCGCAGTGGGCCACCTGCAGGTGCTGCCACGACAGCCGGGTGCCGATGTTGTTGGACGAGCCCAGGCGCTCGAAAGCGCTCAGAGCGGCATCTATAAAGTAGGTATCGACCCGACAGGTGCACAGGGCGGCAGCCTGATGGCCAACCTGATCAACTTCCCGACTCCAGCTGAGCAGGTCCGTCAGAACTCTGGCGTGATCGGTTTTACGATTATTGGTGTGGGTGTGATTGCGGTTCTGGTCGCTCTGATCCGTTCCTTTATGCTGACCCTGGTTGCAGCTAAAGTGAACTCTCAGGTCAAGTCGGACAAAGCGAACAAGAACAACCCGCTGGGTCGCGTTCTGTTGGTTGCCGAGTCTAACCCGAATGTTGACACTGAAACTCTGGAACTGAAACTGGGTGAAGCAATCCTGCAGGAAACTCCGGCGCTGGAGCGCTTCCTGACCTTTATCAAGATCATTTCTGCGATTGCTCCGCTGATGGGTCTGTTGGGTACGGTAACCGGTATGATTCAGGTGTTCCAGCAGATCACTGTTTACGGTGCGGGTGACCCGACCATCATGGCGGGCGGTATCTCCATGGCCTTGATGACAACAGTACTGGGTATTACTGTGGCTATCCCGACTATTCTGATGCACACCTGGGTTAAGAGCAAAAGTGACCGTATCATCCACATTCTGGAAGAGCAGGCCACTGGTATCATTGCCCGTAAAGCTGAAGCTTCTATCAACAAAGCTCAGGGTTAAGGGGGCATCATGTATTTCGCGCTGCTCGATCTTTCTGACGCGATTACAGATTTCATGAACAGGGGTGGGCCGGTACTTTGGGTCATCGGTATGCTCCTGTTGGTGAAGTGGTCGCTGATATTCGAGCGGGTCTGGTATCTGCACTCCACCCACGCCAAGAAGGTCAAACAGACTCTCGCGGTGTGGGCGGGTCGCAGCGACACCCGTTCCTGGCGCGCTCAGCAGATTCGCAACATGATGGTCTCTGAGATATCGCTGGATCTTAAATCAACGATGCCAATCATTGAAACGCTGGTGGTGGTCTGTCCACTACTGGGTCTGATGGGTACCGTAACAGGCATGATTGAAGTGTTCTATGTCATGGCCCTTACCGGCGGCGGTGACGCCAAGTCAATGGCGGGTGGTGTCTCCAAGGCAACTATCCCGACGATGGCCGGCATGGTGGGTGCGCTGTCAGGCATTTTTGCCAGTAACTGGCTGAAATCCCGCATCGACCGTGACCTGGAACTTCTTGAAGATCACATGGCCTAAATCATTTAGAGATACTGAAAAGGCATAATAATGAAAACAGGTTTGATGAAGAAACGCGGTGATGATGAAAACACCGGGGAGATTGACCTGACCCCGATGCTTGATGTCGTCTTCATCCTGCTCATCTTCTTCATTGTCACCTCGGTATTTATTACCGAGGCGGGCATTGAAGTGATGAAACCGGAAGCATCAACGGCCGAACCTCGCTCCAAGGATCTGATCCTGATTGCAGTCAGCAATGACGGTCAAATCTGGATCGATGGCGAGCAAATCGACTCTCGGTTTATCCGGTCCCGTTTTGAGCGACGACTGGCTGAAACTCCGAATGCCTCTGTCGTCATACAGGGCGACCGGTCAGCTCAGAACGAGCACGTCATGTCCATATTGCGGGCGGCCCGTGATGCGCAAATTGCATCCGTGTCCATTTCAACGGAGAACTAAACGATGATTGCAATTCGATGGTTAATTTCTCTGGGTCTGGCGGGTTTGGTGACACTGGGTCTGTTTTATTTCATGCAGGCGCTGATTGCGACGGGTGGTGATCTGGAGCAGAACACCAATGTGGTTCGTATCGTCGATGCAACGATGCCAGAAATTGTGATGGAAGTGATACGTGAGGTGGAACGCCCCGAACCTATCGAGGAGTTGAATGAACCACCGCCCACACCACCCGATCGCAATATCGATATGGATGGCGGTGCTGATCTGAATATCGCACGCGAAAACGTCGACCTCGACATCGGGCTGGATATTGGCGCAGCAGGCCTCAGCGCTACTGACGGTGAAATGTTGCCGCTGGTTAACATACAGCCTCAGTACCCGACCCGTGCTGCGCAACGTGGTATCGAAGGTTGGTGTCAGGTGGCATTTACCGTAACTGAGACTGGCGGTGTGCGGGACGTGCGTGTTGTTGATGCTGAGCCTCGCGGCATGTTCGACTCCGCTTCCATCCGTGCAGCAGAACGATTCCGTTTTCAGCCACGTGTGGTTAATGGACAGCCGGTTGAAGTACCCAATGTTCAATACGTATTCCGCTTTGAACTGGAGGAGTAAGAGATGAGTGCACCAAAAACAATTCTCCGCTCCGTATTGATGGCCGCCATGGTTATCAGTGCATCCACAGCAGGGCAGATGATGTTCTCCGCTCCAGCCTATGCGCAGGAAGAGGATGACGGCCCGCGTCAGCCGCCACCCACTCGTCGCTCTGACACACTCAGTGACCGGGTATACCGGGTGATCGCCGAAGTTCAGGAGCTGATGAACCCGACTGAGGAAGGGGTGGAGCCTGATCTGGAAGCAGCCAAGGAAGAGTTGGATGAGCTGAACGAACGCTATGACTCGCTGAATGATTTTGAAAAAGCGACCATGCTGAACTTCTATACCAACTACTATCTTGGTGTGGATGACATCACAAATGCACTGCGTATATTCGAGCAGATCCTGACTATTGAAGGTCTGCGTCCGGAACAGCGTCTGCGCTCTTTGCAATCACTGGGACAGCTTTATGCCAGTGAAGAGCGTTTTGAAGATGCCATTCGCACACTGGAAGAGTGGCGCTCTTTGTCAGAAACCGAGAATGCAACTGTATTCAACGTTCTGGCCCTGTCGCACTACAACCTGCAGAACTATGAAGCCGCAATCACCAATTTGCTGGCTTACATGGACATGCTGCGAGCTGAAGGCCGTGAGATCGCACGTAATATCTACAGCCTGCTGAACGTCATGTACATTGAGCGTGAAGATTACGCCAATGCGCTTGAGGTGACCAAAACAATGGTAGGCCTGTTTGACGAAGGCAGTGACTGGCGAAACCTGGCTGCCATTTATGGATTCCTGGATGATGATGCCAAACGGATCCAAACCATGGAGCTGGCTTATGTGAAGGGTTATCTGCAAAGCGAAGGTGAATTCATGAACCTGGCTCAGTCTCTTGCAGGGCTCGATGCGCCTATGCGCGGTATCGAGATTCTGGAAGACGGCATGGACCAGGGCATCGTTGAAGTAACTGGCGACAACCTGCGCAGGCTGACTCAGATGTACATTGTGGCATCGGAGTTCGCTGCGGCTGTTGAGCCTGCCGAGCGTCTGGTTGAGATCGTAGACGATGCTGAAGCATGGGACTATCTTGGCTACATTCACCTGATGAATCGTGATTATGAAGGTGCTGTTACCGCAATGCAGACAGCACTCAATAAAGGCGGGCTGGAGAATGCTGGTGAAGTTCAGCTGTCACTGGCCCGTGCGCTGGTAGAACTGGATCGCTTTGATGAAGCCTTAACAGCGGCCCAGCGCGCACGAGACCTTGGCACCAACAATGCTGGTCAATTCGTAAGCTTTGTGGAGTCCTCAAAGGCTCGTCATGAAGCTCTGCAACAGCGTAAGCAGGAAGCGATAGAATACTACCGCTCTTGAAATAAGCTTAACAGCCCCCATAAAAAACCCCGGGTTACGATAAAGTAGCCCGGGGTTTTTTATGCCTTAAGCATTCAGACAAGTTCAGGGGTAGTTGCATGACAACGCAGACAAACAAGGAAACACGAGGGTTTGAGACTGAGGCCAAGCAGCTTCTGCAGCTGATGATTCATTCGCTGTACAGCAACAAGGAAGTGTTCTTGCGGGAACTGATATCCAACGCATCAGATGCTGCAGACAAGCTTCGGTTTCAGGCGCTGTCCAAGCCGGATATTTACGAAAATGACACGGAACTCAAGGTCATTATTGACTTCGATAAGGACGCCGGTACGCTCTCAATTACAGATAACGGCATCGGCATGGATCGTGACGATGTCATCAGCAATCTCGGTACTATCGCACGTTCTGGCACTGCCCAGTTTTTGCAGTCACTCAGTGGTGATCAGAAAAAAGATTCCCAGTTAATCGGTCAGTTCGGTGTGGGATTTTACTCGGCGTTTATTGTGGCGTCAGAAGTCGAAGTGATCACCCGCAAGGCCGGCACACCCGCCAGTGATGCTGTGCGCTGGGTATCTGCAGGCGAGGCTGATTATAGTATTGAAAACGCCGAGAGGGCATCACGCGGCACAACCGTGATATTGAAGTTACGGGATGATGCCAAAGAATTTGCTGATCCTTTCCGCCTGCGTCAGATCGTAAAAAAATATGCTGACCATATTTCGATCCCGGTACTGCTGCCAAAACAGGCAACAGATGAAAAACAAGATGCAGAAACAGAGTACGAAGCGGTTAATGACGCCAAAGCTTTGTGGACGCGCCCGCGTACTGACGTCAGTGAAGAAGAGTACACCGAGTTCTACAAACATATTTCTCACGACTTCGAAAGTCCTCTGACCTGGAGCCACAACAAAGTGGAAGGCAAGCTGGAATACACCAGCCTTCTGTATTTGCCGGCCAGAGCGCCGTTTGATCTGTGGAATCGTGACGGGGTTAGAGGCCTGAAGCTGTATGTGCAGCGTGTCTTTATCATGGATCAGGCGGAGCAGTTTCTGCCCTTGTACCTGAGATTTATTAAAGGGGTTGTCGATTCTAACGATATTTCCCTCAACGTATCGCGGGAGATTTTGCAAAAAGATCCGGCAGTGGACTCTATGCGCAGCGCCTTGACCAAGCGCGCTCTGGATATGCTGGCTAAATTGAAGAAAGATGACAGCGAAAAATACGCCGCGTTCTGGAAGGAGTTTGGACAGGTTCTTAAAGAAGGACCAGGAGAAGATTTCGGCAACCGCGAAAGCATCGCCAAACTGCTGATGTTTGCAAGTACGCATGAAGGCTCCAAAGGTCAGGATCAGGGTCTGGAAGACTATGTGGCTCGAATGAAACCAGAGCAGGACAAAATCTATTACTTGATCGCAGACTCTGAAAAAGCGGCACGCAGTAGCCCGCATCTGGAGATATTTCGCAAAAAGGGTATTGAGGTGCTGTTGCTGTCAGATCGTATAGACGAATGGCTGATGAGCCATTTGCACGAGTTTGATGGCAAGTCTCTGCAGGATATTACCCGGGGCGATCTGGATCTGGGCAAACTGGATAACGAAGAAGAGAAAAAAGCGCAGGAAAAGCAGGAGGAAACCCTGAAACCCCTGCTTGAGCGGGTAAAAACTGCGCTGGATGATCGCATCAAAGAAGTCAGGGTTAGTCATCGCCTGACCGATTCTCCCGCCTGTCTGGCACTGGCAGAAGACGACATGGGTGCTCAGATGCGCAAGATAATGCAGGCTTCGGGTCAGGCAGTGCCTGAGAGTAAGCCAATATTCGAGCTGAATCCGGATCACCCGCTGATTGCCAAACTGGATGCAGAGCAGGACGAGGAGCGTTTCGGTGACCTGATTTCCCTGTTGTTTGATCAGGCATCACTGGCCGATGGCAACGAGCTGGAAGACCCTGCGCGTTTCAGTCGTCAGCTAAATAAACTCCTCCTTGAGCTGTGTGACTGATAAGTTACTGACCAGGATGAGTCGCTTTAGATTGCCGGCTCATCCTGGCACCTGACTGAATTCGATATTTGCTACATCCTGTCCAGCGGCTCTATTCCCAACAGATTCATACCGGTTTTTAAGGTATCAGCGGTCAGTCTGGCCAATGCAAGCCGGCTTGCCTGTACGGGTGGTTCGGATTTGAGAATTGGGCACGACTCATAAAATTTCATAAACAGTCCTGCCAGCTCATAAAGATACTGACACAACTGATTAGGGTAGCAGTCGACACCTACCTGTCTCACTACCTCCGCGAATTGCAGAATCTTGATCAGCAGTGCGCGCTCTTCCGGAGTATCCACGTTGATTTGCTGGCCGGGTGTTATATTTTCGTCTGCCAGTCTGCGAAGCACACTCTGGATTCTGGCATAGGCATACAACAGATAGGGTGCGGTATTGCCATCAAATGACAGCATCTGCGACCAATCAAAAATGTAATCACTGGTTCTGCTTTTGGACAGGTCGGCGTATTTTACAGCTGCAATGCCGACCGTAGCGGCGATCTGCTGCCTGTCATTTTCGGGCAAATCCGGGTTTTTGTCGCTCACTAGATCATGAGCCCGGCGGACTGCTTCGTTCAGCAGATCTTTAAGCTTTACGGTATCGCCGCTTCGGGTCTTGAAGGGTTTGCCGTCCTCACCCATCATGGTGCCATAAGCAATGTGTTCCAGACGACAATCGCTGCGGACCATGCCAGCGGCCGCCGCGACAGCAAACACCTGATTAAAATGCAGGCTCTGGCGAGCATCAACAACGTACAGAACACGGTCAGCACCCAGATCTGCAGATCGATAGCGTACAGCTGCAAGATCTGTGGTGGCATACAGATAACCGCCATCACTTTTCTGCACGATAACCGGCAGAGGATTACCATCCTTGCCTTTGAACTCATCCAGGAAAACGCACTTTGCGCCTTCAGATTCAGTGAGCAATCCTTTCTCATTCAAAATCTTAACAATACCAGGCAACTCTTTGTTATAAAAGCTCTCTGCACAAAGGTCGCTAGGTTTAAGTTTAACACCCAGCTGATCATATACCTCCTGGCAATGACGCAAAGATTCCTCAATAAACTGCTGCCAGGCACTCAGACATTCCGCGTCCCCACCTTGCAGGCGCACTACATACGAGCGAGCCAGTTCGGCAAATTCCGGCTCTTCATCAAAGCGTTGTTTGGCCTCACGATAGAATTTTTCCAGATCAGACAGGCGCGACGACACAGAGGCGCCCTGGGCCGATAGAGATTTCATATGGGCAATCAGCATGCCGAATTGAGTCCCCCAGTCACCAACATGGTTTTGTCGGATAACACAATGTCCCAGAGACTCAAGCACTCTGACAATGGAATCACCGATAATGGTGCCCCGCAAATGCCCAACGTGCATCTCTTTGGCAAGGTTTGGACTGGAGTAATCAACCACGATCGTTTTGTTATCATGTTCCGGGATGATCAGACGAGACGGATCTGTGAGCAGTTCTTTGGCCCGATTGCTCAAAGCCTGTTCCTTGAGAAACAGGTTGATAAACCCAGGACCAGCAATCTCTGCTTTGCTGAGCCATTCACCGGCATCCAGGGAATCCAGGACCTGCTGGGCGATTTCCCGCGGATTCTTGCGCAGACGCTTGGCAACGGACATCACACCGTTAGCCTGATAGTCACCAAACTCAGGGCGCGACGCATAGATTACCTGTCCTTTGGCGTCCTCTATGCCAGTAACGCGGATCAGTGCCCGTGTCACCGCCTGTTCAAGTGTTTCTCTGATGGTCTGCATTCAACAATTCCTGCCTGTTTTCAGATTAAATTAAAAGCAGCGCGGATTTTACACTATTGCATGCCGGCCTGCCTGATCAATCCCGGCACGGTGCTGGTATAATGCGCCCATGACAAGCCGTCCCGAACATACTCGCGCTCAACGCCCCGAAAATACCGAACAGGGTGGGGTACGCACCGGCGTACAGTTCCTGAACGTACCGGAGCATGCCCACGAACAGCGACTGGATAATTTTCTGAGCAGCCGTCTTGCCGGACTGCCTAAATCCCACCTCTACCGCCTGATCCGCAAAGGTGAAATTCGCGTCAACAAAAAACGCTGCAAACCAGATACCCGTGTCATCTCTGGTGATATTGTGCGGGTCGCGCCTCTACGCCTGGCTCAGCGCGACAATATAGTTGCCCCTGGGGCTGGGCTGCAGAAAACGTTGGCAGACAATGTCCTGTTTGAAGATGATCAGCTGATTATCATTAATAAACCAGCCGGGCTGGCCGTGCATACCGGGACCGGCTCACCGACCGGGGTTATCGAGGTCATGCGATTTATGGCAGGTGAGGGGGGCTATCGTGAACTGGTTCACCGACTGGACAAAGAGACCTCCGGCTGTCTGATGATTGCCAAAACCGGCACAGCTTTGAAAGCACTACAGGACGATCTTAAACACAAACGTATTCAGAAGACTTATCTTGCGATTGTACATGGCCGATGGCCCGCCAGCATTCGCAGGATCAACGCCGCATTGACAAAGTTTCAGCCCCATGAAGGCGAGCGTATTGTCAAAACCGACCGTAAGCAGGGCAAACCGTCCGAAACACGGTTTGAGCCCATTGAAACCTTTGAGCATGCCAGCCTGATCAAGGCCATGCCACTGACCGGCCGCACACATCAAATACGGGTACACTGCCAGACTGCAGGTCATCCCATTATCGGTGACAGCAAATATACCTTTCACGGTCCACAGCATTTTCAGGATGTGCAATTTCTGAATCTGCACGCCAGCGAGCTGGTTTTCACTCACCCGGGCAATCAGTTGCGCATGACGGTTACAGCACCACTGCGCGGGGAGATGCAGGAATTAGTGCACACCTTGCGCGAGAAGGCAGCCGGCAATCAATAAAAATCAGTAAGAAGCGGAAAAATATGCGAAAATACGTATAATTTTTTGACAGCGAACGTTCTTGCCCCTATTATTGCGCGCCTATGGCTGACACCCTCGATTTTTCCTCTCCGATACCTGCAGTTCTGGATGCCAGAAAGGTATTCAGACAGGGACTGTCATTACGCGGCAGCATGCCACTATCTGACATGAAGAGGCTTTCAGCGTTGGTGGAAGAGCACGCCGGAAACGTTAAAGTCCGGCTGCAGTTCGGTCATGATGAGTCTCATCGGCGCCGAATTCAGGGTCAGGTCAGCACAACAGTCATGCTGCAATGTCAGCGATGTCTGGAGCCGGTAGCAGTAGAGCTGGAGGAGTCAGTCGATCTGGCGGTGGTGGCCAGCGAAGCAATTGCTGACAAATTGCCGGCTGACATTGACCCGTGGCTGTCAGATGAAGAGCAGCTGGTGCCGGCAGACTTGATTGAAGAGCAACTGATACTGGGATTACCCATTGTTGCATCGCATCAGCAGTGCGAACTGGCTATTAGACAGGATACCAGCAAGCTGCCGCAGGAAGATGCGGCAGAATCGGTTCAGAACCCCTTTGCGGTGCTGGCCACCCTGAAAAGCAACAGGGACTAAGTGCAATAGCGATCAGAACAAGCAGTACACATACAGAATTTAGCATCTAAAACAGGAGTACCTTAAATGGCCGTTCAACAGAACAAAAAATCCCGCGCACGTCGCAACCAGCGTCGCAGTCACGACGCCCTGACGGGCCCGACTCTGTCCGTGGATAAAACCACTGGTGAAGTTCATCGCCGTCACCACGTGACCGCTGACGGTTTCTACAAAGGCAAAAAAGTGCTGAATCTCGGCGACGACTGAATTTGACGCCAGTCAGACGCATCGCAATCGATGTCATGGGGGGAGATTACGGCCCCCCGGTGACCATCCCGGCAGCCATTGATGCGCTGGGGCGTCATGCTGAATTGCATCTGCTACTGGCAGGGCGCCATTCTGAAATTGAGCCTTATCTAGAACAACTGTCAGATGAATTACGGCAACGAGTCACTGTTGTCGACGCACAACAGATCATCAGCAACCACGACCGCCCTGACAGCATCCTCAGGTCCTTCAGGGACAGTTCCATGTTCAGGGCTGTAGATCTGGTGCGCCAGGGCATGGCGGATGCCAGTGTCAGTGCAGGCAATACCGGTGCACTCCTGCTGGCCGGTCGCCATCTGCTCAAAACCATACCGGGGATCGCTAAACCGGCAATTATGGCCATAATTCCTGCAACACGCCCGGGCGGATATAGTTATCTGCTGGATGTGGGCGCCAATATCAGCAGCACCGCCAGGGAGCTGTATCAATTCGCCCGTATGGGTGCCGTTGTAGCCCAATCGCTGTCGGGCCGCCCACAGGCGCGCGTTGCCTTGTTGAACATTGGCGCTGAAGAGATCAAGGGTACTGCCCAAATCAAGGAAGCGGCCACTCTGCTGCAGAGTTGCCGGGATATCAACTTCACGGGATATATAGAAGGCAATCAGATTTTTGATGGTGCTGCTGATGTCATTGTTTGCGATGGTTTCACTGGCAACGTTACTATTAAAACCAGTGCCGGTGCCGTAAAGGCCATGCAGAGGTTGATGCATCAGAGCATGCAGCGGCGCTGGTATTATCAATTATTCGGCTGGATCTTCAAACCATTTTTCAGTGACCTGCAGAAGAATCTGCGTCCATCACGTTATAACGGGGCCGCTCTGGTAGGTTTGCAGGGTATCATCGTGAAGAGTCATGGCGACGCCGATCAGCAGGGATTTGTCCATGCAATCGAGCACGCACTCAAGCAGACCCGAGACAATGTGCCCGCCATGATTGCCAGCCGAATGGCCAGCGCATCCGACCTCACCGATCCTTCAATATGACAAAGCAATGAGAGAGTGACATGCAAAAAATCGGTTTTGTATTTCCGGGCCAGGGCTCACAAAAACAGGGCATGCTGGCAGATATGCTGACAAGCCAGCCAGTTGTAAAAGAAACCTTTGATGAAGCGTCCGACATTCTGGGTCAGGATCTGATTCAGGTTACCCAGGAAAACCCCGATGGTCTTCTGGACCGCACCGAGATTACTCAGCCCGCATTGCTGACAGTCTCTGTAGCCCTGTGGCGTGCCTGGATGCAGAACAAGGGCAGCCTGCCAGAGATGCTTGCGGGGCACAGTCTTGGTGAATATTCAGCCCTCGTCTGCGCCAATGTCATCAGCTTCCGTGACGCCGTGCGGTTGGTGCATATGCGCGGCAAATACATGCAACAGGCCGTACCGGAAGGCACTGGTGCCATGGCTGCGATTATTGGTATGGACGACAGCCGCATTGACAGTATTTGCCGGCAGGTAGCAGAAGGAGAGGTGGTTTCTGCCGTTAACTTTAATTCACCGGGTCAGACCGTTATTGCCGGAACCAGGGAAGCCGTAGGGCGAGCCATGACGGCCCTAAAAGAAGCCGGAGCAAAGCGGGCTCTGCCACTGAATGTCAGTGTACCATCGCATTGTGCACTTATGAAACCGGCGGCAGAGCAGCTGGCGGGTGAGCTGGCAGATACCGAGTTTCGAACCCCTTCATTGCCTGTAGTGCAGAATATCAATGGAAGGGCGACACGTGAACCTGGCGATATTCGTGAGAATCTGCTTAAACAGTTGTACATGCCCGTGCAATGGGTGGATACGATTTACTGTATGCGAGACTTTGGGGTTGGCAAAATAGTAGAATGTGGCCCCGGTAAAGTACTCGCCGGCCTGGTGAAGCGCATTCATCCAGAGATTGACTGTTATGCCACAGATAACCTGGCTGCTTTCAATGAAGCCCTGGAAGGCGTCAGATAATTTATAGGAGTTTTGCATGAGTATTGAAGGGAAAGTTGCGCTGGTGACTGGCGCAAGCCGTGGTATTGGTCGCGCGATCGCTGCGGAGCTGGGTTCACGTGGTGTCATTGTGGCTGGTACAGCAACAACTGAAAACGGCGCACAGGCTATTACGGATTTTTTTGCTGAAAATGCAATCAAAGGCAAAGGGTTCTGTCTGGATGTCTCCTCCACGGAAGCGGTTGACGCGGTTATCACTGACATCAGCGAGGCGCTCGGCGCGTCGCCATTGATACTGGTCAATAACGCCGGAATCACTCGAGACAACCTTCTGATGCGCATGAAAGAAGAAGAGTGGGATAGTGTGATTAACACCAACCTCAACGCCCTGTACCGGGTCTGCCGCGCCACGGTCAAGGCTATGACCAAGGCCCGCTGGGGGCGCATTATCAATGTCAGTTCGGTAGTTGCCTCCAGCGGCAATCCGGGGCAGACCAACTACGCCGCCAGCAAGGCCGCTGCCGAAGGTTTTACCCGCTCACTGGCTCGCGAAATTGGCTCGCGTGGCATTACCGTCAACGCGATCGCACCGGGATTTATTGATACTGACATGACCCGTGCGTTGAATGAAAAACAGATTGAAACCCTGTTGGCCCAGATCCCGCTGGCTCGCTTCGGAAGACCCGAAGAAATCGCCTCTGTAGCGGGTTTTCTGGCCTCAGATGCCGGTGCTTATATCACCGGTGAAACCATCCAGGTCAATGGCGGAATGTACATGGCCTGACATAATAATAACGAGGTAGAGTCTATCGAAAAGCATAAAACTTAGGAATTATTTTCCTGTTTGAGATTACAAGCACACCCAAATAGATGTAAACTTGCGATTCGGATTATGTCAGTTGGTCAAATAATAACCAATTTAATCGGAATGCATGACAAACCTTAAGGTACTAGGAGCTAATAAGAGTTATGAGCAGCATTGAAGAACGCGTGAAAAAAATTGTCTGCGAGCAGCTTGGGGTAAAGGAAGAAGACGTTAAGGCTTCCTCTTCATTCGTTGAAGATCTGGGCGCTGATTCTTTGGACACCGTGGAATTGGTTATGGCTCTCGAAGAAGAGTTTGAAACTGAAATTCCGGACGAAGAAGCCGAGAAAATCACTACTGTTCAGCTGGCAATTGACTACATCAACCAGCACCTGTAACAGCATTCCGCTTATCGGATTGAATTAAACAAAAGCTACTCCGGCATCACACCTGGAGTAGCTTTTGTTTATCAAGTGGAGAACCAAGCTTTGAATGGCAGACGAGTCGTTGTTACCGGCCTGGGCATGGTAACGCCGCTGGGAAATGATGTTGCATCCACCTGGGATGGCCTCAAATCAGGCCGCAGCGGTATCAATCCCATCGAGCATTTTGATGTCTCAGCTTTCAGCACACGCTTTGGTGGATCGATCAAGGCGCTCGATTACGAACCGTACCTGGCAGCAAAAGATGCCAAACGTATGGATGTATTCCTCATTTACGGCATGGTCGCAGGCATTCAGGCCATGCGCGATGCCGGATTTGATAGTGAAACAGCGTCTTCATTCGACCCCTTGCGGTTCGGAGCCGCGATAGGTTCTGGAATCGGTGGCATCACTGCCATTGAAGATACCGCCCAGCTTATCCGTACTTCCGGCCCCCGCAAAGTGTCCCCATTTTTTGTGCCCGGCTCGATCATCAACATGATTGGGGGTTCTTTATCTATCCGTTACAACCTTCAAGGGCCCAATATTGCGCTGACCACAGCCTGCACAACGGGCACTCACAATATCGGTTTTGCTGCCCAGATGATTGCCAGCGGGCAAGCTGACCTGATGATGGCCGGTGGTGCCGAGATGGCAACCTCGCCCGTTGGTCTGGGTGGATTCTGCGCGGCCAGGGCACTGTCTACTCGCAATGATGACCCTCAGGCGGCCAGTCGTCCCTGGGACAAGGATCGTGATGGTTTTGTGCTCAGTGATGGCGCAGGTGTCATGGTTCTGGAAGAGTATGAGCACGCAGTAAAACGCGGCGCCACAATTTACGCAGAGCTACTTGGTTTTGGCATGAGTGCAGATGCTTTCCATATGACCTCGCCCTCGGAAAATGGTCGTGGTGCCGCGAACTGCATGCAAAACGCATTAAACAGTGCCGGGCTGAATCCCGATCAGATCGATTATATCAATGCCCACGGCACTTCGACTCTGGCCGGCGATCTGGCGGAAACCCAGGCCATCAAGACGGTGTTCGGTGATCATGCCAACAAGTTGGCCGTCAGCTCCAGCAAATCGATGATCGGCCACTTGCTGGGTGCCGCTGGAGCCGTTGAAGCGATTATCAGCGTGCTCAGCTTGCATCACCAGCTGATCACACCAACAATCAATCTTGAGTCTCCGGATGAAGGTTGTGATCTGGATTATGTGCCGAAAAACAGTCGTGATGCCGCACTTCGAGCCGTGCTGAGTAATTCATTCGGATTTGGTGGCACCAACGGCTCATTGATTTTCAGCCAGCCGAACCGCTAATCGGGATGACCGCGCTGGTATTTATCGACGGGCAGGCCAGTCATTTGCTGCCTGCCAGCGACCGCTCCATACAATACGGAGATGGCCTGTTCGAGACCATGAGCTGGAGTGCCGGTCAGCTGAAAAGACTCGATAAACACATGAGTCGGCTACGAGACGGCTGCGCGGTACTTGGCATAGCTTTTGAGCAGGCAAAGATACAGCAACAACTAGAGTCATTTCTGGGCATCCTTGCCGGCAGCACTGCAGATCAGCAGCTGGTCGTTAAACTCATTATCAGCCGCGGCAGCGGTGGCCGTGGATATACACCACCGGACAACCCCGCCAGCCGTATCATCATTAGCTCACACCCCGTACCAGACAGACTGCCTGAGTATCAGCAAACCGGTATTGATTGTATTTTGTGTAATCACCGGCTGAGCAGCAACCCGACGCTGTGCGGTATCAAGCACCTCAATCGCCTCGATCAGGTACTGGGTAGCGCAGAAGTTCAGCGTGTTTCAGGCAAGATAAATGGCATGTCTGAAGGCCTGATGCTGGATCAGCAGGGCCGGGTTATTGAAGGAACCCGCAGCAATCTTTTTTTGATCCGCAATGATGAATTGATGACGCCGAACCTTGTAAATGCCGGTGTAAAGGGCATCATGCGCCAGTGTGTGCTGGAGGTTGCTAACGACAGCAACTGGCCTGTGAGGGTCACTGATATCTACCCCCGGGACCTGACCACAGCCGACAGCGCTTTTATCTGCAACAGCATCATTGGCATTATTCCCCTGAGGCAACTTTGGCTGTCTAACGAGTGCAGCGAAGACTCACCGCCTGTCCGACTCGGGCAGCACAATTACATCAGAGAATTACAATCTCTTCTGGCATAATAAGCCGATGAAGATGCGCTTGGCTCCACTCAAAATTTATACCGGCATTAGCCTGGGTCTGGTCGCTGCTGTTTTTGCAGCGGGCCTGTGGTTCCTTAACTATCTCGACACACCAATCACCATGGCGCAGACAGAGCAGCAGACTGCAATCATCAATGTTGCACCGGGCACCGGCGTCAATCGGCTCGCCAACCAGCTGTCGCAGGAACTGGGCCTTAAACAGCCACGCCTTTTTGCAGGCTGGGTCAGATTTCGTGGCGAGGACCGCTCCATAAAAAGCGGCGAATATGCAGTTGAAACCGGTTCGACGCCGCGGGATCTGCTGGCTCTGCTGCTGTCAGGTCGCAATGTTCAATATCCCGTGACATTCATTGAGGGCTGGACAGCAAAGCAGGCTCTGCAAAACCTGTGGGCTGTTGATACTGTTCAGGCAACCTTGCAGGGACTGGACGAAAAAGACATTTTACAGGCTCTGCAATCGCCCTGGCCGGCTTTGGAAGGCAGTCTTTTTCCGGACACCTATTTTCACACCCGTGGCACCACCGATCTGGAGATACTGCGTCGCGCCCAACAGCGCATGCTGGACATTATTGACATTGAATGGCCTGTCAGGGCACATGAGACCCCTTACGGAAGTCCCTGGGAGGCCCTGATCATGGCCTCCATCATCGAAAGGGAATCAGGACATCAGGCTGAAAAACCAGATATTGCCGGCGTGTTTGTGCGGCGCCTGGCGCTGGGTATGCGACTGCAATCGGACCCGACTGTCATTTATGGCATGGGTGAGACTTACGAAGGTGTGATACGACGCAGTGACCTGAATACCACAACCCCGTGGAATACTTATCGAATCAATGGCTTGCCGCCAACACCTATAGCACTACCCGGACTGGACTCCCTGCAGGCAGCCCTGCATCCCGCACCAGGCAGTGCGCTGTATTTTGTGTCGCGAGGCGATGGCAGCCATCAATTTTCCGATACACTGGAACAACACAATCAAGCAGTGCAGCGTTATCTGCGCAACAATACAAGCGAGTAGTCATGAGCACAGGGGTAGGAGCACGCGGCAAGTTTATTACCATCGAAGGGATTGAGGGGGTCGGCAAAACAACCAACCTGCAATGGGTCAGGCAGTGCCTGTCGGAGCAGGGGCTGGAAGTTGTGACAACACGTGAACCGGGGGGCACACCGCTCGCTGAACAAATCCGCGAGTTGCTGCTGACTCCGCGCGACGACGTTATGGATGCAACAGCCGAATTGCTGCTGGTCTTTGCGGCGCGGGCTCAGCACCTGGCGTCGCTGATTAAACCTGGCTTGCAGGCGGGCAAGTGGGTGTTGTGCGATCGTTTTACGGACGCCACATTTGCCTACCAGGGCGGCGGGCGAGGGCTGGACCAGGATACGATCTGCACACTGGAGTCGCTGGTGCAAGAGGATTTGCGGCCGGATCTGGTGATTCTATTGGATATTCAGCCTGAACTCGGCCTGAGCAGGGCCAGACGCCGCAGCAAACCGGATCGATTTGAACAGGAAGCTGTAGCGTTCTTCTCGCGCGTAAGACAGGCCTATCTGCGGCGGGCAGCAAGCGATCCGGAACGATACCTGATAATTGATGCCGGCCAGCCACTGGCAGATGTACAGCGTAATATTCACAATGGCCTGCTTGATTTCTGTCGTCGATCCGGGGGAGCAATTTAAAATGCCTGCTCAGCAACCCTGTGAATGGCAACAACCAAGCTGGCGGCAGCTCATTATGCAGGTTCGCAGTAACCGCCTGGCACATGCTTATCTGATCACCGGGTTAAAAGGCAGTGGTCGTCACCAGTTCGTGACAGCACTGTGTGCGTATATGCTTTGTGAGCACACCACCAGCTCGCGAGATACGGCGTGCGGAGAGTGCCGCCAGTGTTTGCTGAATGCCAGCGATCAGCATCCCGACATCCTTTGGGTAAGCCCGGAAGAAGGCAGTCAGGCTATCAAGATTGATCAGATCCGCCAGCTGACCGGGCATGTTCAACAGACCAGCAGCCAGACCGGCGCCTACAAAATCGTTGTCATTAATCCTGTTGCTGCACTGGCTCCCGCAGCAGCCAATGCATTGCTCAAAAGCCTTGAAGAACCCCCGGGCAAGACATTGTTTTTATTAGTATCTGAAAGCGGTGATCATGTGCTGCCAACGGTACGCAGCCGTTGTCAGCCATTACCATTGCCGCCCCCTGATCTGCAGCAGAGCTTGAACTGGCTGAGTCAGCAGTCCGCATCAGACTCGCAGCTACTGCGAAGTGCCGCTCAACTGGCGCCCCGGCAACCGTTTTACGCCCTGGATTTACTGGAACAGGGTATACCGCAGTGGCGCGTGCTCTTACATGAGCAACTATCCGCATTACATCGGGGCGATATCAGTGTGACCGAGGTGGCACGATTCTGTGAGAAGCAAGACTTCAGACATGCTATACATACTCTGGAGGATTTGTGTCTGGAGAGACTTCGGGAACTGAGCCGACAACGCCAGGACCCCGCAATCAAAACTAATATGCAGCAACTGCTGACCTTGCACCGGGAAATCACGTCGGTTTATCAGCAGTTCAGTTCCACAGCCAATGTTAATCAGCTGCTTGGTTTTGAATACCTGCTGGGACGCTGGCTGGGATTCAGGTCGGCGTTTTCATGAAATCAGGACCACGGAAGGTGTCTGTAACCCTATGCCAGAGCAGACTATTGTTAAACTTCATTACCGGGACCTAAATACCCTGAGAGCCTGTTATCTGCCATTTGTGCAACCGGCGGGGCTCTTCATACCGGAATCGGCATTGTCCGGCGTCAACAGCTCTTTTTATCTGCTTCTGCGCCTGCCTGGTGAATCAGCAGGAGAGCTTTGTCAGGTGCGTGTCGTATGGATCAGTCCCGCGCCGCTCAGTGACATGCTCCCGGCAGGCATCGCAGTACAGTTGCCGCCCGCGGCAAGGGAATTGATTGGCAGAATCGAGACGCAAATTGCGGTAGAATCTTCCACAGAGCCCAGTGGAGGATGAGGATTATGCGTGCTGTTTCCAGTTTTGTACTCATTGGCCTGTGTGCCATTCTGATCGCCTGCAGTCCGGCGCAAAGCCGTGATACTGTTGCACTTGATGTTTACAAAAGTCCGACTTGCGGTTGCTGTGCATTATGGGTTGATCACGCCGAAGACAGAGGTTTCAGCTTTCGTGTTCACCATCTGAACAACGACGAGCTGACGCTGGAAAAACTCCGACGCGGCATCGGTCTGCGTTACCACTCCTGTCATACCGCTGTAGCTGAAAACGGCGCGGTATTTGAAGGTCACATACCGGCCCACCTGATCAGCCGTTATCTGGATGACACACCAGCCGACTCTATCGGCCTGGCTGTACCTGGCATGCCGATTGGCAGTCCCGGCATGGAGGTGGGTGATCGGCTGCAGCCCTACGATGTGCTGTTACTTAAAAAAGATGGCACTGCGGAATTGTATGCCCAGGTCACTGACCTGCAGTCCCAATATCAGTAATCACCTTATTGAGCAGCCGGGAGTCGTGAATTTGCTCTGAAATCCGGGCTGCAATTGCCAGTGAGGCTGTCAATCCGGGAGATTCGATGCCCAGCAGATGAATCACAGCTGCCGAGGTCTGCCAATGGTAACGAATATCAAAATCGGTCTCGCCAGAGCCAGTCAAGGCGCGAGCTCTGATGCCCGAGTAGTCGGGCATCAGACGCCCCTCACAAAGGCCGGGATAGTAGCGTCGAATCTGACCGACAAAATCGTCCAGACGATTGCTATCAACCCGATAGTCGGGCTGGCGCGGGTCAAAGACGTTTTGGTCGAGAGGCTCTACATCCGGCCCGAAACGGCAGTGTCCCTGTAAATCGAGCGTGGCGTGAATTCCAAGACCACGCCCTGAAATGTCCGGAACCGGATACACCAGGGTTTGAAAGGGTGAAGGTCCTGTCAGGCTAAAGTAATTGCCCTTGCTGTAAAGCATCTGTGGTGCCACGGTTGTCAGACCGTTTTCCAGATGGATCGTTTCTGCGACGGCTGCTGCACCAAGACCAGCACTGTTAATCAGTACACGACATTGCAAGCCTTCTTCGCTGCGCCCGATACTATCTGTTCCAGACTGAATAGCCAATCTGAACTGCCCACTTTGCCAATCATACCGGGCACCGTTAAAACGTGTTCTGTTAGCGAATATCACACCTCGGTGCTGAGCCAGACCCGCCAGAGTTTCAAGGTAGGCGTGACTGTCAATGATTCCGGTATCCGGAGACCATATGGCCGCCAACCCCCGTATCTCCGGCTCTCGTCTGCGCAGTTCGGTGGCTGATAAAAGCTGTAGCGTATCAACACCACAGAGACTCGCATTTTCCAGTATGGTCTGCAGCTGTGCTTCCTCTCCAGCCTGAGCAACTATCAGTTTGCCTGTTTTTCTTACGCTAATGTCGTAATCATGGCAAAAGGCATACAGAAGCTCGCGTCCATCAACGCAGCAACGCGCCTTCAGGCTTCCGGGGCGATAATAAAGCCCGGCGTGAATAACCTCGCTGTTGCGGCTGCTTGTTTCCTGGCCGGGCAGGGAATGCTGCTCAATGACGACGATAACAGAGGCGGGGAAGTCCTCAGACAGACGACTGGCAATAGCCAGACCAAGGGCTCCGGCGCCTACAATACAGATATCAATTTCTTCCATAGAAACAATAAGATTTCCGGTCAAGAGCATGTACAATGCGAAGATTCGTGATTATGTCACATCCCAAAATTCTGTTAGCTGAAAATTGATTATGTCTGAATTCGAATACGATTTTTTTGTTATTGGTGCCGGTTCTGGCGGCGTACGGACAGCACGCACCGCCGCCGCCCTCGGAGCGCGAACAGCGGTCGCTGAAGCCCGTTTTCTGGGCGGAACATGCGTCAACGTTGGCTGCATTCCCAAAAAACTTTATACCTACGCAGCGCATATTCAGTCCGATCTCAAGGATGCAGCTTCATTTGGATGGAGTATCGCACAGGGTCAGTTTAACTGGCGGACACTCAAAACCAACAAGGATCAGGAAATAAAGCGTCTGAATGGTATCTACGAGAATCTGCTGAAAAACGCGGGGGTTGATATTATTGAGGGCAGGGCAAAGCTCGAAGGTGCCAATTCGGTTCGGGTTGGTGAGCGACTTATCACAGCCCGTCATATTGTTGTTGCTACCGGCGGTACGCCTTTTATGCCATCCATACCTGGCATTGAACTGGCAATGAACTCAGACGACTTCTTTGAATTGACTGAGCAGCCCCGACGGGTGGTGATTGTCGGTGGCGGTTTTATCGCCACAGAACTGGCCGGCGTTTTCCGGGGCCTGGGCAGTAGTGTCACCCTGATACATCGAGGAGATCTGCTACTAAAAGGCTTCGATCAGGATATCCGCCAATTTTATACTGACTGTGCCAGCCATGAGTTCGATCTGCACCTGCACTGCCAGGTCACTGGCATTAACCGTGATTCAGGGCAACAGGAACTGACATTGGATCTGAATAATGGCAGCCAGCTGACAACCGACGCCGTGCTGTTTGCTACCGGCCGCCAGCCGAATTCAGACAATCTGGGCCTGGAAGAGGCGGGGGTGCAACTCACCGATAACGGCGCTGTTGTTGTTGATGAGCACTTTCGCACCTCAGTCGGTGGTGTATATGCCATCGGAGACGTAATAGATCGTGTCGCCCTGACACCCGTTGCCCTTGCCGAAGGACAGTTGCTGGCCAATCAGCTGTTTGGTGATTCACAGAATCGTCAGATGCGTTATGATCTGATTCCCTCAGCTGTGTTCGCAACGCCACAGATTGCGACAGTCGGGCTGACTGAAGAGCAGGCGCTATCGCAGTACGCCTCAGTCAAGGTATTCACCAGCCGGTTTCGCCCGCTGAAATACACGCTGAGCAAACGTGAACATTTCACTTACATGAAGATGCTGGTCGATGCAAAAACCGACAAGGTACTGGGAGTCCACATGGCAGGTGATGACGCTGCAGAAATAGTTCAAGGCATGGCTGTTGCCTTACAGGCAGGCGCCACCAAAGCTGACTTCGATGCCACCATCGGTATTCATCCAACAGCTGCCGAGGAGTTTGTCACTATGCGAACACCCGTTGCAATTAGGGGCTAAATCAACATGCATAAATACGTGCCGATCAGCGCAGCCAAATCTCACGACCTGGAGTTTTACACTCGGGTACTGATCGCCGTTGCATTATGCGGACTCTGTGTCGGGGCACCGTTTGCCATCTACCACCTTGTATGGGGCAATCCTCTCTTCAGTATGTTGCTGACGCCGGTAATTATAATGCAGTCATTGAGCCTGTATTTGCTGCGCAAAAGAGGGTTTAACCCATGGATAGCGCTGTTTCTGGCTGTCATGCAGATGAGTGTGACCGTCATAATCCACATGCAGATGGGGCTTATAGGCAGCTACTGGATATTTGCCAGTGCGGTCGCGAACTACTATATCGTTGACCGCTATCCCGCCTTGATCATTAACGTCATTGCCTGTCTGGCAAGCGCATTACTGGCTTTTGACAGCGCCGATATCGCATTCAGATTCAGTGCTGCATTCGGCATGATTAATGTGTTTTTATTTGCATTCTCGGCTCAACTCGAGAAGAAGAATCTGGAGCTGGATCGCATGTTGACTATCGATCCACTGACCCGCGCCGGCAACCGGACTGCGCTTGAAGAAGCACTGCGTCGGGTAAAGAGTCAGTATACACGTGCTCACATTCCCGCTACCGTGATCATGTTGGATCTGGATAATTTTAAAAAAATCAACGACTCACAAGGGCATACAACCGGTGACCAAATCCTGCGCAACTTGAGTCTGCTGATTCAGTCGCGACTGCGACCAACCGACCGACTGTTTCGTTTTGGTGGCGAAGAATTCATAGTTATTACCGAAAATACCAGCATGAATCAGGCCGCCTATCTTGCTGAAGATATCCGCAAGATCATAGAAGCCGACGGTGGATTAACCATTTCTGCCGGATTGGCAGAGCTGCGGGCTGATGAGTCAACTGATGAACTCATCAACCGCGCAGATCGTGCACTTTATAAAGCCAAGTCCATGGGCCGTAACTGGGTCTGTTTTGATCCGCTTCAGGATGGCAGGTCTTCAGGAGCCGCGGTCACCGGATAAGCCTGAGTACCTTCTGGCGGCTGATACCAACCAGGATCCTGGCCGGGCGCGGCATCCATCCGGTCGCGCACTTTGATCAGGGTAAACATGCCGCCCATCTCCATGCCACCGTAGGGACCCTGGCCACCCATCATCGGCAGGGTATTCTCTGGACCATTGATATGCCCCATGTCAATGTGGCTCTGATGCTCGCTCATCCCCGTCTCTCCCATGGCCATATAACCGGGCACCAGGGCGCGCATACGCTGTACTATATCGCGCTGATTAACACCAAGAGTGTTGGGAAGGTCATGCCCCATGGCATTCATCGTGTGGTGTGACATGTGACAATGCAGCGGCCAGTCGCCCGCCACAGCAACAAACTCAAGATCTCGTGTCTGGCCAACGCCAACTATCTCTGTCACTTCTTTACGCCACTGCTGCCTGGGCCAGCGGCCGCCGTCGGAACCAGTGACATCAAACTGCACCCCGTGCATATGCATGGGATGATTCCACATAGAAAGGTTGCCGATCCTGACACGCACCCTTTCGCCGGTTTGAGCCAGCAGCGGATCTATGGCAGGGAAAACCTTGCTGTTCATCGTCCACAGATCAAATTCCGTCATCACTGCGGGGTCTGGACGATAGGTGCCTGGATGAACAGCCCAGTTGTGAAGGAGCAGGGCATAATCCCTGTCGACAGGATTCTCTTCAGCTTCCCGGGGATGAATGATAAACATACCCATCATGCCCATCGCCATTTGCAGCATTTCATCAGCATGGGGATGGTACATGTGAGTGCCGTGCTGTTTAAGATCAAACTCATAAACCCAGGTTTCACCTGGCTGAATGGCTCTTTGTGTTAATCCGGCCACACCGTCCATACCAAAAGGCAGAATCAATCCGTGCCAGTGAATGGTAGTTGGTTCCGGCAGACGATTGGTAACATAGAAGCGGACCCGATCTCCTTCCACTGCCTCGATGGTAGGGCCGGGGGTAGAACCGTTGTATCCCCATGCTTTTATCTTTGTACCCGGAGCAAACTCATGTTCAACCTCTTCGGCAATCAGGTGAAATTCTTTGACTCCATCGCGTATTCGCCAGGGCAGGGAGCGCCCATTAGGGGTGATAACTCCCTGCCGGGACGGTATCCCGGAAGCAATACCTGTGGTTTGGGCAATACCGCGATTACTGGTTAAGGCCTGACCGACCAGTCCGGCTGCACTGCCAAGCAATAACTGACGACGATTAATCATGCTGTTCTCCTTGCGCGACGGTCAATTGTCCACTGAATCGCGCAATTTCTGCGCTTGAATTCCAGAAGCTGGCGAGCAGCTCAACCCGTTGAAGTTGTCTGTCCAGTGCCATACCGCGAATCTTTAATAAATCGAAACTCCCACGAAGCATAAAATCATATTCCCGGACTGCCAGATTCAGCATCTGCTCAAGACGGGGCAGGTCAGCCTGATCAAGTTGCCGAATGCTTTTTGATGATTGTTCTCTCTGGATAAAAGCCTGTCGGAGCTGGTCACTTAGTTTATTTTCAAGTTGAGAAGCCTGCGCTTGCAGCAGTAAAGTTCGCGCGTTTAGAGCCGCAAACCGCGCCTGCCCGCGATCAAATACTACAGGTTTCAGAGATATTGCCAGGCCGTGCTTGCGCTCACCATCTGACTCGCGCTCGGTTTCAAGATGCAATCCGGGCGACATCAACGCTATTTCCTGACTAAGCTGCGCCAAATCGGCCTCTCTGAGCTTGAGTTGTGCATTCAGCAATTGCAGCTCAGGCATAGTTTGCCGGGCTGTGTCCCAGACAGTGGCAAAGTCATGTGTTTTAACGTCCGTCCGGGTATGGATTTCCGGTAATCTGTCTGGTACCTGGAAAGATGCTTCAGCTTCCAGGCCCAGCAGTGCCCGCAAACGGCTCTCGGCAGCCTCAGCATGCGCTTTTGTCTGATCGAGACGGATCCTCTGCTCGGCCAACGCAGCCTGGTAACCAAGATAGTCCAGTTCAGTCAGATTTCCGGCCTCATACATCAGTCCAGCCAGCTCGCTGGCAACTGAAGATGCCTCCGTAATCGTTTGAATTATCGAATATTTATGTCTTTCTGAGACCAGCTCAATCCACGACTGGCGGACATCCTGCAAAAACAGCGTCAGGTCCCGTAAAGCAGTCAATTGCCAAAGCTCATGGCGTGACTCCGCGACCTCCAGACGTTTACTGCGCGTCAAAATATCCACCAGGGGAATACTGATCCCGGCATCCAGCTGCCAGCGGCCACCATCTTCCGGCATCATCAAACCCAGCTCAAATTCAGGATTTGAAAGCAGCTGTTGCTGCCATAAATCTGCATCCTGAATCTGCAGTTCAGCCAGAATCTGCTGAACCCTCGGTGACAGGCTCAAAGCAAAACGCTGAGCCTGAGCAGGATCACTGAATACCTGCTCTGTATACGCTGTATCAGCAGATTCCAAAAGCACTGCCAATTGCGAGTGTCTGTCATATTGCGGAGCTTCTGAACGCATCGATGATGCTGATACACAGGCGTTCAGAAACAGGCCGCTCAGTCCAATTATCAGGAAAGTTCGTTTCATGAAAAATCCAACATTCAAATGTGTGTTACCACCGGCAATCAGATCGCTGGTGAGACAATCAGGGCAATCGCAGGCAATGCTGCGTTACATTTGAAGTCAGATCTGAGATGGCGGGCGTTGCAGGCTACGCGGGTAGCCATTACAAGTATCTTTGCCGCGCTCTGAATCAGGAGAGCTGACCAGAGCATAAACCAGTGCAGATGATGCAACCGGAGAAAGGTTTTTAATGGATGAACAGTGACTGTCACAATGATAGCAGGCTGCATTGTCAGCTGCTTCCTGGTGAGACTGAGAGGTTTCCAGCATGTCAGTACCATGGCAATCAGCCTGCGGTTCTGAATGCGTGATACCCGCGGCATGCAGCTCTGCACATTCTGCCAGAATACCTGCCATAGCTGACGCCGGCAGGCAGAATATGCAAAGAAAACACAGTAATTTGATACGGCTGATAATCATAGGTGCAGTTTGGCATAAATGCAGACAGCTGACAATTTAGCCAGCTGCCTGCCCGTACTCACTATTTCCGGTAATAAAGATTACCGGAAATAACATAACTCTATAGATCTAAATGAGTTTTGCCGTAAATCCGGTTGAATTGGCTGATAACCTCTTCCTGAATTGCATGAAGCCTTCGAAAACCCGCTGCCCATGAGTGAATTGCGCCAGTTTCGACGAGGATCGAAGCTCCTTGGCACAAATTAATCACCAGATAGACAAATTTACGCTCATAGCGCCGATTATTGAAACGGCCAATTTTGGTTTGATATTTCAGAGCCATACAGATCATGGAGTTCCATACCTGATCAGAGATTTCTCTATTAAGCTTAGGCATGACGAATCACCTGGCTAATTGACGCTGAGCAGCTCCCCCCGGCAAGCCGTGTGAATCTGCGCAGCGTCACGCTGCGCACTCTGGATATATCAGGCGCAGATCATAGGCCCACGTTGGCGTTTGAACCGGCTGAGCCTCAAGAACCCTGATCAACGGCACAACATTGGATCGATCAACAGAATCAACCGCAAGATTGATATCGACACCGAGTTCAAGCAACTCTTTCCTATGCTTGTAGAACGTAGGTTTAGAAAGGTTTTCACGAAGGTTTTCACCACTACGCCAAAGTATATAGGTGCCTTTCAGGTGGCGTGGCAGCTCGCTCAGCTTGTCTGTTGTTAGCGCTATTTGTTCGCTCATCTCGATTCTCTTCACATAGTCATTAAATATCTGATAAGGGGTCTTCATTCCCCATTCATCAGCTTGTAATAGATTGATTTTTTCGAGTTCTTTAGCTCTTAATGTCAGTTCGATGCGCAACTTGTTTTGTGCAAATTCGGCTATCGGCGTTTCGGAAAACCGATCTGGCAACTTGTGTGATTTAGGTCCGTTGATCTCCTCCCCTTTACTGTATGCCTTAATGGCCCACCTTCTGGAGTTCTTGCCCCAGTATAGGGTGCCGGCCTTGCTCGATGGTCTGCCATGACGAGTTTTGCTCTTGTACTCGGCTGCTCGAAGCCAAGAGCGGACATCAGCAGCACTGGGCAGTTCGTACATGTAGTTGATATCAATACGCGTCAGCCGATAGCCTCCCGCAGCGACCCGTTCGTATACTCGCCTATCTGGATTCAGTTTGAGCACATTGCAAACGTTGATAAATGCTCCAAACACAAGCATCCTCAAATCATCGATGCCAAATACGTTATGTCCTTGCAAAAATTTAGCAGGGTTACCGTGAAGCATAAGTTCAGATGCTCGCCCTTCCCCATTGCCGCCATGACTTCTGACTTGAATGCCGGATTCGTGCGATCCCTCAACTTGGATCCGGCATGGAGATTCCCATTCAATCTCACCCGAAGGGGCAATCTTGAGCACTGAGCCGCTGTTAAGCGGTTCATGATCGAACGGAATGATGGCTGTTACCCAGTCAATCATACTGCTTGGATTATCCCTGAAAGGTAAAAATATGAGACAAAAGGACAGTATTACTAACCCCTGTCCTCCCTCCCCCGCAAACCGTGTCAATACCACTACAGAGGAATTTTTAATTATTCGCAAAGGTAAAGTCAATCAATGATTACCAAACAGGGGTATATGATTCGCCCTACAGTGAAAGGCTAACCACAAAAAGGGGGAAATTATGTCTTTCGGGGAGAACCTAAGAAGACTCAGAAGGGAAAAGAATCTGACACAGGCAGAGCTGGCAGATATGACAGGGATCAAACACGGCCACATCTCAACCATGGAGACAAGTGACAGTGCTGACCCGAAACTCTCGACGGTCTACAAGCTACTAAACGCGCTGGAGTGCTCACCAAACAGTCTTTTACAGGATCAGGCCACCATTGGGCTGTCAGGGCTTATGGCTACCACCCTGGAGCGTGCCGCTTTGCTGGATGATCACAGCCAGGCTGTGCTGATTGATGTAATAGACCACTATTGCATGGCAAAAAGCGCACAAGCCATGCTGAACACAGAGAAAGGCCGGATATTGCCGAAGATCGTCTGGTCTGCAGGTAATTTTGATCCAGTACTCAAGAAAAATACAGACTGAGAGGCCCCCTGTGCGGAGCCTTGACGACAAGGCAAAAAACAGCCAGTCAATCATGACGTCGTATTTGTCTCATTTTGAGAATTTGGTGCGGTATCACTAGCACCGCACCATCGGGACATCAGAAAACCGCCCTCTATGCCGGGCGGGCAAACCCCCAAGTTACTCTATAGTAACTTGGGGGTCACAGTTAAAGGCACAGCAGACCCGGCAGGTAATTTGCGAAAAACCGACTGACAGGTCTGGCAGAGGCTTTCCAGTGCAGGATTTTGAACTGGAAGAACATCAAGCGTTGCGAAGTGGCACCCGCACAAGGACTCAAACTTAAACGCTGGCCCGGGGGGATTTTTAGACCCACCTATATGGATCCGGCCTCTTTTATCATTCCAGCCCTTAAAGTAAATAATATCGGCAACCTATTGTTAATAATAAAGATTACCGGAAATAACATAACTCTATAGATCTAAATGAGTTTTGCCGTAAATCCGGTTGAATTGGCTGATAACCTCTTCCTGAATTGCATGAAGCCTTCGAAAACCCGCTGCCCATGAGTGAATTGCGCCAGTTTCGACGAGGATCGAAGCTCCTTGGCACAAATTAATCACCAGATAGACAAATTTACGCTCATAGCGCCGATTATTGAAACGGCCAATTTTGGTTTGATATTTCAGAGCCATACAGATCATGGAGTTCCATACCTGATCAGAGATTTCTCTATTAAGCTTAGGCATGACGAATCACCTGGCTAATTGACGCTGAGCAGCTCCCCCCGGCAAGCCGTGTGAATCTGCGCAGCGTCACGCTGCGCACTCTGGATATATCAGGCGCAGATCATAGGCCCACGTTGGCGTTTGAACCGGCTGAGCCTCAAGAACCCTGATCAACGGCACAACATTGGATCGATCAACAGAATCAACCGCAAGATTGATATCGACACCGAGTTCAAGCAACTCTTTCCTATGCTTGTAGAACGTAGGTTTAGAAAGGTTTTCACGAAGGTTTTCACCACTACGCCAAAGTATATAGGTGCCTTTCAGGTGGCGTGGCAGCTCGCTCAGCTTGTCTGTTGTTAGCGCTATTTGTTCGCTCATCTCGATTCTCTTCACATAGTCATTAAATATCTGATAAGGGGTCTTCATTCCCCATTCATCAGCTTGTAATAGATTGATTTTTTCGAGTTCTTTAGCTCTTAATGTCAGTTCGATGCGCAACTTGTTTTGTGCAAATTCGGCTATCGGCGTTTCGGAAAACCGATCTGGCAACTTGTGTGATTTAGGTCCGTTGATCTCCTCCCCTTTACTGTATGCCTTAATGGCCCACCTTCTGGAGTTCTTGCCCCAGTATAGGGTGCCGGCCTTGCTCGATGGTCTGCCATGACGAGTTTTGCTCTTGTACTCGGCTGCTCGAAGCCAAGAGCGGACATCAGCAGCACTGGGCAGTTCGTACATGTAGTTGATATCAATACGCGTCAGCCGATAGCCTCCCGCAGCGACCCGTTCGTATACTCGCCTATCTGGATTCAGTTTGAGCACATTGCAAACGTTGATAAATGCTCCAAACACAAGCATCCTCAAATCATCGATGCCAAATACGTTATGTCCTTGCAAAAATTTAGCAGGGTTACCGTGAAGCATAAGTTCAGATGCTCGCCCTTCCCCATTGCCGCCATGACTTCTGACTTGAATGCCGGATTCGTGCGATCCCTCAACTTGGATCCGGCATGGAGATTCCCATTCAATCTCACCCGAAGGGGCAATCTTGAGCACTGAGCCGCTGTTAAGCGGTTCATGATCGAACGGAATGATGGCTGTTACCCAGTCAATCATACTGCTTGGATTATCCCTGAAAGGTAAAAATATGAGACAAAAGGACAGTATTACTAACCCCTGTCCTCCCTCCCCCGCAAACCGTGTCAATACCACTACAGAGGAATTTTTAATTATTCGCAAAGGTAAAGTCAATCAATGATTACCAAACAGGGGTATATGATTCGCCCTACAGTGAAAGGCTAACCACAAAAAGGGGGAAATTATGTCTTTCGGGGAGAACCTAAGAAGACTCAGAAGGGAAAAGAATCTGACACAGGCAGAGCTGGCAGATATGACAGGGATCAAACACGGCCACATCTCAACCATGGAGACAAGTGACAGTGCTGACCCGAAACTCTCGACGGTCTACAAGCTACTAAACGCGCTGGAGTGCTCACCAAACAGTCTTTTACAGGATCAGGCCACCATTGGGCTGTCAGGGCTTATGGCTACCACCCTGGAGCGTGCCGCTTTGCTGGATGATCACAGCCAGGCTGTGCTGATTGATGTAATAGACCACTATTGCATGGCAAAAAGCGCACAAGCCATGCTGAACACAGAGAAAGGCCGGATATTGCCGAAGATCGTCTGGTCTGCAGGTAATTTTGATCCAGTACTCAAGAAAAATACAGACTGAGAGGCCCCCTGTGCGGAGCCTTGACGACAAGGCAAAAAACAGCCAGTCAATCATGACGTCGTATTTGTCTCATTTTGAGAATTTGGTGCGGTATCACTAGCACCGCACCATCGGGACATCAGAAAACCGCCCTCTATGCCGGGCGGGCAAACCCCCAAGTTACTCTATAGTAACTTGGGGGTCACAGTTAAAGGCACAGCAGACCCGGCAGGTAATTTGCGAAAAACCGACTGACAGGTCTGGCAGAGGCTTTCCAGTGCAGGATTTTGAACTGGAAGAACATCAAGCGTTGCGAAGTGGCACCCGCACAAGGACTCAAACTTAAACGCTGGCCCGGGGGGATTTTTAGACCCACCTATATGGATCCGGCCTCTTTTATCATTCCAGCCCTTAAAGTAAATAATATCGGCAACCTATTGTTAATAATAAAGATTACCGGAAATAGTAGATCAATTACCCAGGTTCGATGGTGTCCAGTCACACCCTTCGCATTCCGGTGAAATATTGTTTTCAGCCAGAAGCTGGAAAATAAGATCACGCCAGGTTTCATTGGGCTGCCACACTGAATTCATATCAGCTTTGGCCGCTGCCACAGGCACATCTTCATAAATCACACGATAAAGGAAGCTGAACGCCGTCGCCCGGGCATTGACCTGGCAATGCAGCAAGGTCTTCTGATCAGGACTGCGCTGCATGGCATCGGCGAATGTATAAAAATCACGCGCCGTCGGATTATTCCAGTCCACCGGGATGTGCACATAGTCCATGCCCAGACTTTTCACGACCTGATCGGCATTGGGTACAGCATTCTGATTATTGCTGAATGCGATATAAATCACGCGCTCGAAGCCTGCATCACGTATCTGCGAAAACTGTTCAATGCTGGGCTGGCCTGCACTGGCAAAATTATCACTATACTGACGAAAATTGAGAACGTCAGACAATGTCGCTTCCTGTGCCTGAGTGCTGACTGCAGCCAGACCGCTACTAACACAAAGCACAAGCGCTGCACTTATTCTTTTATAATTCATAGACATAAAATTACCCGCTAAATTTTATTCTGAACAGCAATGCATATAGAACCGGCACTGCCACCAGGGTTAATACGGATGCAAATGCCAATCCGCCCATTATAGTGACTGCCATGCTGGCAAAAAACGCATCTCCCAACAGTGGAATCATACCCAATATTGTGGTCGCTGCGGCAAGAAAAACCGGTCGAAGACGGCTTACCGAGGCATCAATAATAGCCGGGGCACCTGCTTTGCCTTCACGCAGTTGCTCGTCAATTTCATCCACCAGCACGATCGCGTTTTTCATAAGCATACCCGAAAGACTCAGGAAGCCCAGCAAGGCAGTAAAACTGAACGGCAAATCGCTTAGCAGCAATCCGGCCACCACACCCACCAATGACATCGGCACAACAAGCCAGATAATCAATGGCTGGCGAACCTTGCCAAAAATCAGGACCGAAATGATGAGCATGACAACAAAGCTTAGCGGTAATTGAGCGCCCAGCGATTGTTGCGCTTCCGCCGAGGCCTCAAACTCACCACCCCAGCTCATGGAGTACCCTGGCGGTAACGGGATTGCTTCAACAGCGCTACGAATTTCGCGCAGGACTTCATCGGCGGTTGCGCCAGGGCGAGGCTCTGCCTGCACGGTAATCGTGCGCGCCCTGTCCCGTCGCATGATCAGCGTGTCTTCTGCCTGCGTTGCAAACTGATCCACAACCTGAGTAATTGGTACGTAACGCTGCTCGCCGGCACTCCAGATCAGACGCTCCTGAATTCGCTCAACATTGAGCCGTTCTGCATCAGGCGGGCGAATAATAATCGGTATCTGCTCATCAGATTCACGGTATGTACCTGCCTGTACACCTGTTGTGGCAAATTCCAGTGTCTGAGCCAGCTCGCTGCGCGCCACACCAGCTATACGGGCGCGTTCTTCATTGAATTGTGGTGCGATGATCAGTTCCCGCTGGTACCAGTTATGGCGCAGGTCGATCAGTTTGTCGTTGGCAGCAAACACTTCCAGAACCTGATCAGCCAGGCGACGCAGCTCGCGAGGATCCTCACCAGCGAACCGGGCCTCAATCTTTGCGCCTCCGCCGGGTCCGAAAACGATACGTCGCGTCTGTATATCGGCGGCTGGATAACTTGCCCCCAATTCCAGCCTCAAACGCTCCGCCAGAGCATCAATCCGGGAACGGTCCTGTGTACGGATGATCATTTGTGCATAAGCGCTGTCGGGTTGCTGCGGTTCATAAGTCAGCATGAAGCGTGATGCACCCTGCCCGATGAAACTGGCAACACTCTCGACCCCAGGCAAGCTCATTACATATTCATCAATCTGCTCTATGTCGCGAGCAACTGCCCGAATATCGCTACCCTGCGCAAGGCGGTAATCCACAAAGAACATCGGCGTATTGGAGTCAGGAAAGAAAGCCTGCTTGACAAAGCCAAAGCTCCAAAAGCTGACAACGGTAATCAGAATCAGCCCGCTGACGGTTAGTGTCCGGGCTCTCAAGCCGCCCTGCAATACCTGTCGATATAACTGATAAAACAAACCCTTATAAGGGTCTTCTCCTGCCGTGCCGCCTCTTACTTTAAGCAGGTATTCGCCAAACAGGGGAGTGACAGTTACCGCCAGCACCCAGCTCAGCAGCAGCGACATGCCGATTACCGCAAACAGCGAGAACAGGAACTCACCGGTTGTATCCTGTGACAGACCGATACCGGAAAATGCCATAATGCCAATTAAAGTGGCCCCCAGCAGCGGCCATTGAGTGCGGGCCGCGGCATCACTGGCGGCCTTGTGAGCTTTCATGCCGCGTTGCATATTAATGAGCATACCTTCGGCTATCACGATGGCATTATCCACCAGCATACCCATGGCAATGATCAGCGCACCCAGGGAAATACGTTCCATCTCGATATTGAAGATACGCATCATGAAGACCGTGCCGAGCACTGTCAGCAGCAATGTCAGTCCCACAACAAGTCCAACTCGCCAGCCCATGAACAGGCACAGCACACCGATCACAATGGCCACAGAGGTCGCCAGATTAACGATGAAATCGTTGATCGCCTCATCCACCACTTCGTGTTGTTCATAAATTGGATGCAGCTCAACACCCAGTGGTATTTGTTCGCGCAGATCGTCAAGTGCGCGGCTGACCGCCCTGCCCACTTCTACGATATTGGCATCGGCAACGCCGGCTACAGCCAGCGTGAATGCGCGCTCACCATCGTAGCGAATCTCATGATCCGGAATTTCTACGGCCTCGCGACTAACCGTGGCCATATCCACCAGGCTTATCTGCTCGGTACTGCCCGCCCGCCCTATACGCAAGGCTTCAATATTGGCAACACTGTCCAGACCCGGCTCATTACTGATGCGTACATTGAGATCTCCGATTCTGGCCGCCCCGGCACTTTGCACCGCGTTCTCTGACTGAATGCTGCTGATCACCTGAGACAGCGGCAAACCTGAACTGATCAGTTTTTCATTGGGTAGATCAACGTAAATGGCCTCTTCCGGCAAGCCGCGAATTTCAATTTTTGCCACCCCGTCAACGGTCAACAGCTGGCGGCGCAGAAAGCGCGCGATATCCCTTATCTCGCGAATACTGAATCCGTCAGCGGTTACGGCGTAGAAAATACCAAAAACATCGCTGAAGTCATCATTCACCATCGTCGGGCCGGCACCTTCAGGAAGATTTCGTTGAAAATCGCCTACTTTTCGCCGCAGTTCATCCCATATTTGCGGTATTTGTTGTCCGGTATAGGTGTCCTGGATTTCAACGGTAATTTCGGATCGACCGGGTACTGACTTGGAGGTGATGCGTTTGAGTTGTCCCAGCTGCTGAATAGCGGATTCGAGATGTTCGGTCACCTCCTGTTCAACCTCAATCGCCGAAGCTCCCGGATAAGGTGTGACTACAACAGCCTGTTTAAGCGTGAACGCCGGATCCTCCAAACGACCGACGGTGTTAATTCCCCACCAACCGCCTAGCACCAGAATGATTATCAAAAGCCAGGTATTAACTGGCTTATCAATGGCATAACGAGCAAAATCCATGTCTGTTGACCTTTTTTTCAGCGCTCTGATCGGTAAGGTGTAACACGCATCTGCGGTCGCAACAGGTGTGCACCGGCAGTGACAATCTGCTCACCTGGCTGCAACCCGGACTCGATCAGAACGCGCTGCGAACCCAGTGCGCCGGTGAGCACCCGACGGGGGTTAACCTGCTGCGTCGCAGGGTCATAAATCCAGACACGAAAAGATCCATCTGCCTCAGTATCAAGCGCTGATGCCGGCACGGTTATTGATGCCGGCAGCGAACCAGCCCGGGACTTGACTGTGACTGTCGCGGTCATACCAGGCAGCAGCTGGGGCGCCTCTGCACGAGGCAATCCAAAACTGATCTGGTAGGTCTGGGTCACCGGGTCAGCCTCTGTCGCATGTTCGCGATAGGACAAAGTAAAGGTTTTGCCCGGATAAGCAGCGACTTCTGCAGTCACATCAAAGCGCTCAGGCGTCTGAAGCATGCTCATCAGCGTTTCAGGTACGGCAATATGAACACGCAATTCAGTAACATCCTGGACTCGCACCACACGGGCTCCAGCCTGCACCTGGGTAAAAGCATCCACCAGCCGCCGCGTGACCAGGGCATCAAAAGGCGCTTCGATCGATGCATAACCCAGATTACGCTGTGCCGCATCCAGCGCCAGTCGACGCATTTCCAGGTCAGCCAGACTCCTGTCATAGCTCGCCTGCGGGATGGCACCCCGCTCCAGCATCTGACTGCTTCGATCATGGTCAAGCTCAGCCAGATCAAGAGCGACCTGAGCTTCACGAACAGCTCTGTCATAGTCCGCTTTGTCCAGTTCGGCCATCAGACCGCCAGCGGGTACGATGGCTCCCTGTTGAACCGGCATATTCAGAATACGTCCGCCCACCTGAAAAGACAGATCAACGGTTCTTAACGCATCAACCCGGCCAACAAAACGGCGCTGCCCCTCTGACGGACCTGTGCCTACAGTTTCCAGGCGAACGGTTCGCAAACCTTCATCGGGCTGCTGTTCGGCAGTCGATTCCTGGCAGGCTGACAACTGCACAACCAGCAACAACAGGGTGAGCAAACTGCCTGCACGGCACAGTTGATTTCTCATGATACTGCTCATGATACTTCTCCGGAAATTTCAAAAAGACGTTGAAACAATTTGTTTTTTTCAGACTTGCTGTAAGGAGCGATATTCAGAATGTCATGAAACATCAAGCCTTCGGCTGCAAGCCACAAAAGCACCGCCAATTGCGGGTCTGAGGATTCGTTAGTCAGCCGCTCGTAATGAGCCGCCAGGGCCTCGCGAACCGGCGCCAACAGCTCAGGCTGCTGAGATGCGGCGGCCAGCAAGGATAAGTAAACTTCAGGATCGGCCATTTGATGACAGGCCATAGAACGCAGTATTGCTTTCAGACAACGATTCGGCTCATCACCAAGCATGCGCTCTTCTGTCGCCAGAATCTGCTGGTGCTGCTCCAGCAGGCGATCCAGCATGGCGGCCAGCAGGGCATCTTTGTTGGGGAAGTTGTACAACAGCCCGCCTTTGCTCATGCCGCATTCGCAGGCCACTTTGTCGAGGGTGAGATTACCTGCGCCCACTTTGCCTGCGACCCGCTGTGCCGCATCCAGGATGTTGTCACGAGATTTATGACGTGATTCGCTCATCAGTTTACCGTCTGGTTGGTACAAAGAATGAGCGCAATTTTAGGGTAACGTGTTACCTATAGCAACACTAATGCGGAAAATAAACTATTCAGGTCGCTTCAGATTGCCCAGAACATCGGCGGAGGCGCTTCTGATATGCAGATCCCGCTGCGGATATGGAATAGTAATGTCGGCTTGCTTGAACGCCCGCCAGATCGCCAGGTTGACATCAGACTTGACCGGAGCAAAGCCGTTGTTCGCATCGGCAATCCACACCCGCAACTGGAGCTCAATACCGCTGTCTGCAAATTGGGTAAGCCTTACGGAGGGAGGGGGTTCCGCTAAGACTCTGGGCGAGGCTTTGGCACACTCCAGCATAAGCGCCATTGCCTCTTCCGGGTCATCGTCGTAGCTTATTTGCACAGCAATTGTCAGGCGCACATTGGGATCAGCATAACTCCAGTTGATTACCTCGGAAGTAATCAGATTCTCGTTCGGTATAAGGGTGTCCACCCCTTCTCGGTTACGAACCACGATGTAACGCGCATTCAGTTCCTGTACCCAGCCAAACTTGTCACCGACCGTAATGACATCACCCGGCTTGATGGAGCGATCGAGCACCAGAATAAAACCGCTTATAAAATTGGAGGCAATGCGCTGCAGACCAAACCCCAGACCAACCCCCAATGCCCCGCCAAAAATGGCTAATGAACTCAGATTGATGCCAACCGCATTCAAAGCCAGGAGAAATGCCAGCGTTATCAACAGGAAACGGCTGAATTTGCTCACCCCCACTTTAAAGCTGGGCGTCACCCCCGGCATGCGCTGGACCTGCCGATTTACCACCTCAGCCAGCCACAACGCGACAATGAAGGCAAAAGCCACAATTAGCAGCAAGTTGAGCGCCGATAATACAGACACACGTGACTCGCCAAGGGTAATGGCGATGCTATCAAGCATGGCCAGTACAGGATTCAACCAACCCAGCAAATGAAAAATAACCACCAGCCAGATAGAAATTGCCAGAATGTTTTCAGAAGAGCGCAACAACGCATTTTGCGTAAATGCCTTGCGCATCAGGTAAACGCTGAATCTCACCACGGCCAAAGCAGTCAACACAGGAGAAGCAACATCCAGCACGACAGAAGGCAGCTCGTATCGATGCAGTACTGCCCTGGCCGGCAGCACCAGCGCTAAAGCCACCAGCGGCCACAACAGGCGCTGCAGACTTCTTACAGCAATATGCCGCAGTCCGATACTGGATTCGCTGCGCGCCTGCAGCAACTGCTGGAGACGCCTATTGACAATGGCTGACACCGCCACTGCGGTTGCCAGGGCCAATATCTGCCACCAATAGTCCGTGGTGCGCACATTTTCGAGCAGACTTTGCATCAGTGACTGAATATTTTCTGGCATCATGGCTTTCCATCTCAAGCTTATGAGAATAGCATAACCGCAAACGTAGTCGAATGGTAAGCTACTCAAGTTAGCATTCACTTACAAATATAAAATTCAAAAAGATATAAGCAATTATTAATGTGAAAAATTATTCCAAGAAAGCGCCGGCTGCGTTGTTTGACACCCTGGAAAACCTGCCCAACCCTTTTCGCACGCCCGCGCGGCTTCCCTTCGCCCTATCGGAAAGATCACCGTCTGGTGCCGATAAAGACTACCAATTCGCCTGTGAATTTCTTTACAGCTACCGAGGAAGCCCCGATACATTCGCGTCCTATAGACGCGAGCTGGAGCACTTTCTGCAATGGCTTTGGCTGGTAGCCGAAAAAAATCTGCCCAAGGTTGAGCGTGACGACATTGAAGCCTATGCCGAATTCGCCAGACAGCCTCCTCAAAACTGGATAGGTTCTCGTCAGGTGCCGCGATTTATCGAGCAGGACGGTGAACGCCAATGCAATCCCGACTGGCGTCCTTATCTCGCCCCGGCCGGCAAGGAATACAGTCTTTCCCAATCAGCATTACAGGCCCTGTTTGCGGTACTGGGTAGTTTTTTCAATTACCTGGTGCAGGAAAATTTTGTATCGGCCAACCCCATTGCACGCCTGCGACAGAAAGGCAAATTTTTGCGCAAACGCCAGGCTCAGAACAAAATCCGTCGGCTTTCTCCTTTGCAATGGGATGTTGTCATTGAAACAGCCGAGGAAATGGCGGAGGAAGACCCGGTCACGCACGAACGCACCCTCTTCATCATGTGCGCGCTTTATGGCATGTACCTGCGCATCTCGGAACTGACGGAAACAGAGCGCTGGATTCCGCAAATGGGACATTTTCAGCGCGACCTTGAAGGAAACTGGTGGTTTCTCACCGTTGGCAAAGGCAACAAAGAGCGAGAAATTTCGGTCAGCGATGACATGCTGAATGCTCTGCGCCGTTATCGGCAGTCCCGGCAGATGACGCCTTTACCGTCACCCGGCGAGTCAGCACCGCTGATTCACAAGACTCGCGGCAAAGGCGGCATCACCAGTACGCGGCAAATTCGGGGCATTGTGCAAAAATGTTTTGATCGGGCTGAAGCAAAGTTGCGCCAGGAAGGGTCTATAGATGAGGCGCAACGGCTGTCTGAAGCGACGGTACACTGGCTTCGACATACGGGCATTTCGGAAGATGTGAAATATCGCCCCCGGGAACACGTGCGTGATGACGCCGGCCATGGTTCAAGTGCCATCACCGACCGCTATATTGATGTTGAGCGAACCGAACGGCATGCGAGCGCCCGCAACAAGCGCGTAAAGCCCTGAAACGCTCGCAAAATGAGTCGAAAAGTATCAGCTGCTGGTGCCGTGACGTTTAATTACATGGCCCGCCTTGACAGAAACGGGCCAATCGTAATATCAAGGTGAGCATAAACGTATTAAGTAAGGCGAGGTAAGATGTTGAACACTGTAGCGAGCGATGTGATCAGAAGTTCACTCCGACACACATGGCACACGGGTACCCGTCTGCTAAAAGTTCTGACCTTTGCCAGCCTGCTGCCCATGGCCGCAGCCGTTGCCCAGGAACCAGGCACCCCCGACATCGTCCTGCCCGACGAACTGAATATTGAAGCACTGTATGAGCAGATGGCGCCGCAGGTTATCTACGGTCGCACCGCCATCGAATTACTCCGTGAGCTGGAAACCAAACATTATTCAACTGTCAGTTTTGACAATCAATTTGCCGAGAGAGTGTTCGACAATTTCCTGGACGGCCTGGACAGCCAGAAACTCTACTTCCTGCAGGAAGATATAGACGCACTGATCGGCTATCGGGAAACCCTTGATGACGCCCTGAAAAATGGCAACCTGCAGCCTGCCTACGATATCTACAACATTTATCACAAACGGGTTCTGGAAAGACTTGTCTGGACAGTCAACTTTGTCGAAAAAGAGCTGGCCGGCCTGGATTTCACGATTGACGAATACCTGGAAATTGATCGCGACGAAGCACCATGGGCAAGCACTCCGGAGCAACTCGATGATCTATGGCGTCAACGAATCAAAAACAGCGCGCTGAGCCTGACGCTGACCGGCATGGAACCCGACCTGATCGAAGAACGGTTGAGCAAACGCTATCGTAATCAGTTGAGCCAGGTCGCCAAGACCAACGACCGCGACGTATTCCAGGCTTTTCTGGCCACCGTTGCGCGCACCGTTGATCCGCATACCAGCTACTTCTCGCCGCGGGACTCAGAAAACTTCAATATGGGACTGCGTGGGTCTCTGCAGGGAATCGGCGCACAACTGACTTCAGAAGATGAATACACCAAGGTTGCCGAACTCATAAAAGGCGGCCCCGCTGAACAGGCTGGCGAACTGCGTGCCGGAGACCGCATCATCGGCATAGGCCAGGGTGAAGACGGCGAAATGCAGGACGTTATTGGCTTGCGGCTCGATGACGTAGTGGACCAGATTCGCGGTGAAAAAGGCACTCTGGTGCGGCTGAGTGTGATTCCGGCCGAAGCGACCAGTGAAGCCGCCGCCCGCGAAATACGAATTGTCCGTGACACCGTTGAGCTGTCTGAACAGTTTGCCCGCAGTGAAATCATTGAAGTTGAGGTCGAAGCTGATGTTTACCAGGTAGGTGTGATCACCCTGCCCTCGTTCTACTTTGATTTCGAAGCCGCCGCGGCCGGACTGCCCAACTATCGCAGCTCTGCCCGCGACGTGCGCGCACTGCTCGAGGAACTCAAACAGGATGGCGTCGAGGCAGTGGTTGTCGACCTGCGCTACAACGGGGGTGGATCCCTGAACGAAGCCAATGAGTTGGTGGGACTGTTTATCGATACCGGTCCCACTGTACAGATTCGCTACTCAGGTCAGCGTAATGGTTTTGTGCGCTCATATGGCGATGCCGACCAGGAAATTGTCTATGACGGCCCGCTCGCCGTGCTGGTCAACCGCGCCAGTGCATCGGCATCAGAAATTTTCGCCGGAGCAATTCAGGACTATCAACGAGGCATAGTGCTGGGCGGCCAGACATTCGGCAAAGGCACTGTGCAGGAAATCATCCCGATGAACTATGGTCAGGTAAAATTGACCCGCTCCAAGTTCTACCGTATCTCCGGTGCGAGCACACAGCATCGTGGCGTATTGCCAGACATCGAGTTTCCGGATCGCTATCAGGCGATAGAAACCATGGGTGAAAGTAATCTGGATGGCGCCCTGCCCTGGGATACTGTGCGCCCCGTTGAATATCGCAACTATCTGCCACTGCGTGAAATACTGCCCGAACTGCAGGCCCGTCACCAGGAACGCGCTGCTGAAGACCCTGATTTTGTCTACCTCAACGACGCTGTGCAGCGCATGATCGAGGTTCGTCAGCGTACTTCAATTCCACTTAACAAGGATTTGCTGAAAGCTCAGCGTGAAGCTGACCGCCGTGCCGAGTTCGAGGCTAACAACCAGCGCCTGCAGGCCAAGGGTCTGCCGCTGGAGGTCTGGAAGGATGAGGAAGAACTCGCGGCCGAAGAAGAGAATGCAGAAAGTGCAGAAATAGCCGCCAACGATACTGAGAACGAAGAAGAAGCGCAGGAAGAGGATGATCCCTTGCTGCAGGAAAGCGGTCGCATTCTGGTCGACATGGCGCAGTTGCTGGGCCGCCCAATGACTGCAGCTTATCAATCAGATAATCTGCGGGCAGCCCAGGTTGAGATTGACCGATCTGCGCAGTAAGCGACCGGCTTAGCGCCTGGAGTAGGCCTGCGCCTGCCGCTTGACGATAGTTTCCAGATCGCCCATGGCCACGTTGGCGTCGATCAGATGCAAACCCCAGCCAGCGTTGACAGTGCCATCCGGATTCATCACATCCCCGGCAATTACGTCGGTCCGGTTATCATCCGGATCGGCGTTCACCGTAATTTCCAGGTAACTAAAGCCGTTTCGGCTAACACACTCGCCGCTCAATAACCCCGGCACTGACACAAAAGGTGTATGAATGGCTGTTCCGTTAGTCGTCCAGGGTGACGGCCCGGTTGACGAAAAACCCTCGGCAGCGGCATTACTTAAATAGGCATGCAAATCATTGCTGCCCTTCGCCAGTTGTGCTGGATTAGTGCAGGCGGCTACCGTTCCCTGTCCACCACGACCAAACAAAGCGCTCGGCGGCGGCGGTACGTCAGAACGGAAAGAGGCGTAGGCAATTACACAACCCAACTGATCCCCCCGCTCACACAGCGGCAGTTCTTTAAAGGTACCGCCGACCAGCTCACCTTCTGGTACCTGCACATTGCTGCCTAGAATCATCGCAGAAATAATCTGCTCCTGAACAGGGCTGCCCTCGACCTCATTGGCTATCAGGCGACTAAGCACGCCCGCGCCTTGTGAGTGTCCGATTAACACGACCCCACGGCCGTCGTTATGGTTTTCAAGGTAGTAATTCCAGGCATTAAGCACATCGTTGTAGCCGAGCTCCCGGTCCGGCGTCAGATTGCCCTGCCCGCTCATACCAGCGCGCAGCGCCGTCAGCGTGATCTGTCGGTAAAGCGGCGCAAAGGTCCTGCACTGCGAGCCGAGTCTTGCAAACTGGCTACGTACCACATTGAACTCTTCGGGACCGGCGATCATGTCACTATTGGCGGTGGCATCCTGAGACACTGTGGGATACACATAAAAACAATCCACAGGTGCCAAGGGATTATCCGACCAGGGTTCCAGGCGTGTCTGACCATCTGCATTAACTATTGTCGTACTCATATCTACCGCACAGGCTCGCGGATTATCTGGCCGACATAACCAGTTCGACGCCTGACTGTAATCAACCGCCTCTGAATTTGTTTGTGCTGCAAGCTGAGATGAGAGCGTACCCAGTACGCAGCTGATACCCAGATACAGGGCACGGCGCGACGTTTGACTGAATTTCATACCTGAAACCTCCGTTACTGTCCTGTGGCTCTGTGAAACAAGCGATAAATGAGAAACGCTTCGAGCATATGTCAGCAACTGTCTCGTCACAAGACGCAACTGATGTTAAAGTGCAAATTTTCGGGACGAACCGAGGATCATTCACCGTATGAAGAGCCAACACTCAGAGCCTTCCCTGCTCATTTCGATTGTCCCGCTTCTTGTTCTGTTCACACTGCTTGCTTATAACGTTGCCGTCTACGGAGATGACTCTCTCAGCGGAGCCAACCAGACCGCACTCATTATCAGCGCTGCCCTGGCTGCCGCACTGGGTCTGGCCGGTGGCCGCAAATGGGTCGATATTCAGGATCACATTATCGACAACATCAAGGCTGCAACGCCTGCCATACTCATCCTGTTAATGGTAGGCGCGTTGACAGGCAGCTGGCTGATCGGCGGCATCGTGCCAAGTATGATTTATTATGGGCTGCAGATTTTCAGCCCGACCTTTTTTATCGCCAGCGCCTGTCTTGTCATGGCCATTGCCGCCGTTGTCATCGGCAGTTCCTGGTCGACCTCAGCGACGTTGGGTGTGGCGTTAATGAGCATCGGTTATGCCATGGGCATCAATCCCGGCATCGTCGCCGGGGCATTGATCTCGGGCGCGTACTTCGGCGACAAAATGTCACCACTGTCGGACACTACAAATCTGGCGTCAGGTGTCAGCAATGTCGATCTGTTCACTCATATCCGCTATCTCAGCCTGACAGCTGTCCCATCTATTCTGATCACGCTGGTCCTGTATACCGTGATTGGACTCTTGTTGGGTTCTGACACCGCCGACAGCAGCACAACCGCAGCTTATCAGGCCATAATCCAGGAGAAATTCACTGTCAGTATTCTTTTACTGCTGGTACCGGCCGCCGTCATCTTTCTGATCATCAAAAAAGTGGCGGCCCTGCCTGCGCTGTTTGTTGGCGCTGTAGCCGGCATCGTATGCGCACTGCTGGCACAGCAGGATCTGATGGCGCAGTTATCTGCCAGTACCGGCAACACCTATCAGATAGTCATGCAGGCCGTTTACGGGGACATGGCCATTGCCACCGGCGATACAATTCTTGATGAACTGCTCAGTACCGGTGGCATGGAAGGTATGCTGTTCACAATATGGTTGATTATTTCCGCCATGGTGTTTGGCGGCGCTATGGAAGCGTCAGGATTTCTGGCCCGTATCACACACGCTCTGATCAGTCGGGTTAAAAGTGATGCCGGCCTGGTAACCGCGACCGGGGCTACCTGCATGGTGACCAACGTGTCAGCCTCGGATCAGTACCTCTCTATCGTCGTGCCCGGTCGAATGTTTACCCGGGCCTATCAGAAGCAGGGTCTGGCACCCCAGAACCTCAGTCGAACCCTGGAAGATACTGGCACCGTCACCTCTGTTCTGGTGCCGTGGAATACCTGCGGTGCCTATCATGCCAGTGTCCTCGGCGTTGCCACGCTTGCCTATGCTCCCTGGGCGCTGTTCTGCCTGATCAGTCCCTTGATGACCCTGTTTTTTGCCTGGGGCAGAATCCGGATCCTGAAACAGGATCCGGATGCAATCGGCGGAACTCAGACCGCATAATCAGGGACAATCAGAATCGGCCGCGAATACCCATCACAAGATTCCGTCCGGGCAGCGGCGCATAGTTCTTCAGGTATGATGTTGCCACCCTTGCTTCACTGTCGCCCAGATTGCGCCCCTGAATAAAGGCTTCAAACTGCGCATCACCCAGCTCAAACTGCCTCGCCAGTTTTGCGTTTATCATGGTATACCCCGCCACCGGCTCGTCCATCACTGGCACCTTATCCTGTTTCATGACGCGGGTAGCCTCAAGGCTGGCTCGCCAGGCATCACGATGCCAATCCAGACCACCGCTGAAACGGGCTGGCGAAACACGCGGCAGACGCGACCCATCACTCAATCTGGCATTAACCTGGTCATAGGCGGTGCGTAGCTCGAAGTGCCCCAGGTCATTCGTAAACAACTGCCAGACACCCTGCACTTCAACGCCGCTGAACTCCGCGTCATTCTGCCTGGTAAGCCTTACCGGGAAACCACCAATCTCGCGCCCGCTATCGGCAAGGTAAATGAAGTCCTGTATATCCTTTCGGAACAGCGTGACCTCAAAATCAAATTGCGTGCTATGTCTGTGCAAAGTCACGTCCCAAGCCTTGCTGACCTCCTTGTTCAGGCCACCATTCCCCACTTCATAGGTGAATGTCGCCAGATGCGGGCCTTCAGCAAGCAATTCTACAGCCGCAGGAGCGCGCTGCGAACGTGCAAAATTGACAGACATTTGCCAATTATCATTGAATTCGTATATCCCCCCGATACTGACTGAGACACTATTGAATTTATGGTGCTGTATGTCAGCAAACGGCCTTTCCAGCTCATGATCATGGTCATGGTCATGGTCATGGTCATGGTCATCGTCATGATCGTCGTCAGCATGGTGTATCGCAGTTTCCAGATTGGAAACACGACTGTTTTCGTAGCGAGCGCCCAGGCTCAGAGTAAAGTTGTCGAAGCGTCTTTCCTGCAGCACAAAAAGGCCGTAGGTTCGCGTCAGGCTGTCGGCTACAAACGCCTCGGCCCCTTCAGCCTGAAAATTTTCACGCTCGGCCTGCAGCCCTACTGCACCCTGCCATCCGGCCCACGGGGAAGTTTCCAGCAAGAGCCGAGCCTGCCAGGTCTTGACGTCAAAAACGGTGCCGCCATGATCATGACCGTCGTGGTCGTCGTGGTCGTCGTGGTCGTCGTGACCGTCGTGGTCGTCGTGGCCTGATAATTCAATCTCTGTATGCTCGTAATCGCTGAGACCATAGCGGAAATTCAGTCTCTCAACGCCTCGGAAGGGGTTATCAAGGCCAGCTTTGATATCCCAGTTGCGTTGCAGCATATCAATATAGGCGAACTCATCGTCGTGATCGTCGTGGTCGTCGTGATCGTCGTGATCGTCGTGATCGTCGTGATCGTCGTGATCGTCGTCATGATCATCGTCAAAATGCGCGTGAGGCGCCGGGATACCGTACTCCGAACTGAAGGTACCGAGAGACGCACCGATGAATCCGCGTTCACCGATCCAACTGAAACCGCCGGTGCCCGAGCGTGATTCAACAAAACTGTTGGCGACGCGACCACCAGGTGTCATTTCCTCATGATCATCGTGATCGTCATGGTCGTCATGGTCGTCATGGTCGTCATGGTCGTCATCATGATCATCGTGGTCTTCCAGCCTGGCTATGCCCGGTATACGGTAGTCATCCGCATCACGCCAGGAACCATCCAGGTGCCACGCAAGTTGGCCCCGCGCCCCGTCCAATCTCAACACACCACTTCGCTCTTCAGCAATGCTGTCGCCCCGCAGTTCGAAGCGCCCGCTCACAGGTTCATCCGGCAGACTCTCGGGAATACGGCCGTCTATCAGGTTGACTACTCCCGCGGACGCAGCGGAGCCGTACAGAAGCGTCGCCGGTCCACGCAGGATTTCAATCTGATCGATCAGTAGCGGATCGGCACTGACAGCATGGTCATCGCTTTGCGTTGAGGTATCGGCTGTAGAAAGACCATCCTGCAGTACCCTGACCCTGGGACCCCCCAGACCACGTATAACAGGCCTGCCAGCTCCCGCGCCGTAAAAACTCGACTGTACACCTGGCTGTGACTGCAATGTTTCACCCAGCGTCATTCCTCGCCGATCATCCAGCAGCTCACCAGCCAATACATCGACAGGTTGCGCAGACTCCATACGCGTGCGGCTCATTGGTAACGCGCGTACGATGATCTCTTCGATTTCACTGTAGTGATGAGCTTCTGTATCGTGGTCAGCGTGTTGGACGGTACTGTCTTGTGCCGCACTGAATTGCGCGAAAGACGCGCTAGTGGCAAGGCAGATCATAATGGCGAGTGGTGATTTTTTATAGGGCATCAGCAAACAACTCCGATTGGATTTCCAAAACTATGTTATAGCATAGCATACCGACACCAATCGACAAGACCGTTTTCAGTGTTAAACTCGAAAACAAACTCAATACAGAGATCTATAACCGATGAATCTGATTCGTACAGCCGTCCTTTTACTCCTGATATACGCCATGCCGGTTGCAGTGTCATCTGCGGACGACCCCCGACTTCACGAAATAGCCGCTTCAGCGTCAGCCGAAAGACTCAGGCAGGATATTACTACCCTGGCAGGTTTTGGAACCCGTCACACGCTGTCCGATACCAACTCTGATACGCGCGGTATAGGTGCTGCCAGACGCTGGTTAAAAGCGGAATTCGAGCGCATCTCCGCTGATTGTGGAGGCTGCCTGGAAGTAATCGAGGTAAGCGACATCGTATCAGGAACGGCGCGCATCCCGGATTCAGCCGAAGTAGTGAATATCGTCGCCATCCAGCGAGGCACCCGTAACCCCAACCGCTTTGTGGTAATGAGCGGTGACATTGACAGTCGTGTCAGTGACATCATGAACTCAACAGATGATGCCCCCGGCGCCAACGACAACGCTTCAGGTCTTGCCGGCACACTGGAGGCCGCGCGTATCCTGAGTCAATACGAGTTTCCCGGCTCCATTATTTATACCGGACTGTCAGGAGAGGAACAGGGGCTAAACGGCGGTGCCATACTGGCCACTTATGCCCGCGACCAGAACTGGCATGTACAGGCCGTCATTAATAACGACATGATCGGCAATATCCGCGGTATCAACGGCGTCATTGATAACACAACAGCCCGGGTATTTTCTGAAGGAACACGCTATGTGGAGACTGAAGATGAAGCTCGTCTGCGGCGTTTCCAGGGCGGCGAGGTCGATTCAGCCTCCCGTAATCTGGCCAGATATATTGATCAGATGGCTGACCTCTACATCCCTAACCTGGATGTCATGATGATCTATCGCCTTGATCGCTTTGGTCGCGGCGGGCATCATCGACCGTTTAACGAAGCCGGCTTTCCGGCCGTCCGCATTATGGAGACCAATGAGAATTACAACTGGCAACACCAGGATATTCGTGTTGAAAACGGCATTGCTTACGGTGATGTACTGGAACATGTCGATTTCGACTATGCGGCGAAACTGACGGCTCTGAATGCAGTCACGCTGGCATCAATGGCCTGGGCACCCGCCCCGCCCCGTAATGTCAGCATCAGTGGTCAGGTCAGTCCGCACACAACCTTAAGCTGGGACAAGGTGGAAGGTGCCGCTGCCTATCGCGTTCACTGGCGTCTGACGACCGAACCGCAATGGACACACGCCAGAACGGTCGGCGACGTATCGGAGTTCACCTTGCAGAACGTGGTGATTGACAACTATTTCTTCGGCGTTTCGAGTATTTCTGAAGACGGTATCCAGAGCCCGGTGGTATTTCCGGGCCCTGCCGGCGCATTCTGAAATACCCGATCAATCGTACACCACGTTTCGTACAACTGCATAAAAGTCACTGACGCCGCGCCGGAAGACCGCTTCCGGCACGCGCTCGTCGTTACCGTGCACACCAGTATGCTCGCCATCATCCGTGATCATGGGGTTAAAACCATAACTGATTATGCCCAGATCGCGGGTAAAGTGACTATCCGTAAAACCAGTACTGACCGAGGGCAGCACGCGAGATCCCGGATGCAACTCTGCAGTCACATTGCGAATCGCTTCAAATAGACGGGAATTTGTCGTTGAGATAGCCGGCGTAAACGCCATGATGACCTCCACGCTCACACCAGTATCAGCGATCAACGCTTCAAGCTCGCTCACAAACTGCTCAGCCGGTTTGTCCGGTAATATGCGGCAATCAATTTCTGCCCAGGCGGTCGGCGGCACCACGTTAATTTTATTGGACGCCTCGAAACGGGTCATGGAACAGGTATCTCGCGTCAATGCGTGATGCCCAGGCCTTTGTTCATGCAGACGCTGCAGGAAGTCCGGATCGTTTATGGCGGAATTCAGATCAGCATATGCCGCTTGCCAGGTTGGACCCATGTTCAGCGACAGGCCCGCAAAGTACTCCTGTACCGGTGCAATGACACGCGGCGGAAAGGGATTTTCCAGCATGGTGTTAAGTGCCCGCACAATCCGGGTTACAGCACTGCTGGTGCGTGGTGCTGAACCATGGCCGGGCACATCAACGGCCTCAAGCCGCAGCCAGACAGGCACTTTCTGGGTCACCTCCACACCAAAAGTGACATCATCCTCAATCCGGCTGCCTCCGCCTCCTTCGTTCAGCAGGATGCCGGCACCCTCAAATATCTCTGGATGATTGTCAATCAACCACCCGACTCCGAACTCCCCACCAGCCTCTTCATCAGCTGTAGCCAGAAAGATGACGTCCCGATTGAGCGGCAGGCCGGCACGGTGCAGGTTTATAAAGGTGACCAGTTGCGCAATGCCCAACCCTTTCATATCCCGCGTACCTCGTCCATAAATATATCCATCACTGATATCGCCGGACAGAGGATCAAATGACCAGAATTCCCGATCAGCCGGCACCACGTCCGTATGCTGCAGCAAAATCAGGCCAGGCTCATCGCCACCTGGCAGTCGGGCCCAGATATTACCCCGGCCAGGTGCACTTTCAGCGGTCTGGTATTCAATACCCTCTGCATCAAAGATGGCCTTATAAAATTCCACAGCCCGATATTCGTTGCCAGGGGGATTGACGGTATCTATCCGGACAAATGACTGCAGCCATGCCACCGCCTGGTCTTCAGTCACTTGCTGGGCCATAGCACCCGCGCTGAACAGCAACAACATCACAACTGGTAGTCTTCCTATTTTCATCATCAGGCACCTTGATTAATCCGGGTTACACTCTCTTGTGCTGTTTCAATGGCCATGGCATGCTCAGACAGCAACCATCAGTGTGACCACCTACAACACAGTTTGGAGTTTCATAATGAACAATACCACAACAAATCCGGATACCAAGCCTGTCGCACTGGTAACAGGCGCCGCAGCGGGGCTGGGGAGAGCAACAGCGTTGGCCTTCGCAAAAGAACATTGTCGTCTCGTGATCGCAGATGTAGATGAAACCGGTTTGCAGCAAAGTGAGCAGCTATTAAAAACCACTGGTTGTGAGGTGCTGGCAGTGTGCGCCAATACCGCGGATCCGGACGACGTCACGCAATTGCACAATGCGATCATGCAACGCTTCGGGCAACTGGACTACGCCTGCAACAATGCTGGAATTGAGGGGCTGCAGGCTCCAACTGCGGAAACAAGTCTGGAAAATTTCGATAGGGTTATCGGGGTAAACCTGCGCGGTGTATTTCTGTGTATGCAGGCGCAACTTCGGATCATGCTGCCCCGCAAGCAGGGTTCAATCGTCAATATGGCGTCTGTTGCCGGGCTGGTTGGTTTCGCTGGCCTGCCAGCCTATTGTGCCTCCAAAGGTGGTGTAGTCCAGCTGACAAGAGCCGCTGCCCTGGAATACGCTGAGCAGGGAATTCGCATCAACGCTGTCTGCCCCGGCGCCATAAAAACCGCTATGATAGATCGCATCACTCACCAAGATGCAGAGGTTGAGGCACAGTTCGCCGCACTGCATCCGATGAATCGCATGGGCGTGCCTGACGAAGTCGCCTCTGCCGTCGTCTGGTTGTCTCTACCCGGTGCTTCTTTTGTCACAGGTCAGGCACTGGCCGTAGACGGCGGTATGGTCGCCCGATAATCGTTCAAGTTTGATTCCTGTCAGGATGATAAAGGAGCTCCGTATGACATCCAGCGCTACCATTGATTTTTATATTGGCAGTGCCATACCGCCCGGTAATGCAGCCGAGACGGCCAAAACCATCAATCTCTGGCAGTCTGTCAGTGATGTCTTGCAACACATTGAATTCAGTGCGCCAGAAACGGACTATCACGCTGGCGCACAATTCAGTATTGGCTGTGATTTCAGCCAGCTTGTTGAGCGTTTAGAGCAGGCACATAAGCAGTCCGGCAGCTTTGATCACTATCTGAAGCAACATATCGAGAATCACACTCTTAAAACTGACGCCACGCTACGTATGACGCTCAGCCATCCTGACGACAAGCTGTCTGACGCTGAGTTTTATCGTGTCGCCACCGTCTATCTGCAGCAACTGGTGCTGGCTGCCAACCTGGCGCAACCCGGTTCAATTCAGTTTTTACATACCCGCTTCGCTGAGTCCGTCGCACACCGCTACGAAGCTCAGGAGTTTGACAGCAGAATACTGTACGGCGCCGCCAAAGCCGCGCATTACAATGCATGGCCTTCAATAAAGCCTCTTGACTTTGCACAGGTCTGGAATTGGCTGGAAATGTGCGGCAGCAGTCAGGTCACTACGGCCATCAGCCGCATTAACAAAACACTATTCTCGCTGCTTAAAGTCGCTCAGCAGCGTCATGAATCCAGCGCCCGGACTGCTCTCATGGTGGTTTATCAGCTTGAGCAGTTGCTTGACTGTCGTCAGGCTGATTCACTCGATCGAATCCGCAGTCGTATGCGCCTGATTCTTGGTGACATACCGGAACCGGCCAATAATCTGAACGAACTGGCACGTATCCGCAGCGACCTTTTTGTAGCCAGTCAACCTGTGCATCGCCCGCCTCTGATTTCGCATGACAGCTCCGAGGCACTGCGCAGTCAGATGGATCAGCATAACAGCGCCGTTGAATCCGGAACTGCAATGGTGCTCGCCCTGTTACACGACCTGATTAAAAACAGCGCGCAACAATACGAGTTTGCAGAAAGTTTTCAGCGTCAGTGACAGTCCCTGGAGGCACCGCCATCAAAACTATTGCGACACTTACCATGAGTCCGGCGGTAGACATGTTTGCCCGCACGGATCAGTTTTACTACGACAGCAAAACTCGCTGTCAGATTAAAGAGCGCCTGCCCGGTGGAGGTGGCATTAATGTTGCCCGTAATCTCAAACGCTTTGGGCTTGCGGTCACGGCAGTGTTTCCTGCTGGCGGGCATCACGGGGAACTACTGCGGCAGCTATTGCAAGACGGGTCACTGGATTATCTACACATACCAATCAAGCAAGAAACCACTCAGAATATTGTGCTCAGCGAAACTGCCAGCGGGCAAAATCTGCACCTGGTATTTCCGGGTGCAGAGCTAAGCGAGACGGAATGGCAGACCTGCAAACACGCCATCATGTCACTTTCTCCGCAGCCGTCCATGCTGGTCATCAGCGGCAGCCTGCCTGTTGGTGTACCTCCGCAGTTTACGGAGGAACTGGTAGCGTCATGCCAGGCCGCCGGTATTAAAGTGATACTCGACACGTCAGGACCTGCGCTGTTGAGGGCACTGGGACCTGGTGTGTTGGCTGCCAAGCTTAATCGGGAGGATTTTGAGGCGCTGGGATACCGGGGCGAAAAGGATCCGGCATCGCGCATTAAAGTTCTTCAAAGTGTGTGCGAACAGCGTCAGCTTGAGCATCTGGTACTGACGCTGGGGCCTGATGGTGCATTGCTGGCGAGTCGCTCAGGAGAACTATTGCACGCCCGCCCGCCTGTTGTTGATGTCGTCAGCCATGCTGGCGCCGGAGATGCCTTTGTGTCGGTGATGACCTGGAAGCTGTTTGAACAGCGACCCGTTCGCGAGGCCTTCGTCTATGGTGTAGCGGCAGCTGCAGCGGCAATCAGTACGCCGGGCAATCAGCTTGAGGATTTGCAGTGGCTGGAAGAGGTTTATAACGGAGTGACTGTGATGGAGTTGGGGTGATTGAGACTCACTCAGACCACGGCTGCGGCATTGTTTAATGTTAATGATTGGGTAAGGCTGGCTTGCTGGTTCGATTAAGGCGCAACAACTGGGGCAGGGATTTGTTAAACAGCCTTTGGGCTGTTTAACCCTGCGGGCTTCGCGCTTTGCGCTCGTCTCAACTTGCTATGCAAGTTGTCGAACCCTGATGACGGGTTCGCATCCCTGCCCGCTTCCCGGTGATGGGAATATTTTCGGGATTGGAGATGGCTTCTGGCTTGGAAAAATATTAGATGGCGGAGGGGCAGGGATTCGAACCCTGGATAGGCTATTAACCTATGCCGGTTTTCAAGACCGGTGCATTCAACCGCTCTGCCACCCCTCCGCAGCGCGAGAAGCGGCATGTTACTATAATTTCAGAATCAGTCAACAGCAGAATGTAAATCTCGTGATGGCCGGTCTCATCAGATGCAGATCCGGCGACGAAATTCGTTGATTTCGCCCCGGCAGTCAGTATGATTACACGCAGGAAGACGTTAACCATAGTTTAAACCGGAGGTTTACCTTTATGAGTCAGTATCAGCTTGGAACCACGCGCAGTACCACAGCTCAGGGGCAGGATTCTGCTGTTGCTGTAAACAAGGTTCTTAAAAACACCTATCTGTTACTGGGTCTGACGCTCGCATTCAGCGCGCTCACTGCAGCCTTTGCCATGGCCAGCAACGCAGCGCCTGTGAACATTTGGGTGATGCTTATCGGTTTTTACGGCCTGCTTTTCCTGACACATAAACTGGCCAACAGCGCCTGGGGATTACTGTCAGTTTTTGCGCTGACCGGTTTCATGGGCTACACACTGGGGCCAATTCTTGGGTTCTACATGGCCAGCGCCAATGGCAGTCAACTGGTAATGACTGCTCTGGGCGGCACTGCCTTTATTTTCTTCGGCCTGTCAGCCTATGCCCTGGTCAGCCGTAAGGATTTCAGCTTCCTGAGTGGCTTCATGTTTGCCGGCTTTCTGGTCATTATTGCCATGTTTATTGCTAATCTGTTTATGCAGATTCCGGCATTGCAACTGGCACTGTCAGGCGCATTCATGCTGTTTTCCAGCGCCGCGATCCTGATGCAGACCGGCGCCATTATTAATGGTGGCGAACGAAATTACATTCTGGCAACCGTGACGCTGTATGTGTCGATTTATAATATTTTCATCAGCCTGCTGAATCTGCTGACAGCACTGAGCGGCGAAGAATAAAATCGCCCTGTCGCAGCTGGAATAGCTGATCGCTCTGCCCAAGCCCCGCTCTGCGGGGCTTTTTGTTACAGGGCCGCCTCGCGTTATAATCGCGCACACGTCATCAGGAAATCATCGATTGTGAAAATCAGTGTGGTCATCTACGCCGCCCCCGCCGATCAGCAGGCCAATGCCAGCGCCCTGCATTTTTGCCGCGCTGCGCTGGCAGCCGGCCATCAGATTTACCGGCTGTTTTTTTATGAACAGGGCGTCAATACTGCCAATGAGCTGAGCGTATTTCCACAGGACGAATCGCACCTTTCACAGCAATGGCAAACCCTGATCAAGGAAAACAAACTGGATGCCGTGGTTTGTGTCGCCTCAGCACTCAAACGGGGCATTCTCAATGCAGAAGAAGCCCGACGCTATGAAAAATCCGCCAAGACACTGGCCAGCGGGTTTGAGATCTCCGGACTGGGGCAATGGGTTGATGCCTGTATTCATTCTGACCGTGTAGTGAGCTTTGGATCATGAGCAAAAACAAGGTCATCAGTCTCATCATCCGTCAGGCTCCCTATGGGAGCAGCCGGGCTAAAGCAACTCTGGACATGGCATTGTCGGCAGCCGTGTTTGAACAGTCCGTGCAGTTGATCTTTATGGATGATGGTGTGTTTCAATTGCTGGCCAAGCAGGATCCGGCCGCAATCGGTGCCAAAAATACCTCAGCTGCGCTTACGGCACTGCCATTATATGGCATCGAAACGGTCTATGTTGCCAGCGAATCTCTGCAGCAACGCGGGCTTGCTGCAGAGGACCTGAGTATTTCAGCGCGAGTTAGCGGGTGGCAGGAAATAAGCGCCCTGCTACATCGATCAGACACAGTGATTAGCCTATGACAACATTGCATATTGTCAGTTGTTCGCCGTTTTCCTCAGACAGCCTGCAGCGCTGCCTGAGCCTGCTTGCTGAGGGCGATTCCCTGCTGTTTATTGAAAACGGAGTGTATATTCTGAATAGTTCCGTGCAACTTCCGTCAACAATAGCCTGTTACCTTCTGGAAGAAGATCTACTGGCGCGAGGATTGCAGGCAAACGCGTTGCCAACAGCAAACTATGCCGATTTTGTGCGGCTGGTATGTGAGCATGACAACAGCATCAGTTGGACATAAAAGGATGAAAGGCAAGACGCCGGTTACACTCTGGGTAGAACAACGTGCAATTGCCCTCGATAAAGATGGTTACCTGAAAAACCTGGCAGACTGGAATGAGCGGGTCGCCGACGCGCTGGCACAGACCGAAGCGATCAAGCTCACGGATGCTCACTGGCAGATCATCAATATCGTTCGTCAGTTCTACGCCGAGACCGGCCTGTCCCCTGCCACCCGCCCCCTGATCAACCTCATCGCTGAAAAAGCGGGCGCGGAAAAAGGCAAAAGCATCTACCTGATGCGCCTGTTTGGCGGCAAACCCGCGCTTAGCGTAAGCCGTATTGCCGGACTGCCAAGACCCGCCAACTGTTTCTGATGGAGTCGGCCCGGTTTCTGATATGATTCACCTTTAACTTTTCAGGCGACTTTTCAGGCAGAAAAAATGACCATGAATCTTGCAGATAGTGTGCTGGCCGTAAACGATGATCTTCCAATCCGCACGGCTCAGCCGGTGCATAGCGGTAAAGTCCGCTCAGTATACTGGCTGACGGCTGAGGACAGCGCCCGTCTTATCCGCGAACGTGACTATCCGGTTCTGCCCGATGCGCCTCTGGCCGTGATGGTCATCAGTGACCGGCTGTCTGCCTTTGATTGCATCTGGCACGCCGAAGGTGGTGTTAACGGCGTACCTGGCAAGGGTGCCGCACTGAACGCGATTGCCAGTCACTGGTTCAGTCAGTTCCGCAATCAGGGGCTGGCCGATGCCCACATACTCGATATACCCCACCCATTTGTCTGGATCGTGCAAAAAGCCCGTCCGGTAAAAATCGAGGCCATCTGTCGACAGTATATTACCGGCTCCATGTGGCGCGCCTATCAGCAGGGCGAGCGCGAATTCTGCGGTATTCAACTGCCCGATGGTTTGCAAAAAGATCAGCGCTTACCGGAATTGCTCATAACGCCATCTACCAAGGGTATCCTGCGCGGCATACCGGGTGTCCCGGAAGCTGATGACGTTAATATTTCCCGCCAACAGATTGCCGACAACGCTGAGGCTTTTGGTTTCCGCAGCCCCGACCATATCGCTCTATATGAACAGCTTCTGACAGAAGGTTTTGCCACCATCAGCGAAGAACTCCAGAGCATCGACCAGATTTTTGTTGATACCAAATTTGAATTTGGTTATGTGACAGATCGAAACGGTCAGGAAAAACTGATCTATATGGACGAAGTCGGAACACCTGACTCTTCCAGAATCTGGGATGGACCGGCCTATCGCGAAGGACGCATCGTTGAGCAGTCCAAAGAGGCGTTCAGGCAGTTTTTGCTCGGCCACTTCAGCGACCCTGATATTCTGCTGAACAAATCGAGAATGAATGAACGGCTTGCGCTGGCCTGTGATACCGCACTGCCCTTACAGGCCATCATGGATGTCTCCGATACCTATATCGGCATGGCCGAAAAAATAACCGGCCAGCATGTCTATCGACCGGAAAATCCCAAGGCTGAAATCATCGCTGTGCTGCGCGATCACTATCACCTGATAGACTGACCCGCTTCCCGATGGCCAACACACCGACGGCGCCCACTAGAACTGTTTCCTATCGGCACATCCTGCAAAGAGCTTGGCCAGTCATGCTGGCCAATGCGTCGGTTCCGCTCTTGGGTCTTTCTGATACCGCGGTAATCGGCAACTACGGCTCACTGGAGGCACTTGGCGCTATTGCATTCGGGTCAATTGTCTTCAGTTTTGTATACTGGAGTTTTGGCTTTCTGCGCATGGGCACAACCGGCTTTGTAGCACAGGCCGTGGGCGCGCGTGATGAAGCTGAAATCAGAGCAGCCGTTTGGCGAGCAGTGTTTATCGGCGCCATTATCGGCTTTTTACTGATCCTGATTCAATCGCCCATCAGCACCCTGTCACTTCTACTTCTTCAAGGAAGTGACACTGTTGAAGCGATGACACATAGCTATATACAAACCCGAATATGGGGTGCACCGGCTGCGCTTATACTATTTGCACTGATGGGCTGTCTGATTGGACTGGGGAAAAGTAAATCCCTGCTTGCTGTGCAGCTGTTTATGAACGGATTGAATATTGTTCTGGATATTCTGTTTGCTGGCGTTCTGGAAATGGGCGCAACCGGTATCGCGCTTGGGACCGCAATCGCGGAGTGGAGCAGTTTACTTCTGGCGCTGTTTATTGTTGTGCGATCTTTGCGCGAAAGAGCGACTGACACAACTTTACCCCTGATTCCCTGGTCACTATTGCACGATGCGACCGGTTTGTTGCACACCCTGAGTGTCAACCGCGACATTATGATCAGAACCCTGTTGATGGTGGCCAGCTTTGCCTGGTTTGTACGCCAGAGTGCCACATATGGGGATGAGGTGTTGGCCGCTAACCATATCCTGTTGCAGTTGATCTCATTCTCCGCTTTTTTTCTGGATGCCTATGCTTATGTGGCAGAAGCGCTGGTCGGAGAAGCTATGGGCGCAGGCGATGACCATCTGTTTGATCAGGCATTGTGGCGCAGCTCCTGCCTTGCCGGTGGCAGCGCACTGGTATTGGCGAGCATTATCTATTGGGGCGGAGAACTAATTGTGCCGCTCCTCAGTCAGCATCCGGCTGTCTGGCTGGCGGCAACGGATTCGATGCACCTGGCAGCGCTTTATGTTGCATTGGCATTTGCCGCATTCCAGCTTGACGGGGTTTTTATCGGGACGACTCAGACCGCACAGATGCGTAACGCTTCAATACTCTCAGTATTGGTGTTTGTGCCACTCAGCGTGGTTCTGGGCGAGCAGCATGGGGTAATCGGGCTCTGGTGGGCATTTGTCATGTATGTGGTCACGCGTGCCATCACACTGGGCTATTACCTGCCCGGTTTGAGGTTCAAAGTGCAGTCTCGCCAAACCAGGCAAGCCGGTTCTGCAACCTGACCACCTGACCAATAATGATGATCGCCGGCGCTTTGACACCCAGCTCTGCGGCTCTGTGCGCAATATCGCTGACAGTTCCGGTCAGTACACGCTGTCTCGGCAGCGTTCCCTGCTCGACAATGGCGACCGGCATTGCTGTCGACATCCCGTGCGCAATCAACTGTTCACATATGGTCTGTAGAGTCAGCAGTCCCATATAAATCACCAGGGTCTGTTCTTCGTCCACCAGGGCGGACCAATTCAAATCAGGTTGCTCATTTTTCAAATGGCCGGTGACAAAGCGAACCGACTGCGAAAAATCCCGGTGGGTCAGAGGAATACCGGCATAAGCCGAACAGCCAGACGCTGCCGTAATGCCGGGTACAACCTGAAACGGAATGCCTTCGGCGGTCAGACGGTCAATCTCTTCGCCGCCACGACCAAAAATAAAGGGATCACCGCCTTTAAGGCGAAGCACCTTCAGACCCTCGCGGGCCAGAGTGACCAGGCGCTCATTGATTTCTTCCTGAGGCACCGGATGATGTTTGGCTTCCTTTCCAACAAAGATCCGTTCGGCATCCGGACGCACGCGCTGCATAATCTCCGGTGATACCAGTCGGTCGTACAGAACCACATCAGCCGCGTACATCAGACGCAGTGCCTTCAGAGTCAGCAGATCAGGATCACCGGGGCCGGCACCTACCAGATATACTTCGCCCTGCCCCGATTCATGAAGATCAGAAACCAGGGTGTCTTCAAACAGGCGCATGGCTTGCTCTTGCTGCCCGGAAAGATAAAGGTCCGGCATGGGCCCGCTCAGCAGTCGTTCCCAGAACCGGGTGCGTTGCCTGAAGTCACTGAGCTGCTGCTTTACACGATCGCGAAAACTGCCCAGTTGCGCTGCCAGTGCACCCAGCGCTGCTGGTAATTGTATCTCGATCTGTTCCTTAATGCGCCGCGTGAGCACCGGCGAGCTGCCACCGGTAGATATCGCCACTACCACAGGCGAACGATCGACAATGGCGGGTACAATGAAACTACAAAGCTCAGTCTGATCAACGACATTCACTGGTAACTGGCGCGCCGTTGCCAGCTCCGACACACGGCGATTGACCTGGTCATCGTCTGTCGCGGCTACCACCAGAACTACACCCTCAAGATCCGAATCCTCAAATGGCCGTTCATGGATCTCTCCGCCATGCGTATCAATCAGCGCTTTCACCGCATCACTGACCCACGGCGCAACCACGATCAGACAGGCTCCGCAGCGCAGCAGCAATGCCGCCTTGCGCGAGGCTACCTCGCCGGCGCCAACCAGCAGGCAGCGCCGACCGGTGATTTGCATGAATACCGGCAGATAGTCCATATCAGAGGGTTGTGATGCCGCCCATATAGGGCACCAGCACAGAGGGAATAGTGACTGAACCGTCGGCCTGCTGATAATTTTCCAGAATGGCCACTAGCGTGCGACCGATCGCCAGCCCGGAGCCGTTCAGGGTATGCAGCAATTCCGGTTTGCCCGTTTCCGGATTACGCCAGCGGGCCTGCATTCGGCGCGCCTGATAGTCTTCAAAGTTACTGCAGGAGGAAATCTCACGATAGCATTTTTGCGAAGGCAGCCAGACTTCAAGGTCGATGGTACGGGCAGCACTGGCACCCATGTCACCACCACATAACTGCATGGCGCGGTAAGGTAACTCCAGCAGTTGCAGAATGCGCTCAGCATGGCCAGTCAATTCCTTCAGCGCCCGATCGGAATCCTGTGGTCTGACCATCTGTACCAGTTCAACTTTCTCGAACTGATGTTGCCTGATCATGCCACGGGTGTCACGTCCGTAGCTACCCGCCTCACTGCGGAAACAGGGAGTGTGGCAGGCATACTTGATGGGTAGTTGCTCAGCGCCAATGATTTCTCCCCGCACCAGGTTGGTCACAGGTACTTCCGCCGTGGGAATGAGATAAAACTCATGTTCCGCATGCAGTTTAAACAGATCTTCGGCGAATTTTGGTAACTGCCCGGTACCGGTCAATGAATCGGCGTTGACCACATAGGGCACATAAACTTCTTCATAGCCGTGCTGCAGGGTGTGCTGGTCCAGCATAAACTGAATCAAGGCCCGGTGCAGGCGCGCAACACGGCCACGCATTACCACGAACCGGGAACCGGTCAGCCTGGTAGCGGCGGCAAAATCCATGGCCAGGCCATGAGATGCCTGATGCTCCCCCAGTTCCACATGATCACGGGGTTCAAAATCCAGCTCGCGTGGAGTGCCCCAGCGATGCAGTTCAACATTGTCGTTTTCGTCCCTGCCAGTCGGCACGTCAGGCTGCGGCATATTGGGCAAAGCGATCCAGGCCTGATGGAACGATTCCTGTATATCATTCAATGCGGCCTTGGCGGCATCCAGCCTGTCACCCAGATCGCTGACCTGGGCCAACAGTGGCGCCACATCCTGCCCTGCTGCTTTGGCCTTGCCAATACTTTTGGCATGCGTGTTGCGCTCATTCTGCAGTTGCTCGGTTTCCTGCTGCAGCTGTTTGCGCTGATTGTCCAGCTCTGTGAAATAATCAATATCCAGATCGATGCCCCGAATTTTCAGGGCAGATACCAGCCGATCAGGGTCTGAACGCAGTAATCGAGGGTCCAACATGAAACCAGAATCCTTATGTATAAATGGGCCGAAAACGCAGAGCGCTGATTTTACGCCACCAGACGCAATATCGCCATGCCAAGCCAGGCTGCCAGGACACACAAAACGACACTCAGCAACGTATAAGTGATCGCCTGCAGCCAGAATCCCTGTTCCAGGAGCAGCACAGTATCGAGCGAAAAGGTCGAAAATGTCGTGAATGCACCCAACAGGCCAACCACCAGCAAAGAACGGAATTCCGCCGGCAGAATCATTTTCTCAATAATCAGTACGTAGAGCATGCCAATCAACAAAGATCCCAGCACGTTCACGATCAAGGTGCCAATTGGTAATAACTGCCAGGCTCCATTAGTGCCGATACGACTGGCGTGTACAAGTGTCATTAAAGAATAGCGAGCCAGCGCGCCTGCGGCACCGCCCAGAGCGATAAACAGCCACATCATTTTGAATCACCGTCTGTCGACGATGAGTCGACATCATATCGTTTACGGCGACTGGCCTGATCCTGGGCCTTCAGATGTCTTAACTTCTCGCCAATTTTCATCTCCAGCCCCTGTGAAGCCGGGTAATAATACTGAACGCCGTGCAAAACCTTTGGCATATAGCTTTCACCAGCGGCATAGGCGCCAGGCTCATCATGTGCATAACGGTACCCAGCCCCATAACCCAGCCCCTTCATCATGCTTGTCGGTGCGTTTCGCAGATGCTCGGGTACATCATAGGAGGGCTGCGAAACGACATCAGCCATAACCCTATTGAAAGCGGTATAAACAGCATTGCTCTTGGGCGCCACGGCAAGATAGGTAACCGCCTGGGCCAGCACCAGCTCGCCTTCGGGCGACCCCAATCGGGTCAGTGCATCCCAGGCATTCATGGCCAACTGCAGAGCCCGCGGATCGGCATTGCCGATATCTTCCGCAGCCATCCGCACCAGTCGCCGGGCGATATAAACCGGGTCACAACCGCCATTCAGCATCCGCGCAAGCCAATACAGAGCCGCATCCGGTGCTGATCCCCTGACTGATTTATGCAGTGCCGAGATCTGCTCGTAGAAAAGATCACCACCCTTGTCGAAACGCTTACTGCCACCCTGCAGTACCTGATCCAGACAATCGCTGTCCAGCACGGCCCCATCGTCCGCCAGATCTGCGGCTATCTCGAGCAGACTTATTGCACGCCTGGCATCGCCATCGGCGGCACGCACCAGTCGCTGCATGTCCTCCGGACGGATACTGAGTCGGCGCTGTCCCAGACCGCGTTCGGTGTCTGTCAGTGCCTGCTCCAGCACAGCACACAAATCGTCCTCATCAAGACTTTTCAGGACATAGGTTCTGGCCCGCGACAATAATGCGTTGTTCAGTTCGAATGAAGGATTTTCTGTCGTAGCGCCGATAAAGATCAGGGTTCCGTCTTCAATATGGGGCAAAAAGGCATCCTGTTGACTCTTGTTAAAACGGTGTACTTCGTCAACAAACACGATGGTGGTCCGTCCGTTCAGGTCCTTGTGTTGTCTGGCCTGAGCCACCGCCGAGCGGATATCCTTGACGCCGGCCAGCACCGCAGACAGGCTCACAAAGTCGCTGTCACAGTATTCAGCCACCAGACGAGCCAAAGTGGTTTTGCCGGTACCGGGAGGGCCCCAGAAAATCATTGAGTGCGCCAGACCGCGCTCCAGGGCTGTACGCAGTGGTCGCCCCGGTCCCAGAATATGCGCCTGGCCGATATACTGTTCCAGCCGCACAGGGCGCATTCGCGCTGCCAATGGCTGCAGGGCACTCACCTCACGGATTCCCGCCACTGTCGGTGCTGCGATTGTCGATCACTTCCAGCATTTCATCGTCCGGCGTCTGAAACACAAACTGCTGCGGCGCCAGGGCCAGATTCACCTGACGATTGTTGAATTCCCAGAAAGTGCGCTGACCATTGGTGTTAACTAACAGAATCGATTCAGGCTCTCCGCCCTCAAAATACAGCGTCACCTGCTGATACAGACTGGCCGGATCCAATGGCTGCAGGACAAATTCCATACCACCGTCGGCGATCGGCACCGCATTGATGCTGTATTGCTCAGCCACTTCATCGACCCTGCCGCTGAGTAATTGTGCCGCCAACTCTGACTGATCGCTGTCCCAGTCGTCGATGGTCAACTGCAGCAGGTCAGGTTGGTAATTCCACAACCATTGACCATCGGTGACGATCAGTTCCGGGAAGGGTTCCAGTGTCTCCCAATAAAAACCATCGGGTCGCTGCAACATGAACAGGATATGACTCTCTTCCAGAATACTGCCGCTTGACTCCATGACCAGTTGCCGCACATCCGCCCTGAAGGTCTGCAGATCTGCCAGCAAAGTCTGCAGTTTTTCGCTGTCCTGAGCCTGCGATGGCATTACTGACAAAGTCAGCAGCAAAGCAGCTGACACCTGTCTGATACAGCGGCGCAGACCAGCAAAATTCAAAGTGTGCGACATAACTGACATAAGCCGTTGAGCGCTCATCTGGGTGGTGGCGGGGCCAGCACTTCCCGGCTGCCGTTACTGCCCATCTCAGAGACCACACCAGCCGCCTCCATCGCTTCAATCATCCGGGCGGCCCTGTTGTAACCGATACGAAGTTTACGTTGAACGGCCGAAATCGACGCCTTGCGGGACTCAGTTACAAAAGCAACGGCTTCGTCATACAGTGCATCGTCCTCTTCACCGCCCTCGCTGCTGCCAGAGGACATACCCATATTCATGTCCCGGTCTTCCACACCCTGAGTGATTTCGTCGATATAAACCGGCTCACCCCGCGATTTCCAGTCGGCAACCACGCGATGTACCTCCTCATCACTGACAAAGGCGCCGTGCACCCGCCTGGCAAGACCACCGCCAGGCGGCAGAAACAGCATGTCGCCATTGCCCAGCAACTGTTCAGCGCCGCCCTCACCCAGGATCGTGCGCGAGTCCACTTTGGACTGCACCATAAACGACAATCGCGTGGGTATATTGGCTTTGATCAGGCCAGTCAGAACGTCCACCGAAGGTCGTTGCGTGGCCAGAATCAGATGAATGCCGGCGGCCCGCGCTTTCTGCGCTATCCTGGCAATCAGTTCTTCAACCTTTTTGCCAACCACCATCATCATGTCGGCCAGTTCGTCCACGATAACCACGATGTTTGGCAACTCTTCCAGCATGGGCGCTTCCTGATCATCCTGCAGCGCCATAGGATCCGGGCGCCAGACCGGATCGGGAATCGGCTGCCCTGCTTTGTTGGCATCCTGCACTTTTTTGTTATAACCCGACAGATTGCGCACCCCCAGCGCCGACATAAGTTTGTAGCGACGCTCCATCTCTGCCACCGACCAGCGCAGCGCATTAGCGGCATCTTTCATGTCAGTGACAACGGGTGTGAGCAGATGCGGAATGCCGTCATACACCGACAATTCCAGCATTTTGGGATCGATCATGATCATGCGCACATGTTCAGGCGTGGATTTGTACAAAAGGCTCAGTATCATGGCGTTAATACCAACAGATTTACCTGAGCCCGTCGTACCCGCCACTAATAGGTGTGGCATTTTTGCCAGGTCAACAATCACGGGCTTGCCCACTATGTCGTGTCCCAGCGCCATACTCAATGCCGACTGTGCTTTATCAAACTCAGGTGACGCCAGCACCTGACTGAGCATGATCATCTCACGCTGTTCGTTGGGAATCTCGATGCCAATGACCGTTTTACCGGGAATGACCTCAACCACGCGGACGCTGACAACGGCCAGGGATCGCGCCAGATCCCGGGCCAGACCGGTAATTCGACTGGCCTTCACACCCGGCGCCGGTTGCACTTCGAAACGGGTGATAACAGGCCCGGGATGCACAGAAGTCACTTCGACTTCGACCCCAAAGTCCTGCAGTTTGAGCTCCAGCAACTTCGACATCGCCTCCAGCGACTCTGCCGAATAGCCCTTTTGCCCAGCCTTTTTATTCTCATCCAGCAAACCAATGGCTGGTAGCTCACCTGGCGTCTTGTCGTCCGTGAAAAGCCGTGTCTGGCGCTCTTTTTCTGCACGCTGACTGCGGGCGGGCGGCACACTGACCACCGGTTCGATGCGCGGCGGCGTACGTTTGCGTTCTTTTTCAACGCGCACTTCAAGCGCCTTCTGGCGACGCTCAACAGCTTGACGGACCTTGCCCGCCTCCTGGCGTTTTTCCCGCCATGCCTGCCATGACTCAAGGCCTTTGGACCAGCCGTTCAAGGTCCAGTAACCAATCTGATCCACCAGCTTTAACCAGGAAATCTCAAACAGTACGGTCAGCCCAAACAGGAACAGCGCCAGAAAAAGCAGTGTGCTGCCCAGCAAGGCAAAAACCGGCACGCTGGCATCCGCCATCGCTGCGCCGATCAACCCGCCGGCAGGCCAGGGGCTGTTTGCAGGCATGGCGAAATGCATCGTGGACAGTGTGCAGGCACCAATCACCAGCAAAATGATGCCGCCCGATTTAATGGTTAGCATGAGACCGGAAAACGGTTTATCAGCCTCTGACTGGCGAAACAGCCGGACGATCTTGAAACCCAGTGCAAAGGGGAACACATATGCAAAATAACCGAACATATGCAGCAGCACATCCGCAAGCCAGGCGCCCATATGGCCGACAGCGTTATTGACTGCCCCCCCGTTACCAGTTGTCGTAAAGGCAGGGTCATCGGGTGAGTAACTGACCAGGGCGATCAGCAGAAACAATCCCAGCAAGAATGCCGCAATCAGCGTACCTTCCCTGGCTATTCGTTGTGACAGATGCTTTAGTCCGTCATCGTTTTGTGCTTTTTGCTTGGGCATATTTTCTATATTTTTTCAGTGGGATGCGAAAATATTTTAATTCAGTTTCAAGTTTTATGGTCGCTATCATAAGCAATTTCGGCCGTCAGTGGAACCGCCACTTCCACAGCAACGATGAGCATAGCATAAAGCGACGCTTGAAAATCGCTACGCACGACTCCATGCGTGTATAATTCAGCGCTTAACCTTATCCCGCAACTCCGAAAACCAGCAGGAATCTGTTTTTATGAATGATTCACAGCATCACCGATTAATCATCCTCGGCTCCGGCCCCGCCGGTTACACGGCCGCTGTTTACGCGGCCCGCGCCAATCTCGAACCGGTCGTCATCACCGGCATGATTCAGGGCGGTCAGCTTACAACAACCACCGATGTGGATAACTGGCCTGGTGATGTTGAAGGTCTGCAGGGACCGGACCTGATGGAGCGAATGAAACAGCACGCCGAACGTTTCAATACCAGCATCGTATTCGACCATATCAATAAGGTTGACCTGCAGAATCGACCTTTTACCTTGCAGGGTGACAGCGGCAGCTATACCTGTGACGCACTGATCATCGCCACCGGTGCATCAGCGCAATACCTCGGCCTTGAATCCGAGACGGCGTTTATGGGCAAAGGCGTCAGTGCCTGCGCAACCTGCGATGGATTCTTTTACCGCAACAAGCCGGTCGCGGTGATCGGTGGCGGCAACACGGCAGTGGAAGAAGCACTCTATCTCTCCAATATCGCCTCGCATGTCACCCTGGTGCACAGACGCGACAGCCTGCGAGCGGAAAAAATCCTGCAGGACAAACTGTTTGCCAAGGAAAAAAGCGGCAATGTCACGATCCTGTGGAATCACACGCTGAGCGAAGTCCTGGGCGATGACATGGGCGTGACCGGCATCCGCGTAGCCAGCACTCAAGATAACAGCTCAAAAGAATTAACCGTCGACGGTGTATTTATCGCCATCGGACACAAACCGAATTCCGATATCTTCGAGGGACAACTCGAGATGCATGATGGTTATCTGAAGATTCACAGCGGCACCAATGGTAATGCCACACAAACCAGTGTGCCCGGCGTGTTTGCTGCCGGCGACATAGCGGACCATATTTACCGCCAGGCAATTACCTCGGCCGGCTTTGGCTGTATGGCTGCGCTGGATGCCGAGAAATACCTGGATCAGTAAACCATGGGACGGCTGTTCAGGCTGCGGGCTGACAGCGTCGCCTTTCCTCCCGCCGACCAGGCCCTGAAAGAACCAGCAGGTTTGCTGGCGGTCGGAGGAGATTTACGACCGGAGCGACTACTGGCTGCTTACCGGCAAGGTATTTTTCCCTGGTATGACGACAGCAGCCCGATATTGTGGTGGTCACCAGACCCGCGAATGGTCCTGGAACCAGCGCAGGTGCATGTTTCCCGCAGCCTGCGCAAAACCCTTCGACGCAATACCTGCCATATCAGTATGGACTGTGCTTTCGATGAGGTCATCGGGTATTGCGCCGGCCTGCGCCAGGAATCTCAGGGAACCTGGATCACCGAGGATATGCAACGCGCTTACCGCACCTTGCACAAGCTGGGCTATGCTCACTCTGTTGAAGTATGGCAGCAACAACAATTGGTGGGAGGCCTGTACGGCATAGCGCTCGGGCGGATGTTCTTTGGTGAGTCAATGTTCAGCCTGGCTGACAACGCTTCAAAGATTGCATTTGTGGCGCTTTGCCGACAGTTGTCAGAATGGCACTTTGACATGATTGATTGTCAGATGCCAACTGAACACCTGAGCAGTCTGGGTGCCCGTCCTGTGGCCCGTACTGAATTTCTGCATCGCCTGTCGCGCAATGCACAGAATCCCGATCAAACTGGCTATTGGAAATTCACGGCTGAACTGTAAGCCTTTGCCATTAACACCAAAATCAGGCAAAATGCGCGCTTAATTTAATCCGTGAGACCAAGAACCAGATGGCTAAAGAAGATCAAATCGAAATGGAAGGCGAAGTTGTCGACACACTTCCCAACACCATGTTCCGCGTAAAACTTGAAAACGGTCACATAGTGACAGCTCATATTTCAGGGAAAATGCGCAAAAACTACATCCGAATTCTCACGGGTGATATGGTTAAAGTTGAACTGACACCTTACGACCTGACCAAAGGACGCATCACTTACCGCGCTCGTTGACGTCCCGGCGCCTGCCCCCTGGCTGACGCCGGAAAGCCCGGCAGTAGCCGAGCGGCATCAATCCTCTGTTGTGCTGAGCTCCCTGCCCTCAGCTTTGCTGCCACGCTGTTTGATATCCAGCTTGACCTCACCATCCACGATTGAGACCTTGACTTCGCCGCCGCTGCTCAGGCTGCCAAACAGAATTTCATCAGCCAGCGCCTTTTTGAGTTTTTCCTGAATCAGGCGAGCCATAGGCCGCGCGCCCATTTGTGGACTGTAGCCATGCTCGGCAAACCAGTCGCGCGCACTGTCATCCACACTGAGAGTCACCTTTTTACTATCCAGTTGTACCTGCAACTCAACCAGGAATTTATCGACCACAGTGCGGATAGTTTGCGGTTGCAGCGGTCCGAATTGCACAACGGCGTCCAGACGATTGCGGAATTCCGGTGTAAAGCTGCGCTTGATCACCTCCATACCATCGCTGCTATGATCCTGGCGGGTAAATCCAATAGAGGGGCGCGACATTTCCTGCGCCCCGGCATTGGTGGTCATGATCAGAATGACATTACGGAAATCGGCCTTGCGACCGTTATTGTCCGTCAATGTACCGTGATCCATAACCTGCAACAGAATGTTGAAAACATCCGGGTGCGCCTTTTCAATCTCATCCAGCAGCAACACACAATGCGGGTGCTTGGTTACCGCCTCAGTCAGCAAACCACCCTGATCAAAACCGACATAACCAGGTGGCGCACCGATCAGGCGGGAAACTGTATGACGCTCCATGTACTCTGACATGTCAAAACGAAGCAACTCAATGCCAAGGATACGGGCCAACTGACGACTGACTTCTGTTTTACCCACACCAGTGGGGCCAGCGAACAGATAGGAACCAATAGGTTTGTCCGGCGTATTCAATCCGGCTCTGGACAGCTTGATTGCTGTCGCCAGAGAGACGATGGCTTCATCCTGACCAAACACTACCATTTTCAGCTTCGATTCCAGACCGCGCAAAGCCTCCACATCTGAGCTGGTAACGTGCTGCGGAGGAATCCGGGCAATTGACGCCACTACCCGCTCCATATCCGGAGCCTGAATCAGCTTTTTACGCTTACTTTCCGGTTGCAGCCGTTGCCAAGCACCAGCCTCATCAATCACATCAATGGCTTTATCCGGCATGAACCGGTCATTGATATAGCGACCGGCCAGTTCGGAGGCCGCCCGCAGCGCATTATCGCTGTAGCGCAGATCGTGATGAGCCTCAAAACGCGACTTCAGGCCACGCAGAATTTTATAGGTGGTTTCGACATCGGGCTCATCAATGTCGATTTTCTGGAAACGACGTGACAGCGCCCTGTCCTTGTCGAAAATACCACGGTACTCCTGATAGGTCGTTGAACCAACGCAGCGAAGATCTCCGGAGGTGAGAATCGGTTTTAACAGGTTGGATGCATCCATAACACCACCGGAGGCCGCTCCAGCACCAATAATGGTATGAATTTCATCAATAAACAGAATAGATTCCGGCTGTTTTTTAAGTTCCGCCAGCAAGGTCTTAAAACGTTTCTCAAAGTCGCCCCGATACTTGGTGCCTGCCAGCAGGGCACCCATATCAAGCGAATAAATCACATGCCCTTTCAGCACCTCAGGCACCTGATCTTCTTCGATCATGCGCGCCAAACCTTCCACCACGGCTGTTTTGCCAACACCGGATTCACCCACCAGCAGCGGATTGTTTTTGCGCCGACGGCACAGTACCTGAATCAGGCGCATGACTTCTTTGTCACGTCCAATTAACGGATCGATTTTGCCCTGCCGGGCCAGTTCATTGAGATTAGTGGCGTAATTCTCCAGAGCGCTGGAGGTACTACCCGCTTCTTCACCCTGCCCGGCCTGCATGTTTTCATCTTCGGCAGGCTCATCACCCTGCTGCTTGCTGATGCCATGGCTGATGTAATTCACCACATCAAGACGACCAATATCCTGCTGGCTTAACAGGTAGACAGCCTGACTTTCCTGTTCGCTGAAAATGGCTACCAATACATTGCCACCGCTGACTTCGTTGCGACCCGAGGATTGCACATGAAATACGGCACGCTGCAAGACTCGCTGGAAACCCAAAGTCGGCTGTGTGTCACGCTCTTCTTCCTGCTCGGCAAGCACAGGTGTGGTGGATTCGATGTAATCGACCAGCCCGCCGCGTAAACGGGCAATGTCAGCCCCGCAATGCAGCAGCACATCAATAGCGACGTCGTTATCCAGCAAAGCCAGCAGTAGATGCTCAACCGTCATGTACTCGTGGCGTTTACTGCGGGCGCTGGCAAAGGCGCTGTTCAGAGTCACTTCAAGATCACGGCTCAGCATCCAGGGCTCTCCTATTGGTCAGCTTCTACATGGCATAGTAGCGGGTGTTTGTGCTCGCGGGCAAATTCATTGACCTGTTCGGCCTTGGTTTCAGCGACATCCCGGCTGTACACACCACAAACGGCTTTACCCTCTGTGTGTACCTTTAACATGATCTGCGTGGCTTTCTCCACCGGCATATGAAAAAAATTGACCAGAACGGTCACTACAAACTCCATCGGTGTATAGTCATCATTCATCAGCAGTACTTTGTACAGCGGTGGCCGCGCCAGCCGGGGCTTGCTGGCGGCGGTTGCAACACCACGATCTTCGTGCTCATCCTGGCCTGGCTGACCGGGCGATTGCGCTGAAATTACGGATGTAAATACCGTTTCTGTCATTAATAAGTCACTCCGATCTATTACAGACTGTTGCAATTAGACAAAAAGGATGAATAATAAGGTCCTACATGGACGATATACAAACGTTGAGGATTAACACTCAGGCCTTGCCTGGCGTGTAACAATTAAAATTAGAACTATACGTGCAATGGAGTAATATGATGGCAATGGGGCAAGTTAAATGGTTCAACAACGCTAAAGGTTTTGGTTTTATCCTTCCGGAGGACGGTGGCAGCGACCTTTTCGCTCACTACTCTGCTATTGGAATGGATGGCTATAAAACTCTGAAAGCCGGTCAAACCGTAACCTTTGAAACCCTGGAAGGTCCGAAAGGGCTTCATGCAACCAACATCAAACCTGTGGCACAGTCGCAGCAACAAGCCTGATGTCGGCGGCGGGAGCCGTTCAGGCTCCCGCCGCTGTAGTCAACTTTAGTCAACTGAGCATCCTGCGAACACCTGCCATCGGGCAATCACCAGCACGCAATAACTCGATTTCGACGCAGTATAGCACCGCCTGTACCGGGCGCTCAAATAGGCTATACTTCGCCGCATGCCGCAAATCATCCTGTTTAATAAACCTTTTAATGTGCTTTCCCAGTTCAGCGGTGATCAACCCGAGCAGACGCTGAGTCATTATATCGATGCCCCTGGTTTTTATCCGGCCGGCAGGCTGGACAAAGACTCAGAGGGTCTTTTGCTGTTGACCGATTGTGGCCAGACTCAGGCGCGCATCAGCAACCCAACGTACAAACTCGAAAAAACCTATTGGGTACAGGTAGAGGGTTTGATTGACGAAACCGCTCTGCACGCGCTGCATTGCGGCGTCACGCTGAAGGATGGTCAGACGCGTCCCGCGCGGGCTGAAGCGATCATACCACCGAGAATCTGGGACAGACATCCCCCCATCCGAGAACGACAGCACATCCCCACCAGTTGGCTGTCCTTGAGCATTACTGAAGGCCGTAACAGACAGGTGCGACGCATGACAGCTGCCGTGGGATTCCCGACCCTGCGCCTGATCCGTTATCGCATCGGTGATTGGACAATAGAGGGCCTGGCACCGGGCGAATCCCGGACCCTGCAGATTCAGCCCTTGCCGGGTCGCCCGGCTTCGTCAAGTTCAATCGCATCGAGATCTGTATCCCCGCGCCAGCGCTCAACACGACGATAATCAGAGTCCCGGCTGGCAACCCACACGCTGTCATCACCGTTACGCTGCTTTTTCCAGAACGGCGCATCGGTCTTCAGGTAGTCCATCATGAACTCGGCAGCCGCAAACGCGGCCTCGCGATGGGCGCTGGCGACTGCCACCAGTACAATCTGCTCACCCGGCTGCAACTCTCCAACCCGGTGGATCAGGCGACAGGCCTGCAGCGGCCAGCGATTGGCAGCCTTATCAACAATATCGGTCAGCGCTTTTTCAGTCATGCCAGGATAATGTTCGAGAGTCAGCGATTGAGTACCTGCTGACTGTAGAGCCCCCGGGACATCATCAGCCACAAGTTCCCTGACCAGGCCACTGAAAATTGCGACAGCGCCGGGATTGCTCGCTGACTGGCACAGCTCGGCGTACTCATGAGCGAGGTCGAAATCCTCGGTTTGCACGCTGATTTTAACATCCACTATCGCCCCCATGCTCAGCCCCCGGTCATGGGTGGAAAGAAAGCAATTTCTTCATTTCCCGCCAAGCGGTGACCGCGGTCTGCGACGGCCTGATCCACTGCCACCAGGACCTGCTGCTGATCCGATAACAATGACCACGGCGCACCCCGCGATTGTAATACATCGATTAGATCAGCCACTGTCTCCGCCCCGTCTGGCAGAGCCATTTCTTCGCCTGCACGGCCCAGCTGCTCACGGACACTGGCAAAATACTGAATAGTTAACATAAGACTAATCCTGTTGGCGCAAATAATCACCGGAACGGCCACCGGACTTGCTGATCAACCGGATATTGTTGACAACCATGCCCTTATCAACGGCCTTGCACATATCATAGATGGTAAGAGCTGCCACTGATACCGCCGTCAGCGCCTCCATTTCCACTCCAGTTCGTGCATCAAGGCCGCAACTCGCCCTGACTAACACCCTGCAGTTGTCCGTATCCAATTCAAAATCTACATTGACGGCGTTCAGCAGCAAAGGATGGCACAGCGGAATAAGATCAGGGCATTTTTTTGCCGCCATGATGCCGGCCACACGTGCCACAGCCAGCACATCGCCCTTTTTATGACCTCCGGCCGCTATCAGCGCCAGGGTCTCGGCCTGCATGTGTACTTCACCGGCAGCCACGGCTATCCGGTTGGTCACCGCTTTCTGGCTGACATCCACCATGCGCGCATTACCCTGCGCATCCAGGTGCGACAGACCTGAGGGATGATCGGATCTAGACATTGCACAGTCTCCCTGCAAAAAGAATGCATTATCCATGCTTTCACCAATCAAGTAGAGTCTTGATCAAGCATTTCACTGTGATTTCCGGTAAACTTGCGCAGCCTGAACAATCCCATTTACACGAAATCCCGGCATGACATTCTGTCCTCACAATACTGTTGCTGTTGTCGTTGAACAACCCGCTGAACTTAAAACACCGGGCGACATCACGCAGCGCTTCCTGATTGTTGAAGAAATCAGCGACGGTCGACAGGTCTTCAATCAGCCGGCTGGACATCTTGAAAAAGGCGAAACGCTGTTGCAGGCGGCACTGCGCGAAACACTGGAAGAAACTGCCTGGCAGATCAGCCTGACGGGCTGTCTGGGACAGTATCAGTATACATCTCCGGACAACGGTGAATGTTATCTGCGCACCTGCTTTGTCGGCAGGGCACTGAGCCATGACCCGGCGCTCAAACTGGATGCTGATATTGTGCAGACTCACTGGCTCAGCCAGCAGGAACTTCAACAACGTCAAGCTGAGCTGCGCAGCCCGCTGGTGATGCAGGTTATCAATGACTATCTACAGGGTCGGGTTTATCCGCTGAACAGCGTCCAACACATTGATTGATACGGTATGACTGAACAGAAAAACAGACAACAGACAAGGGTTATCGTCGGCATGTCGGGCGGCGTTGACTCCTCAGTTGCAGCCCTGTTGCTGCAAGAACAGGGCTATCAGGTTGAAGGCCTGTTCATGAAAAACTGGGAAGAAGACGACGATACCGAATACTGCACGGCCCGGCAGGATCTGGCGGATGCACAGTCTGTTGCCGATCGCCTGGGGATTCATCTGCATACTGCGAATTTTGCCGCCGAATACTGGGATGGTGTGTTTGAGCACTTCCTGGCTGAGTACCGGGCCGGTCGCACGCCCAACCCCGATATCCTGTGCAACCGTGAAATCAAGTTCAAGGCATTCCTGGAATACGCGACCGAGCTGGGTGCTGACTATATCGCTACCGGCCACTATGCACGGCGGCGTCAAACAGCCGATCAGACACAGCTTCTGAAAGGACTGGATAACAACAAGGATCAAAGTTACTTTTTAAGTGCGGTCACGGCAGACAGCCTGGCACGCAGCTTGTTCCCGGTCGGTGAGCTGGATAAATCACAGGTCCGGGATATTGCTGCACGGCACCAGTTTGTCACCAGCAACAAGAAAGACAGCACTGGTATCTGTTTTATCGGCGAACGTAAATTCACCGACTTTTTACAACGCTACCTGCCCGCTCAGCCCGGCATAATCGAAACGGTTGATGGGGAGCAGGTCGGCACACACCAGGGATTGATGTACCATACTTACGGGCAACGTCAGGGGCTGGGCATTGGCGGTCTGCCAAACCACAACGAAGCGCCCTGGTATGTGGTCGGCAAGGACCTTCAGCGGAACGTTTTGATTGTCGCACAAGGTCCTGATCATCCGGCACTTTTCTCCAGCGCCCTGCGCGCGGGACAGATCTCGTGGGTCAACCGGCCGGCACCTGAGCTGCCCCTGCGATGCCACGCCAAAATTCGCTACCGTCAGGCCGATCAGGCCTGCCTTGTGAGCCAGCTTGACAGCGGTGACCTGTATGTCACATTCGACCAGTCGCAACGAGCTGTCACACCAGGGCAAAGCATCGTTTTTTATCAGGATGATATCTGTCTGGGAGGAGGCGTCATTGAACAGTACAACAAGTGAATTTTCGGACTGGCAATACCGCAACATCGCGCTCGCCGTGGTAACCCAATGTGCGGTGCTGGTCAATCGGCTGGCGACTGACGGGCAGGTATCACGCGAGTCGCTGATCGCCTGCCTGAAGCCGGTTTATAAACTCGATGCCGATTCGGTAGCGGATCTCTACCCCAACATTTCTGATTTCAATCAGGGTATCCGCGTGCTGCAGGAGTCATTTGACAGCGCGGGACTGCGCGAGCATGCCAATGAGGTTCGCTATCTGCTGGGCATGCTCGTAATTCAACAACACCTCAACAAACACAATGATATTCAATCGCGCATTGGGCAACGCATCAGCCAGTTATCGGAACGCGCATTGATTGACACACCGGAAGAGCCATTGACCGAGCAGTCCCTGCAGGCTGACTGCAGTGCTCTGGCACGGCTCTATCAGGACACCATCAGCACACTGAGCTACCGTATCCACGTAGCGGGCAATCCGGAGCACCTGCGTAACAATCAGGTGGCCGACCAGATCCGCGCTCTGCTGCTCGCTGGAATCCGTTCTGCCGTATTGTGGCATCAGCTCGGCGGCCGACGCTGGCACCTGTTCTTCTACAAAAAGCGTATCCGCCAGTGCCTGGCCGATGTGCGACGACAACTTATCGGCTAAGGAAAACAACACTATGAGCATCTCAACTCTCACCGCCATCTCACCTGTTGATGGTCGTTATCGCAACAAAACTGAAGCTTTAAGCAGCTGTTTCAGTGAATATGCGCTGATTCGCTACCGGGTAGTGGTTGAGATTCGCTGGCTGCAGCAACTGGCCGGCATGCCCGCTATCACCGAGGCACCCGCCCTGTCAGAATCGGCGAATGAGCTGTTGGAAAGCATCATCAGTGGCTTCTCGATCAAAGATGCCGAGCGGGTCAAAGAAATCGAAAGCACCACCAATCACGACGTCAAGGCCGTTGAATACTTCATTAAAGAAAAGATAAAGGATCATCCGGACCTGGGTCAGCAAATGGAGTTTGTGCATTTCGCCTGCACATCAGAGGACATCAACAACCTGTCCTATGCCCTGATGTTGCGCGATGGACGCGATCTGGTCATGCTGCCAGCCATGCAGCAGGTGATTGACCGCTTGCGCCAACTTGCCCATGACAGTGCCGAAGAACCCATGCTGTCTCGTACACACGGCCAAACCGCTTCTCCGACCACCGTAGGAAAAGAGCTGGCTAACGTAGTGTATCGACTGGAACGTCAGCTCACCCAGTTTGCTGACAGCCCGGTACTGGGCAAAATCAATGGCGCGGTCGGCAACTATAATGCGCACATGATTGCTTATCCGGAGGTTGACTGGCAGGCTAACGCGCAACAGTTTGTCGAAAAGCTGGGTTTACAATGGAACCCCTACACCACCCAGATCGAGCCACACGACTATATTGCCGAAATGTTTGCTGCCTGCTGCCGTTTTAACACTATCCTGATCGATCTGGATCGTGATATCTGGGGTTATATCTCTCTGGGCTACTTCAAGCAACGCGCTATTGCCGGCGAAGTCGGTTCCTCGACCATGCCACACAAGGTCAACCCCATCGATTTCGAAAACTCAGAGGGTAATCTGGGCATCGGTAACGCCATCATGCAGCACCTGGCAGAAAAACTGCCAATCTCTCGCTGGCAGAGAGACCTGACCGACTCTACCGTACTGCGCAGTGTCGGCACCGGCTTTGCGCACAGCCTGATTGCCTATCAGGCTACCATGAAGGGTCTGAACAAGCTCAGCCTGAATCCCGAAGCGCTGGCACGAGATCTGGACAATAGCTGGGAAGTGCTGGCTGAGCCCATACAGACCGTGATGCGCCGCTACGGTGTCGAACAGGCCTATGAAAAACTCAAAGAGCTGACACGAGGCCAGAAGATTGATCAGGCCGCCATCAGCACATTTATCGACACACTGGATATTCCGGAGTCGGCTCGTCAACAATTGCGGGCACTCAAACCGGGCACTTACACCGGCAACGCTGTTGATCAGGCCAAACAAATCTGAACCATCAATCAAGGAAGTGCCCCGGCAATGCCGGGGCTTGAACCAGGAAAAACAACGTGACTGCTCGGGTACTGCCGGAAAACTTCAACCGTAACGACTTTCTGAAAAATTACTGGCAGAAAAAGCCACTATTGATTCGTGCCACTAACTCAGACTTTATTGACCCGGTAACGCCAGAGGAATTGGCAGCACTGGCTTGTGAAGACGAAGCCGAGGCTCGTCTGGTGCAGGTGAATCCACAGCAGAGTGAATGGACATTGCGTCATGGCCCGTTCACAGAAGCTGATTTTCTGAGCCTGCCGGCATCACACTACAGCCTGCTTGTTCAGTCTGTCGATCAATGGGTTGATGATGTGGCTGCCATGCTCGCCGATTTTGACTTTATTCCCGGCTGGCGAGTAGATGACATTATGGTCAGTTATGCCAGCGATCAGGGCAATGTCGGCCCGCATTTTGACTACTACGACGTTTTTTTGATTCAGGGACAGGGACAGCGTCGCTGGCAAACTGGGCAACACTGCGATCACACAACTGAACTGCAAACGTCCAGCGACATGAAGCTGCTGCAGAATTTCCAGGCAACAGAAGAGTATCTGCTTGAAGCCGGCGATATTCTGTATCTGCCTCCGGGCATTGCACACTATGGTATTGCCGAGGGATCCGCCCTGACTTATTCGGTAGGCTTTCGGGCTCCTTCCTGGGCCGAAATACTCGGCGGCGTCGTTGATGAGGTGCTGGATGAGCTGAATGAAGGCGAGCGCTACACTGACGCCTGCCCGCGGCTGCCATTGCATCGTGGCGAAATCCCGGGCGATGTTATTGATGCCCTGCAACAAGGCATCAACAAGCGCCTTGGCAACCGACAATTGATACGCCGCTGGTTTGGCAAAACCATGACCGAACCACGTTATGTAGCACAAATCGGGACAGACGAGGTGATTGCCTGCCATCAAACACTGCAACGTCAGCTGCTAGGCGGACAGCAATTATACCCAGCGCCGGGTGCCCGGTTTGCCTATACAATTGAAGACCAACAGGCGGAGCTTTATGCCAACGGTGATTGCATCGCTCTGCCATCGCGAGCCCTGTGCCTGCTACAGGCACTGTCGGACAGTAATCCAATGGCACCACTGCCCGACAAGATAATCAGGGCCGTGCTTAATGACCCCGAAGTTGCACAGTTATTGCTGAAGCTGCTGAATCAGGGCAGCCTGATCATTGAATGATATTCAACGGATACCGTCTATGACACTTTGCCGATCTCTATCTGTTTTTTTGCTGACCGTCATGTTGTGCTTCGGGCACAGCCTGCACGCCCAGACCGAGGGCAACCGCGCTGTTATTGAAATCCTGAGTCTGCAGCACCGGGATCCTTTGCTGGTTCGCAGTCAGATCCGGCCGCAACTGGATCCGCGCGGCCACATTGGTCAAATTGACAACAAGCTGGTCATCGCCACAACCGCTGCCAACCTGCAGGAACTGAGGTCTCTTATCAACCAGATTGATGTGCCTCCACGGCGGCTTGTGGTGAGCGTGGATTTTGACTTTAACAACCGCCTGACAGACTCCAGCCAGAGCGTGCAGGCACTGGAAGGTGAACAATTACGGCTGGTGCAAAGTACACAGCCTGTGACGCAAGAGCCTGAGCAGGAGCAGCAAGCACCCCTGCCTGATCAGCTACAGGCATCAACAGACACACAAGCGGGCGCTGAAATCATCTCTGAAACAGCTATCTGGTTGCAGGCGGATATACGCGACAATCAGGCGCAGTTGCAACTGGAGTTGCTGAATGTGGATGGGTTTACCGGACGTCACCCTTTGACACTGGATCTGGGTGTCTGGATGACCCTGAATGAAACGGCGACGCTGACCGATCCCGATCTGGAGGTCGAGACAGACTCACAGACAGCACCGGCACCGGTTATCGCTATTCGGGTGGACGTCCTGCCCTGATGTCACAGCTTTACCTGCAGTCGCTGCCATACCAGGCCGACAGCGACACTTTATTGAAATTGACAGGCACCCTGCCCGGCGCAATTTGTCTGGATAGCGGCAAAACCCGGCGCCGTGAAGCCCGATACGACATTCTGAGCGCCTTGCCAAGTATCCAGCTGGAGCAGCATCGCCGCCCGGGCACTGATCGCCCTGTCGTCTATCAGCGCAAAATGGCTCACGGCCGCTGGCAACCCCTGGCCCAGGTAGATATCCACGAAGCTGCCGAGCTCCTGCTGCTAGCGCATCAACCGTCAAATGCGGTGCAAGAAGCGCTGGCGCATTTGCCATTCACAGGCGGCCTGCTGGGCTGGCTGGCTTATCCTGCCGGCCAGGACAGGCGCAGTGGTTATCGGGACAACTATCTGTCTGACAACGCCGCCCGATTGCAGTCCCAGCCTGAAGCCGGCATAGGGCTTTATCACTGGGCTTTGATCAACGATCATCATCTACAGCAGTGCACCCTGTTCATTCTTCCCGACTGTCCGCCCAGAATCCGCGACACTGTGCTTGCGCGTATGATGTTGACGCAATCCCAGCCACCGTCATCTGCCGACTTTGCACTCACAGGCGAATTTTCCCCACTCACATCCAGGCGTGACTACGAGCAGACTTTTGATCGTCTCAAACAGTACATTCTGGCCGGGGATTGCTATCAGGCCAATCTTGCCATCTGCTTCCAGGCTGATTTTCAGGGCGATCCACTCACAGCGTACCTGGCACTGCGCGACCAGAGTCGCAGCCCGTTCAGCGCTTTCATCCGCCATGGCAAAAACGCGATACTCAGCCTTTCCCCGGAGCGCTTCCTTTCGGTACGCGGTCAGACTGTCACCACCCAGCCCATCAAAGGTACACGGCGCCGACTGACGGACAAACAGGCTGATGCCAAGGTCATTGAAGGACTGACCAACAGTGTCAAGGATCAGGCTGAAAATCTGATGATTGTTGACTTGATGCGTAATGACCTGGGCAAGGTCTGTCTGACTGGCAGTGTCAAGACACCGGAGCTGTTCACGCTGCACAGTTTTTCTCATGTCCATCACTTGATCAGCACAGTGACCGGACAATTGCCCGCCGACATCAGTCCACTGAACCTACTCAAGCACTGTTTCCCCGGCGGTTCTATCACCGGGGCACCGAAAATCCGTGCCATGCAGATCATCAGCGAGCTGGAAGCGGTGCCGCGCAGCATCTATTGCGGTTCAGTGTTTTACCTGGATTTCAACGGTAATATGGACAGCAGCATCTGTATACGCACCCTGCTCTGCGATGAGCAACGCATATTCTGCTGGGGCGGTGGCGGCATTGTTGCAGATTCACAGTTCGAGCGGGAATATCAGGAGTGCCATGACAAAGTCATGGCACTGATGCAGACACTGGAACAGCTCAAATAAATCAGGGAGTCAGTTCGCGATTACTGGCTTTAAGAAATTCTGCCTGTAGATCTTTGTACTCATGCACCGCCGGAAACTGCGGAAACTCGCGAATGACATTCTCTGGCGCACGGAACAGAATGCCGGCCTCTGCTTCAGAGAGCATAGTGGTGTCATTATAGGAATCACCTGCCGCAATAACGCGGTAATTCAGGGCATGGAAGGCTTTCACAGACTGCCGCTTGGGATCTTTCTGACGCAAGTGGTAATTGACGATCATGCCCTGCTCGTCGGCTTCCAGCCGATGACAGAAAAGCGTCGGAAATCCGAGCTGCCGCATCAAGGGCTGCGCAAATTCATAATAAGTGTCCGACAGAATAATGACCTGAAAACGCTCGCGCAACCAATCTACAAACTCCCGCGCACCAGGCATGGGTGACATGCCAGCAATCACTTCCTGAATATCCGGCAATCCCAGCTTATGCTCACGAAGAATGCGCAGACGCTGCTGCATCAACACATCATAGTCAGGAATATCGCGCGTGGTGGCACGCAGCTCATCGATGCCTGTACGTTCCGCAAAATCAATCCAGATTTCCGGAATCAAAACACCTTCTAGATCAAGACACGCCAGTTCCACACTACACCCCTTTAGAATAAAATTTTAGTCTGAATGATAACAGCCGCCGATTTTAGCCGGTTGCCACCTGTCATGCCAGCCGCGCTGTTGTATCATGTGCGCCTGACGACGAATACACACCGCACTGCCAGCAGGATTACCATGATCACAAAGGACAACATCGGCGAATTGAATCTGCGCTTCCAGGCATTGGAGCCACGCGACATGCTGCAGGAAATATTGACTGAGATCCCCGATATCGTGCTCTCATTCTCTGGCGCAGAAGATGTTGCACTGCTGGCAATGGCCTGGAAAATCAAAAAAGACATTCGCGTCTTTACACTGGATACCGGTCGACTGCATCCGCAAACTTACCAATTTATCGAAAAGGTACGTGAGTTTTACCAGATCGATATCGAGTTTGTTTATCCCGATACCAGAGCAATAGAAGACCTGACCCGGCGCAAGGGTCTATTCAGTTTCTATCAGGACGGACATGAAGAGTGCTGTTCGATCCGAAAAACCGAACCACTGCGTCGTCAATTGTCAACGGCGCAAGCCTGGATTACCGGTCAACGCCGCGACCAGAGCCCTACCCGGACTGATGTCGCGCTCGCCCAGGTTGATACCACGTTTGCTGCGCCCGGAGCCACGCTGCTGAAATTCAATCCACTGGCCAACTGGACATCAGCCGACGTCTGGAACTACATCCGAATGTTTGATATTCCTTACAACCCGTTGCACGACCAAGGATTCATAAGTATCGGCTGTGAACCCTGCACTCGCCCTGTCGGACCCAACCAGCATGAGCGTGAAGGCCGCTGGTGGTGGGAGGAAGCCACTGCCAAAGAATGTGGCCTGCACAGGATCAATCTGGTGACGGAGCCGAAGTAAGCACCGGAATGTCGGTGTCGGCAAACAGGGCATCAACTTCCTGCTGCGACTGACACTGCAGCACCTGTTCAACAATGGGTCGCTGCAAGTGCTTCGCGAACATGGCAACAAAATCAAACATATAAGCACGCAATACCGTGCCTCGCCGGAAGCCAATGCGAGTGACACTGTAGTCAAAGAGATGGCTGGCATCCAACGCCACCAGATCAGCGTCTTTTTCTGAATCGTAGGCCATGCTGGCGACAATACCAATGCCCATACCCAGGCGCACATAGGTCTTGATCACGTCGGCATCCGCGGCCGTAAACACAACTTTGGGTTGCAGACCCTGAGCTGCAAAAGCATCATCCAGCCGGGATCGCCCCGTAAAACCCAGCACATAAGTCACCAATGGAAATCGCGCCAGATCGGCCAGCGTTAATTTCCTGACATCCGCCAGTGGATGTCCGCGTGGAACCAGCACGACGCGATTCCAGCGATAACAGGGCATCATCATCAAATCGCTGAACTTCTCCATTGCTTCGGTAGCAATTGCAAAATCGGCCACACCTTTGGCAGCCAACTCGGCGATCTGTATAGGTGTGCCCTGATGCAGCTGCAGGGAAACATCGGGATAGCGAGTGATGAACTGCGAAATGACCGGCGGCAGCACATATCGACTCTGGGTGTGTGTCGTGGCCAGAGCCAGGCTGCCAGCCGCGGCGTCGCTAAACTCTGCGGCGGTACGCTTGATGTTATCAACCTGTTGCAGCAGTTCACGGGCCTGATCGACGATGGCTTTACCAGCCGGCGTCATACCAGAAATATGTTTGCCATTGCGCACGAATATCTGTATGCCCAGCTCGTCCTCCAGCGCCAGAATCTGTTTGCTGACACCGGACTGCGAGGTATGCATCCGGTCAGCAGCGGCTGACACATTCAAGCCACAGGAGGCGACCTCATTGATATAACGTAATTGTTGCAGTTTCATGCTGGTTTCTCGTTGGCCACGCCATGCGGCACATGGCCGGTGGCGACATGCTGGCGTGCTGAATGGCAATGGGCTTCCTGGTCATCAAAAAAGACATCGGCGTCAAATGCCTTCAGAAACACGCCTTTTTCCATGCCGCCCAGGAACAGTGATTCATCAATTCGAATATTCCAGTTACGCAGGGTTTTCACCACACGCTCGTGGGCCGGTGCAGAGCGTGCAGTGACCAGACAGGTTCTGATGGGAGCCTCGCCTGCCGGAAACTCCATCTGCAGTTGCTGCAGAGCTGCCAAAAACGGCTTGAACGGCCCGCCGGACAGAGGCTCGTTAGCGGACTGTTTCTCGCTGCGGGCGAAGGCTTCCAGCCCCTGTGATTTGTAGATTCGCTCCGCTTCGTCTGAAAACAGGACAGCATCACCATCAAAGGCAAATTTGACCTGTGTATCGCTGGCTGCCTGAGGTGCTGACGGCAGAATTGTAGCAGCAGCCACGCCCTGTTCAAGGGCATGACGCACATCAGCCCCATCCATGGACAGGAACAGGTGGCTGTTAAATGCAGAAATGTAACGATAAGGACTCACGCCGCCTGAAAACGCGGCACGTGTAATTGACAAACCATAATGTTCAATGGAATTGAAAATACGCAGGCCAGTATCTGCACTGTTGCGGGACAGCAGTATGACTTCTACTCGCTGGGTTTGCATCAGTGAATTCAGATGCAGCAGCTTTTTCACCAGGTTAAAGGCACCGCCGGCCTGCAGGGGTTCGTTTTCATGCTCAATCTGGTATTGCTGATAAGCCTCAAGCCCGTCTTCCTCGAATATACGATGGCTTTCGCTCAAGTCAAACAGGGCGCGCGAAGAAATTGCCAGTACCAGCTTATCAACTGTATTGTCGGGCATTCCAGCTCCAATAGGCAAAGAAGTAATCAGGCGTTAGAATCCTGGTCACAGATTAAGGGAATAATATGACAAGCAGAGCCGGCAATAAACCAAAAATCAGACAAAATTTATCGCACAATTCTCCACAGACCGCTCTGGTTCTGTCAGGTGGCGGTGCCCGGGCCGCTTATCAGGTCGGTGCATTGCGGGGCATAGCGACGGTCATCGACAAAGAATCGACCAATCCTTTTAATATCATCTCCGGCACCTCTGCCGGCGCACTGAATGCGACCGGACTGGCAACCCATGCACACAAATTTCGTACCGGCATCAGGATGCTGGAGTATGTATGGCGCCATATCCGCAGCGATAAAATCTATCGACTGGACTCCAACGGCCTGCTGAGCAGTGCCTCAAACTGGGTGTTTTCCTTTATCAATAACCGTGGCCGTCAGGTACCGACGTCGCTTCTGGACAACAGACCACTGGCTGATCTGCTGGCGGGTGTATTGAAAATGGAACGAGTCAACGAGAACATGAACGCCGGCTTTCTGGATAGTCTGGTAATCACCGCATCAGGTTATAGCAGCGGTGAGTCCGTGTCTTTTTTCCAGTCAGTAAATGATATCGACAATTGGCAGCGCCCACATCGTATTGGTATCCGTACCGATCTGCGGTATATGCACCTGATGGCATCTTCCGCCATCCCCACCTTGTTTCCGGCGGTGAAAATCAATCGGGAGTTTTTTGGTGACGGCGCCATCAGACAACTGGCACCTTTGAGTCCGGCCATTCATATGGGAGCCGATAAAATTCTTGCCATTGGCGTCAGCGGCGCTCGCACACGGCGCCCTGCAAAAGGTGAGCAGATCGCTCAGCCGTCGCTGTCACAGATAATCGGACATGTATTAAATAGTGCATTTGTGGATACGCTGGAAAGTGATATTGCGGTGCTGCAACGATACAACGGTCTGCTACCGTACTGCAAAAGTAAAAAGGATCTGGACATTCGTCCGGTAGAACTATTGGAGATTACACCCAGTCAGGACCTGAACCGTATCGCCGAGGACCACTACAACAGTCTGCCCAAGGCGATACGGATGTTCATCCGGGACACCAACTCCAGCTCAATCGCCAGTCTGTTGATGTTCGAGAAAGAGTATTGCGAAAAGCTCATGGAAATGGGCGTCGCTGATGCGCTTGCAAAACGCGAGCAGATCCAGGCTTTTTTCAGTCATCAGAACGAGTAGCCAAATCCGATAATGATTTTGTCTTCCTGGCTCACGCCATCCCGATCTTTACCACCCACTATGTAGGTCGCAAACATTTCCGCAGGCAGATCAGCGATGCCTTTGGTCAATGTCAGATCCAGGCTGCGGAAAGCAGAGCTTTTACCTGTCGCGGCGATGAACTTGCCACTGTCCTCGTAAGTCGCATAGCTGGCTGTGACACCCAGACCAAAACCATTGCCCAGATCGAAACCAGTGCCCAGTGTGAAGAACATATCTCCCTGGTTAGACCAGGTTACGTCTTCAGCCATGTAATGCATGCCAAAATCAATACCGCCAAAGCTCAGGCCCAGATAGGGTTCGATACCGCTGGCATCAGAGTCATCCATATACCAGTAGTACAGCGCGCCGATGTCATAAGAGAAACCGTTTGCTTCTCCAGAAAAACCACCATACAGGTCATTTTCGACCGTCGTTCCCAGGTTCGGTGTGCCGTAACCCAGGTTAGAGGCCCACCAGCCCGCATAGAAACCACTGTCAGACTCCAGGTCCAGACCACCCTGCACGGCTGCGCCGTCGTTTTCTGATGCATTGGTAATGCCTCGGAAGACGTAGCCTGAAGCAACGCCGATATTACCGCTGATTTCTACCTGAGCGGCTGCAGAGGTTGACAGGGTCATGCTGCCGGCCAGCAGAATAGCGCTTGTGCCGAGGGCCGCCAGTTTTTTGTTTGATGCGTTTTTTAAAGCCTGCATAGTGTTCACTCCTGGTTCACTGTTTTGACTTGATAGTAAGTAGTCTCTTGCACGATCCGGGTTCCTTTTCTGGATGTTGTGCCGAATCTGACAGTGAGAGAGCAATAGCTATGCCACTTTTATTTTTATAAACAATTACAAATAATTAGATAAAAATAGGAGGTTTTTCAGGAAAAAATCAGAATTCCGGACCGCACCAGCACAGTGCACAAATAAGCAGTTTGCGCCGAGCTGGAGCGGGCGCGCACCGAATTGGTACGCGGTCATGCGGCTAGCCCTGACGCGATGAAAAACATACAATAGCGCCTGAAAAAATTGCAGAGAGTGGCTATATGAGTATTTCCATCAAAACGCCCGAGGACATCCAGAAGATGCGTATCGCCGGTCGGCTGGCGGCTGAAGTTCTGGAAATGATTGGTGAGCATGTCAAACCAGGCGTTTCAACCGGAGAGCTGGATCGCATATGCCATGACTATATCGTTAATCAACAGCAGGCCATCCCCGCCCCGCTCAACTACAACGGTTTCCCGAAATCCATCTGCACGTCTGTCAATCACGTGGTATGCCATGGCATACCCAGTGACAGTAAAATGCTCAAAAACGGCGATATACTAAACATTGATATCACCGTTATTAAAGATGGCTTTCATGGCGATACCAGCAAAATGTTTCTGGTCGGTGATGTTGCACCACATGCCAAGCGCCTGGTGCGAATTACGCAGGAGTGTCTTTATAAAGCGATCGAGCTGGTGCGTCCCGGCACGCGTCTCGGCGACATAGGACACGTCATTCAGACCTACGCCGAAGCCAATAATTATAGTGTGGTACGAGAATACTGCGGGCACGGAATCGGTCAGATTTTTCATGAGGACCCACAGGTACTCCACTACGGCAAAGCAGGCACCGGCATTGAATTGCTGGAGGGTATGACCTTCACAATCGAGCCCATGATCAATCTCGGATCCCGGCACACCAAACTTTCCAAGGCTGACGGCTGGACAGTGACCACCAAAGATCGTCGTCTGTCAGCACAATGGGAACATACCCTGGCGGTCACGGCTGATGGCTGCGAAGTCCTGACACGTCGCAGCGAAGAGTCATTCTGATATGACAACAGCTTTGTACGCCGATCAATTAGTCGACTTCAACCGCGTTGATCAACGCTTGACGGGTGGCGAGTCGGCTGCGGAAGTTCTCCGCGAAGCACTACAGACTGCCTGTCAGGAGCTGGATAGACGTTATCGGGATAATGTTGATATCACTTCTCTGATCACCGGTCGGGCGCAGTTTATGGATGAACTGTTAAAACGCGCCTGGCAACAGTTTGCCTGGCAACATGCCGATCAGATCAGTCTGCTGGCGGTCGGCGGATATGGGCGCGGTGAATTACACCCTCATTCAGATATCGATCTGCTACTGCTGATGAAAGAGGATTATGCCAATTCTAATCGTGAGGCGCTCAGCGCTTTCTTTACCTTACTCTGGGACCTCAACCTTGAGATCGGGCAAAGCGTCAGAACTGTATCACAATGCCGCGACGAAGCCCTGAAAGACATCACGGTCGCGACCAGCCTGATGGAGTCGCGCACTATTACCGGCCCTGAGACCCTGCGACAACAGATGATAGATATGACGCAGGCCAATGATGTCTGGCCTGCCAGAGAGTTTTTTAAAGCCAAACGCGACGAGCAGATTGCCCGCCATCAGAAATATTACGATATTGATTACGCACTGGAACCGAATGTCAAAACATCGCCGGGTGGATTGCGCGATATTCAGACCATCGGCTGGATAGCCAAACGGCACTACGATGCTGACACCCTGCAAGAACTGGTAGAACTTGGTTTTCTGCAAGCTTATGAGTATGAACAACTGCGTCGCGGTGAGGCGCTGTTATGGAAGTTGCGATACGGCCTTCATTTGCTGGCAGGACGTAAGGAGGACCGCCTGTTATTTGACAAACAGCGCGATCTGGCAGCGATGTTTGGCTATCAGGATGATGATAAAAGTCTGGCCATTGAAAAACTGATGCAGGAATACTATCGCGCAGTCGCGATGCTGCGAGTGCTGAATGACGTGTTGCTGCAACATTTCGACGAAGTAATTCTGAGAGCCGGTGAAAAAGCCGAGATCACCAGCATCAACAAGCGATTTCAGATTCGCAACAGTTACATCGAAGTCCGTGATGACAAAGTTTTCAAAAAATTTCCTTTCGCCTTGATGGAGATTTTTGTGCTGATGGCACAAAACCCGGAAATTCAAGGCATCCGTGCGTCCACTATCAGGCTTATCCGTGAATACCGAACGCTGATTGACGACAAATTCCGCAACGACTTACGAAACACCAGCCTTTTTATGGAGCTGCTGCGTTCACCGCATGACCTGACCGCACAGCTGCGTCGTATGGCTCGTTACGGCGTGCTGGGGCGTTATCTGCCCGAGTTCGGTGCGATTACCGGCCAGATGCAGCATGACCTGTTTCATATTTACACGGTTGATGCACATACCCTTCAGGTGGTGGAGAATATGCGTCGGTTCAGGCTGCCCAAAGCCGAAGAAAACTATCCGATCGCTGCCCACATAGCCCACAAATTACCTAAAATCGAGTTGCTGTATATTGCCGGCCTTTATCACGACATCGCAAAGGGCCGCGGCGGTGACCATTCGACTCTGGGCATGAACGATGCAACCGAATTCTGCCGGCGCCATCATCTGAGCGCCTGGGACACCAAGTTAGTGTGCTGGTTGATTGGCAAACATCTGCTGATGTCCATGACAGCGCAACGTAAAGATATCTCCGACCCCGAAGTCATCCACGATTTTGCCGTTCAGGTGGGTGATAAATTGCACCTTGATTATCTGTACGCGCTCACAGTAGCCGATATCAATGCCACTAATCCCACCTTGTGGAATGCGTGGCGTGCTTCATTGTTGCGGCAACTGTACCTGAGCACCAAAAAAGCCCTGCGCAGAGGGCTTGAGAATCCTATCGACCGGGCAGACAGAATCAAGGATAAACAGGAAAGCGCCCTGCTGAAACTGGCTGACAAGGGGTTCAGCGAGAAAACCGTGCAGAGTATCTGGCAAAACACCGACGATGAATATTTTGTGCGTGAGTCGGTCGCCAATATCGTCTGGCACACTGAATCGATCGCAGAACACCAGCGCATGCATCCCGAGCAGGAAACGCTGGTGCTGGTGCAGGATACGGCGGACACACTGGCCGAAGGCGCCACGCATATTTTTATTTACACCATTAACCGCAATTATCTGTTTGCAGCCAGTGCCGCCGCCATGGAGCAACTTGGGCTGAATATTCATGACGCACGGATTTTTACCTCCAGTAAAAACTACTGCATGAATACTTACTCGGTATTGCAATCTGACGGCACACCCATCGGCGAAAATCCCCGCCGCATTGCCGAGATAAAAACCATGTTAACTGATTACCTGCAGGAGCCTTCCGCACACCTTCGGGTCGCACAAAAGCGCCGCTCTCGCAAATTGCAGCATTTCGGTCAGCAGATTGAGACCGACCTGATCAACAAACCTGATCAGCAGTGGTCAACGCTTGAGATTAACTGTATTGATAAACCGGGCATCCTGGCGGGCATCGGAAAAGTGTTTGCCGAGCAGGACATACAACTTCTGAATGCCCGCATCGCAACTCTGGGTGAACGAGTCGAGGATTTATTTTTTATTGCCGATGCCAATGATCAGCCGATCACCGATCCGGAGCGCATCAGACAGTTGCAGGAAGCACTGCAGCAGGAGCTAGGTGAATGATTACCCTGTACGGCATAAAGAACTGCGATACCGTAAAAAAGTCGCAGCAGCTGCTTGATAAAGAAAAACGCGCGTGGGTACTGCACGACTTTCGCGAACAGGGCCTGGAACGCGACCTGATCGAGACCTTTCTGGATGCATTGGAGGCTTCGGAACTGGTCAATAAACGCAGCACGAGCTGGCGACAACTGACCCGCGAACAGCAGCAACAGATCAGCAGTCGCGTCGCGCTTGTCGACACCTTGCTGCAGTATCCAACACTGATCAAGCGCCCGGTCGTTAAAACCGGGCAAGGCGACTGGCTGATCGGATACGCCGCCTTAAATGACTACCTGCGCCGCACGGCCTGACCCCGACAATTATCACACCTGGCAGGAAACTGAATGATGAGCTTTAATTCACTTCACAGCTTTGCTATCGGCATCGCTACTACAGACACTTCCGGCACCATTATTGAGGTCTATTATCCGCAGCCGCTGCTTAATCCGGCTGCCGAGTTAATTGCACCAGTTGCCAACTTGATGGCTTATCAGTCCGGCAATGCCAGTCTGCGAATCAATCCGGATCAACTACAGCAGTTGAGTCGTGAATCCGCCTGCCCCTTTGACGAGCAGATCGCCACGCAGTTAGCGGACGGCAACAAGACCTTGATCGCCTGTTTTATCGCCGAAGATCGAGCGCCGGAAAACATCGCTGAGGTGTACCTGAAACTGCATTTGCTGTCCCATCGACTGTGCAAACCTCACGCGGTCAATCTGCAGGGTGCTTTTGGTATATTGCGAAATATTGCCTGGACCAATCAGGGAGCCATTGCGATTGAAGATCTACCACAGCGTCAGTTGCAAGCGCGGGCGAGTGGCCAGTTTCTGGATGTTATATCAGTCGATAAATTCCCCAAGATGGCCAACTATATCGTACCCGCCGGTGTACGGATTGCCGATACTGCCAGGGTTCGACTGGGCGCTTATGTGGGCGAAGGCACCACTGTCATGCATGAAGGTTTTATAAACTTCAATGCGGGTACAGAAGGCACAGCCATGATCGAAGGTCGCATATCGGCAGGCGTTATCATCGGCGAAGGCAGCGATCTGGGGGGCGGCTGCTCAACCATGGGCACCTTGTCAGGAGGCGGCACAGCCATCATTTCCGTCGGGCGGGACTGTCTGATTGGTGCCAACGCCGGCATCGGTATAGCACTGGGCGATCGCTGTATCGTTGAAGCGGGCCTGTATGTGACCGGTGGCACCAAAGTCACCTTATTGGACAATGACGGACAGCAGGTAGATCTGATCAAGGCTCGGGAGCTGTCCGGAAAAAGTGACCTGCTGTTTCGGCGCAACTCGCAAACCGGTGCAGTGGAATGCAAAACCAACAAAACCCGTATTGCCCTGAATGAAGAGCTGCACAGCCATAATTGACCGGAACTGACTGACTATGAAGAGCCCCACTGTTGACCTGGCTGAAGAGCTGATTCGCATCCCCTCGGTTACCCCCGATGACAAGGGTTGTAATCAGTTGATGATTGATCGCCTGACCGAACTCGGTTTCAGCATTGAAACGATGCGCTTTGGCGACGTCAATAACTTCTGGGCCCGCTTTGGCGACCGCTCTCCCCTGTTATGTTTTGCCGGGCACACCGATGTCGTACCCAGCGGACCGGAGAAAGAGTGGCAATCGCCACCTTTTGAACCCACTATACGCCAGGGCAGGCTTTACGGCCGCGGTGCCGCTGACATGAAAGGCAGCCTGGCGGCCATGATAACGGCATGCGAGCGCTTTGTGGGCCAATGCCGTGAACAGGGCAAACCGCCGCACGGATCGATAGCTTTTCTGATCACGGCAGATGAAGAAGGTATAGCAATCAACGGTACCCGCAAAGTCATTGAGGTGCTGGAATCCCGCGGTGAAAAGATTGACTGGTGTATTGTCGGAGAACCCAGCAGCACCGATACACTGGGAGATGTGATCAAAATCGGCCGACGCGGCTCTCTGCACGGTCGACTGACGGTGCATGGTGTGCAAGGTCATGTTGCCTATCCTCACCTGGCGAGCAATCCAGTACATAAAGCCATGCAGCCTCTGCATGAGCTTTGCGCCACAGTCTGGGATGAAGGTAACGAAGCCTTTCCTCCCACAACCTTTCAGATCTCCAATATCCATGCCGGAACAGGCGCTGATAACGTTATCCCCGGCAACCTGGACGTGGTGTTTAACTGGCGCTTTTCGACCGAACTGGATGAGCAGGCCATTCGCGAACGCACTGAAGAGATTCTGGGTCAGCATGATATTGAATACTCTCTGGACTGGAAGTTGTCAGGCTTGCCCTTCCTGACCCGGGGAGACACCTTGATCAGTGCCGTTACCGAGAGCATACGCGAGGAGACCGGTGTTGTCTGTCAACCTTCCACCAGCGGTGGCACATCTGACGGGCGTTTTATCGCACCGACTGGTGCTGAGCTGGTCGAGTTGGGACCATGTAATGCCACCATTCACAAGATAGACGAATATGTGAAGGTCGCTGATCTGGATAAACTGTCGCAAATCTATGAGCGGATAATGCAACGCCTGCTTTTGCCAACGTAAATATCAAAGCGGGCCGTCTTGCCTGCAATACTGGCCGAGGGCGCCTTGTCCTGCAGGGCTGGCGCCAGTCTCGGTCGCTTGACAACCACTTTGCGTGCCACGTCCAGCGCTGCCATCAGCAGGCCATCACCCTGTGCCTCAGCGCCATGCAGATGCTGGAGGAGATAGCGATTCTTTTTAACCCGGGCTGACTTGTTGCGCTCCGGAAACATGGGGTCGAGATACACCACATCCACCGGTTCTGTCTGTCGCAAAAAGCAGACGCTGTCGACAGCTGCCTGCAGCCGCATTCGGTCCAGGATGGCAATCAATGTAGCGTCATTCGACTGGTGGGCGGTCAATATTGCGCGCGCAATACCGTCACTCAGCAGAGCATGAATCACCGGTGAACGTTCAAGCATGATCACCTGCCAACCGGCGCACGCCAGCATGAAGCTGTCCTGCCCCAAACCAGCGGTCGCATCAATGATGCTGGGGACCTCAGCAATCCGGCGATTATCGACCACACCACCAACCGCTTTAATCAGCATCTCCTTGCCTAAAGGCTGGTGACGCCTGTAACCAATTTCCGGGGTTAAAAAATCGACCCGCACTGCACCTGCATCTGGTTCGGTTTCTGACAGCAGCGTTAAGCCCTGAGCAGTACGTTCCAGCTTCAGACCGGCAGGCAGTGCGTCGTCGACCTCAGAGTCGTTCATTGGTGCTCTACCGTTCGATACGGCAGTTCTTCCTTAAGATAACTGAGGGCGGCAAGTTCAGGTGCTATGGTTCCTGTCTTCTCGAATTGCTGAATTGCAAGAGATAAGAGAACGCGTGCATCAGGCAAACACTCAAGCGAATTCTCAATACCCAGAGAGCGCCAGTCTGAACCAGCGAAGACCAGTTGCCCGACAGGTACGCCCTGCAATGCAGCCCTCACATCGTCCGCATCGATAACCTGGTCAGCGAGCAGGCAGTTCGGGAATTGACCCAGCGCATCCTGATACACACCCAGGTAATACTCCTGTTCTCTAGCCGCCATCAAAGCAGCGAACGATGACTGAGTGCTCTGCAACTGGCTCGCTGCACAACGGGCCAGCATCGCCAGAGCCGACACCGTTATAATTCCTTTATCCGAGCCGAATGCCAGACCCTGAGCAACCGCCAGACCTATTCTCAATCCCGTGAAGGAACCTGGACCACTGACCACGGCTATGGCATCCAGATCAGACAGTGTGAGACCGGACTCTGCCAACAGACCCTGAACCATGGCCAACAGGTCATCGGCATGTCGACGGGTGTTGACACTGGTATTAAAAAATTGCTGAACGCCGTTATGCAGCGCAACTGAACAGAGGGCGGCGCTGGTATCAATGGCAAGAATGCGGGGAATCATGGCGGGTATGTTTTATTCCACTGATTACTCAGGCTGGCCGCTATCACAAGTGGCCAGCCTGAGATCAGTCAGAGGTCAGGCGCTGGCTGCTGGAGTGGCTTTCTTTGCCCGCGGGGCTCTTTTGGGCGCCGCTTTTTTTACCGCGGCTTTTTTAGGGGCCGCTTTTTTCACTGGTGCTTTTTTTGCCGCCGCTTTTTTGGCAACAGTTTTTGTGCTTACTGCCTTTTTGGGTGCTGCCTTTTTAGGTGCTGCTTTCCTGGGGGCCGCTTTTTTTACTGCAGTTTTGGGTGTCGCTTTTTTGGGAGCAGCTTTTTTTACCCTGGCTTTTGCCGCCGCTTTTTTAGCGGCTGCTTTTTCACGAGCAGCTTTCAGTTTAGCTGCGGCTTTGGCCTTGGCAGCGGCTTTACGCGCAGCTGCACGCTCTTTGGCAGCTTTCGCCTTGGCCGCTGCACGAGCCTTAGCCGCTGCTTTTTTTGCAGCGGCACGTTCTTTGGCTGCTGCTTTCTTGGCTGCTATCTTTTCACGTGCTTTGATTTTCTTGATACGGGCCGCTTCTTTAGCTGCATCGACTTTTTTGCGCTTTTTCATCCACTGCGACGCAAATGCTTTAACAGCTTTCTCCAGATCAGCTTCTGCTTTAGCAGCAATGGCTTCCTTACGCTCTGCCTCTGCTTTAGCTTTGGCCTCAGCCGCTGCCTTGGCTTTGGCAGCATCACGCATTGCCTTGACCTGGGCTTTGGCATCTTTCAGTTTGTCATTTACTGACGAGAGATTGGCCGAGGCTTTTTTGGCCGCAGCTTCAGCACTGGCCAATGCCTTTTTGCCTGCGGCAGTGGCATTCTTCGAAACTTTAGCGGCGGCTGCTTTCGCTTTCGCTTCTGCAGTTTCTACTTTCTTTTTGCCTATCGCCAATTCTTTCTCAACTTTTACCAGAGAGGCTTCAGCTTTTGCCAAGGCAGCGTCTTTCATTTTTTTCACCGCTGAGTTGGCAGACGTCTTCTTTTTTGCTTTAACTTTGGCCATACTTTTATCTCTCCAAAACTGTGGAAGAAAACCACCATCTTATTTTAAACGCGCACTCAGCCACGTTTGAGCTGGACGATAACACAAAATTTTTTTGCTATACAGTGATATGCATTAAATTTGTGTTTAATTACACTCTGTTTATGCAAAAACTGATTGTTTTTTGATTCACTTAGTCAGAACTTCGGATAATTGCTGTCGAATATTCTGCACATCATCCTGACCATCTATACTGATAAACTGCAATCCGCCACCCAGTTTTTCCATGGACTGGTAGAAACTCACCAGCGGCTGAGTCTGTTCATGGTAGACAGCAAGACGTTTACGGACTGTAGATTCCTGGTCATCTTCTCGTTGAACCAGATCTTCACCTGTCACATCGTCCTTACCTTCTACTTTGGGCGGATTATGGCTGATGTGATACACACGACCCGAATCGGGGTGCACCCGGCGACCCGACAAGCGGGAAACAATCTCCTCATCATCCACACGAATTTCAATGACACGATCAATATCGATACCGGCATCCACCATCGCCTGAGCCTGCGGAATGGTTCGCGGAAAGCCGTCAAACAGAAAACCATTGGCGCAATCGGGCTGAGTAATTCGCTCTTTAACAAGGGCTATGATGATCTCATCTGTTACCAGGCCGCCGCTGTTCATTACGTTTTCCACTTGCTTGCCAAGCTCAGTACCGGCTTTAACAGCCGCACGCAGCATGTCACCGGTAGAGATCTGTGGTATCGACAGAGCCGACGTAATGAATTGCGCCTGTGTTCCTTTTCCGGCGCCGGGCGCACCCAATAAGATAATTCGCATGTCCTTCTCCTGTTACTTGATAAAATTCGTATTGCTGATTAGCGTTCTTGTGCCTTTGCATCGCACCACCAGATTTCCAGCCTGTCGATCGGAACATCCGAAACTGATACGCCCTGATGTGCTGCGCGATCTTCCAGAAAGCGAAACCGGTTTTCAAAGCGGGCATTAGCGTCACGCACTGCGCCTTCGGGGTCAAGTTTCAGATGACGCGCCAGATTGACACAGGTAAACAACACATCACCCAACTCATGGGACTGCTGCCGGGCATTACCAGAACTAATGGCTGACCTGAGCTCATCAATTTCCTCTGTCAATTTCGCCAGGACACCGTCCACGTCCTGCCAGTCGAAGCTCAGCGATGCAGCGCGTTTCTGCAATTTGCCGGCCCTTTCAAGCGCAGGCATGGCCCGTGGCACATCATCCATCACGCTCACAAAAGCCTGATCCGCCCTGGACTGACGTTCGGCGTTTTTGATCAGTTCCCAGTTTTTCTCGACCTGCTCGGCGGTCAGGTCTGATGGTTGACCAAAACTTTCCAGTGTGCCATCCGGAAAAATATGCGGATGACGGTGCAACAGTTTACCGACGATTCCATCGGCAACATCTGCGATATCAAACAATTTCTGTTCCTGGGCAATACGTGCATAAAACACCACCTGAAACAGCAAATCACCCAGCTCATCCCGGATTTTTGCGGCATCACCTTCATCAATGGCATCGATCACTTCGTACACTTCTTCCAGAGTGTGGCGCTTTAACGACTCCAGTGTCTGCTTGCGATCCCAGGCACAGCCGTGCTCCGGGTCGCGCAAATCCGCCATTAACTCAACCAATCGGGCAAATGACTGAGTCTGTCGTCGTTTATCGTTCACGCTTGGGTGTCCTGTCGGTGGGCATCGATTACGCTTTCCAGGTCATTCAAATGATCAAGAGCGCGCGCCAGACTGTTGAATGACGACACTTCAATTTCAAGCTGCATGACAGCTGTTCCTTCACGCCTGTCGCTGCGGGTGGCAATTGAGAGTACGTATATGGACTCCCTGGCCAGTATGGTAGTGACATCCAGCAACAAACCCGCCCGATCGCGTGCCAGAATCTCGATATTTACGATGACCGGCGATGTATCCGTCAAAGACTCGTCAGCACGTTCTGAAAACAGATCGTCATGCGATATCAACGGCAGTACCTGATTTGTAATCTCGATAACCTCATCCACCTCGATTGCACCGGTACCGACTGAAATAAAAAGGCCGTCAACGTTCTTGCAACCAAGACGCCGTGCTATCTCTTCGTAAGCGATATCCGGCATCGCCAGGCGACTGAATTCAGTGTTCAGCCATTGACGACCGAACTCCAGATTCTCTTCACGCGATCCACTTTTGAACCATTGCACCAATTTCGCCCGGGCTCTGGGAGTATTGACATACCCAAGGTGCGGCTTCAGCCACTCACGGCTCGGCTCATTCAGGTCGCTGGACAAAACTTCAACTCTATCACCCGTTTTGAGTCGGTAGTTCAAGGGCACCAACTTATCGTTGACTCTAGCACCTGAGCAGTGATTTCCGACCTCTGTGTGCACATAGTAGGCAAAGTCGAGGGGCGTGGCACCTGCCATGAGGTCAACTACATGACCTTCGGGTGTGAACACGTAAATACGATCATCAACACCGGCATCAGTGCGAAGCTGTTCAGCCAGACCGCCAACCATGCCCATTTCATCATGCCAGGCCAGTACCTGTCGCAACCATTCAATTTTGCCGTCAAAACCATCCCGATATTCGGGGTCGTTAATACCTTCTTTATAACGCCAGTGTGCGCATACACCCAATTCGGCATCATCATCCATGGCAAACGTCCGGATCTGAATCTCAAACACTTTGTTTTCAGGTCCGATCACGGCGGTGTGCAATGACTGATATCCGTTTTCTTTGGGGTTGGCGATATAGTCATCAAACTCATGTGGAATCACCCGCCACAGATTATGCACTATGCCAAGCGCAGCATAACAATCGCGCACATCCGGCACCAGTACCCGCACCGCCCGAATATCATATATCTGATTGAAATCAAGATGCTTACGCTGCATCTTGCGCCATATGCTGTAGATACTTTTGGCCCGTCCGTTAATCTCAGCATCGATTCCTGCCCGATTAAACTGGCGGCGCAGCTCGTCGGTAACCTCGGTAATGTAACGCTCCCTGTCTACCCGTCGTTCATCTATAAGACTGGCGATACGTTTATAATTGTCGGGCTGCAGGTAACGGAAAGACAGATCTTCCAGCTCCCACTTCAATTGACCGATACCCAGGCGATGAGCCAAAGGCGCGTAGATATCAAAAACCTCGCGCGCCACCCGGCGGCGTTTCTCTTCAGTTGCCGTTTTTACCGCCCGAATGGCGCAGGTTCGCTCAGCCAGTTTGATCAGAGCTACCCGCACATCATCAACCATGGCCAGCAGCATTTTGCGGACGTTTTCTACCTGATCCTGAGACTGTCCCAGCACGCGTGTGTGGCTGGTATCCGTTTCATTGATCGCCGCCATGCGTAACACGCCTTCCAGCAAGGTGGCGATACTGTCACCAAAGTCCTCACGCACAGCATCCAGCGTCAGGCGTGATTCGCGAACCGGACGATACAGAACCGAAACAATAATGGCCTCACTGTCCAGATGCAGTTGTGCCAGAATTTCCGCCATTTCAAGCCCGGTTCGATAGCTGCTGACCCCAGGCGACCAGATATTCTTTGCCGCTATTGCCTGCTGCTCAACCTGCCAACTGACATCGCAGGCGCTTCTGATCTGATCATGACGGTCCAGGCCGACATAACTTTCCAGCCGGCCAATCCATTGTTCAAAATTAACGCTGCCATCGGCGTTGAATGAGTATTCTTCACGAACCTGGACCATAACTTTCTCTGCTCAACGACCTTCAGACACGCGTTCAAAACGGGCCATCGACTCGACGTGCCCCGTATGAGGGAACATATCCATCACCCCGGCATGCGTCATTCGATATCCCGACATCACCAACTGGGCAGCATCACGAGCCAGGGTTGCCGGATTGCAGGACACATAAACAATCACGTCCGGTGCCAGTTCATTTATGCGTGACACTATTTCAATAGCACCTGAGCGCGGCGGGTCCAACAGCAATTTATTATACCCCCCGTTGGCCCAGCTCTGCGTATCAAACTCAGTAAACAGATCCGCAACATGAAATTGCACATTATCGATATTATTTCGGCTGGCATTGTCGGCAGCACGCTGCAACATGGAATCACTGCCTTCGACGCCGGTCACCTGAGCACAACGCCTCGCCATCGGCAACGTAAAATTGCCAAGCCCGCAAAACAGGTCGAGCACCCTGTCGAGCTCGGTCAGATCCAGCAACTCAAGCGCCTGCCTGATCATGCGACGGTTAATCTTTGCATTGACCTGAGTAAAGTCATCAGGCCGAAAGCGCATTTCAATATCGCCCAACGGATCGGGCAGAAAGTAATTCAACTCCTTGTTCTCATCTGGCGGCCAGAATTTTTTTACTGTAGCGGGACCACCGGATTGCAGATACCAATGAATATTGTGCAACTGTCCAAAGTCTCTCAGACGATTCAGATCAGTTTCGGATAATGCTTCCAGATGACGAAGAATCAGGCTGACGCTGAGCACCTTGTCAAGCTCGTCGTCATCCACACATTTCTGTTCGCCCACCGCGACCTCGATCTGGGGAATATCGCGTTTTCCGTCCATTGACATCAGCAGATCCCGCAAGGGCCTGATCAAAGAGCCTACAGGTCTCACAAGAACAGCACAGGACTCCATATCGGCGATAAACGAATTGGCCTTTTCCCGAAATCCAACCAACACATCATTTTTTTTGTGCACGTAACGCACAGCAAGGCGCGCCTTGCGACGATAAGCGAGATTATCTGCGCTCATAGCCGGCAGACATTCAAACTCTGTCAGTGCGGCAGGGCTGTGTCGCAGATGCTCCAGCAGGATCTGCTGCTTTAATTGTAATTGCGCATCTGCCTGCATGTGCTGCAAAACACAGCCACCACATACCGCAGCAAATTCACAGGGCGGTACCGCGCGTTGGGCAACCGGTTCAATAATCTGCTGCACGCGCAACTCATCGTACTTGCCACGCCGGTTGATAAAAACCGCATCAACCGTTTCTCCCGGAAGCGCTCCCTCCACAAATGCCACTTTGCCTTCATTACTGGCAATACCCCGACCGTCATGCCCGACACGATCAATTGTTAAACGTACAGGATCAACGGGCAATTGCTGCCGTCTTCGGTTAGATCTGCGCATATTCAGACTCAGGAAAAAACACCAGTGGAAAGATAACGATCACCACGGTCGCAGATAATCGCTACGATAACAGCATTGCTCAGTTGTCGGCTGAGTTGCAGCGCGCCGTAAACGGAACCGCCCGAAGACACACCACAGAAAATGCCTTCTTCGCTGGCCAGGGCACGCATGGTCTGCTCAGCATCCTGCTGATCAATATCGATGATCTGATCAACACGAGCAGGTTCGAAAATGCGCGGCAGGTATTCCTGTGGCCAGCGCCGGATACCAGGAATTTTAGAACCATCTTTTGGCTGCAGACCCACTATACGGATCTCGGGATTCTGTTCTTTCAGGTAATGAGATACACCCATTATCGTGCCTGTGGTCCCCATTGAGGCAACAAAATGGGTGACTGTTCCCTGTGTATCGCGCCAGATCTCAGGGCCGGTGCCATGATAATGGGCAGCAGGATTATCCGGATTGCCAAATTGATCGAGAATTTTGCCGCGCCCTTCCCGGCTCATTCGTTCAGCCAGATCACGGGCACCTTCCATGCCCTGCTCGTCGCTGACCAGTACAAGTTCCGCACCGTAGGCAGCCATAGACGCTTTCCGCTCCTGCGACATAGTTTCCGGCATTATCAGGATCATTCTGTAACCCTTGATAGCTGCTACCATTGCCAGCGCAATGCCCGTATTACCACTGGTGGCCTCGATAAGCGTATCACCGGGGCTGATTTCTCCGCGCAACTCTGCCTGCAGAATCATATTGTAAGCCGGGCGGTCTTTTACCGATCCGGCCGGATTGTTACCCTCAAGTTTCAGCAAAATGGTATTGCCATCCTGTGCACCAAGGCGTTGCAGACGGACCAAGGGCGTGTTGCCAATCTGTGATTCAATCGTGGGGAAGGCAGATCCTGTCGGGATGGCATTCTGATTTGACATAATTCAAGCAGTCTTGTTGCTGACAAAGTCGCAATTTTACCCTTTATTGGGCAATGGGGGTAGGCAAAAGGACAGAACGAGCCGGCGACAGGGCCTGAGTCATTCTGTACCTGCCATAAAAAGATGCCTGCTCATCAGGGGTTTGTTTCCCAGTAGTGGTCCCAGCGCCTGACGCATGAGGCGTTTGGCATCGGACTGCTGTTCCAGCGTCATCAACAAAGGGTCACCAGTCAATACCTTTTTTAGTGACAAAAGAGCCTGACCAGCGAAATCGCGGCGATCGCTCAGGGAAGCGACTGGCTCGAAGCCATTCAAGGGGTCAAAGCGATAGCAATGCCCCGGCTCCAGAGCGCTGAAATCAATTTCGTAACCCAGTTCCTGCAGCAGTGACCATTCGAAGCTGCGCAACAAGGGTTCCAGTGGATACTCTTCATGCAGGCGCAGCAACGTCTGCTGATAAAGGCGAAAAACCGCCGGATGGCTGTCAGCGGGCTGCAGTAATCGCTCCAGAATCTCATTCAGATACAAAGCGCTGAACAGCCGGTGTCCGGTAAGAAAAAAACCGGCCGCGGCCTGCTCGGTATGTGTCAGCGTCAAGAGTTCACCGCGTCCGCTCAAGGACACCAGCAACAACTGGTGTTGTTGTAGTGCCGTGCTCCTGCGACGCCCGCGAACACCCCGTGCGACGGCGCGAATAAGTCCGTGATCCAGCGTTAACAGATCCACCAGGGCGCTGGAGTCCCGATAGGGACGACTGTGCAACAGATAAGCCGGTTGCAGCTCGATTCGCATGAATTCAACTCAGGCTCTGCAGGGCGCGCTCATCATCGGCCCAGCCTGACTTCACTTTTACCCAAAGATTGAGCATTACCTTGTGTTCGAAAGCTCTTTCCATATCAAGACGAGCCGCCGTGCCGATGGATTTCAGACGTTCGCCGTCACGTCCGATAATAATCTGTTTCTGACCAGCCTTATCAACCAGAATCAGCCCATGAATATGCAGTACGGCACCCTGCTGTTCAAACTTCTCAATTTCCACCGTAACCTCATAAGGCAGCTCGTCGCCAAGTTGCCGAGTGATCTTTTCCCGTATCAATTCAGCCGCCAGGAATCGGGACGAACGGTCGGTAATCTGATCTTCGGGATAAAGAAATCCGCCTTCCGGCAGGTAGTTTTTTACACAGGAAAGCACTGTATCCAGATTATGACCATTCAGTACAGCAAGCGGGATAATTTCTGCAAAGTTATAAAGCCTGGATAAGCGCTCCATATGGGGTAACAGTTTTTCACGACGATCAATCTGGTCAATCTTGTTGATTAACAGTAACACCGGCACTTTGATACCTGACAAAGCGTCCAGCACCATCTGGTCTTCATCATTAAAAACCAGCCGCTCGACCACAAACAGCACGACATCTACATCTTTGAGCACATCGAGTACCGTTGCGTTCATGAGCCGGTTCAGGGCTTTGTGCTGCTCTTTATGCAGACCGGGAGTATCAACAAAAACAAGCTGCGTATTACCTTCGGTATAGACGCCAGTTATACGATGACGGGTGGTCTGGGGCTTGCGGGACGTAATACTGATCTTCTGACCCAGCAAGTGGTTAAGCAGGGTTGATTTCCCGACATTAGGACGGCCTACAATGGCCACGAATCCGCACCGCGAAGTCACATCAGTCACCTTGCTTTTCCCTCGCCTGCCAATTGTTGTAGTGCCTTGCTGGCTGCCTGTTGTTCGGCCAGTTTACGTGAACGACCAGAGCCGCTCACCGCGTGGCTCAGTAGTGCCAGCTGACAAGTAACCTGGAACTGTTGCTGATGCTCAGCGCCATCAATATTTTTTACAGTGTAATCAGGCAAGGGCAGACCCCTGGCCTGCATCAATTCCTGGAGCCGGGTCTTGGCATCTTTACTGTCTGCCGGCACAGTCTGTTCAAGTCGCGAAGCGAACAGATGCGCCACGCACTGCCGACACCTGTCAAAACCACCATCAAGAAATACAGCACCAATGACCGCTTCCATGGCATCAGCCAGAATCGAATCGCGCTGGCGTCCTCCGCTCTTGCGTTCCCCCAGCCCCAGTGTCAGATAATCACCCAGATTCAGTTCACGCGCTACTGCTGCCAGGGTTTGCTGGTTAACCAGACTGGCGCGCAATTGACTCAGCGAGCCTTCGGGACTGTCGGGCCATTGTTGATACAGCAGGTCAGCCATGATCATTCCCAGGCCTGCATCACCCAAAAATTCCAGTCGCTGGTTATGCTCGGCACCGGCACTGCGGTGAGTCAGGGCCAGCCTGAGCAGTGCGGAATCTTCAAAATGATAAGCCAGTCTTTTCTCTAACTGGCCCAGAGACGATGACCCTGTCATGCAACGTCACTCAGTTTATCAGCTGATTTCGATTAAAGGTCGGCAGATTAAGGCCGGGTTCTTTATGCATCCAGACAGCAAACGCTTTACCCACTATGTTCTGTTCCGGTACCGGACCCCAGACCCGACTGTCTGCGCTGTTATCCCGGTTATCCCCCATCATGAAATAATGTCCTGGCGGCACAACCCACGAGGTTCTTGAGCTGCGACGCATGTCATTATTGACGATCTGGGCCTGATGTGTCGCTACACCGATCGTTTCATTAAAGAGAATGCCAGCGCGCATTGCTCCACCAGCTTCCAGCTGCACATCACCGAGCACTTCGATATCAACAGGCTCACCATTGATTCTGAGCACCTTATTCTCATACTCAATGGTATCACCGGGCAGACCGATCACACGCTTGATAAAATAACGTCGCTCGTGAGGTGGAAAAAACACCATTACTTCGCCGCGCTGCGGTTCGTTGTTCGCCATGATTTTTGTGCCGATTACAGGCAAACGCAGACCATAGTGATACTTGTTTACCAGGATAAAATCACCCACTTCCAGGGTGGGAATCATGGAGCCGGAGGGGATCTGGAAAGGTTCAATAACAAAGGAGCGCAACATCAGCACAATTAACAGGACGGGGAAAAATGACTTGGCATATTCAACAACAACCGGCTCTTCTTCCTTGCCCTGTTTTTTGCGCGATGCGGCAAACAGAAAATGATCCAGCAGCCAGATAAATCCACAAACTGCGACCAGAATCACCAATACCAGCGCAAAATCGATATCCATCAGCTATCCACCTTGAGTACGGCCAGAAACGCTTCCTGCGGTACTTCCACGTTACCCACCTGCTTCATCCGTTTTTTGCCGGCTTTCTGCTTCTCCAGCAATTTCTTTTTCCGTGTGACGTCGCCGCCATAACATTTGGCCGTAACATTCTTGCGCAGTGCCTTGACCGTCGAGCGGGCGACGATCTGACCGCCGATCGCCGCCTGAATAGCCACGTCGAACATCTGGCGAGGAATCAATTCCTTCATTTTTTCAACCAGTACACGGCCTTTGCTGTGTGCCTGGTCACGATGCACAATCAAGGCCAGCGCATCAACACGGTCACCATTGATAAGCACATCAAGGCGCACCAGACTGGCTGGCTGAAAGCGCACAAAATGATAATCCAGAGAGGCATAACCACGGCTGGCCGACTTCAGTTTATCAAAGAAATCCATAACCACTTCGGCCATAGGCAGTTCATAGGTCAGAGAAACCTGGCTGCCAATAAACTGCATGTCACGCTGCACACCCCGGCGTGCGACACAGAGGTTGATAATGTTCCCCACATAATCCTGAGGTACCAGAATACTGGCCAGCACAATCGGCTCTCTGGTTTCAACAATGGACGCAGTTGGCGGCAGCGCCGAAGGGCTTTCCACCCTGACCACTTCATTGTTACGCAGCACAACTTCATAAACCACGGTGGGTGCAGTTGTGATCAGGTTGATGTCATATTCGCGCTCAAGACGTTCCTGCACAATCTCCATGTGCAACATGCCCAGGAAACCACAGCGGAATCCAAAACCCAGAGCATCCGAGCTTTCAGGTTCGTAAAACAGCGACGCATCATTAAGTGTCAATTTTTCGAGCGCATCCCGGAAGTCTTCAAAGTCATCGGCAGACACCGGATACAGACCCGCATACACCTGTGGCTGAATTCGTCTGAAACCTGACAATGCCGGTGTATCGGGTGTGGAAGACAAGGTCAGGGTATCACCAACCGGCGCCCCCTTGATGTCCTTGATTCCCGCGATGACGTAACCCACCTCGCCGGCCTGCAGCTGCGGCAGGTCATGGCGCTTGGGATCAAAATAACCAACATGATCCACCAAGTGAGCTTTGCCAATGCTCTTGGCAATAATTTTGTCACCTTTGCGCAGAGTGCCCTGTTTAACTCGGACCAAAGACACGACCCCAAGGTAATTGTCAAACCAGGAATCAATGATCAAGGCTTGCAGCGGAGCCTCTCTGTCCCCCTGAGGTGGCGGCACCAGGCGAACCAGCTCCTCAAGCACCTCCTGCACTCCCATGCCCGTTTTGGCACTGCAGGGAACTGCGACCGACGCATCAATCCCGATGATTTCTTCAATTTCGTGGCGTACTTTGTCGGGATCAGCCTGCGGCAGATCCATCTTGTTGAGTACAGGAATAACTTCCAGGCCCTGCTCGATAGCTGTATAACAGGTCGCTACCGACTGCGCCTCAACACCCTGTCCCGCATCGACCACCAGCAGTGCACCCTCACAGGCAGCGAGTGAACGGGACACTTCATATGAGAAATCAACATGTCCGGGCGTATCGATAAAATTGAGCTGATAGCGTTCGCCGTCCTTCGCATCGTAGAAAAGCGTCACACTTTGTGCCTTGATGGTGATACCGCGCTCCCGCTCAATGTCCAGCGAGTCCAGTACCTGCTCAGCCATTTCACGATCGGTCAATCCACCACAGTACTGAATAAAACGGTCAGCCAGAGTCGATTTGCCGTGATCAATGTGAGCGATAATTGAGAAGTTGCGAATGCGGTTGAGATCAGTCACTTAAGCGGTACACCCATAATCCAGAAGGCGCCAAGTCTACATGATCCGGCGCCTGCTGTCAGGGGTTTTCGGGCCTAGCGCAGCTCCACAACCAGTGTTGTACCACGGCCGTTGCGCACTACGCGCACTGCCACGAAACCTTCTTCCGGCAAGGATTCAACGACCCGGTTAAAATCTGCAACAGAACCAATTGGCTGGTGATTGAGCGTTACAATCACATCACCACTGGCCAGACCGGCGGCCCGTGCGGGACCATCGCGCAGCTCGTCGATAATCACACCACCATCGGCGAGTTCCGGAACATCATCCGCTGCCCCTGATGGCAATGGCGTGACTGTCAGGGCCAGTGAATTACCTCTGCTGCTGGGTCTGCTTGCGCCTGAAGCGGCAACATCGTTACTTGGCAACGCGCCAACTACTACATCCAGATCAAGCTGTCGTCCCTCACGCATGACTGTCAAGACTGCCTGAGTACCCGGGCGAACCTGACCAACGTAAAACGGTAACTGCGCAGACTGCTCAATCTGGGTGCCATTAAATGCCAGAACAATATCATTGGTGCGGACCCCCGCCCGCTCTGCCGGGCTGCCAGGCTGAACTTCGTCAACAAAAGCGCCTCTGGGGCGGTTCAGGCCAAAAGCCTGCGACAAGGCATGATCCACATCTTTAATCAGTACGCCCAATAATCCGCGTGCTACGGTACCGTTCTCGCGCAACTGCTCAATCACATTGAGTGCCATATTGCTCGGTATTGCAAACGAAATACCGTTAGAGCCACCTGTACTGCTAAGGATCTGCGAATTGATTCCGATCACCTCACCAGCCAGATTAAACAGCGGCCCCCCTGAATTACCCTGATTGATCGCCACATCAGTCTGAATGAAGGATACATAGTTGGCTGGACCACGCGAAGGGACATTGCGCGACTTGGCACTGACAATGCCTGCCGCAGCTGAGAACTCCAGACCAAAGGGCGAGCCGATCGCCAATACCCATTCTCCAACCCTGACCTGCTCGGAGTCTCCGAAAATAACCGGATTCAAGCCAGTCGCATCAATCCTGATCAAGGCCACGTCAGACAATTCATCACTGCCTATGATGTCAGCAATGTATTCCCGTCGGTCGGTCAATGTCACTGTTATTCGGTCAGCATTCGCGACCACATGGTGATTGGTAATAATGTAGCCATCATCGCTGATGATAAAACCGGAACCTACACCACCTCGCGGTCGGGTTGGCGGCAGTTCCGGGATTTCAGCCGACTCCCCATCGGGCTGCAGTTGGCGCAATAATTCTTCAATATCACGTTGCCTGGAGCTGTTGCGAACCGGAACTTCCTGGCGCGTGGTGATGTTAACAATGGAGGGGCTGTTGGCTTCTACCAGTGACACAAAATCAGGCAGTCCGGACTGTGCAACCGCCGTCACAGACAGGCAGGTCAGCAACACGGGAAGGCCAAAGGACATAAAAAAACCGACTGCCCTGCGTGCGTGCCATTGATGCTCTGCCATATCCACTCCTGAAAACTGATAAACAGGCTTTAACATACCGCGATGTGTCATGGGGTTCAATGGCGAAGTAAATTGCAGATAAAAAAAACCCGAGACAGCTAAGTTCCCGGGTTTGTTCAGCTGTTTCCCAGCTGAAAATAAGGCCTGACAGGCTTCACACACCACTAAATGCACTTACTCTACATACTTCGCTTACTCTAAATACCTGGCTTTGCCGACCTGCTCCAGCAACCTTCTCAGGGAGAACACTGCTCTGGACCATATCCCGCAAAAAATCCCATTACTGCCCTGACGCTGGCTCTCTGGCTGGCGTCTCGACCAGCTCCCGGTCAGACACCGGTCGCAGAAGGGGTGATTCATTCAGCACATTAAAAGGTGCTGGCGCGTTAGCAGCCCGGGCCGGAATATTCACACTGCGGATATACTCGTTAAGCCGTTGCTGGGCATCCGCCTGAACGGCAACCTGTCTGGATTCACTGTTGAACACCGCACTGTCTGAAGAGTCTGCCTTCTGGCTGTCGGTATTGCCCGCCAGCAATGGTTGGCCGTCTCCCGGCAATACGGTCTGCATGCCAACAAATACTGCCAGCGCAACAGATGCCGCGACCGCGACCCGACCCACAGCGATACGCCACTGCGACTTTGACGGAGTAGCCTGCAGAGGCTGCTCGTCAGCCACCTGTTGCATCACGCGACGCGCAAACGACTGACTGCCAGAACTGCTCATCGGACGACGAATCAACTCGGGCTGCAATGCCGCTTCGGCAAGATTGTAACGCTCCCAGCGCTCAAGCAAGTCGGGATTTTCATCCAGGCGGCTCAATAGGCGACGGAGTTCAAAATCACTTAACTCGCCGTCAATCAATGCCGACAACGCTTCATCATCAATCTGGTTCTGACCTGTCTGGCTGTCCTGCTGCATGCAATACATACCTCTGTCTGTTCCGGGATGCTGGTACTTAAGACTACCAGTGCCTGACTTAGTTCCCTGAAAAAGCCGAACTATGGCAAAAAAATGACATCAACTATTGAGCAACTCCTGAACCCGCTTGTCAATCGCCTCCCGGGCTCTGAATATCCGCGAGCGAACCGTGCCAACAGGACAATTCATCACTTCCGTAATATCCTCGTAACTGAGACCGGAAAACTCACGCAGACTGAAGGCCGTCTGCAACTCCTCAGGCAACTCTTCAATGGCCTGATAGATGACCCGCCGAAGATCTTCTTTTTCCATATTCGCTTCAGGTGTATCGAGCTCTCTGAGGGTGCTGGTATCATCAACCAGCTGCGCATCATCCATGTCGACATCGGTGCTGGGCGGCCTGCGCCCCCGCGAGACCAGATGGTTTTTGGCGGTATTCACAGCAATGCGATACAACCACGTATAAAAAGCACTGTCACCCCGAAAATTGGGCAATGCACGATACGCTTTCAGAAATGCTTCCTGGGCCACATCCTCTGCCTCGTGCGGATCTTTTACAAAACGACTTATGAGGCCCAGCACCTTATGCTGGTAACGCGTGACCAACAATGTAAAAGCCCGCGTGTCGTTCTGCAGTACCCGCTCGACAAGCTGGTTATCGGTCACCTGATTATTCATACTACCTGTGTTGCGCCTCAGCCACCTGCCCCGCTCCAGTGAACACTGACCATCGGGATTTGCAAAAGTTCTGAGAGTCTATAGAATTCTTCGACCCCGCACCACAGCAAAGGCTGATTACTGTGTACGACTATGACATTCTGATTATTGGCAGTGGTGCCGCTGGCCTCAGTCTGGCTCTGAAAACCGCCTCGTTCGCTCGCGTTGCCGTACTGAGTAAAGGCAGCCTGAATCAGGGCGCCACATTCTGGGCACAGGGCGGCATTGCTGCCGTGCTGGACGAAAACGACAGCGTTGATGCCCACATAGCAGACACCCTGGACGCCGGCGCGGGTCTTTGCAACGAAGACATGGTGCGTCATGTCGTTGAACACAGCCAACAGGCTATTCAGTGGTTAGTGGAGCAAGGCGTGCCATTTACCGTCATGTCCCGCGAAGAAGCCGGCACAGGCGCTGCATCTGAACCATTAAATGCCGACAATCTGAAACCTCTGCACCTGACTCAGGAAGGTGGCCATAGCCACCGGCGCATCATTCACGCCACGGATGCCACTGGCCGCGCCATCTTTGAAACTCTGTTGCGTCAGGCGCAGCAGACATCAGGCATCACACTGTATGAAAACCGCCTTGCGGTAGATTTGATCACGCGCCAGAAGCTGGGCCTGGAGGGCAATGACTGTGTCGGGGCTTATGTCTATAACAACGAAAGCAGAAGCGTGGAAGTCTTCCGTGCAAGGTTTGTGGTTCTGGCCAGTGGTGGAGCCAGCAAGGCCTACCTGTACACAACCAATCCCGAAAGTGCTACCGGCGATGGGATCGCCATGGCCTGGCGCGCCGGCTGCCGGGTAGCCAACATGGAGTTCAATCAGTTCCACCCAACCTGTCTGTACCACCCGCACGCGCGCTCGTTTCTGATTACCGAAGCTCTGCGCGGTGAAGGCGCCACTCTGGAACTACCTGCTGGCAGCCGTTTTATGCCAGCGTTTGACGAACGCGCCGAGCTGGCTCCACGTGATATCGTCGCCAGAGCCATCGACCATGAAATGAAACGTCTGGGCTGTGATTGCGTGTATCTGAACATCAGCCACAAACCGGCCGCGTTCATACGCGAACACTTCCCCACAATCTACGCCCGTTGCCTGGAATTTGGCATTGACATTACCCGCGACCGGATTCCGGTAGTACCCGCCGCGCACTACACCTGTGGCGGAGTGATGGTCGACAAACTCGGACGCACCGATATCAATCATCTGTATGCCATAGGTGAAACCAGCTGCACGGGGCTGCACGGGGCCAATCGTATGGCCAGTAATTCGTTGCTGGAGTGCTTTGTACTGGCCTTCGGTGCTGCCGATGATATTCGCACCCATATCGACAGGCTGCCTGCCGCACCAGAAAAAATCCCGGACTGGGACGAAAGTCGCGTCACGCAGTCACAGGAAGAAGTGATTGTCGCTCACAACTGGGATGAATTACGGCGGGTCATGTGGGACTTTGTTGGTATTGTGCGCAGTGACCAGCGACTTCTGAAAGCAAGGCGACGCATACAGATGCTGGAGCACGAGATTTCCTACCATTATCGACATTATCTGATCAGCCGTGATCTGCTGGAACTGCGAAATCTGGTTCAGGTGTCGCGCCTGATTGTGGAGTCAGCTCTGCTGCGCAAAGAAAGCCGCGGTCTGCACTACACCATCGATTATCCGGATCTGGCCAGGAGTGCTTCAGACACTGTGCTCACGCCGCAGTGAAGGCAGGGCTAACAGCAGTCGACGCAATTGCCGTTGCTGTTCTGCGGAGCTGATACCTATGGCGGCACAGATAATATGCCACCGACGACTGGCATCCTGAACGGACAGCAACTGCAGATGAGTACTCAGAAAACCGAAACCGGGCGTGACGACCAGGCAGCGGCCGCTTTTTAATGACAATAGACAGGTATCGTTTTCAATCACGCAGCTTAGCGGTGCATCGTGAATTTTCTGAGCCCGGCCAAGCATAAGCAACACGACCGATATCATCAGGCCGCCCGGCAAAATACCAATTCCGCTGTGCAGCACGGCACCGATGGCGGCCATTGGTATACTCAAACGCAACAGAAACAACAGCGTGCGGTCACGCTGCCGGGACTGCCAGCACAGAGCCTCAGACACCGACTCAGTGTGGACGTTTGACTCCGGACTTTGAAAATTCACGGATTTTGACAACAAGAGCCTGCAATTCGGGATCCGGGTGCACGGCGCGTTCGACCAGGCAGGCAAACAAATCCTGGTCTTCTTCTGACAGGAGCCTCTCGTAGAGTCGTTGTTCGGATTCACCCAGCGTCAACAATTGCTGTTCGGCAAATGGCAACAGCAGGATATCCAGCTCCCACATACCGCGTCGACTGTGCCAGAGCAACTTCTTGTAGGCAATTTCTGATAACATGCCAGTATTGTAATCCATATTTCAGGCGTTTGCCCTCAAACTTTTATGACTTCAAGTACCAATAGTTTTGTAGCCGATATCCCGTGTGATCTGCTGCTGGTCAGCGGCAAGGACAGCCAACGATTTCTACAGGGGCAGCTCAGCTGCGATATGAACCGACTGTCGGGCAACACAAGGCTGAGAGGTGCCCTGTGTAATCTTAAAGGTCGGGTCATCAGTGACGTACAACTCTGGCAACATGAAGACAACATTATCATGCAATGTCCTCAGGGTATGGCTGAAAAGATCCGCAGCAGCCTGTCCAAATATCAGGTCTTTTTCAAGACAGATATCGAGACCATGGATGCCCGCTTCCAGTGTATTGGTGTCAGTCTTTCAGACCCGGGACACTCGTCCGCCGCTGAGTTTCAGAACTGGCCAGGTGACATCGACCAGGTGATCAATTTGCCAGGTCTGAAAGTGGCGCGTATCAATAACAGCACATCAACACCGGCACGCTTTGAATTGCTGCTGGATTCCGGCCATGACAAGGTCAGCCAATGGCTCAGCACTTTGGCTGGAAACCTTCGGCAGGGTCAGGCAGTTGACTGGCGATTATTTGATATACAGGATGGCATTGCCCATGTTCGACCGGGCCAGGAAGAATGTTTCACGCCTCAGCTACTGGGTTACGACCTTAACGGCACCATCGATTTCAAGAAAGGGTGTTACACGGGGCAGGAAGTGGTCGCTCGTATGTACTATCGGGCAGAAGCCAAAAAACGACCCGGCTATCTGCTGCTGGAACAAGGCGAATCACTGGACAATTTTGGTATTGAGGCAGACAATGACATTATCGACATGGTAGAAACACCAGACGGAAAACGTCACTACCTGCTGGTGGCAAACACTCGCGATGAACAGCGTCACAGCCGCATTGAATTGATCGCAGGCTGAGTCAGTGCCAGGATGCGGGTAATGGCACCTGCAGAATTTCTGCCAGGGTAGCCAGCAGATCACGCTCCGCCTGATTAATCTGACCATCCTGGTGCACACATAGTAACGCTGCGCGCAACAGCGTCTGTTTGGCTTCGACATTTAATTGAGCCAGGCGATCAGTCGCCTTGTCAAGCTGCTCCAGACTCAGACTGTCTGCCGCAACAGCGTCAACGCCAGTCACGGCCAGCTCCCTGGCTGCCGCGTTAAATGCTTCAGTAGCCTGCCGTCCACCCAGATACGCCAGCAGCGATAACACAACCGCCAGCTCTGCGCGCACAGCGGTCAGAGCCAGACTGCCGTCGACCGGATACTCAGGCACCCCACCGCTGAATTGCCCGTCCAGATGACTGACTAATAATTTTCGGACCAGCCAGCGACTGAGTCTGGGTTTGCTGTCAAGTCGTGACAACGCCTCGATATTATCGCGCAATATGTGGTACTGATTTTCTGACAATTGCCGAAGCGCCGATAGTGCCACGTTCAGAACCGGCAGTCGCAACTCAGTGCTCAACAACGGCGACTCCTGGAGAAGCTTTTCAAGTTCGACCAGTACTGCCGGATCTGCCTGCCTTTCCAGAACCCGCCATTGCTCAGCACGACACTCAGCCGCCTCTTCCAGCAACAACAGATAAACAATCGCCCGCGCGCCGAAAGGCGTACGAGCAGCAGCCAGCATGGCGACGGGTATCTGCTGATGCAACTGGCCTGCGCGTTGCAGATCATTTTTGTCGGGATTGCCGATACGCTGCATGGCAACTGGCAGAGTCAGAATCACTTGCGCCAGTGTCGACTGACGATTGGCATCTGCCTGTTTCGACGATGATGCCGACGAAGCCGGACGTGGCTCTGACGGAATATATTCGCCATTCCAATCCGGATCCAGGCGACGAATGCGCCGCTCCAATGGCGGATGGGTGGCAAACAGCCCTTGCAGATTAAGTCTGGAGCCAGCACCAAACAGAGAATGACTGATTTCTTCAGCCGCCGGGTTATCCAGCAATGAACCGTTTTGATGAGCCGCTATATGCTTCAGCGCTGAAGCAATTCCATCTGGATTTCGGGTATATTGAACCGCTGATGCATCGGCCAGAAACTCTCGCTGGCGGCTTACCGCAGCCTTGATGAGTTTGCCAAAAAATACACCAACCGCACCAATGATTCCAAGCCCCAGTCCTATCACAACAATAGCCGCAGTATTATTCCCTCGCCGCTGAAAACGTGCCGATCGAAGCAGATAATAACCGAGCATGCCAATGACGAGGATGCCATGCAACAATCCCATCAGACGAATATTGAGGCGCATATCGCCATGCAATATGTGACTGAACTCATGAGCTATAACACCCTGCAACTCATCGCGACTCAATGTATCGAGCGCGCCACGTGTCACGCCTATAACTGCATCAGCCGGAGTATAACCCGCCGCAAAAGCATTGATGCCCGCTTCGTCCAGCACATACACCGGCGGCACTGGCATGCCCGATGCAATCGCCATTTCTTCTACAATATTCAGCAGGCGTTGTTCATTGAAGCTACCGTTATCAGCAATCAGCAGGCGCCCGCCAAGCGCTTCAGCGACACGACGACCACCGCCACGCAAACTGACAATTTTGTAAAGGCTGGCTAATGCGATGACAGTAATAATAGCCACCGCAGAACCAGCAAAAAGCACAGGATCATAGGCCAGGGTTACAGCGCCCTGCCCTGCATCGCGTCCTTGCGAAAGCGCCTGCAAAGTCACCCAGAGCAGAGCCTGAGTAATCAACACAAGGCACAGTACAGCCAGAATAAACAGGATGACAAGCCGCTTGCTCAGCGACCTGGCATGCTGCTGCGCTCCAAAAAAATCCATCAGAGTAGATCCGCCGAATCAGAACGATACCTTGGGCGCAGACTGAATCTGCTCGCTGTCTGCAAATTCCAGCAGACTGGCGTCACTGCCGTGCCCCATCAAGCCTGCCAACACAATCGGTGGGAAACTCTGGCGATAGGTATTGTAGGCCATGACCTGATCGTTATAAGCCTGGCGGGCAAAGGCGACCTTGTTCTCAGTGCTGCTGAGCTCTTCGTTCAATTGCATCATATTCTGGCTTGCCTTCAGGTCAGGGTAGGCCTCCATGACAACATTAAAGCGACTCAGCGCACCTGCCAGGGCGTTTTCCTGTCCTTGCAGGGCTTGCATGGCCGCCGCATCACCGGGAGTGGCCGCCGCATTCTGAAGACCTTGCGCGGCTGCATTGCGAGCCGCTATGACCGATTCAAGTGTCTCTCGCTCATGGCTCATGTAGGCCCTGGCAGTTTCCACCAGGTTAGGAATCAGGTCATAACGACGTTTAAGCTGAACTTCGATTTGCGCAAAACCGTTCTGATATCGATTACGCAAGCTGACCAACTGGTTGTAAATACTGACACCATACAAAAGCAGTACGGCAAACAAAACCAGCACAATAACGGATGACAGGCCCATCAGCGTCTCCTCAACAGTAATTTCCCTATATCAGGCGACGCTGCTGCCAGACAAGCCTACAGATCATCAAGGCGCTGATTGACAGTCTGACCATCAGCACCACCTGCGTGCGGCGGCAACGGAGCCGATCTGGCCCCAGTGTATTTGCTTTGCAAGGTATTAAGCAAGTTGGAAACCGCCTGCGGCGAACCCGTGTTACGGGCCAGCAGATCATAAACTACGGGCACCACAAACAGGGTCATCAAGGTGGTCATCAATACTCCCGAGAAAATCACGGTACCCAATAACATGCGACTTTCCGATCCCGCACCGGTGGAGAAGATCAGTGGCAGCGAGCCCATCATGGTCGATAGCGCCGTCATCAGCACAGGCCGCAGTCGCATGTCACAAGCTTCGACCAGCGCCTCACGGAAGGCCTTGCCTTCGTCGCGCAGCTGGTTGGCAAATTCGACGATCAGAATACCGTTCTTGCTGGCAATGCCCACCAGTACAATCAGCCCGATATTGGTATAAATGTTCAATGTACCATCGGTCAGCAACAAGCCAATCAAAGCCCCAAATATAGCAAGCGGGACCGTTGTCATGATTACCAGAGGATGAATAAAGCTTTCGAATTGCGCGGCCAGTACCAGGTATACCACCAGCAGGGACATGGCAAAAATAAACACCAGCCCGCCACTGGCCTCCTTAAGCTCCAGTGATTCACCTTTATAATCAATCTGGGCGTATTCCGGCAATTCTGTCAGCACCAGGTTTTCAAGAAATGCCAGCCCTTCGTCCAAGGTGACACCGGGCTGTAAACCTGCACTGATAGTGATGGCACGTACCCGGTTATAACGATTCAGTGAATTGGGTGATGAGGTATTTTCAATGCGGATCAGGTTGGCCATCGGAATCAACTGCCCGGTGCTTTCTGAGCGCACATAAATATTGGTCAGATCGTCCGGCGACGCTCGCTGAGTCTCTTCCGCCTGAAGAATCACATCGTATTCTTCACCCGCATCAACAAAGGTCGTCACGCGACTTTCGTTCATCATGGCCTGCAATGTTCTGCCAATGCTCTGAATCGACACGCCAAGATCGGCAGCCCGTACCTTGTCTACCGTGATGGTGAGGCTCGGGCGAGTTTCCAGAAAGTCAGAGGTCATGCGTGTAAACAGACCACTGGCTTCACCCTGTTCAATCAACATGTCACGCCATTGGGCCAGCTCTTCATAGGTTCGTCCACCAATGACAAATTGGACCGGCTGACCACCGCCACCGCGCACCAGACCAGAGCGCATGAATATCATGGTTTCCAATCCCGGAATATTGCGCCACTCGGTCATCAGCTCGCCCATGATTTCAGTTGTTTCACGCGGCCGCTCGGCCCAATCAGGGAGCGCAATAATGGTCATGCCGCTGCTCACGCCGCTACCGCCACCAAAACCAGGCAGCATGGTCACAATGCTTTTCACCTCACCCCGATCCAGGTAAGGCATTAGCGTATCCTGCAGCAGATTTGTCTGTTCCTGCATGTATGCCATGCTGGCTCCTTCCGGGCCACTCATGCGTGCCATCATCACACCCTGATCTTCCTGCGGGGCGAATTCTGATGGCACCTGTTGCCAGAGAAAATAGACGGCGATACCAATAAAAAACAAACCGGCGACGACCAGCGAGCGGAATTTGAGACACACCTCAAGTGTGCTATGGTAACCGCGCTGCAACCAGCGGAAGAATTGATCCACCTTACGGGTCAAAAAGCTTTCATGGGAGTGGTTGTTGAGTAGCTTTGAACTCATCATGGGTGTCAGTGACAGGGCCAGAACCGTCGAAAACACCACGGCACCGCCAATGGTAATCGCCAGTTCATAAAACAGAATGCCCATATTGCCTTCCATGAACACCACTGGCACAAAAACCGCGATAAGAACCAGCGTTGTGGCTATGACCGCGAATCCGACCTGACGAGAGCCATTGAAGGCTGCCAACAATGGCGGCTCACCCGCCTCAACACGTCGCTGAATATTCTCCAGAACCACAATGGAATCATCGACTATCAAACCCACACACAGCACCATCGCCAGCAGCGTGATCAGGTTGATGGTCAGACCGAAAGCCAGCAGCACGATAAAGGCTGCCAGCAGACAAACCGGGATTGTAACGGCCGGAATCAGCATACTGCGGATGGAGCCCAGGAACATGTAGATGACCAGACTGACCAGCGCAATGGTCAAAAAGATGGTTGAATAGACCGAACTGATGGCGTTTTCGATAAATTCTGCATCGCTGTTAGACAGAACCAGTGTCATATGATCTGGCAGTGTTGCATTGATACGCTCGGTCAGCGCCTTCGCCTCACGCAACACGGACAGGCTGTTAGCGTTTGACTGCTTGACCAGCCCCAGGCCAACCGCGTCAGTGCCATTGCCCTGAAAGACAGAGCGCGTGCTGGCCGCGCCCAGTTCAACTCGTGCGACTTCGCCCAGTGTAATCTGGTGACCGTCCTGACCTCTGCCGATGACCAGTCGGGAAAAATCGTCAGGTGTCTGATAAACCCGGTCCACGCGAACGGTAAACTCACGATCTACAGAATCAACACGTCCGGCCGGCAATTCCAGATTCTGGCGACGCAACGCCGATTCGACGTCCGTTACCGTCAGCCCGCGCGCCGCCAGCTTGACCCGGTCAAGCCATACTCGCATTGCATAGCCGCCCGTACCCCGCACACTAACATTGGCCACGCCATCAATGACAGCAAACTGGTCGACGATATAACGCTCAGCATAGTCATTGAGCTCCAGAAAGCTCATCCGGGTACTTGTCAAATTGAAAAAAGCGATCGGGCGGCCATCGGCGTCAGCCTTGGCAATTTCCGGCGGATCCACGTCTTCGGGCAGTCGCCGAGTAACGCGGGAAATTTTATCCCGAATGTCATTGGCAGCCTGGTCGATATCACGGCCCACTTCGAATTCAACGGATACGCGAGAGCTGCCGTCACTGCTCGAGGAGCTGATCGAGGTTACGCCTTCAACTCCGTTAATCTGGTCTTCGATCAGCTGGGTGATCTGCTGCTCCACAATTTCCGCCGACGCACCCGGATAGCTGGTGCTGACAGACACAATGGGCGGGCTGGTATCAGGATATTCCCGCAATGGCAGCTCCATAAAAGACAGGATGCCAAAAGCCACCAGCAGCAGGCTGATGACTGTCGCAAAAACCGGGCGTTTGACAGAGATGTCAGACAAAACCATGCTAATTTCCTCTGAAAACAGTCAGTACCTTCACATCAGGTACGGTTATTACTGTCGGAACCGGATGTTCGACTGCTGTCGCCCGCACTGGACGAAGTGCTGGAGGTCGGGTTGTTAAGAATTCTTACGGGCTGTCCCGGGCGCACCTGGGCGACTCCCTCGGCAACCACCCGCTGCCCCGGCACCAGGCCTGACAGCACCTCAACGATGCCCGGGCGTCTGGCGCCCAGTGTCACTTCAACGCGGCGTGCCGTGTTTTCTTCATCAACTACAAATACGTATTGGCGTCCCTGTGCGGGCACAACGGCCTGCTCCGGGATGACAATGGTGTCACGCTCATTAAGCATCATGCCCACGGTCAGTAACATGCCGGGGCGCAGGTCCCCGTCGGGGTTATCAATAAGCGCGCGCACCGGTACAGAGCGGGTTGCTTCGTCGACCCGCGAACCGATAACCTGCACATCACCGGTAAATGTCCGGCCCGGATAGACAATACTATTGGCATTAATCTGCAGACCACTCTGCAGTTGAGCCAGAAAGGACTCTGCCACGTTGAAATCAAGTTTGATGGTCGAAATATCATCCAGGGTAGTGATGGCCGTGTTCGGAGTCACCATGGTTCCTTCGCTGATGTTACGAAAACCGAGCACACCGCTGAATGGCGCCACAATCACCCGATCACGCATATTGGCAACCACACCTTCCAGCCGTGCAGAGGCAGTCTCTACCCGGCTTTCGGCGTCATCAAGATCAGACTGGGATACCAGGTTATTGGCACTCAACTGTTTGACGCGTTCCAGCTGGCGACGGGCATCATCAAGTGCTGTCTGTGCTTCTGACAGACGTGCTGTTTCAGCGGTATTAGTCAGCTCAACCAGTAAATCGCCCTTTTCCACGTAGTCGCCGTCGGAAAAATGCAGCCGTGTGACAATATCCGAGACTTTAGGGGTAATGGTCACCGATTCATTAGCCTGTGCGGTGCCCACTGACTCGACGCGATCGATGAAACTGCCTCTTTCTACCAGAGCGACTGTCACTGAAGGTGCCGCCATCCCGCCAGGCCGCCCTCCCATGCCTGGAGGTCCACCGGTTGCATTACCTGCCGCAGGCTGGAGCTTGGTATAAACACCATAAGACAGAGCAATCAAGGCTGCCAGAAAAAAGATGACAAGCGGGTGTCGGCTGATAAATTGCAATTTCCACTCCCGGGCCAAGGGCCACTTCCAATCCGTCGGCTTACAAAAAAATAAGCGCTGTCAGGTGCGCAAGCTGGAGTATACGGTCTTGATAAATGACTGTGGTGACAAAGTGTTACCGCAGTTCAAAGTTGCGCCCAATTAACTGACATTTACGATCAAAAGCAGCAACAAGATCATGAACTGCATGAAAGCATGGAACATCCGGCCCGGCTGCGGGCCCAATCCGGGCGCAATGCACCGAAGCGGGCGGCCTGTTGCGGCTGATCGGCGTAAGGCTGCCTCAATACAGCCGAAAGCTCATCGAACACTGACCAGTCGCCCTGATGCGCGGCATCAATGGCCTGTTGGGCAAGGTAATTTCGAAGCACGTAGCGAGGATTGCAATGTTTCATGCGATCACGGCGGGACTCATCGTCGGGATCACGAATCAGAAGACGGTATTGTTCCTCCAGGCGACGATAGAGGTCGAGATTCTCCGCCCGGAGTTCGCCCGCATAAAACGCGGACTGCACACAAACCTGCAATGATCTGTTGTCATGCGATCGGCCGAATTCGCTCAATGAGCGAAAAAACAGCGTCATGTCGGTCTCCTGAGCGGTTAACGCCTGTTCCAGCAACTCTTTGACCGGCGAGGCAGCCAGGTCTTCAGCATCAACGCCCAGTTTGTCAGCCATCATTTGGTGAAGGCGCCGGCTCAACTCGACTGCAATCACATCCACCGCATCCTGAAGTGGCTCTGCCTCGCCAATCAATGGATAAATGGCATTGGCCAGACGAAACAGATTCCAGCGCACGATTTCTGGCTGGGCCCCGAATCGATAACGGCGCTGTCCGGCATCGGTGGTGTTCGGTGTGCAGTTCGGGTCGTAGTCATCTATCCAGCCATAGGGGCCATAATCAATGGTCAGTCCATTAACGGCCATATTATCTGTGTTAAGCACACCATGCACGAATCCCACCCGCTGCCAGGCAACTACCAGATTCATGGAACGATCACAGACGGCGCTGAACCACTGCAGATACACCGCGACCCTTTCTGCATCCGACGTTGACGTTGCCAGCAACGGGGCCAGCTCAGGATAATCATGGCGAACGGAGTAATGCAGCAGAGCCCTCAGTACATCGAGTTCACCTCGCACCGCAGGCAGCTCGAAATGACCGAAGCGAAGGAAGCCAGGCGCAGCGCGGCAGACAATCGCGCCCGGCTCATTTTGCGGATTGCCGTCATAAAACATATCACGCACCACCATGTCCCCGGTCTCCACAAGGCTCAGGGCCCTTGTAGTCGGGATGCCCAGATGGTGCATGGCTTCGCTGCAGAGGTATTCACGAATCGATGAGCGCAATACCGCACGACCGTCAGCATGTCTGGAATAAGGCGTTCGTCCTGCCCCTTTTAGCTGCAGGGTCCAGTTCTGGTCGTCTGCTGCCTGCCATTCACCGAGATTGATCACCCGTCCATCGCCAAGCTGACCGGCCCATTGCCCGAATTGGTGTCCTCCGTAACAGGCAGCATAGGGCTGCATTCCATCCATCAGACGATTGCCTGAAAAAACGGACGCACAAAGTTCTTTTTCAATCGTCAAGCCCAGCTGTTCTGCCAGGCTGGCGTTCCATGCTCGCAACTGCGGAGCGGAAACCGGTTCAGCTCTGGCGGGCGACCAGGCCGCTCCGTAAACCTGACGAGGCTCAGCCGAACTCTCGCTGGAAGCACCCTCTTCGCCCGGCAGCTCACGAACATAGGTGTTAACAAACCCTGTCATCATTACCAGTCAATACCATCCATACGCTCTATTAAAGTCGCATTGGCCGTTCCACCACCTTCACAAATAGCAATCAGCCCGTAACGCGCCTCGCGCCGTTCCAGTTCATGCAACAGAGTTGTAGTCAATTTGGCGCCAGTTGCACCCAAAGGATGACCAAGCGACTGTGCGCCGCCATTCACATTAAGTTTTCGCAGATCTGCACCGAGCGCTTTAGCCCAGGCCAGTGGCACTGACCCAAAGGCCTCGTTTACTTCATACAGATCGATATCATCTATAGTCAACCCCGCCCGTTCCAGGAGCTTTTCTGTGGCAGGCACCGGACCTTCCAGCATGATCTCCGGATCAGAGCCCACCACGGTCAAGGTGTGAATCCTGGCACGTACAGGTAAATTGTATCGTTCCACCGCTCGTCGGTTTGCAATCATCACAGCGGCTGCGCCGTCGCTGATCTGGCTGGCAGTGCCCGCTGTAATCACGCCTCCTTCAAACAGCGTTTTCAGGCCTTGCATTGACTCAAGATTGGCATCGTAACGGATACCTTCATCAACAGTATGCGTTTCAAGGCTCCCATCCTCAGTCGTAATTTCTACCGGCACGATTTCGCGATGAAAATATCCATTCTGGGTCGCCTGAGCCGCGCGCTGGTGGCTCAACACACCAAATTTGTCCAGCTCATTACGGCTGATATGGTATTTTTGTGCCAGCAATTCAGCGCCGGAGAATTGGCTGAATTCTATACCTGGGTACAGCTCATCAATTCTTTCACCGCGCGGCACGCCGCGCCCCAACGATAAGGAGTCATTTATATTCGAACCGATCGGAACCAGGCTCATGCTTTCAACACCGCCACAAATCACCAGATCCTGGGTTTCCGACATCACCGCCTGCGCACCAAAGTGAATGGCCTGCAAGGAAGAGCCGCACTGTCTATCTACTGTGACACCTGGCACCGAAATATCCAGCCGGGACGCAAGGACTACATTACGTCCAAGATTACCCGCCTGTGCGCCAATTTGACTGACACAACCAAATATCACGTCGTCAACCGCCATTACCGGTACGGCACTTCTATCCAACAATTCATCAACCACGGCCGCGCCCAGGTCGATGGGATGAATTTTGCTGAGCCGGCCATTTCGTCGCCCACAGGCTGTACGCACCGCGCCCACTATGTATGCTTCGCCCACTTTCTTTCTCCTTTTTTTGCAGATCACTTATTTCTCAGGCTTGTAACGATCAGTCAGATGATATGTCCCACCCAGCGACCCGACAACATGACACCAGCCCATAGCAGCAATGAGGCAAAGCCCGCCACCCGAACGGATACAGGCAATGTTTCAGCTTGCTGAGCATTGCGATAACGACGCAGCATAAAATGCAGCAGCACCATATTGATACCCGCCAGCAACATCAAAATCATCTTCCACTGAAAAGCAATATTCAGTACATGCGCACTCGCCCGGGTAATAAACAGACCAAGACCCGTGACCACCGAGATCACAAAAGCGCCCCAGACCCAGGGCAAAAAATCACGCGTCAGCATCTGCAGACTGTATATTCGAGCCGCCAGACCACACAGGCGCAGGTCCACCATCAACAGAGAGCCCAGCATGAAGGTAATGCCAATCACGTGCAGCGAGTTGAAGAGCGGAAACAACCAGGTAGCCCCTATTTGCTCAGACAGCCAAAGATACTCAAGATTCAACCAGAATTCACTTTGCAGCATAAGCCTTCACCCTGCCCAGAATATGTAATCAACATAGGCAATCCAGCGTCCTGCCAGCGCCGTCAACAACCACGACAGCAACGCGCACACCGCCATCAGTCGGGCTGTGATACCCGGCGCCTCAGAAGACAGCCGCCGTAAATGGCGCAGAAGGCTGATGCTGGCGAGAAGCGCCACAAGCAAGGCAACCAGTTTGATCGCAAAAATGGGGTTGTAGATATAACGCTGCGGGCGTGCCAAAAAAAATGGCAAGGCACTGAACAGCATGACCGGCAGGCTCCAATAGAACCAGGGCTGCAATCGCAATCCAAGCTCCTGCAGTTGTTGACGACGGGCGGCTATATTCAGTACCCGCAGGCAAATCATGACAACTGATGCCATGAGCATCACCAGCCCCAATAAATGAATAGTCTGCAATATAGGTGGCAGTCCCGGGATACTGCGTAGCATTTCTGTACTGAATTCACGTAGTGAACTATTCATGAACCACTCAGAGAGAAGGTCACGCATCAATGTGCACCCCGTTCAGCAGGCTTATGGCATCTGACTCAGCAAGAGGCCTGGAGAAATAGAATCCTTGAGCTACGTGGCAGCGTAAAGAGCGCAGCATACTGACTTGCTGGTCGTTCTCCACACCCTCGGCAATTATCGATAAACCCAGGTTGTCACTGATCGACATAATAGATCGAACAAGTCCCAGCGCACCGTCATCACTACTCATGTTACTGATAAAACTCTTATCAATTTTAAGTGTGCTGATGGGGTAGCGGTGCAGGTAACTCAAAGATGAGTAGCCGGTACCAAAATCATCAATTGACACTTCCATGCCCTTATCCCGACACAGTTTGAGCGTCTCGCTGACATGGCTCGCCTGACGCAGCAATAAGCGCTCGGTTATCTCAAGATGAATATTGCGGGGCTCAATGCCTTCCTGTTCGGCGACATTGCAAAGCGATGTGACAAATTCCGGCTCATCAAAATCCTGCGCCGAAAAATTAATGCTCATAAAAAGATCGTTATTGCCTGCCGCTTGCTGCATTCGCAACAAGGCTCCGCAGGCCTCACGAAATACCCAGCGTGTCGCCGCTATTATCTGACCGGTTTCCTCTATAAGAGGGATAAACTGATCCGGTGGCATACGGCCATGCACTGGATGATTCCAGCGCAGCAACGCCTCAAACCCAATCACCGTACCACTGCTTAATTCCACAAAAGGCTGGTATTCAAGAAACAGTTGCGAATCGGCGAGCGCAACCCGAAATTCGTTTGACAGTCGAACGGCATCCAGGACTTTGCTCTGCTCGGCGTGGGCATGCTCTTCCCGCTCCAGGGCTACCGACGCGGGATCAAGTTCGCCCAGTGAGGCTGAACGCTGCAGGATATTGCGATACCGCATCAGGATCAGTCGGGTAACCAGACCAACAATGGGATTGGCGTGCGTAAGCGCCTTACTAAACTCTGAACGACTGATTTCCAGCAGACAGCAGTCCTGCAGAGCGATGATCGATGCGCTGCGAGGCCCACCGTCAACAATTGCCATTTCGCCAATCAGACTGCCAGCGCTGCGACGGGCCACTTCAACCTCGCTGCCATCCGCCAGGCGCACCAGCACCTGAACCTGACCTTGCTGGATAAAGTAGGCAATCTCACCAGGCTCGCCCTGGCGCATGATAATTTCGCCGGCCCGGAAGTTTTTTTCCACCTGCGGCGTTTCAGCTACCAGCAAGTTGTGTAGATGAGAGTCTGGCGTCATAGCAGAATCGGGCTTTTAATGATTATAATCAGCACGAGTGTACGCTGTAACACACATCAACGCCAAGTGCACAAGCAGATTCAATACCGCCCAGCCCGCTCATCTCTTGAATGCGGGCATGTCGAAGATCTATAAAATTCGGATACCGTCAGCACTCAGATCAATAAGGCCATCCTTGTACAGGCGGCCGATGCATTTCTTGAAAGCCGCCTTGCTCATGCCCAGTGTCTGCTCTATCAATTTCGGATCTGATTTGTCGTGCAGCGGTGCAAATCCATCCTGTTGACGCAGATATCGCATGATAGTCTCAGCGTTTTTGTCGAGCCTGTCATCCCGACTCTGCAAACTCAGATCGATCTTGCCATCGGGGCGCACATGCTTGATATAACCCCTGAGACTCTGACCAAAACTCAATCGCTGATTGACGTCAGATTTATGCAGCAAGCCCCAATGACTGTGATTGATGATAGCCTTGTAACCCAGATCTGTGCTGTTAGCTATAGTGAGAGACACGGCCTGACCAGCCCGGAATCGATGCGGCCGATCATCATCCAGGAATTTGTCAATTTTGGAAGATGCGACAATCCGCCCATGTACCCGGTCGACGTACAAATAAACCAGACAGGACTGGCCGACCTTCATGGGTTTGTGTTGTTCGGGATATGGAACCAGCAGGTCCTTCTCCAGCCCCCAATCCAGAAACGCACCGGCGTTATTGACATCCACTACCGTTAAAAAGGCAAACTCACCCACCATGGCCAGGGGAATACGGGTAGTGGCGATCAATCGGTCATCACTGTCCAGATAAAGAAACACACTGATTTCCGCGCCGACTGTCAGTGACGCCGGCAGGTGCCGGCGCGGTAACAAAACCTTGCCGAGATTTCCCGCATCCACATAGGCGCCCATATCGGACAATTCGGAAACTCGCAGGGTGTAGCGTTTGCCAAGTTGAATCATTGTGGTGAACCCGCACCTCTGAAACAAGGAACCGCAGAAAGCAAAACAGCGACCTGAGTCGCTGTTTTACATAAAGAAATTGGTCGGAACGGCAGGATTTGAACCTGCGACCCCCACACCCCCAGTGTGGTGCGCTACCAGACTGCGCTACGCCCCGAAAAGCCAGAGCGGCATTATACTTGCCCTGCGCCGGCATGCAAGTAGATGTACCGATAAAAGCGTTCTTAAACAGAACTCTTAAACAGAAAAAGGCGGCCCGGGGGGAACAGGCCGCCTTTTTACTGTATTGATTACAGCTGCCTATACAACTGCATACACATTACATGTCAAATGTAACGCGACCATATACCATACGTCCTGTCGGATCATACAGAATGGACTCCATACCACCGAGCATGGGCACTTTCTGAGGCAAACGATCGAACAGGTTACGGGCACCAATGGTGAAGGAGAACTCACCACCCAGCGCCTCTACACCGCGGTAGTTGTAGCTGGCGTCGGTGATGGTTGAAGCACGCAGTGTGTCTACCTCGCGGTAATTGCTGAACGGCAGAAGCCGCTGGAATGAGAACTTGCTGGCATCAAACACCATGTCATCAATGTATCGAACCAGCACGTTAGCGCTGTGGTTACCACGAGACCAGCCCAAACGGGCGTTAGCCTTCCATTCCGGCATGGGTGGTACCGCACCAGTCAGGTTGTTCTGCAATCCTTTTGCCTCAACAACCGGCCGCTCAGGTGACAACTGATAGGTATAGCTATCCACATAAGTGGCATCCAGACCTACCGTAAAGGTGCCCCAGTCTCTGACATCAAACTGATAGGAGGTCTTCAGATCGATAGCCTTGACCAGCATCTTTGAAGCGTTGCTGGAACTGCTGATGATGCGATCAATCTGGGCCATATTGTTCGGATCACGCTGAATGCGCTTATCCGACGCCGGATTGGCGTTCCAGGCAGCTACCTGAGCCAGTGTCGGCAGTCCAGGGCCCGAGAACCCGGTCTGTTGCTGGAAGTTAAAGAAATCGGCAGCCAGAATATCAGCCGTTGTTGAGCTGATGATTCGGTCGACGAAGTCCGTCTCGCTCCAATCTACACTGATGCTCAAGCCATCAATAGGATCGATGGTGATACCAAAAGACTGGGTATCAGCCGATTCCGGCACCAGGTTCGGGTTACCCTGTGAACAGTTCGCAGTAAATGCAGCGAATGTTGTAAAGGGGTCAGCTACGTTGGTCAGACCACAGGACTGAGGAGCATTGAGCTGGTTCAATGACGGTGCAATAAATGAGGTGCCTTTTGTTGCCCGAAGAGTCAGCCAGTCAGTCGGGATATAAACCAGACCGTACTTGGGATCAGTAGAGGACTGGCCCGTGCTGTAAGACTCATCACGGACCGCGACCTGTGCTTCCAGGTTATCCAGAATCGGCAGCGACAGTTCCGCAAAGTAAGCATCTACTGTACGTCCATCGCGGACCGGGAACAGTTGCGTACCGATAAACACATCACCAGTCAGGCTGTGCAGACTTGGGGTGTTGTCAAAGCGATCTTCCCGATATTGGTAACCAAATGCCGCGCCGATCTGGCCACCGGGCAACTCGAAACCACCGGGCGCAATCACGCCGTTTATGACCAGATCAAAGGTCTGCAGGGAGTCCACATCGTTGACGCGGTTCTGCAGGTAGGTTGAATCAGCAACTTCCTGGGTGTTCAATGTAGACGGGTCAGTGGACACAAATGGATTGAAACACGATGCCCGATCATTCGCCACATCGCAATTCAATCCGTCGGTCAGAGCACTCAGACTGAAGTTATTGGCGAGACTTCGGTCTGTGTGACGTGTGTACATATAAGTCGCGGAGCCTTCCCAGCCTTCCAGGACGGGTACAGTGAAGTCGGCACGCAGCGCTGTGCGCCAGCCACCAATCTCACCGGCGCCTACAGTTGCACCATCTGGTCCCAGTTGAGACGGCAAAGTACCGTGTTTACCCCAGGGACGCCAGGATGCGAACAACACATCCTCATTAAATGGAATGCCGCTGTTTGCATCGGCTGCACGTATCACGTTGCCATTACCATCACGATCCGGCACGCCGTCACCATTGGCATCAACGGCATAGAGCTGGTTGCCATTGGCATCACGCGCCGGGAACGGGTTGCCCGGAATTTCTCCGCGAACCGGCGGCAGCTCACCCACACGTCCACCCGGGTTAGAGGGCGAACCACGGTTATATGACCAGCGTTTGAACAATCCCCACTGCGCAGACAGAGTCAAATCAGAGCTGACATCATACTGGGCGCTGGCAAATGCCTGTGCAGTATCCTGCGCCGCCCGAAAATCCCAGAACTCACCAAAGTCATACCAGCACTGTCCACCAAATGTGAAGCCATTAGGGTTGTTGCCCATCTGGGTCGGATCTTCGCGGGTACCGCCACAGTTCGGATCAGAAATTGTGCGATATGCGCCGGTCAGGTTGCCACTGGCATCACGCACGGGCACGCGGTAGCGACCCGGGTTAGGCGTGCTGGATGAGGTCAGTCCGGCATTAAAGTTGTCGGGACGATCGATCATTTTCAAACGACCATTGGTGCGGTATTCACCAGCCACTACCAGGTCTATGCCATTCCATTCAGTACCGGCCAGCAGGCTGAACTGATCGTCGGTATAGTCGCCGCGATCATCACCCTGGCGATAAGCTTCCAGCCGCACACCGTCGTAAGATTTGCGCGGCACGAAGTTGACAACCCCTGCCACGGCCTGGGAGCCATAGAGTGCGGCTGCACCATCAGTAACGATGTCCATGCGGGCGATGGCGATCTGGGGCAAGAATGTGTTCACGTTTGTGCCTATCACACGCATGCCATCAACCAGATTCAACGTTGCGCCTGATCCAAGGCCGCGCAGGTTAATTGATGTGGCAGTGCTGGAGGCACCTGTCAATGAGTTTTGGGTAATGGTGGAACCCTGGTTGAAACTCAGGTTATGGATCACGTCACCCATATTGGGTGTGCCTTCCACAGCGATGTCTTCTGCAGTGACTTGCAGAATCGGTGAAGCCGCCTGGAATCCCTCAGAGCGACGAATGAAGGAACCAGTTACTACAACTTCTTCAACTTCGGGTGTCTGCTGGGCAATCGCTGAGCCAGCCGGTAGCATCAGACTACTGGCAATTGCAACGTACAACAGCTTACGGACGGGCTTGTGGGTAGTTTCATTAACAAACTTCATCTACGAACCTCTTGATAATTATTATTTGAAACAAAGAGTCGTCGATGCTGAGACAATAGCCAACCCAGGCCTCTCCCGAAACCTGGTAGCCAACAACAAGCCTCAAACAGTGACATGCTTCTTTTTATTTTTACTGCTTAAGAAACGGCAACATGTAATCGCTGCCGCGAATGCAATATATCATTCGAGATGATGATGTAAAGATGAAATTTGTGAAAAGCGGAAAAACATTTAGAGCAATCGCTCGAAACAACATGTAGCAGTCTCGCTAACAAAGTAATCAGAGCAGAGCGATAGCTTCCTCCAGCGCCCTGATCATCTCCCTGAGTTCGGCTTTTTCAACTGCAGCACCGGAGGGTTGGCTGTGCTGCCCGCTCATCTGCTGACGGGCACCGCCAATCGTGAAGCCCTGATCGTACAACAGGGATTTGATCTGACGGATCAGCAGGACATCTTCACGCTGATAATAGCGACGATTGCCTCGTCGCTTGACTGGCTTAAGCTGCGGGAACTCCTGTTCCCAATAACGCAGCACATGCGGCTTGACCGTGCACAACTCCCCCACCTCGCCAATGGTGAAGTAGCGTTTGGAAGGAATCGGTGGCAGATCCTGGGCCTGACTACTGGCTTCCGGCATATTTTTCTACCCGCGCCTTCAGCTTCTGGCCAGGACGGAATGTCACAACACGACGCGCCTTGATGGGGATCTCTTCACCGGTTTTTGGATTCCGGCCCGGACGCTGCTTTTTATCCCGCAGGTCAAAGTTGCCAAAACCAGAGAGTTTAACCTGCTCATTACTCTCCAGAGCAAGACGAATCTCCTCGAAAAAAAGCTCAACCAGCTCTTTGGCCTCGCGTTTGTTGACACCTAATTCGTCAAACAGACGTTCCGCCATTTCTGCTTTTGTCAGCGCCCCTTTCTCCATGCTCAATTCCTTAAACTTGCATTAAATTTGTCTTGCAGGCCTTTGACACAACGATCAATTATCACATTGATATCAGAGTCATCTAGAGTGCGCGAAGGATGTTGCCAGGTCAAGCCTATTGCAACACTTTTTTTATCATTATCAAGCTTATCGCCTTGATAAACATCAAATATTCGCATATCAATCAGATATTCCCCGGCCAGCTCGCGTAAACAGGCCTCAATCTCACCAACCGGCAACTGTCTATCAACTACCAGCGCCAGATCACGGCCAACCTCGGGATAACGCGACAAGGGCTCAAACGCCGGGACGGGCGCTCTGGAGACTGCCGCCAGATCCAGCTCGAACAGAAACACTTTGTCGTTCAGATCCAGCTGCCGCTGCAGGCGTGGATCAAGTGTACCCATATGCCCCACAAGCTGGCCGTCCAGAATGATCCGGGCACACTGGCCGGCGTGCAGGGCCGGATGATTGCCAGGTTCAAAACGGCAGCGCAACAGCGCACCACCGACCGACAATACGGCTTCCACATCACCTTTCAAATCGTAAAAATCCAGCGGCTCGCGAGCATGCGACCAGTCTTTCGGAAAGCGGCTGCCATACATCAGCCCAGCCAGCCGTTCCGGCTGCTTGATGGACTGCCCGTCATCCAGAAACACCTGCCCGGTTTCAAACAGACGCACGCGATGCTGTTGACGATTAACATTGCGCTGCAAGGTGGACAGCAGACCTGGCCAGAGACTGGTGCGCATGACCGCCATATCTGCAGAGATCGGATTCTGCAGAGCAACTGCAGCCGGTTCAGGCTGAATCAGCTGCTGCAGACCCGGTTCAACAAAACTGTAGGTAATAACTTGCTGGTAACCCGCCGCGACCAGCCGCTCACGCAGACGTGACAGCGGCACCTGCGTCTCGCTGGTCTCGGGAATACGCATGCGCATACCCGGACGAGTGACCGGCAGTCGCTCGTAGCCATACACCCGGGCAACCTCTTCAATCAGGTCAGCCTCGATGCTCAGGTCGAAGCGGAACGAGGGAATGTCAAAAATCAACTCGTTTTCGGAACGACTTACAAGAGTCACACCTAAGCCGTTAAGTATGTTGATTATTTCATCATCTTCAAGTGACATGCCCAATACTTTGGCCAACCTGTCAGGACGCAGACTGATCTCGCGGGCAGAAGGCACCTGACCGTTGTTGACTGTTACGGGACCCGGTTTGCCACCGGCAACGGAAATTAACAATTCAGTTGCGCGTTCGATTGCCAGAGTCTGCAGATTGTAATCAACACCGCGTTCGTAGCGATGTGAAGAATCAGTATGAAGACCATAGCGCCGGGCCCGCCCGGCAACTGCCAGCGCATCGAAACAGGCGCACTCCAGAAACACATGGCGGGTCTGTTCGCTGACACCGCTATGCTCGCCGCCCATGATTCCGGCCAGCGCCAGAGGGCCAGTGCTATCAGTGATCAGCAAGGTATCGGTATCCGGCTGCACAACCTTGCCGTCCAGCAATGTGATCTGCTCCTGACCGTCGGCCATACGGACCACAATGCCGTCCTGCAGACGCTCCAGATCAAAGGCATGCATGGGCTGCCCCAGTTCCAGCAGTACGTAGTTGGTGACATCCACCACCGGATCAATGCTGCGCAGGCCGCAGCGGCGAAGCTTTTCCTGCATCCAGAGCGGAGTAGTCGCACTGACATCCACATCACGAATGACTCGCCCAAGGTAACGAGTACAGGCGTCCGGCGCATCGATGCGAACCGGGAAGGTATCGTCAATCTGTGCCGGGACGTTACTGTTGATGATTTCCTTGAAGGGCTGATTATTCAGCGTAGCTATCTCCCGTGCCAGCCCGCGGATACTCAGGCAGTCACCTCGATTGGGCGTCAGATCCAGCTCGAAATAGATGTCATCGAGCTGCAGGTAATCCCGGACGTTCTCCCCCACAGGCGCATCGGCAGGCAGCGGCAGCAGACCATCGGAAGATTCAGCCATGCCCAGTTCCTCGGCAGAACACAGCATCCCGTGAGATTCGACACCACGCAGGCGCGCCTTTTTGATCGCGAAAGTCTTACCATCTTTGCCCGGCAACTGTGCGCCAATGGTGGCATAGGGAACACGCATGCCGGTCACCACATTAGGCGCACCACACACCACCTGGTGGATCTGGCTGCCATCATTAACCTGACAGACACGGAGCTTGTCAGCATCGGGGTGAGGCTGAACATCCTGTACCTCGGCAACAACAATACCGCTGAAGTCGGCAGCCACCGCCTCACTGGCATCGACTTCCAGGCCAGCCATTGTCAGCTGGTGTACCAGGGCATCGGGGTCCAATGGCAGATCCAGCCACTCGCGTATCCATTGTTTTGTGAAAATCATAATTATCAGCTCTTACAAACAGCTTTCTAAAAATCCTGCAATCAATTGAATTGCCGAAGAAATTTCAGGTCATTTTCGAAAAACAGCCGCAGATCATTGACGCCATATCGCAGCATCGCCAATCGCTCTACTCCCATGCCGAAGGCAAAACCCCGATAGCGCTCACTGTCGATACCGGACATTTCCAGCACTCGCGGATGTACCATGCCGCAACCCAGCACCTCCAGCCAACCGGTCTGTTTGCAAACACGGCAGCCCTTGCCTTCACACATCACACAGCTCATATCTACCTCAGCAGATGGCTCAGTGAAGGGAAAGTAAGATGGCCGGAAGCGCACAGCCAGATCAGCCTCAAAAAATGCCCGCAGGAACTCCTCAAGCGTCCCTTTCAGGTCAGAGAAACTGACATCTTCATCGATCAGCAGCCCCTCTACCTGATGGAACATGGGCGTGTGCGTGAGATCTGAGTCGCAGCGATACACACGGCCGGGACAGATCATACGAAAAGGCGGCTCACCCTGCTCCATGACTCTCACCTGAACCGGTGAAGTGTGAGTGCGCAGAACCCAGGACAAGCCAGCTCCGGCCGCTGCTGAGCCTTCCACATAAAACGTGTCATGCATGGCACGGGCCGGGTGATGGCCAGGAATGTTCAAGGCTTCAAAGTTATGGTAGTCGTCTTCGATCTCCGGACCTTCCGCAACGCTGTAGCCGGCCGACTGAAACAGTTGCTGAATACGCTCGATAGTCCGACTGACCGGGTGCAGACCGCCCTCGCTCTGACGACGACCGGGCAGTGTTACATCAACGGTCTCAGCCGCCAGTTGCTCCGCCAGCGCTTGCTCTACCAATATCTGGCGGCGCTCTTCAATAGCCTGCTGTACCTGTCGCTTGGCCTGATTAATGCGCTCGCCGGCGGCAGGTCGCTCATCGGCGGGCAATCCGCCAAGACCCTTCAACAATTCCGTCAGCCGCCCCTTTTTACCCAGGTAGTCCACCCGAAGCTGATCCAGGGCGCGTTCATCGGTACTGCCGTGCACAGCCTGCAGTGCCGTCTGTAAAAGCGTATCTGTTTCTGTCATGGATTATTCCGCTATGCCATGAATGTACAAAGCCGGCACGGGCACATTGATCCCGAACCGGCTCTGCAGGAAAATTACCGCGTTGTGGACTTATGCCAGGGCTGCTTTAGCCTGATTGACCAGTGCAGCAAACGCTGCCTTGTCATGCACAGCCAGATCGGCCATTACACGACGATCCACGGCAATATTAGCTTTCTTCAAGCCAGCAATCATCTGGCTGTAGGTCATTCCGTTCGCACGAGCCTGTGCGTTGATACGGGTAATCCACAGCGAGCGGAATACACGCTTTTTCGCACGACGGTCACGGTAGGCGTACTGGCCGGCTTTGATAACCGCCTGGAACGCTACGCGATAGACACGACTACGGGCACCATAATAACCCTTAGCCTGCTTCAGAATTTTTTTGTGACGGCGACGCGCCGTTACGCCACGTTTAACTCGGGCCATATCAGTCTCCTAAATCCGCTGGGGTTACACTTTACGCAGCATACGATCGATCAACGGCTTGTCGCAGGCAGATACCAGCGATGTGCCGCGCAGATGACGTTTGCGCTTGGTGGTCATTTTGGTCAGGATATGGCTCTTGTTGGCGCTTTTGCACTTCCAGCCAGAGGCTGTCTTTTTGAAGCGCTTGGAAGCACCGCTATGGGTCTTCATCTTGCTCATTACTGCAACTCCGCATTTATCAGCCATCACTGGCGATACAGGTTAAGATAAATAAAATCCTGAAACCGATCAGGATTTCTTCTTTTTCGTCGGCGCCAGAACCATAACGGCCTGACGACCTTCCATCTTGGGCTCTTGTTCAACCACACCGTATTCCTCAAGATCTTTGCGGATACGGTTCAGCAACTCCAATCCAAGATGCTGATGGGCCATTTCCCGGCCGCGGTACCGAAGTGATACCTTGGCCTTGTCCCCATCAGTCAGGAAACGTATCAGGTTGCGTAGTTTTACCTGATAATCTCCCTCTTCCGTCCCTGGTCGAAACTTTATTTCTTTCAGTTGAGTCTTACGCTGTTTCTTTTTACTGGCAGCCTTTTGCTTCTTGATATCGAAGATATGCTTGCCGTAGTCCATGATCTTGCAGACCGGAGGCTCTGCGTCCGGCGCGATCAACACCAGGTCCAGTTTAGCCTCCGCCGCTTCGGCGCGGGCCTCTTCTATGGTCACAATGCCTTTTTGCTCACCATCGGCGAGAACCAGACGCACTTCCGTGGCGTCGATATTTTCATTGATGACCGGTTTCCTGGAACTACTCTTCATATTTGACAGCGTCTTCTCTCCTGTAAAAATTCCTCATTCAGCGCCAGTGCGCCCGAACCGGGCAACAGCGGCAGCCATATGCTCGGCAAATGCCTCAATTGTCATGACTCCGAGGTCTTCACCTTCACGGGTACGCACAGCAATCCGGTTATTTTCCATCTCCCGATCGCCGACTACCAGCATAAATGGCACTTTCTGAATAGTGTGCTCGCGGATTTTAAAGCCGATCTTCTCATTTCTCAAGTCCGCACTGACACGAAAACCCTTTTCTGCCAGTATTTTACGTACTTTTTCACAATATTCAGCCTGTTTGTCGGTAATATTGAGAATCACGGCCTGCTCGGGCGCCAGCCACACTGGCAGCGCGCCGGCGTAATGTTCGATCAATACACCAATGAATCGTTCAAACGAACCGAGAATGGCCCGGTGCAACATGACTGGCACTTTTCGGCTGCCATCTTCCGCCACGTACTGCGCACCCAAACGATCCGGCATTGAGAAATCCACCTGAATCGTGCCGCACTGCTGCACCCGACCCATACAGTCTTTTAATGAAAACTCAATCTTGGGACCATAAAAAGCACCCTCACCCGGCAACAGCTCCCACTTGAGACCACTGTTATCCAGCGCCTGGCGCAGAGCCTCCTCCGCCCGATCCCAGATCTCGTCACTGCCAACGCGCTTTTCCGGGCGTGTAGAAAGACGCAAAATGATGTCGTCGAACCCAAAATCGCGATACACACCAAACAGCAGCTCCATAAAGGCCGCCACTTCGCTCTGGATATCATCTTCAGCACAGAAAATATGCGCGTCGTCCTGGGTAAAACTGCGCACACGCATCAAACCGTGCATGGAGCCTGACGGCTCGAAACGATGGCAGGAACCAAATTCCGCCAAACGTAAAGGCAGGTCACGGTAACTTTTCAGACCCTGATTAAACACCTGCACATGGCAGGGGCAATTCATGGGTTTGATGGCATACATGCGGGTTTCCGACTCAACACTGAACATTTCGTCGGCAAACTTATCCGCATGGCCTGACTTCTCCCACAGAGTATAGTCAACCAGCTGCGGCGTGCGGATTTCCTGATAACCGTGTTCATTCTGCAGCTTCTGCATGTAGTGCTGGATTTCCTGGTAAATGGTCCAGCCTTTCGGATGCCAGAACACCATGCCCGGTGCTTCTTCCTGAAAGTGGAACAGGTCCAGCTTTTTGCCAATCTTGCGGTGGTCGCGTTTCTGCTGCTCTTCCAGGCGAAACAGATAATCAGCCAGCTGCTTTTTATCCGGCCAGGCAGTGCCATAAATGCGCTGCAGCATTTCATTATTGGAATCGCCGCGCCAGTAGGCACCCGCTACTGATGTCAGTTTGAAGGCTTTGAACTTGCCGGTGTTGGGCACATGCGGCCCACGACACAAGTCAATAAAATCGCCCTGACGATAAAAAGACAGCTCTTCATCACCCGGGATATCCCTGATGATCTGGACCTTGTACTTTTCGCCCATCTCCTCAAACATGGCGATTGCGTCGTCACGGCTCATGACCTCGCGGCTGACCGGAAGGTTCTCCTTGACGATGTCTGACATGGCTTTTTCGATTTGTTCCAGATCTTCAGGCGTAAAGGCACGCTCAAAGGCGAAATCGTAGAAAAAGCCGTCTTCGATGACCGGCCCGATAGTAACCTGCGCCTCGGGAAACAATCGCTGAACCGCCTGTGCCATCAAATGCGCACACGAGTGTCGAATGATCTCCAGACCTTCATCATCACGATCAGTCACAATGGCAAGGTCTGTATCCACATCAATGCGGTAAGAGGTATCTACCAGCGAACCGTTGACCCGGCCGGCAAGCGCGGCCTTGGCCAGGCCGGCACCAATGGATTCAGCCACCTGGGCTACTGTCACAGCCTGATCGAAGCTGCGCTGACTACCGTCGGGAAGAGTAATTACTGGCATAGGAAAGAAAGTTTCAGAGTCCGGTTTACGATGTGGCACCCGCAGAGGAGTGGTAGGCACGACCAGATTCGAACTGGTGACCTCTACCATGTCAAGGTAGCGCTCTAACCAACTGAGCTACGCGCCTGCTGCTGCAACAGCTTTTGCCATTGCTTTACTACTAACGCCTTTCCATCCCGGCGCGGGGCCTCTCCATTCTGGCGCGGGGGGCCGCCAAAGGAGTGCGATTATAGGGGCCTTTTACCCAGCCTGCAACAGCTGTTTCTTCAACAGATGCACCTGATCGCGCAGCACGGCGGCTTCCTCGAACTCCAGATTACGGGCAAGCTCCAGCATGCGAGCCTCAAGACGGGTGATTTCAGCGGCAATGTGTTTGGGATCTGACAATATGGGCGCGCCAGTGCCATAGCTGGCAATCTTCTCCGCCACCGCTTTGCCACGCTTGCGCTGGCGTGTCGAGCCATCTCCAGCGGAGTAAGCGCCTTCCATGACGTCCATAATGGTTTTGCTGACCCCGGCCGGCGTAATGTTATGCGCTTCATTAAATGCAATCTGTGTCTCGCGCCGCCTCTCCGACTCGTCAATCGCTCGTTGCATGGAACCGGTTATGCGATCTGCATAAAGAATGGCACGTCCATGCACATTGCGCGCAGCTCGCCCCATGGTCTGGATCAGTGAACGGTCAGAACGCAGGAAACCCTCCTTGTCGGCATCAAGAATGGCCACCAGTGACACTTCAGGAATGTCCAGACCTTCCCGCAACAGGTTAATACCTACCAGCACATCAAAATTCCCCAGCCGCAGATCACGAATGATTTCCGATCGCTCCACCGTATCGATATCCGAATGCAGGTAGCGTACCCGTACGTCATGATCCATCAGATAATCCGTCAGATCTTCGGCCATGCGCTTGGTGAGCACAGTCACCAGAACCCGCTCCTGCCTGGCCACCACCAACCTGATTTCTGACAACAGATCGTCCACCTGCGTGCCAGCCGGTCGAATATCTACAGCCGGATCAACCAGACCAGTGGGGCGTACCACCTGCCGCACAACCTGACCCGAACGACTCTCTTCATAGGGCCCGGGAGTTGCCGACACAAAAATCAATTGTGAGGTCAGTGCCTCCCATTCCTCAAAGCGCAGCGGCCGATTATCCAGGGCAGATGGCAGTCGAAAGCCATACTGAACCAGGGTTTCTTTACGTGAACGATCTCCTTTATACATAGCACCGATTTGCGGTACGGAGACATGTGATTCATCAACAATAACCAGAGCATCCGGAGGCAGATAATCAAACAGCGTGGGTGGCGGCTGGCCCGGATCGCGACCAGACAGGTACCTGGAGTAATTTTCTATGCCAGTGCAATAGCCCAGTTCGCTCATCATCTCCAGATCAAAGCGGGTGCGCTGGGACAATCGCTGGGCTTCAATCAGTTGATGATTGCTTTCAAGCTGTGTAACCCGTTCATTAAGCTCCAGCTTGATCAATTCCAGCGCGTCCATGACTTTCTCGCGCGGCGTCACGTAGTGTGATTTGGGAAATATTGTGAGACGCGGCACTTTGCGGATCACTTCTCCGGTAAGCGGATCAAAAAAAGACAGACCCTCAATCTCATCATCGAACAACTCTACACGAATGGCATGCTCATCAGAATCGGCCGGATAAATATCGATCACATCGCCACGAACACGATAAGTGGCTCGCTGCAGATCCATGTCATTGCGGGTGTACTGCATATCTGCCAGTCGGCGCAGAATGTATCGCTGATCAACCCGATCACCCCGATCCAGATGCAGCACCATTTGCAGATATGAGCCGGGATCTCCCAGACCGTAGATGGCCGATACCGTTGCCACCACGATGACATCGCGTCGCTCAAGCAGGGCCTTGGTAGCCGACAAACGCATCTGCTCGATGTGCTCGTTTATAGACGCGTCCTTTTCAATATAGGTATCGGACGAAGGGACATAGGCCTCAGGCTGGTAGTAGTCGTAATAAGAAACAAAATACTCAACAGCATTGTCCGGAAAGAATTCTGAAAACTCGCCATAGAGCTGTGCAGCCAATGTCTTGTTGGGTGCCATGACCAGCGCAGGACGTTGCGTACTGGCAATCACGTTGGCAATGGTGAAAGTCTTTCCTGACCCGGTTACACCCAGCAGAGTCTGAGCGTGCAAACCCTCTTCCAGCCCTTCAATCAAACAGCGGATGGCATCTGGTTGATCACCGGCCGGCTGGAAACGGGACCTCATTGTAAATGGTATGCTCATGCTGTAAGTATACACAGCTGCATCAGGGCTCAGCCAGCAACAAAAACTTTATAAACAAAGGTTGACCATTAAAAAAAATGTCATTAGTATACGCGTCCTGTTGAGGCCACACATGGCCGTCTTCACTGCCCAATAGCTCAATGGTAGAGTAGGTGACTGTTAATCACTTGGTTCCTGGTTCGAGTCCAGGTTGGGCAGCCAAATTCCTCCCTCATCACCAGTAAAGCCCCTCTTTTCCTGACACCGCCTGACTGATCCGGTTTTTTCTCATTGATTTGTGTCCGCTGTTGCCGTTCACGTTAAACGAATTCTGTGGTTATAATCGGCGTCTCGATCCAACCAAGACTTTAACCGGGATAACACTATGACTGCACTCAACTACAAACGTCTGTTTATGGCCCTGCTGTTTGGCAGCATGCTGACCTTAGGCGCCTGCTCAGGCGAAGACACCAATCCGCAAACACAGTTGACAGACACTGCGCAGGAAGCACCTGCGGAAATGCAAAGTGCGACCGGTGACGATGCCATGCCTGCAAGCAGCGACAATCCCGTGGTGGTCATGGAAACCAGCATGGGCATCATCGAAATTGAACTTTGGCCCGAAGAAGCACCTTTATCTGTAGAAAACTTTTTGCGCTATGTTGATAACAGCCTGTATGACAACCTGACCTTTCATCGGGTTATCCCCGGTTTTATGATACAGGGCGGCGGTTACGACAGCGATTTTGTAGAGCTGTCCGGATACCCGGCCATCAAGAACGAAGCCCGTCCGGCCCTGAGAAATGACCGGGGCACCATCGCGATGGCTCGCACACAGGTCGTTGACAGTGCCACCAGTCAGTTTTTTATTAATCTTGTCGACAACGAATTCCTGAATCAACGCGGTACCTCTCCCCAGGAGTTCGGTTACGCGGTATTCGGGGAAGTTATAAGTGGTATGGACGTAGTGGATCAGATTGCCGGTGTACAGACCACCAGTAGACGCGGCCATCAGGATGTGCCCGTTGAAGCGGTTACTATCGTTTCCGCCACACGTAGATAAACCGGATATCAGGAGCGCTTGTGCAGCGGTGTCACTTTGGCAGATTTGACTTTTGCAGTCACCGTGCCTGACACCGCTGGCAGCTCCACAACCTGATCAGGCACCGTCCATAAGGGGTCATCCTTCAGCGATATTGGCTCAAAGCCATCAACTGCCTCAATCAGCAGTTCTCTGATACGCAAAAGGTCCAGGTTTTGACAGGCTTGATGCAGCTCATCCAGCATGGGCTGCAGATGTTCCCAGGGCAGAAATCCTTCCTCGGCACGCATTATTTTTGGATGGTCTGTCCCAGTTACCGATTCCCCAATCAGCAACTCTTCGAACAGTTTTTCACCCGGTCGCAAACCAGAATACTCAATGGCGATGTCGCCCCTGTGAGCATTTTCGTCTTTCACATCGTAACCCATCAGGTGGATCATTTTACGTGCCAGATCAACAATGCGGATTGGATCATGCATATCCAGCACAAACACCTCCCCGCCACTGGCCATTGATCCGGCCTGAATAACCAGTTGTGCCGCTTCCTCAACTGTCATGAAATAGCGGGTTACTTCCGGGTGCGTAACCGTAACCGGCCCGCCCTCTGCTATCTGCCGCCTGAACAGGGGCACTACTGACCCGGACGAACCCAGTACATTGCCAAAGCGCACCATGCTGAAGCAGGTATTACTCTGAGTCGCAGCCAGTGCCTGCAGTATTTGCTCTGCAAAACGTTTAGTTGCCCCCATAACATTTGTCGGACGCACGGCCTTGTCAGTTGAAATCAATACGAAGTCACGAACCGCCGCAGCCTGAGCCGCCTGCGCTGCCACCACCGTGCCAAAGATATTATTGTAGACGCCCTCCACAACATTTTTCTCAACCATGGGAACTTGCTTATAAGCCGCCACATGATAGACCGTCTCAATACTGAATCGATTGATTACCGCATCCATCAGGGACCGGTTGCATACATTGCCCAGCATCGCCACGATTTCGGTGTCGGCGCTTGAATCGCGCATGCCCTGAAGCTCCAGCTCAAGGTCATAAAGACCAAACTCAAAGCTGTCCAGCAGTATCAGCCGTTGTGGTCTAAGAGCAATAATCTGGCGGCACAACTCAGACCCGATGGAACCGGCTGCCCCGGTTACCATCACCGAGCGACCGCTGATACAGGCACCCATCAGCTCCGGGTCCGGCGGCACAATGTCTCGCCCCAGCAGATCCTCAATATCGATGTCGCGCACCTGGTCGACGTGCAATCTTCCCGAACGCATGTCGAAAAGCTCCGGGACGGTTTTGACGTGCACAGGCAGGTGCTCCAGCCTGTTAAGAATCGATTTGCGGGTCGCGTGGGTCACGGAAGGCATGGCCAGCAGAACCTGCCGCACAGAAAAATTATTGATCAGATCAGGTAAAGATGCCGGACTATATACCCGCACCCCATTCACAATGCTGCCAATGATATGGCGGCTGTCATCTACAAAGGCCACCGGCAGGTATTGATTACCGTTCAGCAAGGCCGCCACCAACTGCATCCCGGAACTACCGGCACCGTAAATTATCACCGGCTCTTTGGGGCGAAAATTCTGAATCAGACTTTGCAGGGCCAGCTTGGCGATAAATCGACTACCACCGACAAACAGCAGAGCGATCATCCAGAATATGGGGACAATCGCATTATTGGGCGAAGGCGGATCAAGTATCAGGTAGTAAACTGCGCCAAACAGCAGGGCTGCAATCGCAACACCCTGAACAACAATGAAGCCGGACTGTAACCCCATGTAAAGCAGCAAGGCCCGGTAAAGACCAATCCGGTAAAAAGCCGCGACACTGATCACAGCGGCCAAAGCGAAATAAACCACGGCCTGGTCAGTCGGCATCTCAAGCCTGATACCCAGCATGTTAAACGCCAGCCAGGCCGCAAGTGCGAGCATCAGCGCATCTGCCACCATCAGCAGCGCCTGCTTGACATTCCGCGAAATCGGTACTGTATACAGATTCATTAACTATCCTTGCTTTCCCGCACCAAGCGCAGCGGCCAGAGCCATTAACGGTACTATACCAGAGAATGCCAGCACCACCCCATATTCGGGGTATGTTAACGCGAGCCAGGCAAATGGTAATGACCAACAAAGATTCACGGTTGTAAAAGCAGCCGTAACCTTCCAGTGATTTCCCCACCGCCTGGCCAGTCGCTGGTAGGTATGTGAGCTGTGGCCTTCCGTTACAGAGACTCCGGCCAGGGCACGTCTCAATAAGGTATAGGTGGTGTCGGCAATAAATGTCGCCATCAGCAGTACCCAGACCCAGACTGACAACACACCTGAGTAGTGCGTCATTAAACCCAGCACGCCTAGTATGAACCCAAGATAGGTACTACCGACATCACCCATAAATAGACGCGCCGGAGGAATATTCCACACCATAAATCCGAGGGTGGCTGCCACCAGAGCGGCACAAACCCACATCAGCGGATCAGCCAGAGACCACAGCATTAAACCGACCGCGCCACACACGAATACGCATTGAGCTACAGCCAGGGTATCAATGCCATCCATGAAGTTGTAAAGATTCAATAACCAGACCAGTGCAACGATCAGAATCAGCATTTGTAACCAGTCGGGCATGCTTAACCAGCCACTGAAAAACGGCTCTGGCACCGGACCCAATAACAGTAAGACCAGTGCTGCGTTCAGCAGGTGCAGGGGCAGACGTATTCGAACCGGTAAGGCATGCAGATCATCCAGAAATCCGATCAGGGCAACCGGGGATGCACACATCAATATCAACCACTGCCAGACGCTGAGTGTGCCATTCAGGGTAAACAGTGACAGCATCAGGAACAGACTGATAGCAATGGCAATGCCGCCACCTCTTGGTGTGGCATGGCTGTGAGCGCTGCGCGCAACCGGCACATCCAGAAGCCGGTGACGGGCAAACCTGACAAGCAGCGCACAAACGCCGGTACTTAGCAAAAACCCTGTCAGCAGTATCAATCCGGCTGGCTCCGGGCCGGTAAGATCCGTCATAAATCATCCATAAGAAAAGGGGCGCAAGGCCCCTATTCTAACTTACTTGCACTGCAGTTCGGCATCAGTGTCTGTGATTCCTGTCACTCCGACTCGTCTTTCACGAGAATTTTGTGCCGATTACGCTCCAGAGTTGCCTTGCCTATTCCGCGAACCCGCTCCAGTTCATCTACAGTTTTAAAATGACCATGTTCCTCGCGATAGGCAATGATGTCCAGCGCACGCGTCATACCAACGCCATCGAGTGCCAGGGCCAACATATCAGCATTGGCCGTATTGATGTTGACCTGCTCCTCCATGACGGCAGCCACTTCTGGCTGATCGTCGTCTGCTATTGCGAAAGGTACTGACAGCGTGGCCGAAATGGCCAATGCGGAAGCGATCAATGTTGAACGAGCAAACCGACCCATTTTCGAATCAGATTTCAGCATGGGAAACTCCTTTTCCTCTAAATTGAACTTGCTTGAGAACCATTAAACATTCAGCACGACAGCACCCATCGGCAATTATGCGTCGGTTCGTGCTGACTGTTTACTAGCACAGCCTATTTCAGTTTGCCAAAATTTCTGCCTGAATCTCGCTCAATTTGAGATGCGGATCACGAGCCCGTGTGATCGGCCGCCCGATCACCAGATAATTGCTGCCAGACTGGACCGCGTCTGCCGGCGTTACAATGCGCTTCTGATCATCGGCATTAGCCCCCGTCGGCCGGATACCGGGCGTCACCAACAGAAAGTTTTCGCTCAAAAGTTTACGCAATGACACCGCTTCGGCAGCCGAACAGACCACACCATCCATACCGTTGCCCTGGGCTAACGAAGCCAGGCGCTGCACCTGCTCTTCGACACTGCGTTCGATGCCCTGCACAGCCAGATCGCTGGACTCCAGGCTGGTCAAGACCGTGACAGCAACAAGCAGCGGGGGGTGATCCATGCCCTGCACGGCATCCCGCGCCGCCTGCAACATGGCAGCACCGCCTGATGCATGCAGGGTCAGCATCCAGACACCAAGCTCAGCCGCAGCGCGCACGGCCTTGTTAACAGTATTGGGAATATCATGAAACTTGAGGTCGAGAAAGATCTCAAATCCCAGCGCCTGAATTTCACGCACCAGATCGGGCCCAAAGCGAGTAAACAACTCCTTACCGACTTTGACACGGCATTGAGAAGGATCAAGTTCACGGACAAGATCCAATGCCTGCTGTCTTTCTTCAAAATCCAGGGCGACGATTATACAGTTGCTGTCCTTCACAGTCGGTTCTCCTTGTTACTCAATTTTTCATTTATCAAATTTCCCGTTCCGCGGGCGGAAAACGGGGACGACTGGCCAGCTCTTTCTCCAGTCGGCGTATCCTCAGGCGCAGTCTGACATCACGCACCACCCCTGCTCCCAGGACCAGACCACATAATCCACCCAGGCAGAAGGCAGCGATGACCCATACGGCCAATGGTCGATCTGCAAAACTGACAATGCCAAAGGACAGCGGAACCGGAACTGTATTCCACAAGCTGAAACCAGCGCTCAGCAACACTATCAGCAAGAGCAGCAATATCGTAAGCCAGCGTTTTAATCCTTGCATAAGCGCGCACTCCCAAAAAAAAACGGCGAAATTCTTTCGAATCCGCCGCTTTATTCTAACTCAGAGATTGGCATCGGGGCTCGCCCCCGGGCCACATCAGGCTGTTACTGCTGCATCGTGCTGTTGACACGATCGCGTAGCTCCTTGCCTGGCTTGAAATGCGGAACATACTTTCCACTCAGGCTGACCGGGGTGCCGGTCTTCGGGTTGCGCCCGATTCTCGGCACCCGGTAGTGCAGTGAAAAGCTGCCAAAACCCCGGATTTCAATGCGACCACCATCAGACAAAGCCTCTGACATGTACTCGATAATCGCTTTTACCGCAAATTCACAGTCTTTAGCTGAAAGCTGTGCCTGTTTTGCTGCAATTCTCTCGATAAGTTCTGACTTTGTCATAACAGATCCCTGATGGTGTTATTTCTTTTCCATTTCCGCTTTGATCAGATCACCAATCGTGGTCGGACCGGCTGCCGGTGCTTCCTGATTCTTGTGATCCTGGATCGCTGCTTTCTCATCGTCAATCTCGATCGCCTTGACCGATAAACCCAGTACGCGGTTCTTGCGATCAACACTGACCACCTTCACATCAAGCTGGTCGCCAACATTAAGCACATTGCGGGCATCTTCCACTTTATCACGGCTGATTTCAGACGCGCGCAGTGAACCGATCACACCGTTGCCGAGATCGACTGTTGCAGACTTGGCTTCAACTTCTGTGACGGTACCTTTAACGATGCTGCCTTTCTCGAATTCACCAACGTAGTTGGCAAACGGATCTTCGGACAGCTGCTTGATGCCCAGAGAAATGCGCTCACGCTCCGGGTCGATGGACAGAATGACTGTCTCGATTTCATCACCCTTTTTGTACTCGCGTACCGCATCTTCACCGCTTTCATCCCAGGAGATGTCAGACAGGTGAACCAGACCATCGATGTTGCCTTCCAGACCGATAAAGATACCGAAGTCAGTGATGGACTTGATGCTGCCGGAGATCTTGTCGCCCTTATTGTACTGCTCAGCGAAACGATCCCACGGATTCTGGTAGCACTGCTTGATGCCCAGAGAAATACGACGACGCTCTTCGTCGATATCCAGGATCATCACGTCTACTTCGTCACCCAGCTGCACGATCTTGGACGGATGCACATTCTTGTTGGTCCAATCCATTTCAGAGACGTGAACCAGACCTTCAACACCTTCTTCCAGCTCAGCAAAGCAGCCGTAGTCGGTCAGATTGGTCACACGCGCCTTGACGACAGTGTTTTCCGGATAACGTGACTTGATTTCCACCCACGGATCTTCGCCCAGCTGCTTCAGACCCAGAGATACACGGTTACGCTCGCGGTCGTACTTCAGTACCTTGACCTTGATCTCATCACCCACGTTAACGATTTCGCTCGGATGCTTGATGCGCTTCCAGGACATGTCAGTGATGTGCAGCAGGCCGTCAACACCACCCAGATCCACGAATGCACCGTAGTCAGTCAGGTTCTTGACGATACCCTTGATAACCAGACCTTCCTGCAACGTAGCCAGCAGCTCATCACGCTCCTCAGAGCTGACCGCTTCCAGTACGGCACGACGCGACACAACTACATTGTTGCGCTTCTGGTCCAGTTTGATCAGTTTGAATTCCAGCAGCTGGCCTTCCAGGTGCGCTGTGTCACGGATCGGACGAATATCAACCAGTGATCCGGGCAGGAAGGCACGGATATTGTTGAGGTCAACCGTGAAGCCACCCTTGACCTTGCCATTGATGATACCTTTGACGATTTCGTTCTTCTCGAAAGCCGCTTCCAGTTCCATCCAGGACTCAGCCCGCTTGGCCTTCTCTCTGGACAGGCGCGTCTCACCAAACCCGTCTTCAACGGCTTCCAGTGCAACTTTGACCGTGTCACCCACATTCAGGGTAAATTCGCCATCTTCATCCAGGAACTGGCTCTTGGGGATAACCCCTTCGGACTTCAGTCCGGCGTGGACTGTTACCCAGTCAGCATCGATGTTCACGATAGTGCCGGTCACGATGGCACCGGGGGTCATATCAACATCAATCAGACTCTGTTCAAATAATTCAGCGAAACTTTCACTCATGTTAAATCCTGTTAATTAATCTCACCGCGGGATCATCAGATAACGATGTCAACGCAGCTTCTATTCAACCGTGCACCAGCACACACGGGCCAATGGTTAAAAGCCGGACCGGGGACAGTGCTGGAATCCCTGATCAGGCTGCTCTTAAACGCTTACTCCGGAGGCTGTCATGCCGCCACTCAGACTCTCTCTTGAACTTTATTGATAACAATATCAAGCACCTGAGAGATACTCAGACAAGTCGTATCAAGACTGTACGCATCCTCAGCCGGCCGTAATGGTGCCACGGCTCGCTGGGTATCGCGCTCGTCACGCGCCCGGATATCCGCCAAAAGGTCGCCGATCTTAACATCAATACCCTTTGCAATCAACTGCTTATAGCGCCGTTCTGCACGCTCTTCAGCAGAGGCTGTCAGAAAAATTTTGACCGGGGCTTCAGGGAAAACTACCGTCCCCATATCACGACCATCAGCCACCAGTCCGGGAGGCTGACAAAAGTCCCGCTGGCGCTGCAGCAGCGCCTCGCGAACGGCCGGAATGGCGGCAACCAGCGATGCATGGCTGCCGGCCTGCTCTGTGCGAATAAACGCAGACACCTCTTCGCCGTCGCACCAGACACTATCGTCATTGCCCGTGCCAAAACGAATATCCAACTGTCGCGCCAACGCTGCCAGCGCTCGCTCATCATCCAGCGCAATCTGCCGACGTTGCGCCGCCATCGCCAACAGACGATACAATGCACCACTGTCAAGGTAATGCCAGCCCAGCCGTTGTGCGGCAAGACGACTGATAGTGCCTTTGCCTGCGCCACCGGGCCCGTCAATAGTCACGACCGGAGTATCTGCCATTACACCAGTTCCTTGATTTTAAAACCCAGACTGCCTAGTGTGACCAATAAACCGGGATACTGAGCGGCCAGGTCTCCGACAGCAGTCAGAGTCATCTCATGGGCTCCCGTTGCCACCAGAGCCGCCGTCAGTAGAGCCAGCTCGGTATCGTGATCGCAGTCAATTTGATGCACATCTGCTGCCCAGAGTCCGCTTTTCACCTGCACGGTTGTCGAATCTGCCAGTGTGATCTGCAACCCCGAGTCTCGCCAGGGGCGGAGCCGATGCCATAAAGCGGCGCACTCTGAAGTCTCTAACGCAATTTCAAGTTCCTGATCTCCGGTCAGCCCCCATGCAACCAGTGCCAGACTCTCCGCAAGCGACAGACTGCCGACCGGCACATCCAGTCGCGTGCCACCGGTCATGGTCGTCACCAGTGCCGCGATCTGCAGGTCTTTGTTATCCTGCACCGACAGGTTCAGGCCAAGTTCAGACCATAGCGCGGGCAAACCGCTCAGCGCCGCCTCGTCACCCAGCCCGTCACGAATAACAACAGAAGACGCTGGCAGGCAGGAAGCCGCCAGACCGATGACCGCGATGAGCAGCGGGTCAGCGCCCAGCGACAGATTCACTGTCTTCTGATCGCCAGCGAAAACCAATAGCTCACCCTGCTCAGGGCCACTGATTGGCGTGCCGGCAGCATTCAACTTTTGCACAAGCTGCAATGATTGCCTGTCCTCCGGAAAGCCACGGATCAAGGTTTTTTGCCCCGTAGCCAGAGCACCCAGCAGGGCTGCACGGGCACCTTCTGCCCCGGATGACAGCCAACAATCACCCTTTATACAGACTGCCGGCGTCACGCGAAGTGGCCGCGATGACTCAGGCTCAGGGACATCCAGAGCAGACTGACCGGCCCTGAATCGACGGATAAAATCGTCCCTCACTGATTTGGCGCGCGCGAACCCGGTCTGCAGCGCAACCCCATCGGCCTGCAGCAAAAGACGCTTCATGTCAGTCAACGAGTTCATGTAGGCATCCAGCACAGACACCGTAGCCTCCCGGTTGGCCAGAAATATATCGCGCCACATCACCGGATCGCTTGACGCGATGCGACTGAAATCGGCGAAGCCACCAGCCGCATAGTCAAACACCTGCTGCGGGCGATCGGGTTCTCCAACCTTATCGACAAGCGTGTTAACCAGAGCAAACGCAAGTAAATGCGGCAAATGGCTGGTACCGGCAAGGATCCTGTCGTGACGTCCGGCACTCATGGCGTGTACATCAGCCCCAAGACACTGCCAGAGCTGCATTACCGTCTGAACTGCCACTGTCTGGTTTTCTGCCACCGGCGTCAGAATGACTTTGCGCTGCTGATAGAGATCGGCTCTGGAGGCCTGATAACCACTCTGTTCCGATCCGGCAATGGGATGCCCGGCAACAAAGCGTGAGCTGGCTGATCCCAGGATGCGGCGCGCATCGGCGAGCACGCTGCCTTTGACACTTGCCGCGTCAGTTACGATCGCATCGGCACGCAGCAGATCGCTGATCTGCTCCAGCACACGGGCAACAGTCAGCGTTGGTGTTGCCAGCAGAATAATATCGGCATCCGGCACCAATGTATCTGGCGTAGTGGCATAACCATCGATAACCCCATCCAGCAAAGCCGTCTGTAAAGGCCCCTCGTCGCGGCCACAGGCCAGGATGCGTCGACAGTGTCGACCGGCCGCCAGTCCACGCGCCACAGAGCCGCCAATCAGCCCCAGACCAATTATAAGAACTGTTTTATTTTCAAGAAGATGCACGAGTATACGAACCCAGGTTCTTGATTTTAACAACACGCTCGGTCAACTGGCTGAAGACCTGTTTAACTGCTGCATCGTCGCTGTGCCCCTCGAAATCTATAAAGAATACATAGGACCACATATCATCGCGGGCAGGTCGGGTCTCAAGCCGGGTCAGGCTGACCTGAAATCGGTCAAACGGCTCAAGCAGGCGAAACAGGGAGCCAGGTTTGTTTTCGGCGTACACGATGATAGAGGTCTTGTCGGCACCGCTCGGCTGCGTATTACGCACACGTGCAAGCGTCAGAAAACGGGTGGTGTTATTGCGCCTGTCCTGAATGCCCGCCACCACGACGTTCAAGCCATACAATTCGGCAGCTTTCAAACCTGCAATGGCGGCTGTTGACGGATCTTCGGCAGCAAGTCTTGCCGCCTCAGCGTTGCTGCTCACATCCAGCAATTCAATATCGGGGTAGTGGCTACGCAACCACAAGCGGCACTGGCCCAGTGATTGCTTGTGGGAAACAATGCGGCGCACATCGACCATATCAGCGCCGGGCTGCAGCAAAAGGTTGTGCTCTATGGGAATAAACACCTCACCAACGATGCTGAGTGAGGTATCGATAAGGCAGTCCAGGGTCGTATTGACTGCTCCCTCCGTGGAGTTCTCTACCGGCACCACTCCGAAATCTGACTGCCCGGCTTCCACATCCAGAAATACGTCATCAATGCTGGCAACACTGTGATAATCCAGAGTACGGCCGTCCTCACTGAACGCGCGATCGACGGCAGCGTGCGAAAACGTTCCGGGCGGCCCGAGGAAGGCCACCCTGATAACATCATCAGTCTTCTGCATCGACATCCGGCAGACCTTCCGGCTCTTCATCATCAGGGTCTGCAACCTGCTCTATACCCACCAGTTTTTCATCGTTTTTCAGACGAATCAGCCGTACACCCTGGGTGTTGCGGCTCAGCACAGGCACTTCATCAACACGAGTTCGCACCAGAGTACCCCGATCACTGATCAACATGATCTGATCTCCATCGCTGACCTGAGCCGCGCCAACCAGGTCACCATTGCGCTCGCTGGTCTGCATGGCGATCACACCCTGTCCGCCCCGGCCGTATTGCGGGAATTCGGTTGTATCCGTGCGCTTGCCATAACCATTTTCACTGACGGTCAGCAGTTGCTTACCCTCTTCAGGAATGATCAGGGCGATCATCTGCTGTCCTTCAGCCAACCGAATACCACGCACGCCGCGTGCGGTCCGACCCATAGCACGCACATCACCTTCATTGAAGCGCAGCGCTTTACCGCCGCTGCTCAGCAGCATAATGTCACGCTGACCGTCGGTCAGGGCTGTACCAATCAGCGTATCGCCTTCATCCAGCTCAACAGCACGCAAACCAACACTGCGCGGTCGTGAGAAGTTCTCCAGCGGTGTTTTCTTCACCGTGCCGTGAGCCGTAGCCATGAAAATAAAATAGCCTTCGGTGTATTCACGAATCGGCAACATACTGGTGATACGCTCACCCTCTTCCAGCGGCAGAATATTCACCAAGGGCCGGCCACGGGAAGTGCGGCTCGCCAATGGGATGTTGAACACCCGGATCCAGTACACTTTGCCGGCGCTGCTGAAACACAGCAGTGTGTCATGACTGCTGGCAATCAGCAGGTGTTCAACAACATCCTCATCTTTAACAGATGCCGCTGCCTTGCCCATACCACCACGGCGCTGCGCCTGATAGTCAGCCAGCGGCTGTGACTTGGCATAACCGCCTCGGGAGATGGTGACAACTCGGTCTTCTTCGGTAATCAGGTCTTCCATGCTCAGATCAAGCTGCGAGCCGACAATCTCGGTGCGCCGCTCATCAGCGTAGTTGGCCCGCACCAGATTCATCTCTTCGCGCATCACCTCAAACAATCGCGCATCACTGCCCAAAATCTCCAGGAAGTCAGCAATTTGTTTCAGTAACTCTTTGTAATCGTTAATAAGCTTTTCGTGCTCAAGCCCGGTCAGGCGATGCAGTCGCAGATCCAGAATCGCCTGAGCCTGGGCCGGTGACAGATAATACTCATCGCCCTTCAGACCAAACTCTTCTGCCAGCTCCTCGGGACGACAGGCATCGGCGCCCGCCTCTCCCAGCATGGCCAGCACACTGGTGGACTGCCAGGAGCGCGCCAGCAATTTCTCTTTTGCCTCAGCCGAGGTGGGCGACTCCTTGATCAATTGAATAACGGCATCAATATTAGCCAGCGCGACAGCCAGACCTTCCAGGATATGGCCTTTTTCACGCGCTTTGCGCAGCAGATAAATCGTACGGCGCGTCACTACTTCGCGGCGGTGACGAATGAACGACTGCAGAATCTCTTTCAGATTAAGCAGGCGTGGCTGCCCGTCAACCAGCGCCACCATATTGATACCGAACACTGACTGCATCTGCGTCTGGGCGTAGAGGTTGTTCAGTACGACCTCGCCCACCTCGCCGCGGCGCAGCTCGATGACCACCCGCAGGCCGTCTTTATCGGACTCATCGCGCAGCTCTGTTATGCCCTCAATTTTCTTCTCTTTCACCAGCTCGGCAATCTTTTCAACCAGACGGGCCTTGTTCAGCTGGTATGGAATCTCAGTGACAATAATGGTCTGCTTGCCACTCTTTTCATCTTCGATGATCTCGGCCCGGGCACGCATGTAAATGCGGCCGCGACCTGTCTTGTAGGCCTCGACAATACCGGCTCGACCATTGATGATAGCCGCCGTCGGGAAATCCGGGCCTTTGACATACTCCATCAGCTCATCGATGGTGATATCGTCGTTATCCAGCAGAGCCAGGCAAGCGTCGATAACCTCGCCCAGATTGTGAGGCGGAATATTAGTGGCCATGCCCACGGCGATACCGGACGAACCATTAACCAGCAGATTCGGGATCTGTGTTGGGAACACATCCGGGATCGTCTCGGTACCGTCATAGTTATCCGAGAAATTAACCGTTTCCTTGTCCAGATCGGCCATCAGATCGTGGGCAATTTTGGCCATGCGAATCTCGGTGTAACGCATGGCGGCGGCCGCGTCACCATCTATCGAGCCGAAGTTACCCTGGCCGTCCACCAGCGGATAACGCAAAGAGAAGTTCTGCGCCATACGGACGATGGTGTCGTAAACCGCTGAATCACCATGCGGGTGATATTTACCGATCACGTCACCGACCACACGGGCCGACTTTTTATAGGGCTTGTTGTAATCGTTGGAGAGCACATTCATCGCGAACAGCACACGCCGGTGAACCGGCTTCAGACCATCGCGAACATCCGGCAACGCCCGGCCAACAATAACGCTCATGGCATAAGCGAGGTAGGACTCACGCATTTCGCTTTCAAGCGAAACCGGCAAGACCTGATTGGTAGATTCCGTCATAGATTTTCCATTTTGTAGGTCCGGAAAAATTACGCGATTCTACCACAAACACCAACCTGCCGGACAGATAAATACCAAGTGATAACAGGCTGCAGCTTTGGCCCCCAATTCGTTATAATCGCGGGCTGAACCCGCCAGATCAGGAGTGCGCATGACCGCCACCGAGACGCCAGCCCGGATCGACCTGTTGATCCACGCCCGCTGGATATTACCCATGAATGAGCAGCAATCAGTGCTGGAGCATCACTCTCTGGCCGTTCATCATGGCCGCATCGTCGCTCTGTTGCCAACAGAGGAGATCAACCAGCACTTCAGCGCTGAGTCCGTGCAGCAGTGTGACGATCACATCCTCATGCCGGGTCTGGTCAACACTCATGGGCATGCTGCCATGAGCCTGCTGCGTGGTATTGCTGACGACCTGCCGCTGCAGACCTGGCTGGAGAAGCACATCTGGCCATTGGAAGGTCGCTGGGTCAGCGAAGAGTTTGTGTATCACGGTACGCAGCTCGCCATCGCCGAAATGCTGCGCGGCGGCACGACCTGTTATGCTGACATGTATTTCTTTCCGGAAGCCTCAGCGCGGGCGGCTTCAGAGGCGGGCATGCGGGTACAACTGGCCTGCCCGATTATAGACTTTCCAACTCCCTGGGCAGCTGATGCCAACGAAGCCATCTGTAAAACCCTGACACTACACGACAGCTGGCGCAACAAGCCACTGGTGCACACGGCTTTCGGTCCGCACGCCCCCTATACGGTTTCTGATGAGCCGCTTCGACGCATTGTGCCGCTGGCGGAGGAACTGGATATCCCCATCCACATGCATGTGCACGAAACCGAAACCGAGGTGCAGGATTCAATCCGTCAATATGGCGTGCGCCCCATCAAACGGCTGCTGGATATTGGCCTGTTCAGTCCACGCCTGATCTGCGTGCATGCGACAGCGCTGGACAATGAGGACATTGCCACTATTCGCGACAATGGTGCACATATTGTGCACTGCCCGCAGTCCAACCTGAAACTGGCCAGCGGCTTCTGCCAGGTTGAAACGCTGCGTAAAGAAGGCATCAACGTGGCATTGGGCACCGATGGTGCGGCCAGTAATAATGACCTGGACATGTTCGCAGAGCTGAGCACTGCTGCCATGCTGGCCAAGGCTGTCGCCGGGGATGCCGCGGCGCTGCCTGCTCATGATGCGCTGCAGATGGCCACTATTAATGGTGCCCGGGCGATGGGGCTGGACCACCTGACCGGTTCTCTGGAACCTGGCAAACAGGCTGATGTCATTGCTGTCAACATGAATCAGGTCAATGCTCTGCCCATGTATCACCCCGCTTCGCACCTGGCCTATAGCACCCGTAGCGATCAGGTTGAACACGTCTGGGTCAATGGTAAACAGTTACTCGCTCACGGAAAATTAACCACCATCGATCCAGGCAGCCTGATAGAAACCACCCGCCAATGGCAAAACAAACTGCAGGAATTCGCATGACACAGACGCACACCAACCGAGACGACGCCGAAATCCGCAAATTTGAGGCGCTGGCCGCCCGCTGGTGGGACCCCAACAGCGAGTTTCGGCCACTGCACGAAATCAACCCCCTGCGTATGGGTTTTATCAGCCGCAAGATCAATCCGGCCGGTCAGAAATGTGTCGACATCGGCTGCGGGGGCGGCATCCTCAGTGAGGCACTTGCCCGCCAGGGTGCACAAGTCACGGCTATTGATCTTGCTGAGGCCTCGCTGTCAGTCGCGCGCCTGCATCAGCTGGAAAGTGGCCTGGACAGCATACGCTACGAGAATATTTCCGCTGAGGCGCTGGCGGAACAGGAGCCGGAGCAGTATGACATTGTCACCTGCCTGGAAATGCTCGAGCACGTGCCCGATCCGGAAGCGGTTGTTGCCGCCTGCGCGCGCCTGGCGAAGCCGGGTGGACAATTGTTTTTCTCCACCATCAACCGCAATCCCAAAGCCTGGCTATTCGCCATCGTTGGCGCTGAATATGTATTGAATCTGCTGCCACGTGGCACACATGACTATGCCAAGTTCATCAAACCTTCAGAACTGGCAAATTGGTGCCGCCATCAGCAGCTGGAACAGGGCGAGTTGATTGGCATGACCTACAACCCGCTGACTCGCAAGTACAAGCTGGAAGCCGATGTAACAGTCAACTACCTCGCACATTACATCAAACCATGATGCTCAAACGCCCCCTGCCCGCCAGCGTGCTGTTTGATCTGGATGGCACACTGATTGACACGGCACCCGACTTTGTCAGCGTTATCAATCAGCTGTGCGCCCAGTTTGATATCAATCCGCCCTCACCAAAGGCCATCCATGCGACCGTCTCCAGCGGCGCCCGTGCTCTGACTCAACTGGCCTTTGGTCTGAGTCCGCAAGATGACGGATTTGAGATCCGACTGCAGGCACTGCTTGATCTGTACGGACAACAGATCAACGCCAGTCATGCCCGGCTCTACCCTCGCATGCAAGCGCTGCTGCTGCGACTGAGTGACCATGCAATTCCCTGGGGTGTTGTGACCAATAAACCGTTACGTTACAGCGAGCCCCTGCTGAGCGTATTGGGACTGAGCGAGAACTGTGCGGTGTTGATTTGCCCGGATCATGTTAGCCACAGCAAACCTCATCCGGAGCCATTACTGCTGGCCTGCAAGCGACTGGGCTGTGAGCCTGAGGCGAGCATTTATGTGGGCGACCACCCGCGAGATATCGAAGCTGGCCGGGCTGCCGGCATGGCCACGATCGCCGCTGCATACGGATACCTGCCGCCCGAATCACCCATCGACGACTGGCAGGCGGACTTCATTGCCGCTTCAACTGATGACATTTCCCGCTATATCTGGCAAGAGGATACAAAATGACTGACACACTCAAAGGCAAACTGATCATGGTCACCGGCGCTGGCGACGGCATAGGCAAAGCCGCTGCCATGGCTTACGCCCGCGCAGGTGCCAGCGTGATACTGTTGGGACGGACCCAGGAGAAACTGGAAAGTGTGTATGACGCAATAATGGCCGAAAAATTGCCTGAACCGATCATCCACCCCATGGACCTGGCCACAGCCGATATCGCTGATTATGAGGAGTTGGGCACGTCAATACAGGAGCAATTTCCAGCTTTGGACGGACTGCTGCACAATGCCAGCATTCTGGGCTCATTGGGTCCCATTGAGTATTTTCCGCCGGAAAGCTGGCTGAAAATCATGCAGGTCAATGTCAACGCCGTGTTTCTGTTGACCCGGGCATTGCTGCCAGCGCTGGCACAATCTGCCGATGCCCGAATTCTGATGACGTCGTCCAGCGTTGGCCGACAAGGCCGGGCTTACTGGGGAGCCTACTCGGTCAGCAAATTCGCCACTGAGGGTTTGATGCAGGTGCTGGCTGACGAGCTTGAGAACACATCCAGTATCCGTGTAAACAGCATTAACCCCGGTGCCACCCGAACCGAGATGCGCCGCAGCGCCTTCCCTGCAGAAGATCCTGCCACTTTACCGACCGCTGAGTCCCTGATGCCCGCCTATGTTTATCTGATGAGTGCGCAGAGTCAGGCTATTCACGGCCAGGCTATTGATATTCGGGAAATGCTGGCCCGTGTACAGAACGACCACGCGTCGGCAAACTGACACTGATTGCGGCAAAGTGCCGGAATTCCGGCAACTATTGCCGCCACCCGACTGGCTTAGCATGGCAAGTATTTGCCGTTACAACCAGCATCTTATTGATATTGATACACTTTAATACAAAAAATATAATCTGGCACGATTTTCGCTGGTAACACTGCATACCAATGCAGGAGAACCTTATGGCCGTGCCATTAAGTACCGCGCAAACCATCGATATCAATGTCGCCAGAGCTTCGCTGCAGGAAGCCGGACAGGATGCTGGTGCAGGTCACGAAACACGCTATCGCCTGTTATCCGCCCTGCAGACAACGCTGGACGCTGAGCGCCTGCTGACCATTTTCTTTAATGAAGTTAGCACACTGATCACCATCAGCGGCTTGCGCTATGAAAACGAGTCACTGAACCTGCAGGCAAGTCTGGGCAACACCGCAGCACACAGCAGCTCTTACCGACTGATCATCCAGGGTGATCAACTGGGTGAACTGACTATTACCCGAGAAACGCGGTTTTCTGAATCTGAACTGCATCTGTTTGAAAAATTGCTGGGCAATCTGCTGTGCCCGTTACGTAATGCTCTGATATACCAGGCAGCTCTGAATGCTTCACGTACTGATGCCCTGACTGGTGCCGGCAATCGCATGGCGCTTATGGAGGCTCTGGAGCGCGAAATCAGCCTGGCACGACGCTACAACCAGGACCTGGCTCTGCTGATTATGGATGTAGACAAATTCAAATCCATCAATGATGAGCATGGCCATGCGGCAGGTGATCGTGTACTCAAGGAGCTGGTCAGACTTATCGGACAGATCAACCGCAATACTGATCAATGCTTTCGCTATGGAGGGGAGGAGTTTGTTGTCCTGCTCAGCAACACATCCCGGGGCGGTGCGAGCGTGATAGGTGAGCGTCTGCGCTCAGCCATTGCCAATATGCGCATCTGTGCTGAGAACGGTCCTCTGCAGCTAACCGTCAGCATTGGTTCAGCCAGTTTCTGCGAAACGGACACCGCCGAATCGCTGCTTAACCGCGCCGACAAGGCCATGTATCAAATCAAACAGGGTGGCGGCAATGCCATCGAGTGCGTCTAACAATCAGAGGAATAAATCATGACGGTCGCCACTACCGGCATTTTGAGTGTCCGCAGCGAACAGCCCCGGCAGGCTGAGAAAAGCAGCGCGCCGCAGCGCAGCAAAGCGCGCGCGCAGGCGCTGAAACAGCATATGATGGACTCGCTTGCTGATACCACCGAGCTGTCTGCATTGCAGGAACGCTTACTCAACAGTCTCACGCAAGGTATCGGGCTGGATGGTCTGCATTACCATAATGAAGCACTGGCACTGGATATTCAGCTGGGCCAACAGGTTGGCCACAGCTGTGGTTATCGGTTGCTGTGCACCGACGAATACCTGGGGGAGATTATCTTCAAACGCCGTCGTCGTTTCAGCGAACGCGAACTGGAGCTGATCGAGTCAGTTATTCCCGCCCTGGTCAGCCCGCTGCGCAAATCTCTGCGAAGCCAGCAAGACTGACCGCTAACGACGCCGTTTCTGCGGCCGGGCCGGACGACGGGTGCTGCCGGAGGGTGGCGTCAGTCCGGCCAATTCATAAAGGCCGACCACTTCAGCCGTCTTCATTTCGTAAAACTGACCTTTTTTGACCCGACTGGGTATAAATACAGGCCCGTAACGGACCCGTTTCAGGCGGCTGACACGCACGCCCTGCGATTCCCACAGCTTGCGCACCTCCCGGTTTCTGCCTTCCATGATCACCACGTGATACCAGCGGTTGCGTCCTTCACCGGCAAAGTATTGAACATCTGTGAATCGGCAAAGATGCTCTTCAATCATGACGCCCTTTAAAAGCGTCTTTATCATCTCATCGGTCACATCGCCGTTTATTCGCACGGCGTATTCACGATCAATATTGCTGGATGGGTGCATCAGTCGGTTGGCCAGTTCACCGTCTGTGGTGAACAGCAGCAGACCGCTGGTGTTGAAATCCAGGCGCCCTACAGCTACCCAGCGCCCATGTTTGATTGGCGGCAGATGATCATACACGGACGGACGACCCTCGGGATCGCGCATGGAGCAGATTTCATTCTCGGGCTTGTTATATAGCAAAACCCGCGGCATGGCCGCATCGTCACCCATATTGGCAACTTTTTTTCCATCCACGTGAATGGTGTCTTCCGGCGTCACACGATCCCCGATCGAGGCCACTTTCCCGTTAACACGCACCCGCCCCTCATCAATCCATGATTCCATGGTGCGTCGCGAACCAAAGCCCGCCCTGGCCAGCACTTTTTGCAATTTTTCGTCCTGTTGGACTTCTTCACTCATCCGTTTGATCCTGCTTATCCCGACCGTAGCCGAGAATGTCGTCAAGAGGTCGTTTGGCCAACGCCATCGCCTCATCCTCATCAATTAATTTGTCCGGGTCGATCGCTTCATCATCGGTATCCGGCCCGGCGTCCTGTTCATCCGGCAGGGTCAGCACCCGTCCTTCCGACCCGTCACCCAGATCCAGCTCGGGATTGAGCTGATCCAGATCGCGGATTTCGGACAGCGGCGGCAACTCCTGCAGACTTTTCAGATTAAAATAATCCAGAAAGTGACGTGTCGTGGCAAACATGGCTGGTCTGCCCGGCACATCGCGATGGCCAACCACCCGTATCCACTCGCGGTCCAGCAGCGTGCGGATTATTGTGGAACTGACCGCCACACCCCGTATTTCCTCTATGTCACCGCGAGTAATCGGCTGACGATAGGCAATAAGACCCAGCGTCTCCAGCAAGGCCCGGGTATAGCGCTGCGGTTTTTCTTCTGACAGCCGCGCAATCCAGGGGCTCAAATGCTGCCTGACCTGAAAGCGAAAGCCCGAAGCGACCTCTTTCAACTCAAATCCCCGTTCTTCGCAGCCTTCAGCAATCCTGGCCAATGCGGCACGGATCTGATCATTTGTCGGACGCTCTGCCTCCACAAAGAGTTCGGCCAGTGCCGCCACCGACAGGGGTTTACCCGAAGCCATCAGCAATCCCTCGATGATCTGCTGCAGCAGTTTTTCATCGATGTCGCGGGCGGCTTCTTCTACCGTCTCGACAGCCGCCTCATCAATAGGAGTGCCGTCTTCGGGCTCAATAGGAGTTGAGTTTTCAGTCATTGCATACCTGCATCAGTTTCTTATCCGCCAACTGCCCCACTGCTCAGCTGCGCGCCTTGATGTGAATCGGCGCAAATGGTTCATTTTGTACAATATCAACCAATGAGTCTTTGACCAGCTCCATAACAGCCAAAAAGGTCACGACCACCCCAAGCCGGCCCTCTTCACGCATCAGCAAGGAGACCAGCGGCACAAAACGCTCACTGGACAGACGCACCAGAATTTCGGCCATTTTCTCACGGGTCGACAGGGTTTCGCGCTGCACCTGATGGTGCTCAAACATGTCCGCCCGTCGGAGTGCACCGGCCAGCGCCGCCAGAATTTCATGTAACTCAACAACCGGATCAGGCGCCGTGCGCTCAAGCTGAGGCCCGGTGGCTCCGGCTACAAAGATATCACGCTCAATGCGGGGCAGTTCGTCAAGATCTTCAGCCGCTTTTTTGTATCGCTCGTATTCCTGCAGACGTCTTATCAGTCGCGCGCGCGGATCTTCTTCGTCTTCCTCTTCATCCTTGCTGCGCGGCAGTAGCATGCGCGATTTGATCTCGGCCAGCATGGCGGCCATCACCAGATATTCGGCCGCCAGCTCAAACTGATGGGACTCCATCAGCTCGACATAAGCCATGTACTGCTCAGTGATCAGCGACACATCAATATCCAGAATATCGATATTTTGACGTTTGATCAGATACAGCAGCAAATCCAGCGGGCCTTCAAATGCCTCCAGAAAAACCTCCAGAGCATCCGGCGGAATATACAGATCCTGAGGCAGCTCGGTAATCGCCTTACCCGCTATATACGCAAAGGGCATCTCATGCTGCGGAGGCTCCTGAGGTGAAATCTGTGTGATCGACGGATCGCTCATCAGCGGTAGGCCAGCCCCATTGCTTCGCGCACATCGCGCAATGTTTCGCGGGCTGACTCTCGAGCCTGTTCGCCGCCATCTGCCAGGATTGAACGCACCACATCGGGATCTTTCTCATACTGCCGGGCTCGCTCCTGAATCGGCTCCAGCTCGGCAATGACCGCGTCAATCACTGGCTTTTTGCAGGCCAGACAGCCGATGCCCGCATTTCGGCAGCCATCCTGCACCCAGGCACGTGTACTGTCATCAGAATACACTTCATGCAACTGCCAGACCGGACACTTATCCGGATCACCCGGATCGGTCAGCCTTACTCGGGCTGGATCGGTTGGCATGGTGTTAATCTTTTTGGCAACCGTATCCAGATCCTCGCGCAGCGCAATGGTGTTGCCATAGGACTTGGACATCTTCTGTCCGTCCAGTCCCGGCATCTTGGCCGCCGGTGTCAGCAAGGCCTGCGGTTCGGCCAGAATCATTTTACCGCTGCCTTCCAGATATCCGTACAAACGCTCACGATCACCCAGGGAAATATTCTGCTGCTCGCGAATCAAGGCCTGCGCCCGCTCCAGCGCCTCATGGTCACCCTTTTCCTGGTAGGCCGTGCGTAGTGTCTGGTAAAGACGCGCGGCTTTTTTGCCCATTTTTTTAACGGCGGCTTGGGCATTATCCTCAAAACCTGGCTCTCGCCCGTACAGATGATTGAATCGTCTGGCAACTTCGCGGGTCAGTTCAACATGCGCCACCTGATCAGCACCGACCGGGACATTTCCGGCACGATAAATCAGAATGTCAGCGCTCTGCAGCAAGGGGTAACCAAGAAAACCGTAGGTTTCCAGATCGAGATCACGCAACTTTTCCTGCTGATCCTTGTAGCTGGGTACCCGCTCCAGCCAGCCCAACGGAGTCATCATCGACAGCAGCAGATGCAATTCCGCATGTTCGGGCACACGCGACTGAATAAACAGGGCCGCCGAGCCGGGGTTGACGCCTGCCGCCAACCAGTCAATCACCATGTTCAGCACATGCTCTTCCAACATTTGCGGCGAGGCATAATGTGTGGTCAGAGCGTGCCAGTCGGCAACAAAAAAGAAGCACTCATACTCGTGCTGTAATTTGATCCAGTTCTTCAGAACCCCGTGATAGTGCCCCAAATGCAATTGACCGGTAGGACGCATTCCGGACAGAACACGTTTTTGCGACTCCACTGTAGACAAACGACCCACTCCCTCTTGAAAAAATCGGCGCTATTATCGCACGAATTAACAAAGACCATGTTACATAAACGGCGCGGGATCACCCTTGCCCGCACGCAGCAGCTGCGGCGCACCCTCAACCAGATCGACAACCGTGGTCGGCTCCAGTCCGCAGGCCCCGCTCTCAACAATCAGATCCACCAGTTTTCCGACCTGATCTTCGATATCGTAGATCTCTGACAGCGGGTGTTCATCATCAGGCAGGATCAGACTGGTGCTCATCACCGGCTCACCTACTGCCTCCAGCAGAGCCAGAGTCACCGGATGATCCGGAATGCGCAGACCGATGGTTTTTCGCTTGGGGTGCATCAGGCGCCGGGGCACTTCAGCGGTGGCCGGCAGAATAAACGTATAGGCACCCGGCGTATAGGCCTTGAGCAGACGGTAGGCGCTGTTGCTGACTTTGGCATAGGTGGAGATTTCTGAAAGATCGCGACACATGAGCGTCAGATTATGTTTGTCAGACAACTGACGAATGCGCCGGATGCGCTCCAGAGCATTTTTATCGCCTATGTGACAGGCCAGCGCATAGGTTGAATCGGTGGGATACACCACGACACCACCGCCTATCAGCACCTCGGCGGCACGCTGTATCAGTCGGGGCTCGGGATTTTCGGGATGTATTTGTAAAGTCTGAGTCATGCGCGGCGTTGCGTTCCTGTCTGTGGTTCTTTTATGATCCCTGTGCCGGGAAAGCGCCAACAATAGCAGGCTGCCCCGGCAAAGTCGACATTCACTCAAGCACCGCAGAAACCTGCCAGGAGCCCCATGTTATACGCCATTATCAGTGAAGATGTACCCAATAGCCTGCCCATCCGCATGCCGGTTCGTCCCGCACACCTGGAACGGGTAGAGGCACTGCGCGCCGAAGGCCGACTGATTATTGCCGGGCCACATCCGGCCATCGACAGCGAAGATCCGGGCGAGGCTGGCTTCACTGGCAGCCTGATCATCGCTCGCTTCGACTCTCTTGAGGATGCTCAAGGCTGGGCTGATGAAGACCCTTATCAAAAGGCCGGTGTCTACCAGCGCGTCACAGTCAAACCTTTCAAGCAGGTGCTGCCCTGAACAACCGGATCATTCTCTGGAAAATCAGGGCGCAGGCGCGGGCTTCAGTCCATCGAAATTGCGGTTGAGTATGGTATTCCAGACCAGCAGGTCGGTAGATTTCCGTTCCCATAACGCCGAGATATCGCCATTGATGGTGACGCTGATCATTGTGTCACCCCGGCGGATTGCGTTCACAACATCCATGCCGCTGGTCACGTAACCAAACACCGAGTGATTGCCATCCAGATGCGGCGTCGGCAAGTGAGTGATAAAAAACTGGCTGCCATCGGTACCGGGTCCGGCATTGGCAGTTGAAATTACACCCGGACGATTATGTTTCAGGTTCGTCTCACCGCGAAAGGTATAACCCGGGCCACCACGCCCGGTGCCTTCCGGGTCACCAGTCTGAATCATGAAACGTGGCTCAACCCGATGAAAAACCAGTCCATCGTAATAGCCTCGCAGCGCCAGGTTGATGAAATTGGCTGCCGACGTGGGCGCCGCGCCCTCCCGCAGACTCAGTTCAATCGTTCCCTTGCTGGTTTCAATGGTCGCCGTAATATTCTGAGCCTGCAGGCCCGTGGAACACAACAAGCCCACCAGCAATAAACCCAGCATCTGCCGCATTTTGATCATGCAAAAACCCCTGCTCGCTATCATGACTGACTGGTTTGCCAATCCCACTCCAGATCAAGTGTCACCGGGGCGTGATCGGAAAAATTCTCATCAGTGTAAATTGTAGCATTCTCTACCCGTGAGGCCAGCGCCGGAGTGACTATGTGATAGTCCAGACGCCAGCCAACGTTTTTGGCTCTGGCCTGGCCCCTGTTTGACCACCAGCTGTACTGATCGGGCTGCTGATTCACCAGCCGGAAAGAGTCCACGTAACCCAGCTCATCGTAAAGTTGATCCAGCCAGGCCCTCTCCTCGGGCAGAAAACCTGAATTCTTGCGGTTGGCCCGCCAGTTTTTCAGGTCAATTTCCTTATGACAGATATTCCAGTCAGCGCACAGCACATATTCACGGCCCGACCCGCGAAACTGCTTTAACAAAGGCAGAAAACGATCCAGAAACTCAAATTTGATGGCCTGCCGGGCATCACCGCTGGATCCTGATGGCATATAAAGAGAAACAATGCTCAGATTACCAAAATCAGCCTGTATGTAGCGCCCTTCCTGGTCAGCCACCGACCAGCCAATGCCACGGCTGATCTTGTCCGGAGTAACACGGCAATAGATGGCCGTACCGGCATAACCTTTTTTTTCCGCATCGCAGAAAAACCGCTCATAGCCAGCAGGCCTGAACACCTCATCGTCGAGCTGATGAACCTGCGCTTTGGTTTCCTGCAGACACAGCACGTCAATCTGCTGACGGGAGAACCAATCAAAAAAGCCCTTGCGCGCGGCCGAACGAATACCATTGCAGTTAAAGGTGGTGATGCGCATCTGTACCCCACGTGTAAAAGCGCCCAAGTGTAACCAGAGCGTTCCGGGCTGGCAATCCGACCGATCAGCGCAGTTTTCAGTCAACTCACCGACATAAGGTTACATTTCATCGTGAAAATAAAAATATTTACCTAAAAGTGTTACTTTATTGCGCAACTGTGTTACTATACGCACCGTTACCGAGGCACAAAACGCCAACCGTAACAAACAAAGGTAACAAACCCTGTTTTTAAGATTGAGTAACCTCAAAAGGAGATGACTTAAATGAGTGAACTGATCATTAGCGCACGAGCCGCACTGATCACCGCAGCCGTTGTAACAGCCTCAGTTGCTGTTCCTGTGCTGACCATTCTGGCTAACGTGTAACAGACTTAACACCGAATTTTTGATGCGTGACTAAACTGGCTGACAGGAAGACGCGCATCTGTAAATGCAAGACCCGCGTGGACGGTTTTTTACGCCGGCTCTGACCTTCAGAGCCGGCGTTTTTATTGGCGGGACGATTACACAGACTTAAGTTTGTCGACAAAATGGCAGGGCTTATGACGGCTATCGAGCTGCTGGGCAATAATGCCCTGCCAGGCTGTGCGGCAGGCACCGGTAGACCCGGGCATGCAGAATACGATTGTGCCATTGCTCATGCCGGCAAAGGCGCGCGACTGGATAGTCGAGCTGCCGATCTCGGCGTGAGACAGGTAGCGGAAAATCTCCCCGAAACCATCAATGTGCATATCAAGCAAGGGGGTGACAGCCCGCACTGTATTATCACGATGCGTAAAACCGGTGCCGCCGGTCAGTAACACCGCCTGCACCTGATCATCGGCAATCAGCGTGGCTACCAGAGCCCTTAACTTGTACGTATCATCTTTGACAATATGCCGGGCCAGGACAGTGTGACCCGCCTGCTGCAGGCTGTCGGCCAGATATTTTCCTGAGGTATCGGTCTGCTCGGTGCGAGTATCAGAAACCGTCACCACCACCGCATTAACGGGTAAAAAACCAGTACTTTCTTTTGCCATGTTTGGCACTAACCTCCAGTCATGTTCATCAGCCGGACCGGCTGAGCGTAATCGGCCTCATAAAAATGATGACGCTCCGGCTTCAGATCCATGGCCGCGATGATGGCCTGCTTCAGCGACTCGCTGACCGGCTCTCTTTCCAGGTCTGCAAGATCGCCCAGTGGTGCCGGCCCCTGCTCTGCTAGCCCGCGCCGCAGTACGCTTCGTAAATCAGATGAATGTTCATTGCCCAGACACAGCAACAGGCGTCCTTCAACAGTTACCCGGACCCGGTTGCAGTCCGCACAAAAATTATGTGACATAGGTGAGATGAAACCGATGCGACTATCATAACCGGGAACACGGTAGTATTTAGATGGCCCGGCGGTTCGCGCATCGCTGGCCTGGAGTGAATAGTGTGCCGAAATCTGTTCTCTGACCCAATCGTTGGTGCAGACAGTGTCTTCACGCTTGTGGTCAGACGCCTCTCCAAGAGGCATTTCCTCGATGAAGGCGATATCCAGACCCTGGTCAAGCGCGTAGTCGGTCAGTGCCATGACTTCGTCATCGTTGTACCCTTTCATGATGACGGCATTCAGACGGATACGCTCAAAATCCTCTTGCTGCGCTGCGGCAATTCCGGCCAGCACCCGATCAAGATCGCCAACCCGCGTGATACGACGAAAACGCTCCGGCTGCAGGCTGTCAATGCTGATATTGATACGAGTAACCCCTGCCCTGCGCAGCGGCGCCGCGAGTTTCTGCAATTGTGCGCCATTGGTCGTCAACAATAGCTCATTCAGGCCGGGCAATCGCCCCAACGCCTCAATCAGGCTCATAACGTTACTTCGCACCAGCGGTTCGCCGCCTGTCAATCGCAATCGCTTTACGCCAAGCTCAGTAAAAGCCTTGCCGATTGCATAGATTTCTTCCAGGCTCAGTACCTGTCGGCGTGGCAGAAAAGTCATCTGTTCGGTCATGCAGTACACACACCGGAAATCACATCGGTCTGTGACTGACAAACGCACATAGTCCACCCGTCGACCAAAACGATCGATCAATGCGGGCGTTTCACTACCTGCGGACATGGACTTTGCAGCTTCTGTCATATAAACACTATAGTCAGGGAACGGGTTCACTGATCATTATCTGAATCCTGGCCGGATTTTCCGGTTCGGCATCGTGGTCCAGCATAACAGGTGCGGAACGTGCCTGAAAATCGCCGCTCTGAACATCGGCTGTGCCACTCAGGGACACCGTAGCAACCACCACGACCTCAGAAGCTGAAGAAAGATTAAAAGGACCCACTGCATCGGCGTCACTCAGGTCGACCACCAGCGGCAAATCGGCCACCGTGAGCAGTCTGGCCGCAAGAGGCGGACCGGGTCTTGCACTGTCCTGGGCTGACACAAATACCCGGGTATCATCCGGCACATCGAGTTCGGGCGACAGAGACAAACTGACCTGAATCTGGGGCGCAGAAGCCATCGGATCGGCGTCAGCAGCCGACTGCTGCGTCATCTGAGCCTGAGCATCGGCGATCATCATACGCAGGAACTCACCATCTTCGCTGCCGGCCGGGGTCATATTCAGCAATCGTTGCCAATAAGTCAAAGCACTCTGAAAGTCGCGATTGACATAGGCATCGGCACCCAGCAGTTGCAGCACCGCCGGTTCAGATGGGTTCAGTCGCTGCGCGCTATCAATGATCTGCATGACCTCAGCCGTCATTTGCTGACCGTCAGCAATATACTGAGCCTGGGCATACTGGCCCAGGACCACCGCGCGATCCTGAGGATGCTCAATGTTTTCAGACGCACGCTCAAAGGCCACTGCCGCCTGCTCAAACTGACCGAGCGATACCAGATTGCGGGCCAGAAAGTACCAGGCCCAGCCATTTTCACGGTCCCGCTCAATTACCTCGCCGAGTTCAAAAATGATATCCCGGATCTGCTCAGGATCATTCTGCGCAGCACGGCTGCGATCAAAAATCTGTGCGACCTGCAAATCATTGCTGAAGCCCCACAAGCCGTATAGCCAGATACTCAAAGGCAACACTGCAACAGCCATCAACAGGGGAATCAGGCGTAGCGGACTGAACCAGCTGGCTTTAGCCTGTTCCGCAGCAGACTGATCGGTCGCGTCGTCCGAGCCATCTACATCGCTCAGCAACGTGCGTGACAGTTCTGCCTCCAGCGCATCAAACTCTGTCTGATCAATATGCCCCTCGGACAGTTCAGCCCGAATCTCGCCCAATCGTTCTTTATAAATGCTCAGGTTCGCGGCATTACGCTCTTTGAGACCTGCCACCGCCTTGTTGCTGTGCCTGATGACAGGCAGCAGCACAAAAAGCAGGGCCAGTACAAATAACAGGGTACTGATTATCCAGAACAAGTGATCACCTCATGACGGCTTGGAAGGATTGTCGATATCGTCGCCCAGCAATTGGGCCAGCCGCCGTTTTTCTTCAGGGCTAAGTGGTGCTGTATGAACGCCGGATGTCTTCGATGCAGCGTCTGGTGCCGACGAAGGCGCCGGGGATATGGCTGCAGGCTCCTCTGAGCCACGACCGCTGCGTCGCGTTATATTCCAGGCAATCCATACACCGGCTAACAGAAACAGCACAGGGCCAAACCACAGCAATAGCGTCTGCACGGTTAACCGCGGGCGATACAGAATAAAGTCACCGTAACGCTCCAGCATAAAGGATTCAATTTCTTCATCACTCATGCCATCTATGATCATGAGATAAATCTCACGACGCAAATCGGCGGCCACGCCGCCCGGAGAGCTGCTCAGATTAGCGTTCTGACACATCGGGCAGCGAAAGTCATTGGACAACTGGCGAAAACGTCTCTGCTGCTCATCAGTTTCAAACTCATACACATCCATCTGGGCATGAGCCGTCGGCACGATCCCGGCGGGCAGCAGCAATACCAGGCCAAAGGCCAGCAGCGCATTCAATGTAAGGGACCGCAAACTCATGAGCTGACACCGGCGGCAGACATATGTTCAGACTGCAGTTGGCGTACAACCGGCATGATCTCTTCTTCCCAGGTTCGGTAATCGATAGTGCCAATGTGCTTGAAGCGGATCACGCCACTGGCATCTACGATAAACGTTTCAGGGGCACCATAAACGCCCAGATCAATACCATAACGGCCCGTATCGTCAATGATGTTAAGGCTGAAAGGATTACCGTTGATATCCAGCCAGTCGCGGGCAAGATGATCCCGATCCTTATAATTCACGCCGATAATGGGCACCAGATTCTGTTCGCGGGCTGCCATGAAAATGGGGTTTTCCTGCAGACATGGCAGGCAATAACTGCCCCAGATATTCAGAATGAAGGGTTCATCCGGCAGATCATCAATTGTTGCCAGCTGATCGCCCATCTCCAGAGTTCGCAATTCGAACTCTGGCAATGGGCGGTCAATCAACACGGACGGCAGGGTCCGCGAATCAAGATAGAGACCGCGCCACATAAACACGGCCAGCACTGCGAAGATAATCACCGGGATGTACAGCTTGAGATTTCTCATCACGATTGCTCCCCGACCAGCTGGCCAGTGGCAGACTTTGAAGCTGTCTCAGCCTGCTGCTTCACTTTGAATCGACGATAGCGTTTATCTGTCACGGCCAGAATACCGCCAAAGGCAATAAACAACGTGCCCAGCCACACCCAGCGCACAAAAGGCTTCACGTAGAGTGTCATGGACCAGGCACCACTATCCCTGGGATCACCCAGTGTCACAAACAGATCGCGCAGAAAGCGACCGTCAATGCCCATCTTGGTAGCCGGGGTGTTGCTGGCTGTATACAACTGCTTCTGCGGATACAGATTACGCAGGTATTCACCATCACGCAGCACCCGCACCGTCGCCTCGTCAGCAATGTAGTTGGGGCCCTGCACCGGACGCGTCCCTTCAAATACAAAGGTATAGCGCCCCAGATCGGCCTGCTGGCCGGCCTGCAGCAGCACACTGCGTTCAATACTGTAAATACTGGTCAGGCAGGCGCCCGCCATCGTCACCACGAAACCAAAATGCGCAAGCTGCATGCCCCAGTAGCTGATCGGCAGACTTTTCAGCCCTTCAGCCACTGATGGTTTGTTGGCTATTTTGTTCAGCACATCCTTGCCCATGCTGAACATGATCCACAGGCCGAGCACTGTCACACCAATCGTACCCAGCGGCACATCCATGGTCAGCAAAACCGGGATGGCCACACCCAGCACCAGCGCCGCAATCGCCACCCGGGTCAGTTGCTGTCGCAGATAGGCTGTTGAGGTGCGCTTCCAGCGGCTGATGGGGCCAATGCCCAACAGCACAATCAGAATGCCCATCAACGGTATGAAAATGGTATTAAAATAAGGCGGACCCACCGAGATCAGGTCACCGCCACTGACCGCCTGGTAAACCATGGGATACAGGGTACCCAACAGAATCGCGGCACTGGCAACCACCAGGATCAGGTTATTGGCCAGCAGGAATACTTCACGCGACCAGCTGCCAAAGCCGAACTCACTTTTCAGAATTGGCGCACGAATCGCGTAAAGCACCAGTGAGCCGCCGATGATCACACCCAGGAAGCCCAGAATGTAAACACCGCGTGTCGGATCGGTGGCAAATGCATGCACCGATGTCAGCAGACCTGAGCGCGTAATGAAGGTACCCAGCAGACTGGAGGCAAAGGCCATAATCGCCAGCAGCACCGTCCAGCTCTTGAACACACCTCGCTTTTCCGTCGCTGCCAGAGAGTGAATCATCGCAGCACCCAGCAGCCAAGTGATCAGTGGCGGATTCTCCACCGGATCCCAGGCCCACCAGCCACCCCAGCCCAGCTCGTAATAAGCCCACCAGGAACCCAGCGACAGACCCAGCGTCAGAATCGCCCAGGCAACATTGGCCCAGGGTCGGCACCAGCGCGCCCAGGCAGCATCCAGACGGCCACTGAGCAGTGCAGCAATGGCAAAGGCAAACACCACAGAGAAACCAACATAACCCATATACAGCGACGGCGGATGCACAATAAAGGCAAAGTCCTGCAGCGCCGCATTCAGATCAGCCCCATCAGCCGGTGCCAGCGGCAATACCCGGTCAAAGGGGTTGGAGGTTGCCAGCATGAACAGCGTGTAACCCACGCAGATCAGACCCATGATGGCCAGCACCCGGGCGATAAACTCTTCAGGTACCGACTTACTGAAAATGGCCACGGCCAGCATCCAGCCGCCCAGCATCCAGGTCCAGAACAGGAAGGAACCTTCGTGGCCGCCCCACACGGCTGTAATCTTGTATTGCAGGGGCAAGGTGGTGTTAGAGTGGTTAGCAACAAACTGAACCGAAAAGTCATCAGTGACAAAGCTGTAGCCCAGGATCACCAGACTGATGGACAGGAAAACAAACACGCCGGCCGTGAGCGGTCTGGCCAGTGACATCCAAAGTACATTGTTGCGGGCCGCTCCGATCATCGGCACGGTGCCCAGAATAATGCTCAGGCAGAATGCCAGAATCAGCGCAAAATTACCCAGCTCAGGAATCATCAGTACGTGCCTCCGGCCGAGGCCCGGGCCAGTTCAGCCGCATCCAGCGCAGCTTTGACTTCTGGAGACATGTAATTTTCATCATGGCGTGCCAGCACGCGCGAGGCGATAAAGGTGCCGCTGGCATCAAGTGAACCTTCAGCCACAATGCCCTGCCCCTCACGGAACAGATCAGGCAGAATGCCGCTGTAATAAATCTCTACATCATGGCTGTAATCGGTGGTCACAAACATGACTTCCAGGTCTTCCTGGTTATGGACAACCGAACCTTCTTTAACCATACCGCCAATGCGAATACGCTGACCCTGGGCAGCCTCTCCCGTGGCCACCTGCGTGGGCGTGTAAAACAAATCAATATTACTGCTGAGCGCGTAAAGCGACAGGCCAATGGCCACACTCAGACCGGTGGCAATAAACAGAATAATACCCAGCTTCTTTCTGCGATGCGGTTTCATGACTGGCTCCTGTTATCTTGGCGGGCGGCCAATTCGGCATCCCGCGCCGCGCGACGCTTTTGTTCGCGAATGAATTGCCGGCGCTGAAGTCGCGGCGCCAGCAGGTTGTAAGTGATAAAAATCGTAAACAGCAGATAAACCATCCACACGTGAAAGGTGTAATTGCCCATCTGCAGAAATTCACTGAGGCTGGAAAACTGAATAGTCATACCGGTTCCTTTGCGACCAGATCCTTCACCCATTGCGACCGGCGTTCACGCACCAGAATTTCATTACGGGTGCGTAAAATCAGTGTAATCACAAAAAACACATAAACAGCGCAAATCATGATGACCAGCGGCACCCAGACTTCCGGCGGATTGGGAGCCACCGGGTCCATTGAAAAACGGCTGGCCGGCTGATGCAGCGTATTCCACCACTCGACCGAGTACTTGATAATCGGCACATTGATGGCGCCAACAATGGCCAGTACGGCACAGGCTTTAGCGGCATTATCCGGGCTTTCGATGGCAGAACGCAGCGCGATTACACCAATAAACAGAAAGAATTGAATCAGCATGGAGGTCAGACGTGCATCCCAGGCCCACCAGGTTCCCCAGATCGGTTCACCCCAGATGCCTCCGGTGGCCAACGCCAGACCGGTAAACCAGGCGCCAATTGGCGCTACACATTTGGCCACCATATCAGCCAGCTTCATTTTCCAGACCAGGGTAATAGCACCGGCCACCGCCATTAGCGGGAAACAGGCCAGTGAAATGCTGGCAACAGGCACATGCACATACATGATGCGAATGGTTTCACCCTGCTGATAATCCTGCGGCACGAACAGCAGAGCCCAGGTCAGGCCGGTCACGCCCAGCACTAACATGGCGCCGTACAACCAGGGCAGCCACTTTCCGGAAAGGTCATAAAACCAGCGCGGCGAACCTAATTTTGAAAACCACAGCCACATGACACTGCCCCACCCCAAGCTATTGATTATCCGACTATAACACGAGACTTCCAAGAAGCCCTGTTACGCTTTGTAACGCCTCTGCGGGCGCTAGTTTACACTGATTTTAAGTGCGGCTGCAGAGGCCAGTGGTGCAACACTGAGCGCCAGCGCCAGAATTGCCCCCAGCAGCGCAAAGTGACTGCCTGTCGGCAGACCAAACATGACATCTGTGACCGCTTTGGCGCCGATTATAAGCACCGGGGTCGACAGGGGCAAAACAATCACCGCCAGAATCAGTCCGCGACTGCCCAGCCCCACGGTGAGCGCCACCCCGATAGATCCGAACAGGCTGAGCACCGGCGTGCCGATCAACAGAGTCAGTACCAGTGTGGTGTAGGCTTCGCCGGGCAGATAGAGCATATAGGCCAGCAGCGGCGAGAGGATAACCACTGGCAGACCACTGATCAGCCAGTGCGCAATATTTTTTGCCAGCACCAGAAAGTACAGCGGCTGAGGAGAAAGCAGCAACTGCTCCAGAGAACCATCTTCGTAGTCTGCCCGATACAGATTGTCCAGCGATAGCATGGACGCCAGCAGCGCTGATACCCACACTACCCCGGCAGATATGCGACTCAGCTCCACCGGATCCGGACTGACACCCAGCGGAAACAGCGTGACCACAATAAGGAAGAACATAATGGGATTCAGCAGGTCATTACGCCGTTTGAAGGCGACCAGCAGATCACGCTTGAGCGTGGCACGAAAGGCGCCCCAGGTGCTGACCTGCGGGTTTTGATGAGCAGTATGATCAGTCATGCGGCGCGATCTACCCCATCAAGATTAAGGCTATGCAGCTCGCACGGCACATTCAGAGCATGGTGAGTTGTCACCAGTACAGCACCACCCTGCCCGGCATGCTCTGCAAGCAGCAACTCCAGCTCACGCACGCCATGCACATCCAGTGTGGTAAACGGCTCATCCAGAATCCACAGCCTGGCAGGACTGATCAGCAGGCGCGCCAAGGCCACACGCTGCGTCTGCCCGGCAGAAAGATTACGACAGGGAATGTCCTCGTAAGCGCGCAAGCCTACGCGAGCCAGCGCCGCCTCAATACGGGCATCATCAACCGGTGTATGCAGAGAGGCACTCCAGCGCAGATTTTCACGCGGCGTCAAAATGCGGTTCACACCTGCACGGTGTCCGATATAAAGAAGTGAAGCCAGAAAACGTTCGCGCTGTTCTTCTACAGGCTGCCCATACCAAAGTATGTCACCTTCATAACTGTCATTCAGACCACAAAGAATGCGCAACAGCGTGGTCTTGCCGCTACCGTTGCTGCCTTTCACCTGCATCAGCTGTCCGGCATGCAGCTCAAAGCTCAGATTCCTGAACAACACCCGCTCATCCCGCTCACAGAAAAGCTGCTCAGCCCGCAGCAACGGGCCAGACGAAGGTATCTCAGTGGAATCAGCGTGTATCATCCGCCGGATTATAAACACTTTCCACTGCAAATGGGAGGAAACCGGAGACGGCGTCAGGCTCTGAGTGCTTTGCGGCCGAAGTCGGCACAAGGGCTGTGGGTTGACCTGCACGGTCGTGACCATTCAGGCCATGTTTTCTTCTTTCCCCACACACCCGAAAAGCGGGCGGGACTGTCCGAGTCCCGAGCGGCAAAGCCGCGAGGTCGAGTTCCCCCCCGCCGGGGGTGTGGGGAAAGAAGATGGCCGGTCACGACCGTGCAGGTCAACCCCCAGCCCGCTCCCCAACAGAACCTCTGCAAAGCACTCAGAGCCTGACGCCGTCTCCTACGCCGCGCGCGGCCATCAGGGAGACAAGTTTGGCTTCGGCTTCTGAGAGGCCGCAGGATTTGACCAGTTCGGCGGGGTCGGCGCCCATCTGCACAAGCTTGCTGGCCTGGGCATAGGTCAGGCTGCCGCTGTCCTTGTTTTCAAGGTCCTGCTGGCGTCTCTGGGTCTGAGTGACGCGCTGGTCCAGGGTAATCAAGGATTGTCCAAGCTGACCGACGGCCTGGCCGGTTTTACGCAACAGAGATTCGTGACGTGAACTGGCGGCGGCAAGGGAGGCCTGCAATTCACGCAACCGACGCATCTGCACAAACTGCATCACGATGAGCACGCAGCACAGCGTCGCCAGAATTCCTGCAATAATCATTGTTGCCATCATGTACATTCTCCGGAACGGCGGCTGTCAGTTATCCAGCTCAGCCAGTTCTTCTTCGGTTAACAGCTTGTCCAGTTCGACCAAGATCAGCAAGGCGTCATCACGATGGCAAACGCCGGTGATAAAGCGAGCGGTTTCGTCTTTGTTCACCTGGGGTGCCGTTTCGATTTCAGAGCGGCGTAAATAGACAACTTCTGCCACGCTGTCCACAACAATGCCAATCACATGACGGCCTATCTCGATAATCACGATTCGGGTATTGTCGTCCGATTCACGATCCGGCAATCCAAAACGCCGCCGGGTATTGATCACCGAGATCACCGTACCGCGTATGTTGATGATACCCATCACATAGTCAGGTGCACCGGGAACCGGCGCAATATCCTGAAACTTCAGCACTTCTTTGACCGCCATGACATTGACGCCATAGGTTTCATTATCAAGCTGAAATGTGACCCATTGCAGGACCTGATCATCCTGTTGTTTAAGTTCCGCCATTGCTACCCTCAAATCAAAGCGTCAAAAAATTAGCGTTTTGCCTGAATTTACGCAGTATGCGCGATTCATGCAGAATTCGTGCCGGTTTCAGTCGACATCACTGGCAACTTCTGATGCTTCAAGCATGCGGTGAAGTGCAGCAATATCCAGCATAGTACACAGACTTTCGAGCAAGGTGCCGGCCTGCCACGGACGAGCGCCGCGCTGCTCTCGCATGCGGATCTTTGAAGACTCCAGGCGCACAGACTGCTGAGCCACATCAACTGCCAGCGCCCAATTGGAATCGCCCAGCACCACCACTGACCGATAGCGCTGGCGATGCCCTTCGTCACATTCCCGCTCCGGCATCAGAAACTGATGGGTGTCAACGACTCTCAGATTACGCCCGTTCCAGCGCATCAACCCCATAAACCACGGTGCCTGACCCGCCAACGGCTGCAAACTGTCATCAATCACACTGATGCCGCCCAGATCCTGCAACGGCGCCGCCAGCTCAATGTCCCCCACCTCAAACAATAACGCCGGAATGACGCTGGGGACGGAGGCCGCCTCCGTCCCCGGTGTAGGTGGTGACGCTGGGGACGTAGACTGTCTCCGTCCCTGGGGACGGAGACAGTCTACGTCCCCAGGGGAACCTTCCCCCGGCCCGGCGGTCTGCCGACTGGCGTTGTCAGTAGAAGGGACGGAGACCACCTCGGTCTCCTGAGCAGCCTCCGTCCCCTCGCGCAGCAAAGCATCCAGGTAGTCCTGAACGATATCGATCTGCTCAGCCGTATTACTAACCATTCGCTGCTACTCCTGCCGTAGACGTCAAAGCTGATTCCGCCTTCAACAAGGTCTTCAGCAGGGAACCGTAGGCCTGGATGCCGCGACTGTCAGGGTCCAGCGCCAGCGGCGTGACGCCCTGAGAGCTGGCATCTCGCAAGCGGGTATCCACTGGAATGGCGGCGTGCCAGGTGACGTCCGGCCAGGTTTTTCGCATGTGGCGGAAGCTGCTCACCGACGCCTGAGTGCGTCGGTCAAAGAGCGTGGGTACCAGCAGGTAAGGCAGCGGTTGACGACGGGAGCGATTGACCATATTCAGTGTATTGAGCATACGCTCCACCCCTTTGATGGCCAGAAATTCCGTCTGCACCGGAATAATCAGGCGTTCAGAGGCGGCGAGCGCATTAATCAGCAGCACACCCAGGGTCGGCGGACTGTCAATCAACACATAATCGTAATCATCCCACAGACGACTCAAGGCGCGCGAAATCGCCAGCCCCATGCCTTCCTGCGTCACGGCACTGCGCTCCAGAGTAGCCAGTGCCGTGCTGCCCGGTACCAGATGCAGATTCCTGGTATCAGTGTGTCGTATACAGCCGTTTAAAACATCCTCTGCCAGTTTGCCAGGCGCTGCAAACCAGTGAAAACTGCTTTGAGCTGCCTGCTCTGGAGAATGTCCGAAATAACTGCCCAGCGAACCCTGTGGGTCCAGGTCCAGCATCAACACACGCTTGCCTTTGTCAGCCAGCAGACAGCCAAGGGCAACTGTGGTCGTCGTTTTCCCGACCCCGCCCTTTTGATTGGCAACTGACCATACGTGCATTTCAGCTAAACTCCTCACACAAACGCGGCGCCACTTTTTCCAGGCTGAGCACTTCATCAACCAGACCGGCTTTGGCCACCGCCATCGGCATGCCATAGATGACCGAACTGGCCTCATCCTGAGCCCAGATACTGGCACCCTGTGCTTTTAACAAGCGGGCACCATCGCGGCCATCGGACCCCATGCCGGTCAGCACCACGCCCAGCACCTTGCCGCCCAGATCCCGCGATGCCGAACCAAAGGTTACATCCAGCGACGGTTTATAATTGAGCCGTTCATCTCCATCAACCACCCGCACCCGCATGACGGGCCTGCCCTCCAGCAGCATCTGCTTACCACCCGGTGCCAGATAGGCATGTCCGGGCTTTAACACATCGCCATCGACTGCTTCTGCGATGCCAATCTGACAAATGCGATTCAGACGTTCAGCAAAGGCTTTGGTAAAGGTGCCGGGCATATGCTGAACCAACACAATCGGCAGTGGAAAATTCGCCGGCAAGGCGGTCAGGACCTGTTGCAAGGCCATTGGTCCGCCTGTCGAAGCGCCAATAATCACTAATTGAACGCCCCGTGGGGAACTGCGACGCGCCGCAGCCGCCGTGTTTGACGCCGACACAGGCGCAGGGGTCGCAGCCGCTCTCTCGTCGGGCGTGACCACCGAGCCTGACACTGGCACCGGGCGCCGCCGGGGTCCGCTGCGCGACACCACCACGATGCGCTCACACAAAATCTTTTGCAACTCCTCAGCGTGCCGTGAGATATCTTCGAAATTCTTTGGCAGATAATCCACCGCGCCGGCTTCCAGTGCATCCAGCGTAACCCGCGCGCCTTCGTAAGTCAGCGAGGAAAACATCAGCACCGGTGTTGGCCGGATCTGCTGAATCTGTCGCACAGCCGTGATGCCATCCATTACCGGCATCTCATAATCCATGGTAATCACATCGGGTTTAAGTGCACGAACCTGATCTATAGCCTCCTGTCCGTTGCTGGCGGTTCCCACCACCTCGAGACGGCTGTCGCCATTGATCAATTCCGTTAATCGCCGACGGAAAAATCCCGAATCATCAACCACCAACACCCGAATACGCATAACAAGCTATTCCCTCAGGCCGCGTAACGCTTCAGCAATCCGGGCACATCCAGAATCACCGCAATACGCCCGTCACCGGTAATTGTTGCACCAGCCATGCCCGGCGTGCCATGCAGCATACGTCCCAGCGGTTTGATAACAACTTCTTCCTGGCCAATTAACGTATCAACCACAAAACCGACGCGCTGCGCACCAACACTGACAATCACCACATTCGCTTCTGTGGCATTTTCTGCCTGCTGGCTGCCACCCGCACTGAGCCAGCGACGCAGATGGAACAGTGGCAGAGCTTTATCGCGCACCGTTACCACCTGTTGTCCATCCACAATATGTGTGCGACTCAGGTCCAGATTGAATATTTCATTTACATTAGCCAGCGGCAAAGCAAAGGTCTGATCGGCCACCACGATCATCAGCGTCGGCATGATGGCCAATGTCAACGGAACCTTGATCTCGATGCGCGAACCTTTACCCGGATTGGAATCAATCACCACAGAGCCATTAAGCTGTGAGATCTTGGTCTTGACCACATCCATGCCCACACCACGACCCGATACATCAGAGACCTCGGTTTTTGTTGAGAAACCAGGCGCAAAAATCAGATCGAAACACTCACTGCGACTCAGACGGTCAGCCGCATCCTTGTCCATCAGACCTTTTTCAACCGCCTTGCGTCGCAACACCTCAGGATCCATACCGTTGCCATCATCGCAGATGGTCAGCAGAATATGATCACCCTCCTGCTCAGCAGTCAACAGCACTGTGCCCTGGCGAGGCTTGCCATTTTTCTCGCGGACCTCTGGCAGTTCGATGCCGTGATCAACCGCATTTCGCACCAGATGCACAAGGGGATCGGCCAGCGCTTCAACCAGATTTTTGTCCAGGTCTGTTTCTTCCCCATGCAGCTCAAGCGACACCTCTTTTTTCAGGCTTCGCGCCAGGTCTCTTACAACACGCGGAAAGCGACCAAAGACTTTCTTGATAGGCTGCATACGGGTCTTCATGACAGAAGTCTGCAGATCGGCAGTCACAAGATCGAGATTGGCAACCGCTTTAGAGAGCATTTCATCTGCGGCCGTCGATCCGATACGCACCAGCCGATTGCGAACCAGTACCAGTTCGCCCACCATATTCATGATTTCATCAAGTCGACGGGTATCAACCCTCACAGTCGTCTCGGGCGCTTCCTTGGCCGCTGCGGGGGCGGCGGCTGCCTTGCCGGACGAAGGCGGCGGCGATGACGGAACAGCTTTCAGCTCGGGACGCGGTTTGGGGGAAGCAGACGAAGACTCAGAAGGTTTGACTGTATTGTCGGCATCAAGGCCTTGCGGAATTCCTTTGTGCGACCCGGCACCATGCAGCTGATCCAACAGCGCCTCAAACTCATCGTCGGTAATTTCATCGCTGTCGGAACTGGCCTCTGCCGGTTTCTGCGGGGCCGCTGATGCGTCGCTGGCCGCCGCTTTTCCCTGCAATTGATCAAGCAAGGCCTCAAATTCTTCTTCGGATATTTCATCGTCAGATGCCGGCTTATCAGCCTCGGCTTCGCTGGCGATATCAGCAGAGTCCAGCGCCGCCAATAGCTCATCGAACTCCGCATCGCTCATCTCATCATCAGCAGTGGTCGCCGGTTCATCATCAGAACGCACACTGGCGGGCATATCCTCGCCACTGGCCAGCGCCTGCAGCGCATCCAGCAGGCTTTGCGGCGCCGGGTCCGGTTGATGTCGCTCCTTCACCTGGGCGAACATCTCGTTAACGGTATCCAGCGCCTGCAGCACAATGTCCATCAACTCGGGTGTGACATGACGATGACCGTTGCGCAGATTATCAAACAGGTTTTCAGTTACATGACAGCAATCCACCATGGCATTGAGCTGCAAAAAGCCAGCCCCGCCTTTGACGGTATGGAAACCGCGAAAGATGGCATTCAGCAGATTTTTATCATCGGGCTGCTTCTCCAGATCGACCAATTGCTCAGAGAGCTGTTCAAGAATTTCGCCGGCTTCAACCAGGAAATCCTCGAGTATCTCTTCGTCATCAAAAAAACTCATGCTGTCTAACCTCTTCACCTGCCGCTGTTCAGCCGACCGCTGTTGCTTGAGTCAAAACCCCAGACTGGAGAGCAGATCATCTACATCATCCTGCCCGGAAACCACGTCGCGCTTACTGCCGCTTTTCACCTGAGGGCCTTCAGCCCGGATACGGCTTTGCTCGTCATCAAGCTTGAGTACAGTGCTGACACCCGACTCAATGCCAGCTATCTGCTCTACATTACTGGCCAGTTTCACCAGATTGACCAGACTCTTCTCAACGTCGCTGACCAGCTCGATGACTCGCTTGATGACCTGACCACTCAAGTCCTGAAAACCCTGGGCCATCAGTATCTCGGTCAGATGCTCGTGAATGCCCGCACCCTGCGTTGATAAGAGGTCCAGCAGTCCGGAAACACGATCAAACAATTGTTGCTGTTCGGCGTCCAACTTGCGATCTGCCAGATAGGCAGTCCAGTCAGCCTGCAGAGCTGAGCCCTGATCAACCATATTACGGATCACCGGCGCGGCTTCATCAACCCGGTCCATCGTCTTGTTGGCGGCTTCTTCAGTCATCTTGATGACGTAATTCAGACGGCTGCGGGCATCGGCCATCTCGGACAGTTCATGTTCTACCTCTTCACTGGCCTGCAAACCAATGCCCAGATGGAAATCCCGGATGGCCGTGTGCAGCGCCCGGGTCAGCCGACCCACCTCGTGATACAGTCGTTCGTAACGCTCCTGGTCAATCTCAGACACGCCCCGCCCTCCTTAGCCGTTGGCTTCTATGCGTTCAAAGATCTTTTCAATCTTTTCCTGCAGGGCGGCGGCGGTAAACGGCTTGACCACATAACCGTTCACACCGGCCTGCGCGGCGGCGATGATCTGGTCACGCTTGGCCTCGGCGGTGACCATCAACACCGGCAAAGAACGCAGCTTGTCACTGGCGCGAACCGCCTTGAGCAAATCAATACCGGTCATGCCAGGCATGTTCCAGTCAGTGATCAAGAAATCAAAATTGCCATTCTCCAGCATGGGTAATGCCGAGTTCCCATCGTCAGCCTCCGCTGTATTGGTAAAGCCAAGGTCCCGCAACAGGTTTTTGATAATACGTCGCATTGTTGAGAAGTCGTCAACAATGAGAATCTTCATGTTCTTGTCCAAAACCGCCTCCCGGTCATCGCATCAGTCAAAGGAGCTCCCCGACTGATAAAGGATCTCCCTGGCTAGGTTATCGCTTGATTTGAAAAAATATTTAGGGGAAAGTTTGCGCCGACGCCTTCAGCGCCAGTCTTTGAGTCGGGAACGCAGACGCAGAGCCGCCTGAGAATGGATCTGACTGACACGGGATTCGCTGACGCCCAGCACCTCACCAATCTCTTTGAGATTGAGCTCTTCGTCATAATACAGCGCCAGCACCAGCTTTTCACGTTCCGGCAAACCTTCTATGGCCTGCGCCAGGTGTTCCCGGAATGTCTCATCCTGCAGTTCGTGAGCCGGCCCATCCGCTTCGCCGGCCAGGGTATCCAGATTACCGTCATCTCCGCCGCCGGTCAGATCGTCAAAGCTGAACAGACGGCTGCCGGAGGCATCCTGCAGAATCGCGTAGTAGGTCTCCAGATCAATGCCCAGCTCTTCCGCCACTTCATGGTCCTTGGCATCTGTTCCGGTACGCGATTCCACCGCTTTCACGGCATCAGCCACCTGCCGTGACTTGCGATGCACTGAGCGCGGCGCCCAGTCGCCCTTACGGATTTCGTCAAGCATGGCACCGCGGATACGAATACCGGCATAGGTCTCAAAACTGGCGCCTTTGGACATGTCGTATTTGCGTGCGGCCTCCAGCAGGCCAATCATGCCGGATTGCACCAGGTCATCCAGTTGCACACTGGAGGGCATGCGCATCAACAAGTGATGCGCAATACGCTTGACTAGGGGCGCGTGACGGTTCACCAATTCATTGGCGTCCGCCATCTGTGCTTCCTGATACGCCGAGGCACTCATTGCTCAGTTCATACCCTGCACCAGACGTTCAACAAAAAATTCCAGATGGCCACTGGCTTGCGTACGAACCGGCCACTGCACCACCTCTTTAGCGAGTCTGCGATACGCATCGGCGGCTCGCGAGCCGGGATACATATCCAGCAAGGGCCGCTGCTTCTGACCGGCCTTACGCAGATTTTCATCATAGGGGATGTCACCGGCATAGTGCAGATTAACATCCAGAAAGCGGCCGGCAACTGCCGAAAAGCGCTGAAACATCAAACGCCCTTCTTCCTGCTTGCGGGTCATATTGGCCAGAATACGGAAATCACGCACCTGACAGTCACGATTCAGGAGCTTGATCAGCGCGTAGGCGTCCGTCATGGACGACGGTTCGTCACAGACAACAACCAGCACCTCCTGCGCAGCACGCACAAAACTGACCACAGAATCGGAAATACCGGCCGCTGTATCAATAACGAGCACGTCCAGCTCATCAGCCAGATCACTGAAGGCATGGATAATGCCGGCATGCTGACCGGCCCCCAGATTAACCAGCGACTGAACGCCGGATGAGGCAGGAATGATTTTGATGCCGTGAGTTTCAACCAGCACATCGCGCAGTTCACAATCACCCGACATCACATCGGCAATCGTACGTGGTGCCTTGACGCCCAGCAGAATATCCACATTCGCCAGTCCCAGGTCGGCATCCATCAGCACCACCCGTTTGCCGGCCTGGGCCAATGCCAGACTCAGATTTACAGAGATACTGGTCTTGCCAACGCCACCTTTGCCGCCGGTCACTGCCAGTACTTGAATGGGATGCATCCCTATACGTCTCCCCAAAATATAATGCAGACTACATCAGAGCCCGATTGGCCAGGGCGGTATTACCCGCCGCCTGGCTGCCATATTCGTTCACTACACGATTACGATCAACCGGTATCGCTGCCTGCGCCCGGCCCAGAGCAACCGCTCTTTTGACAAGCGCCTGACCGGTCGCCAGAGACAGATCATCCGGAATCGATTGGCCAAAGGTTTCATAAACCACCGGCAATTGCCGCTCAATACACAGCCCCAGCGCCTCACCCATTACACAGGCTTCGTCCAGATGCGTCAGAATACAGCCTGATATCGCTGCCGTCGAACAACTTTTCCAGGCAGCATTAAGCACCTGCGCCTGCGTTGTACTGGGCAGGACCAGCCATTTGTGAACCTGCGGCTGAGCCTGCAGCTCTGTCAATTGACGCATCTGTTCCGGATGTCGTGACGGCAGCCCGGCTGTGTCTATCAATACTAACTTTTTATGTGACAAACTCTCCAGCGTCTCTGCCAGAGAATGTTGATTATCAACAATCCTGACGCTCACGCCAAGTATGCGGCCCAATGTGCGCAGTTGCTCATGCGCGGCCAGCCGGAAGCTGTCGGTGGTCACCAAGGCCACTTCTTCAGCCCCGTGACGCAGAACGTAGCGCGTCGCCAGCTTGGCAATAGTGGTGGTTTTGCCTGCACCGGTAGGACCCAGCAGTGCAAATATACCACCCTGCTCCACCAGATCCTCACCCGCCACCGGTATAATTTTCGAGAGCGTCGCGAGCACCTGACGCCAAAGCTGTTCCAGCGTGCGAGCCTGTCCGGCCTGATCCAGCAGACGCCGGTTCACAGATCCGGGCAACCCCATGGTGCTCAGTCGTTCCCAGATCGCCGCCTGTGCAGGTGTCTGACGAGCAAACTGATCCCAGGCCAACCCGTTCAGACGCTGCTGCAACAAGCTGCGGATACTGTTCAGTTCCGAGCGCATGGCACCGAATTCCGCCTTGCTTACGGAGTCGTCGACGGCCGCCTGGGCGGCGGCCTTGTCCGGTGCCGGTGGTGACTGGGTGGCCACCACTTCCACACCGCCGGTAACGCTGCGGGTAGACAAGATAGCGGCATCCTCACCCAGGGCATCGCGCACCTGTGTCAGTGCGCTGCGCATATCCTTAGCCACAAATTTTTTAAGTTGCATGCTCAAGTCCTCTCACCCGCTGATTTATTGGCCAATCGTTGCCACAATTGTGATCTGTTTGTTGTCCGGAATTTCCTGATAGGAAAGTACCTTGACGCCGGACGTCGTAAACCGGATAAAGCGGCTCAGCATCGGTCGCAACGGCGCCGCTACCAGCAAAACGGCAGGATTACCGGCAATTTCCTGCCGCTGTGCCGCCTGCACCAGTGCCTGTTGCAGTCGCTCGGCGATACCAGGCTCAATAACCACGTTGTCATCGCCGCCTCCGCCTTGCTGAGCTGATTGTTGTACTGCTTTAAGCAATATCTGTTCCAATGCCGGATCAAGGGTGATCACCGGCAACTCCGAACGGTTGCCGAAGATGCCTTGTACAATGACCCGGGCCAGTGATACGCGAACCGCCGATGTCAGTGCACCGGGATCCTGACTGCGCGCCGAGGCCACTGCCAGCGCCTCACCGATGGTGCGCATGTCCTTGACCGGTATGCCTTCCTGCAGCAGGTTCTGCAGCACCCGGCGCAGAATATTGGGGTTAATCAGCCCTGGCAGCTCTTCGGCCAGTTTCCTGGAGGTTTTGCCCAGCATCGCCAGCAGCTCATGCACTTCGTCATGACCCAGCAATTCGTGAGCATGCTGCTGCAGCAGAGTGTTCATATGCGTTGCCACCACCGTGCTGGCATCCACTACGGTGTAACCCAGGGCCTGCACCTGCTCGCGCTGTCCAGGCTCTATCCAGATCGCGTCCAGGCCAAAGGCAGGATCCTTTGCCGCAATGCCCTGCGCCTCGCCATAGACCTGACCCGGATTTATAGCCATCTCACGTTCGGGGTAGATCTCCGCACCGCCGATATTTACACCCATCAGGTTGATGCGATACTCGTTGGGCTGCAGATCCAGGTTGTCGCGGATATGCACAGACGGCACCAGGAAACCCAGATCCTGAGACAACTTTTTGCGGATACCTTTTATGCGCGCCAACAGAGGGCCGCCCTGCGACTTGTCCACCAGGGGGATCAGGCGGTAGCCAACTTCCAGCCCCACCACATCGACCGGCGTCACATCATTCCAGCCCAGCTCCTGCGGTTCCGCGTCAGCCTTCTGCTTTTCCGCCTCGGCTTTTTTTGCGACCTCGTCATCAAGCACATCGCCGGTGACTTTTTGTTGCCGCCAATAAATAGCGAAGGATCCGACGGCGGCAGCCAGCGCCAAAGACAGGAAGGCAAAATGCGGCATGCCCGGCACCACACCCATCACAAACAAAACCATGGCAGCGATGCCCAGCGAGCGCGGCGAGGCAAACATCTGTCCCACCACCTGCGCGCCCATCATTTCGGAGTTGTTATTGCGCGTGACCATGATGGCCGCTGCCGTCGACAGCACCAGTGCCGGAATCTGCGCCACCAGACCATCACCGATTGTCAGCAGTGCGTAGCGCTCTGCAGCGGTGGCAAAGTCCAGCCCGTGCTGCATGATCCCGATGGCCAGACCACCGAGAATATTGATCACCAGAATCAGGATGCCGGCGATTGCATCGCCTTTCACAAATTTGCTGGCACCATCCATGGCACCATAAAAGTCTGCTTCCTGGGTGATATCCTGGCGACGGACACGAGCCTGTTCCTGATCGATAATGCCGGCGTTCAGGTCCGCGTCTACCGCCATCTGTTTACCCGGCATGGCATCCAGGGTGAAGCGGGCGCTGACCTCAGCGATACGGCCGGCACCTTTGGTCACGACCACAAAATTGATGATGATCAGGATGAGGAAAACAATCAGACCCACGGCATAGTTGCCGCCAATGACCACCTCACCGAATGACTCGATCACCCGCCCGGCAGCGGCGCCACCCTCATGACCATTAAGTAACACAACCCGCGTGGACGCTACGTTCAAGGCCAGGCGCAATAGAGTGGATACCAGTAGAATAGTCGGAAAAACCGCAAAATCCAGCGGCCGCATGGCGTACACCGCCACGCACAGCACCACCAGAGCGATGGTGATATTGAAGGTGAAAAAGACGTCCAGCAAAAACGGCGGAATTGGCAGCGTCATCATCGCAAGGATGAGTAGCAACAACACAGGTATGCCCAGATTACCGTCAGTCAGACTACGGGCATTGGCCACCAGTGTTGTGCGATTCATGTTGCTGCCCAGATTCATCATGCTCCGGAGAGTGCTCCCTTGACGGCTGACTGTCAGATTACAGTCACCCCGTCCAAATTCTTGACGCTTTATTGGCCTTTTAGGCCAAAAAAGTCGTTACCGGGAGGGGTATCGCAAGACTCATGCCAAAGCTGCCATCCGTTCGGTGGCACTCTGTCGCTAACAAAGTGAGGGGACGGAGACCAGCGCTCCGTCCCCAGCGTCAGTGGTCTCTTTTTAGTTCATCAGGTACGGGAAGATCGCTTGCCAGCGTCGGTCGCGGACCAACACCGCGTGTATGCTGGCGTAGCTGGAAGACATAGGCCAGCACCTGGGCTACGGCTTTGTACAGTCCTTCGGGGATTTCTTCGTCAACTTTGGTGTTGTAATAAATGGCACGCGCCAGAACGGGCGACTCGACAATGGGGATCTCATGTTTGTTGGCGGCCTCGCGGATACGCAACGCCATAAAGTCGATGCCTTTAGCGATCATCACCGGCGCCGCCTGACCACTGCCCTGTTTGTATTTCAGCGCTACGGCGTAATGTTCAGGGTTGGTGATGATGACGTCGGCTTCAGGCAGCGCACCCATCATCTTGTTCTGTGACATCTGATATTGCAGTTGGCGGATACGCTGCTTCACCTCAGGTTTGCCCTCGGTGTCTTTCATTTCATCCTTGACCTGCTGGTGAGTCATACGCAACTTCTCTGTGTGCGAATGAATCTGAAACGGAATATCAACCAGGGTAATCAGAATCATGGCGCAAGACATCGCCAGTACCGACCAGCCGATAATGATCATGGCATTGAGAATGGCAGGACCAATGTCCTGCTGGGAAATTGACATGATGCGATCCATGTTGAACATGAACAGCAGCAGTGCGATACCTGCCACCACCAGCACTTTGGCGGCTGCTTTTGCCAACTCCATCAGCGACTTGGGGCCAAACATGCGCTTGAGCCCGGAGCCCGGATTGAGTCGACTGAACTTGGGCATCACGGCCTTGAAGGTGAAATTCCAGCCGCCCAGACCAATCGGACCCAGAAACGCCGCCACCAACAAAATACCAAACACCGGCAGCAGCAATATCAGACCTTCCATGGCAGATATATCCAGGAATCGGACCATGGCACTGGTATCGAAAATATCCTCACGTGACAGCGAGAAATTCTGATCCATGATTCTGCCCATGGATCTGGCCATCAAACCGCCGAACATCAGCATGGCGGCCGAACCGGTGAGCAGAATGGCCATGGTATTCAGTTCTTTGGAGCGAACCGTATCCCCCTCTTCCCGCGCTTTTTCAAGTCGTTTCGGGGTGGGGTCCTGGGTCTTTTCCGCCGAGGAATCCTGTTCTTCAGCCATGACTTATCGCTCACTGGCAAAAAAGGGTAAATTAAGCGGGCTTACTGCAACAAGGCCCGCATTCGCACGAACATTTCGGCAAAAATGCCTTCGGCCGAGTCCAGAAAAAATCCCATGCTCAGCCAGATAATAAACAGACCAAACATCAGCGCGATGGGGAAACCCAGCGCAAAAATATTCATCTGTGGTGCCGCCCGGGTCATAATGCCAAAGGCGAAGTTGGTCATCAACAGCGCCGTCAATGCAGGCAATGCCAACAGCAGCGCGCTGGAAAATGCCCAGCTTATTGTGGTGACCAGTTGATAGTAGACATCCACATCAAGGCCCGAGGTCGAAATCGGAATCAACTCAAAACTCTCCGCGATCACCTCAATCATGACCAGGTGCCCGTCAAAGGAGATAAACAGCACAGTAACAAACATCAGATAAAAAGTACTGAGAATGGCCACGTTAACGCCATTGCTGGGATCGATCATGGACGCAAAACCCAGCCCCATCTGCATGGCGATCATCTGTCCCAGCAAGACAAACAATTGGAAAAGCATCTGCAGAAAAAAACCCAGTGCCGCGCCAATCAGTACCTGTTGCCCCACAATGAGCATGGCAGTTAATGAGATGCCTTCCACAGCGGGCACATCTGGCAAGGTCGGCGCAATCAGCAGTGCGACAGCAACCGCCAGAATCAGTCTTACCCGTTGCGGCACAAAATTTGATCCGAGCACCGGCGCTGCCAGGAAAAAACCCATCACACGAAACAGCGGCCAAAGAAAACTTCCGACCATGGCGCCTATCTCTGCGTCGGTAAAGGTCAGCACGGACTCAGCCTATCAGGTTCGGAATACTGAAGATGAGCGTCTCGGAGTGATCCAGAATCTTTTGCAGCAACCAGGGACCGGTAACAATAATCACTATCAAAGTGATCAGCAAACGTGGCAAAAAGCTCAGCGTTTGTTCGTTGATCTGGGTTGCCGCCTGAAAAGTACTGATCAGAAGACCGACGATCAGGCTTGGCATGACAATAACTGCCACCAGCAACACGATCAGCCACATGGCTTCGCGCCAGATAGTTACCGCTACGTCAGGTGTCATTGTCTACACTCCAAAACTCATCGCCAATGTGCCAATCACCATCGCCCAGCCATCCACGAGCACGAACAACATGATCTTGAACGGCAGTGAAATGATGATTGGCGACAGCATCATCATACCCATGGCCATCAACACACTGGCTACTACCAGGTCAATGACCAGAAACGGAATAAACAGCATAAAACCAATCTGAAAAGCCGTTTTAAGCTCGCTGGTCACAAAGGCGGGAATCAGTACCGTCATGGGCACATCATCAATACCGGCGAGATCTGTGTTGTCGGAAAGCTCCAGAAACAACTGCAGATCCGATTCGCGGGTCTGTGCCGCCATGAAGGCACGGAATGGAATCTCCGCCTGCGCCAGGGCCTGGTCGGCATTCAATTCCTCATTTATGTAAGGCTGCAGGGCATTCTGATTCACCTGTTGAAAAACCGGTGTCATGATAAAAATCGACAGGAACAGTGCCAGACCTAACAGAATCTGATTGGATGGTGTGGACTGCAGACCCAGGGCCTGCCTGAGAATCGCAAACACCACAATAATACGGGTAAAAGACGTCATCATCATGGCCAGTGCAGGCAGCAGGGTCAGCGCCGTCATGATGAAGAGAATCTGCAGCGTGACAGAATATTGCTGCGTGCCGTCGTCGCCGGTGGTCACAGCCAGGGCCGGGATGCCGTTCAGGAAGTTATCCTGCACGGCCGTGGTTTCAGCCTGTTCATCTGCGGTGCTGAGCACGTCCTGGGCCAGTGTGTGGGGGCTGGCCAGGAGGGTCAGCAGCAGAATGATGGGGAGGATCAGGCGCATTATTTGATGCTCTGGGGACGGAGGCGGTCTCCGTCCCTGGGGACGGAGACCGCCTCCGTCCCCAGCGCCCCCAGGTCACCCAAATAATTAACAGACCCAGGCGCCACGCCCAGCAGCATCTGCCGCTCGCCAACCTGTACAATCACTACCCGCTCGCGGCTGCCCACCGGCAATGCGCCAACCACTTTCATGTTGTGTCCTGTCATCGGTTTGAAAGCCGAGAACCGCCGCGCTGCCCAGGCCAGCGCCAGAATCAGGCCGACAATCACACCCAGCCACAACAGTGTTTCTGCAACCGCAGCGGTTCCGCTCTCACTCATCGCAGTTTTTTGATCCTTTCCGACGGGCTGATAACATCGGTCATACGAATGCCAAATTTGTCGTTAACAACCACCACCTCGCCATGGGCAATGAGTGTTCCGTTCACCAACACATCCAGCGGCTCACCAGCCAGACGGTCCAGTTCAATCACCGATCCCTGATTCAATTGCAGCAGATTACGGATGGTAATCGCCGTGCTGCCCACTTCCATGGAAATACGTACCGGAATATCCAGAATCACATCCAGATCCGGCGATCCCGGTTTCTGCGACGCAGACGCCGGCGCAGGCTCGGCCGATGCATCTTTTTCCTCTTCCATGGCAGCAGCCCATTCGTCGGCCATTGACTGTTCGTCTTTGCTCATCTCTGTCTCCTCAGTCATCGGTTTCCCGGTGAATTCCTTCAACTCTTAGCGCCAGATTACCGTTTGACATCGCCAGGCGGGTATCAAACAGGGGCACACCATTGGCTTTAAGTACCACCGTTTCCGGCATTTCAACGGGTATGATGTCGCCTTCCTCAAGATCAACAACATCTCGCAACGTGATCATGCGCTCAAATACATCACAGGAAAAATCTACAGTCGCATGTTTGATCTGCTCTTTCAGCGCCTTGCCCCAGCGCTCATCATGTTCATCCACATCACTCTGCATGCCAGCGTCCAGCAGCTCACGGATCGGCTCGATCATGGAGTAAGGTTGCGTGATGTGGATATCGCCACCGCCACCGTCCAGTTCAATGTGGAAACTGCTGACCACTACCACCTCGCTGGGACTGACTATGTTGGCCATGGAGGGATTGACTTCGGATCGAATAAGGTCAAACTCCAGTTTATAAACATTGCGCCAGGCCTCTCCCAGATCTTCAAAAACCTGGTTCAGTACCATCTGCACAACACGCTGTTCAGTGGGTGTGAACTCACGACCTTCAATTTTGGCGTGACGCCCATCTCCACCAAAATAATTGTCCACCAGTTTAAAGACCAGTTTGGCGTCAAGCACCACCAGTGCGGTTCCACGCAACGGACGAAACTTGACAAGATTGAGACTGGTTGGCACGTAGAGAGTATGCAGGTACTCACCGAATTTAGTGATCTGCACACCCCCAATCGATACGTCGGCTGACCGGCGTAACAGATTAAACAGACTGATGCGGGTGTGGCGAGCAAAACGTTCGTTAATCATCTCGAGCGTGGGCATACGGCCACGCACAATCCTGTCCTGACTGGTCAGGTCATAGGAGCGCACCACGCCGGGATCTTCGTCTTCCCCGTCGATCAGATCGTTTTCATCCACGCCATGTAACAGCGCGTCAATTTCGTCTTGTGATAACAGATCCTGCATCAGCGCTTCCCCACTGAGCTATTGCATGACAAAGCTGGTAAACAATACTTCTTCGATGCCAGGCCGGCCGATCTCGCGCTCCAGTACCTGGTTCACCTCTTCTGTGGCCAACTGACGAAGGTTTTCAATACCAGCCGGGTTTTCAAATACCAGCACCAACTGAGCACTGAAAAGGTTGTTCAACGCATGACGAACCACTGGCATATGTTGGCTGATAGCAGCCAGCGCCTGCGCATCCCGGGACATCACGGAAATATCGGCCTGCATAAAACGCTGCCGACCCTGATGGGGAAAATTAACGACAAAGGCGGGGGATAGCTGCAAGTATTGTGCTGGCTGTTGTACCGGGGCGGCAGGCTCACTGCTGGCTGCCTGACCTGCATCATTACCTGACATCAGGAAAAACCAGGCACCGGCACCGCCGCCGCCCAACACCAAAAGCGCGATCGCAATGATGAACACCAGCTTCATCGAACCGCCATTTTTCGACCCTGTAGAATTATCGTCTGCCATAACTGCCTCATTCAGAACTGCAAAGTATAAGCAAAGCCTGTGCCATGCTTAAAACAAGCCAATAACTTATTTCAATTCAATTATATAGGCTTATCGCAGACGTGTCGGCAGAAGAATTGCGTCAGTTTATCGACGCATCTCACGACTCAACAGACAAGGCTTTGACGCTCAGGCATAGAAGTCAATTAAATGACTGGAATGACGCACGGGCGTTTCACCCGCTAAAATTTCTTCATCATTAGCATCCGTCAACCGCTCCCCGCTCCCGCCACGACGGTCGTCACCCTGACTGCCGCCTTGTTGCGCCGACTGGTCTGACACCGAGACATCCACCAGATTCAGACCTTCCTGACGGAACTGTTCCTGCAGACGCGGAATCTGTAACTCCAGCGCATCGCGCACCATGGCATGCTGGCTGACAAAGTTGACGGTCGCCGCCTGATCGATCAGCTTCACCTTGATTGTCAGAGTGCCCAGTTCCGGAGGGTCCAGGCGAATCTGCGCGCTGTTGACACCGTTGGCGGTCATCATCATCAACTGCCTGCTGACATTCTCGCCCCATTGCGTTTGACCGAAGCTGCCCATCTGCAGGTTATCGCTGACAGCACGGTTAGCTGGCGACAGTGGCTGACTGGCAACTGTGGCTTCCCGTGCCTGGGCCGCCAACTGACGTCGCTGGTCGGCACCATATAATTCCTGGGCCAGCTCGCCGGCGGTCGGCACCGCGGTGCTCAACAAGGCTGCACCATCCTGCCGAGAGACCGCTGCATCCGGGATTCGACCGGAATCCATGGCAGCGCTCTGCAGGGCTGCATCAATAGCGACGGCCAGCGGTCGACGATCAGCCGGCATGACAGAGTCAGTTACTATCAGCGCATCGCCTGTTGCGGGGCGCGCTCGCGCAAGCTCCCCGGGCATCGCTGACTTTGATTCCGCCACCAGCATAACTGATGAGTCTGAACCTGATTCACCGGGTTTCGATTCAGCCGATGGCTTCGCAATTATGTTCGGGACGACCGTTGTCGGCGTCGTATTCTGCTCAACAACGGCAGGCTTGATGGCTGTCGGTGAAACAGCAGCGGCGGCGAGCTCATTCAGTCCGGACGTCTTATTTTGACTATGAGGCAGAGCCTGATCTTGAGTCTCTCGCTTTATCTGAATCTGCACTGGCTCCAGCCCCGTCACAACAGCCCGATTGTCTGCCTCAATTGTTCCGTGAGTCATGGGTTGCGACATAAGCTGCCCGCCAGGCGTTGTTGACCGTTCAGAACCAGTCACTGCCAGTGTCACAGGCTGGGACCAATTTGAGAGCTGCGCCGGTTCATCCGTCACAGCAATGCCCGGTACAAGGTCAGCCAATGCCTGATTGACACTATAAGATTGCTTCTCCGGCTGAGCACCATCCTGCAATACCTGACTTTGTAAGGCAGCCAGGGCACTGAGCAACACCTGGGGCAAATTTTGTTCACCCGGCGGCAAGACACTGCCGCCTTCATCGCTCATCGGACGCTGAGACTGAGACGTCGGCAGAATCTGCTCAGAAAATTTCAGCAGTTCATCGACCGTCCACTGCACAGGATTTCCGGACTCAACACTGCCGGATAAATCCAGAGTGGCAGTCGGTTGCAGGGGCTGCTCAGGCGGCAACAGAGCCTGCAGATTATGCACAAAATCAGCCGCAAAGCTATCGCTCTGCTGCTCAGTCATACCAGATAAAAGCTGATTTATCAAAGATCTGGGGTCAGACTGAGCATTATCCCCATCACCTGATGGAGCATCCAGCCATGACTGCACAGCCGCCACATCAACCACCGGCAGCACGGCGTGACCGGCACCTTCCGGACGGCCCGATTGCTGGGTGGAACTCAGTGACAAAAGCAGATCGGCGGGTAGCAGCATGACTAACTCCTCAGCAAGGCGCAAAGTTGTATAACTCAGACAATTAACAAGAACCAAACAAGAACTGTGCCAGCTTGCTGAAGGCTTTAATTCCAGGCTTTTTTTGCACCCGCGCCCCGGCGGGCATATTCGTCATGGTTCCGCTGTTCGACTCGCGCTTGCTGCCGGTCAGCTTCCTGCTGCAGACGTTGCAGCATTTTTTCCAGACTCTTGAAGCGGATATCGAGCTGCTGCCACTGCAGGCGAAATTGCTCGGCCTCCTGCTCACGGGTGGCGATAACCGTTTTCTGATGAGCGATGGCGCGGTCCAGTTGACCCTGAAAACCATCATAAAGACGCAGTCGGTCCACAGTCATGCCCTGCCGCCCGGCATCGAGCAGTCGGCGACGGTAGTCGTCCTGATACTCAGCCAGCTGCTGCAATTTCTGTTCTTCCTGCTGTACCAGTTGCTGCGCCTGGGACAGCAGGCGTCCGGCCTTGTCAGCCTCCAGCTCGGCAATGCGCAAGACCGGCTGCATGCGCTTGACGCGGTTCATGCGCTTCGCCCGTCAGCCTGCTGTGCGCCTGTCTCACGTGCGCTACCACCCAGGGTACGGGCTTCACCAGCGTGCAGTGCCGTGACATTGCTGGCCGCCGTCTGGCCATTCTGCAGTCGTCGTTGTGGTGGCGTGATAGCCTTGCTCAGACGCTCTACAGCCTCCGGCAAAGCGACATTTTCCGTCAGCCCCTGTTGCAGGAACTGACGCAAGTGCGGCATCCGCTCTATGGCAAAGTCAATGTCTCGGTCCGCACCCATGGTGTAGGCACCCACACTGATCAGATCACGATTCTGCTGATAACGAGAGTAAACCCGCTTGAATAATTGAGCCTTGGCCAGGTGCTCAGGGGACACCACAGCTGGCATCACCCGGCTAATGGAGGCTTCCACATCAATGGCCGGATAGTGGCCCTGTTCGGCCAGGGTGCGAGACAGCACGATATGGCCGTCCAGAATCGCACGGGATGAATCGGCAATGGGGTCCTGCTGGTCATCGCCTTCGGTGAGGACAGTATAAAATGCCGTGATGGTTCCTTCGCCATTATCAGCGTTACCGGCACGCTCCACCAATTGCGGTATGCGTGCAAACACGGAGGGCGGATACCCTTTGGTGGCCGGCGGCTCGCCTATCGCCAGGGCAATTTCACGCTGTGCCATGGCGTAGCGCGTTAATGAATCCATCAACAACAGCACATCTTTGCCCTGATCACGAAAACCTTCGGCGATGCGTGTGGTCACCGTTGCCGCCCGCAAACGCATGAGCGGCGAATCATCGGCGGGCGAGGCCACCACCACAGAGCGACGCAGCCCTTCTTCACCCAGAATTTCGTCAATAAACTCCTTGACCTCTCTGCCACGTTCACCAATCAGTCCTACAACAATCACATCGGCTTCGGTAAAGCGGGTCATCATGCCCAGCAGAACAGACTTACCCACGCCGGAGCCGGCAAACAGACCGATACGCTGACCACGACCGACCGTCAGCAAACCATTGATGGCCGCTATGCCGACGTCCAGGGTCTGCTTGATGGGCTGGCGTTTCAGAGGATTGATGCTGCGCTCCGACTCTGCGGGGCGACAGGCGGTGGTATCCAGCGCGCCGCGCCCGTCAATCGGTTCACCAAAACCGTTAAGCACGCGGCCCAGCAGTCCATCGCCCACCCACAATGTCTGAGCCTGGGTGGCAGGTATCACACGAGCGCCGGGCTGTAACCCTTCAACGCTGTAAAGCGGCATCAAAAAAATTCGGGGGCCGTCGAAACCCACCACTTCCGCCTCTATCTCACCGCCATTACTGTGACCGACCAGACAACGCTGACCCAGCGAAACATTGCAACCCACGGCTTCCAGTGTCATGCCCACCACGCGCGTCAGGCGTCCGACGATGACCGGCTCAATATCAAGTTCAGCTTGCGGATGATAGGCCCGCAAGCGTTGCGCAAGGCTCTGCCGCTGAAACATCAGACCGGCTCCTGCGGATCACTGCCGGGCTGCTGACCAGCCAGAGATTCAGCTTCTTCTGCCAGGCCGCGTCGCGGCGAATGCCCGGCCGCCTCCTTGATAGCTTTTACCACCGGCTCGGGGGCCTCTTCGAACGACTCGCCCGGCGGCAACCCTTGATGGCGCAGATCACCTTCCTCGGCAAACTGTTTGCTGACTATCTGTTCAATCGCCTGGCGAAAACGCGCACCGGTCGTAAAGTCCACCGCGCTGTGATCAGTTTCGACCCGACAGCCACCGCGTTCAATTTGCGGTGTGCCAATGACCCGCCAATTCTCGCCGCCTTCTTCAGCGGCGCGCATCACCAGTTCCTTATCGGCAGTGTTCACCAGAATTCGGACATTGTCACGGGTCGGCGGCAGAGTGTTAAGCGCCTGCTGCACAATTTTCATGATGTGGCGGCTGTCTATGCTCAGTTCGCGCGCCACCACCTGCCGCGCCACCTCACGCACCAGACCCAGCAGCGCCAGTTCTAATTGATAGTCCTGGTCATTCACTGCATGTGTCAGGTGCGTCATGACACTATTCAAGACATTCAGTTGCTGGCGTACCGTTTGCTGGGCATTAGCGAGACCGGCTTCTTCGCCCATCTGCAGACCCGCCTGTCGGCCTTCTTCAAACCCGGCATCATAGCCGAGTTTCTGTCCCTGTTCGCGGCCCTCTGCCAGACCTTTTTGCAGTCCCTCTTTGCGACCGGCCAGCAGTCCCTGTTCATAGCCTTCGTCGTACGAAGCGCCAAAATCTGCTGGCTGCCGGGCAGGACTGTCGTCTGCACCTGCATGACTGGCAGAAGCACTCTGACTGACCGCCTGACGAAACTGAGACTCTTCACGGGGTTCGGCGTGAATCAATTTGCCACCCTTGTCAATCGTGGGCGGCAGCCAGCGACGCAATGGCTGCGCTTCCGCCTGCTTCTGTGATACCCGATTCACCCCATCAAAGACGTGTCGCTGCATATCAGATCATTGCCTCGCTGCCACCACCAAGCTGAATTTCGCCGGCGTCGGCCATGCGCCGCGCCACCACCAATATTTCTTTCTGAGCGGCTTCCACTTCAACGATACGCACCGGCCCTTTGGCTTCCAGGTCATCGCGCAGCAATTCCGCCGCACGCTTGGACATATTGTTGAAGAATTTTTCTTTAAGAAAGTCATCTGCTCCTTTCAATGCAAGAATCAGCACTTCAGAAGACACTTCACGCAGCAGGGATTGAATGCCACGATCATCCACATCTCGCATATTGTCAAAGACAAACATCAGATCCTGAATCTGATTACCCAGATCTTCATCAACGCCTTTAATGGCTTCCATCAGTTCCTGCTCAACCGCACCATCCAGATTGTTCATGATCTCGGCGGCGGTTTTTGTGCCACCAATCACGGTTGAGGGATTGGACCCCTTGCCCGAGAATTGTTTTTCCAGAATGTGATTGAGTTCTTTCAACGCTTCCGGCTGAACACTTTCCAGTGAGGCAATGCGCATCATGATTTCAAGGCGCACTTTCTCAGGAAACTGAGCCAGAATATTGGCAGACTGATCAGCATCCAGATAACTCAGCACGACAGCCTGTATCTGTGGGTGTTCCAGACGAATCACATCCGCCACCGAGCGCGGATCCATCCATTTCAGACTGTTGATACCGGAGCCGGAACTGCCCAGCAGAATCCTGTCCAGAAAACCTCGGGCTCGATCTTCACCCAGCGCTTCGGTGAGCATATTACGGATGTAGTTTTCAGCGCCAATGCCCAGGCCGCTCTGTGCACCACATTCATTCAGAAATTCGTTAAGCACGCCCGAGACCGTATCTTGTGACACGGACTTGAGGGTAGACATGGCCGCCCCCACGCGCTGCACTTCCTTTGGCCCCATCTGTTTAAGCACTTCGGCGGCATCTTTCTCGCCCATGCTCATCAGCAGAATCGCGGCTCGCTCAAGAGAATTCATATCAGCCATCGTTAGAAATCCAGTTTTTTACCACCTGCGCCACGCGGGCAGGATCCTGTGCAACCAGACCCTTAATGGCACTGAGTTGCCGTTCATAACTGTCACCGGGGCTGCCCAGCAGCAAATCATCACCACCGCTCAGCGTGACTTTTTCTGCTGCACCATTGCTGTCCGGACGCACGTCAGTATAGCGCACATCCCCACCCCCCGAGCTGCTGCCCCCAACCGGTGCCACGGCACGACTACCAGAGCCCACTGACGTGAGGCGACGAATTGTGGGCATCAACACGCCAAACACCAGAATCAACACAAATATGGCGGCTGCGACCTGCTTCAGCGCGCTGGCAAACCAGGGCTCCTGCCAGATCGGAAAGCTGTCGGCGGCGACCATCTCGGCCTGCGCAAATTGTTTGTTGATGACTGTCACGCTGTCGCCACGTTCCACATCAAAACCAACGGCATCACGCACCAGCGCGGTAATGCGATCCAGATCATCGGTCGTCCAGGGTGCCGCCGTTTCGCCCGCCGGTTCATCAATCACAACAGCAACGGACAATCGCTTGACACGAATAGGATCATAGCTGGTGTAGCTGATGGTGCGGTCCATTTCATAATTGCGGGTAGCCTGGGTGCGCGAATTGCCCGCCGCACCTGCTGTGTTCCCGCCAGCCGCCGCGTTAGCTGCCACTTCAGGAGCCACGCCCGCTGCCGGGGGCTGATTGCTGAGTGCACCGGGAATACCTGCTACGATGTCACCCGCGTTGCGCTGCTCATTCAGGGACTGTTCGCTGCGCAGTACGGTGCTGTCCGGATTATAAACTTCCGCCGCCTGCTCCATACGAGTGAAATCGATATCTGCCGCCACCTCGGCGGTAAAACGTCCAGCACCCAGCAGCGGCATCAGGATACGATTGATGCGACTGGATAACGTTTCTTCATAGCGGCGGACATACTCAAACTGTTCACCGGCAATAGCCAGCTCGCGGTTCTCGCCTCTTCGCGACAGCAGATTGCCGGACTGATCCACGACCGTCACACCTTCCGGCGCCATGTCCGGTACGCTGGAGGCCACCAGGTTGGCAATCGCCTGCACCTGCACATCAGTCAACTGACGGCCGCTGTTCAACGTCAAAAAGACCGATGCTGTGGGGACACGTGCCTCACGAACAAACACAGTGCGCTCCGGCGTGGCCAGATGCACCCGCGCGGCCTGTACGTGACGGAAACTGGCGATGGTGCGTGCCAGCTCACCCTCAAGGCTGCGCTTGTAACGGTTATTCTCCATGAACTGGCTGGTGCCCAGGCCCTGCTCCTGATCCATGAACTCGTAACCGTAGCCATTGTCACGGGAAATACCTGCTGCAGCGACTTGCAGACGAATCTCGTTAACCTGCGCCGCAGGCACCAATAACACACCGCTGCCGGGATCAATACGATAGGGCTGCGCCGTTGACTCCAGTACTTCGGCCAGCTCGGCCACATTAAAACCCTGCATACTGGGATACAGTGGCTGAAAATCTTCGCGTTGCGACCAAAGCACAACAGAGAAACCCAGGGCGATACTGGCTGCCAGCCCCAGTAACAAGCCACCCTGCCTGAGCAGATCCAGGCGATTGAATCCCGTCAGGAAATTGACACCGCCTCCGGCACCGGCGCCTCCGGACTTTGTCATTGCAGTTGAGCTATCAGCAGTATCAGCAGCCATTATTTACAGTCCTGTTTATACAATTCAGTATCAAAGTTGCTTTGCTCAGATCGGCATGTTCATGATGTCCTGATAAGCACTGACCAGGCGATTACGAACCTGGTTCATGGCCTCAAAGGAAACGCTGGCCTTTTGCATCTGAATCATGACCTGAGTGATATCTACACCAGGATCACCGCGTTCAAATGCGCGTTGCAGTTCACCGGATTTCTGCTGGGTGTCCGCGACGGAATCAACCGCCTGCTTCAACATCTCGCCAAAGCCGGGACCTTCACTGCGACCAACTGCCTGACCATTGTTAACGGCATTGCTCAGATCCGGCTTATTGGCTTCCGGAGTCTGGATCTGGCCGCGTATTTCGCGCATCTGCATCAGCAGTTGATTGATATCTGAACGATCTCCAATAGTATTCATATCAGTCAGCTCCCCAGGATTCCAAGATCACGCATACGCGCCAGTTTGTAACGCAAAGTGCGGGCACTGACACCCAGCACTTCCGCAGTTTCTTTGCGTCGTCCGCCCTGCTGCTTTAATGTTGACAGAATGATCTGAAACTCGCGCTGCTTCAGGTCATTGCCCAGTGCACTCAGATCAGCATCGCCTTCGTTCTGTTCAATCAGCCCAATCGACTCGGCGGGTACAGACGCGTTTGGCAGTGGTTGATGTTCCGGTGCCGCTGGCGCCTGTCCAGCGTCCATATTCAGCCCCAGGCAAGAGGCGGTGATTGCCGAGCCGTCCTGAATAATAAGCGCCCGTTGCAACACATTATCCAGCTCTCTTACGTTACCCGGCCAATCGTGTTGAGTCAGAGCCAGACGCGCTTCACTATCCAGCCTGACAGCAGTGCGCCCCATCCGGCTGGTATGTTGGTCCAGCAGCCGCTCTGCCAGCGGCACAATGTCCTGGCGGCGGCTGCGCAATGGATGCCAGGCCAGCGGAAATACACTCAGTCGGTAATAGAGGTCTTCGCGGAATTTGCCGTCGCGGACATGTTGACGCAGATCGCGGTTGGTGGTGGCAATGACCCGCACATCCAGTTTGATGGTTTTGCGACTGCCCAGACGTTCCACCTCGCGCTCTTGCAGAACCCGCAGAATTTTGGCTTGCAGGCCGATGTCCATTTCTGAAATCTCATCCAGCAAAATGGTGCCGCCATCGGCTTGTTCAAATTTGCCCGGGCTGCTTTGATAGGCGCCGGTGAATGAACCTTTTTCGTGACCAAACAAGGTCGCTTCCAGCATATTTTCGGGAATGGCTGCGCAGTTGATGGCAATAAACGGGCCGTCGGCGCGAGCGGACTGTCGGTGAATAAACTGTGCCAGCACTTCCTTGCCTGTCCCGCTCTCGCCGGAAATCAGCACCGTGGCATCCGATCTCGCCACCTTGCGGGCCAATGACAGCAACTGCTGACTGGCTGGCTCAACGGCTACCGGGTCGTTGCTGCCGTTCACCCGAGGTGCCAGGTACTTCTCAATAGTTGCCAGCAGATGCTCCGGTTTGAAGGGCTTCAGCAGATAGTCAACCGCACCTTCCCGCATGGCGCGCACTGAGCTGCCAACACTGCCAAAGGCGGTAATCAGTACAACCGGCATCACCGGGAACCGCGCGCGCACCTGCTGCAACAGTTCGTGACCGTCCATACCATCCATATTGATGTCTGATATCACCATGTCGACCGGTCTGTCTGCCAGAGCTTCCAGCGCCGCTTCGCCGGAATCCACAGCCATAACCCTGTAATCCGCGTATTCCAGCGTGTCACTCAGTGCTTCACGCAGCTCCGGATTATCTTCGACCACCAGAATGGATGCCTTGTCACTCATCAATTGTACTCCTTCGCAGAATTACCCAGGCACGGCAATACAAATCCAGCACGTACGCCGGTGCCTGTCTCACTGTCCAGATTTTCAATAAAAAATTGTCCGCCATGAGCGCGGGCGACCACCTGGGCGACTGCCAGACCAAGACCGGTACCCTGTGCGCGCGTGGTATAAAATGCCTCGGTTACCTGATCGATGACTGCCGGATCAATACCGGGGCCGTTATCCTGCACAAAAAAGCGCATCTGACCCGGCTGGCAGTTGTGATCAGCACGCACCGTCAGCTGCACAGCCGGGCCGGCATTCTGCTGGGCGTTTTCTATCAGATTCAGCAAAGCGCCCACCAGCGATTCAGTGTTGCACTCCAGCACACAGTCCGGTGCCAGATTCTGCCACTGACACTGAGTGCGATTGGCCTTCAGCAATACTTCAGCTGCGGTGCGGGTTTCCTCAAACAGCTGCGCCATGCTCAGACGGGCGTCCAGAACGGCTTCGCCACGAGCGAAAACCAGCATGTCGCGGACCTGTCGCTCCATATTGTGAAGACGTGACATCAGGCGCTCATGAGTACGCGTAAAACGCTCGGGTTCCTGCGCAGTGGCGTTGGTCAGGTTACCCGCATACAGCATGGCGGCAGCCAGCGGCGTGCGGATCTGGTGTGCCAGAGAGGAGACCATCTGACCCATTTCAGTCAGACGTTGATGACGACTCAGACGCTGCTGCAAGCGACGCGTCTCCGTTTGATCGGTGATCAGAATAATCTGCCCCGGTTCTTCTTCCAGAGAGCGGCTCAACAGACTCACACGCTTACCATTGGCAAGGGATATTTCATGGCCATCGTCACTGCGCGGCGCAAAACGCTGGCGGATGATATCGACCCACAACTCCCCTTCCAGCGGTGTGCCCAGCAGCTCTTTTGCCGCGGGGTTGCACTCAGCTATCTGACCGCGGGCATTCAAGACCAAAACCCCGCCCGGCAGCAGTTGCAACAGTTTGCTCAGACGATGCGCAATGCGCTCTTTTTCCGCCAGCTCCTGCAGACGTTGTGCGTTGGCCGCCTCCAGCTCTGCGGTCAGATCACGTACCCGCGTTTCCAGCGCATGATAGGTCTGTGTCAACTCACTGGAGAGTTTATTAAAGGCCTGAAACGCCAGCTCCAACGACTGCGCGCTGGGTTGTTCGACGACTCGTAAAGGGCTTGCTGCCATGCTTTTGTCCCGTTTTTGGCGGTTATTTGTTTCCGTGCATGAGGCAAGCAATGTCCGTGCCATCTAGGTGATATCTTATTTTTCAATAGCTTAGGTAGCGGCAGTGTTTTGCCGTCGACGGGTTTTTGACGCTGGGGACGGCTCACTGATCTGACTCTGGTGTTTAACGAGTATGCTGACCGCGCGGTGCGGCTGGGCAGGGACTCTGCCGGCCACATCCCTGACGGGAAATTCCGGCGCTGCAGAACTCGACTTCGACGCTGCGCGTCTCAGGACTCAGACAGGCTTCGCGCTTTTTCGGAATTTCCCGTCAGGGATAAACGTGGCCTGAATGGCAGTGTCCCTGCCCACCCGCACCGCGCTCACTTCGTAGTTGCCAAGCGTCAGAGCTCCGATCGTAAGGCGGGGCCCAAATAAAACCCGGCAGCGCCGGTTATTTTGTTCTATAAAACATATGCGCCCAATCATTTTTATTGGTCGGAGGATAGAAACTCAATTTCTCAGGATGAGGAGGTCAGTATGATTCAGGCTTTAGAGCCCAGACATTATAACCCGCAGGCATGGTGGGGAGAACTGTCATGTTTGCTGCGGGAGCCACAGGCATGGCAATGACAATGACCCAACAAGGTTCTTAAAAGCAAATGATGGGACGGAGGAAACTCCGTCCCGGATTCAGAATTTACTGTTACTCCGCTGAGGTTGCATGATCAAAATTGAACGGCCGCTTTTGTTGATCGGTAAGAATCGCCCCTCTTTCTTGTTTGAGTCACAGTTGTTGCTGTTCAGGCAATTAGCAGCCAGCTGCTTTGTCTTTCTTGGGTTTGCTGCCGTAATTCTTCTGTCGGCGGGGATATCATCTGTGGCAAGGAGTGCAGTTCTGATAGCGATGCTTTTTGCGACTTCCCTACCGGGCATTGTGCTTGAGTATTTTCTGGAGAGAAACGTCAAAGCCGGGCGCAAGGGCCCTTGCGCATATCAAACATGCAAACTCTACAGTACAGAAATATTGCAGTTTGGATTTGTCGCAATACTGGCTGCTTTTGTAATCGGGATTGCTGTGGGTTTTTAGGACCGCCCTTTGACAAGCGGCAACTTTGTTTAAACATTGTATAACTCAATGCAGATGATAATATACAAGGGGTATAAACTGGATGCTGGCAACTGACATGCAAACAAATATTCGCAAATGGGGCAACTCAGCGGGGACCATCATACCTGCACCGGTGCTGGCAGAGGCTGGACTGCGTGTGGGTGATGCAATACAAATCGAAGTCGTGGATGGAACGATTGTGATCCGGCAGGCTGCTCCTGTTTACCGACTGGAGGACCTTCTGGAAGCGACCCCGTCAGACAAGTTGGCACTCGACGACGAGGATAAGCAGTGGCTTCATGATGCTCCTGTGGGCAGGGAGTCCGATTAAATGGCTTATATCCCTGCGCGTGGCGACATTATATGGACAGACTTCGACCCGTCCGCCGGGCACGAGCAGGCACGACGGCGTCCTGCGATTGTGCTCTCTCCCGAGGTCTTCAACTGGCAGATCAAACTGGCACTGGTCGCCCCCATAACCAGTCGGATACGCGGACACGGTTTTGAGGTCCACCTGCAGGGAACCACGACGCAGGGTGCTGTGCTATGTCAGCAGGTCAAAACCATCGACTACGACTATCGCGGCGTTAAATTCATTGAGGCCGCTCCCACCGGCGTGTTAAACGAGGTGCTCGCCAAGGTACGCACCCTTGTAACATAGGGCTGGCAGGCAAAAGAGTCTTCAGATCAAGCGTCCAACTGCATCCTGAGCAATCAGAAAGCCGGCAATACCCAGTGTCCAGCCCAGAGCCGATTCGGCATTGCGGCAGATCCAGTCGTCAACCCCGACCAGAATGGGTTGAATGCGCTCGTGCATGATGCGGCGCATAACCAGCAGACACAAAGCCGGCATGATCATCACGAAACAATAGGACGCCATGACAATGAACATGGTCAACGCAGACATGTCGGCGGCCGTAATCATTGCAATAGCGCCCAGATACGGCAACATGGTCGCCAGCTCGGCGATACCTGCGAACAAAGCCAGTCCCATCAACACCCGCGGTGAAGTTGTCGCCTCATGCGCCCTGTCCTTCCAACGTTTTACGCGCTCTGCCGCCCCCGGCTTGCTACTGTCAAAGCGCCAGCTGATCGCAAACAGCCAGATGCCCACCAGCAACTGAGCCACGGTCAACGCCATTGCAAACACGCCTGGGGTTGCCTCGGTGTCGGCGGGCACATCCTCAGCCATGCTGCCCATCACCGCATCAGCCCCAAGTGCCAACACCAGCCCCACTACCAGGTAAAACCCGGCAATGGTGCCCAAATAAAGCAACATACGCGACAACCGAATCCGCCGATGGTCCAGCAGCAACCAGACCGGAATCAGCAAAGTCCCGATGCTGGTACTGTCAATCAGCGCCAGCCCCACCAGCGCCAGAATCAAAGCGATGCTCATAATCTCACCCTGCACCCGAGCCTGACACGGGGGACGGAGGCGGTCTACGTCCCCAGGGCAATGTCAGTGATTAAGCGTCTTGGTGGTGAACGCGATTACGGTCAATCAGGCCACGTTTATCCCTTGCGGGAAATTCCGATAAAGCGCGAAGCCTGTCTGAGTCCGGAGCGGCGCAGCTGCGACGTCGAGTTCTGCAGCGCCGGAATTTCCCGTAAGGGATGTAGCCGACCGTAATCGCGTTCACCACCAAGACGCGCTAACCAATCAATTAAGTGGGGACGTAGACCGCCTCCGTCCCCCGTGTCAGGCTCGGGGCGGAGTGACGCCGGTCTGACCCATGTACTTGCCGCCGCGCTGTTTGTAGGTAACCTCGCACTGCTCATCACCCTGATAGAACAGCATCTGCGCCACGCCTTCGTTGGCGTAGATCTTGGCCGGCAGCGGCGTGGTGTTGGAGAACTCCAGCGTGACATGCCCTTCCCATTCAGGCTCCAGCGGCGTCACATTCACAATAATGCCGCAGCGTGCATAAGTGGATTTGCCCAGGCAGATGGTCAGCACATCCGGCGGGATGCGGAAATACTCCACCGTGCGCGCCAGTGCGAAGGAATTGGGCGGGATGATGCAGTACGGCTCGTCGATGGAGACAAAACTGGTCTCATCGAAGTTCTTGGGATCAACTACATTGGTGGTATGCACATTGGTGAAGATCTTGAACTCCGAGGCGCAGCGCACATCATAGCCGTAGCTGGAGGTGCCATAAGAAATCACCTTGCCGCCATCCACATAGCGGATCTGACCCGGTTCAAACGGCTCAATCATGCCGTGCTCCTGGGCCATTTTACGAATCCATTTGTCTGACTTGATACTCATGGTGCGCGGAACTCCTGCGATGCGTTTTAAGGTTGAACCCGGGCCAGTGCGGGCGAGTCAAACAGGCCTTCTGAATACGGGGCCGGAATGCGGTAACGGTTCAGAATATCCAGTTCGCTGTCGCGTGCCTGCTGATGGTCGACAACAAGCTGGAAGCCCGATTCACTGCGAAACACCACATACGGCTCTTCGTTGTTGTGCAATTTGCGGCTGAAATCATAAAAGTCACGGATGGGCTCACCGTTGACCGTCTCAACAATCCAGTTGCGCACATCGTGATAACCCAGATTCACATCGGCAGCCAGCACCTGCAGGGCCACCACCACTTCGCGCTTCTCCGGCGACGCCCACTGACTGCGGGCGTGCAGCATATTCACAGGGGCGCTGCGTGTCCAGTCGTTACCCCAGCGTTTGATCAGGTTCATGTTCAGAGGCACAAACAGAATGCCGCCGTAAATATAATACTCAGGCACAGCATCGAACTCTTCAGAGCGCACCAGACTATAGCTCTGCTGACGACGCTGGGCAGTGAGTTCCACATCCAGGACCTGACCGTTACGTGCGATGCGCAGTGGCACCGTATCGCCTATCTGTTTCAGGTCAATAGCATGTTTATAGTTGGTCTGCAGGTCGCGGCTCAGACGGATAGAGCTGTCACCGGCTACTTCAAAACCGTCGATACTCAGCAGCACGTCGTTCTCCTGCAAAATACCGTCGGCGGGCGATTCCTCAAACACCTTGATAACCAGCACGCCGCTTTGATCCGGCGTCAGGCCATAACGGGACTTGGCTGCCGGACTCTCAAGGTCCTGGGTGCGAAAACCCAGATCCGGGAATCCGTCGTAGCTGCCGTTGCTGGCATCAGTCAGCATGTGACGCACAATATCCGGCGGCACAAAATAACCCAGCGCCTCGGTGCGGCTGCCTCCGGCCGACTGCATGACCACGCCGGCAATCTTGCCATCGGCAATCACCGGGCCACCGCTGTTGCCAGGGTTGATGGCCGCGTCAATCTGGCCCGCCAGCAAAAACTCGCCCGAATGCGCATACACCTGCTGTTCCACGCGCGACAGCACGCCTTTGGTCACGCTCAATGTGCGCCCGCCAATCGGGTAGCCAAACACCAGCACCTCGGTGTTGGGTTCCGGCAGATTGCCGATCTCCAGTGCCGGTGCATCGTCAAAAAATGAACTGTCTTCAACGCGGATCAGGGCCAGGTCGGATGCATGTGAGACAAACTCAACACTGGCCAGGTAGCGCTCGGGGTCGTTGTGCTTCTGAACCTGCACGTAGCTGGCGTTGGCAACCACATGCGCATTGGTCAGGATACGTTGACCCTCAATAACAGCACCGGAGCCGCTGCTTTGTGAAGGGTTCATGAGCCGCCATGGCGTGAAATAATCCGGCTCCGCGGACGTGGTGTAGATTTTGATGATGGAATCTTCAATGGCACGGATTTCATCAGTGGTCTGGGCATTGGCGGCGGCGCTGAGCCAGCTCAGCGCACAGGTGACCACCAACAACGCAGTCCGCGACAACCATCGCCGGGCGGCGACCGGGGCTGCTGCAGTCATCAGCTATCCTCTTATATTTTGATTATTGATCCCCGAGTAAACCTGAAAAATTAACCCGGCGTCAAATAATCTTTGTCAGACAATACGCATGCCCGGTTGTGCGCCGCTGTCCGGGCTCAGCAGAAAGATGTCTTCACCACCGGGACCGGCCGCCAGCACCATGCCTTCGGACAGGCCGAATTTCATTTTGCGCGGTTTCAGGTTGGCCGCAAGCACCGTCAGCCGACCCTCCAGAGCCTCCGGTGTATAAGCCGAACGTATGCCGGAAAAGACATTGCGCACCACGCCCTCACCGTTGGCGTCGGGGCCAAGGTCCAGTGTCAGTTGCAGCAGCTTGTCGGCGCCTTCCACATAGTCAGCCTTGATGATGCGCGCCACACGCAAATCCACCTTGATAAAGTCGTCGAAGGTGATTTCCTCAGCAATCGGTTCCTTAGCCAGCTGGCTGTCCACGGTTTGCTCTCCTGTCACAGTCGACGCAGCAACCTGATCCACAGGCGCCGCTGTCAATTTACGGGTTTGTTCCGCTTCTTCGCGGGTGGATGCCAGCAAAGCCTCCACCTGCGCCGCTTCCGCGCGGCGAGCCAGCGGCTTGAAGCTGTCTATCACATGATCAGTCAGCAGGCTGGCCGCATCACGCCACTGCAGAGGCTGCACCTGTAAAAATGCTTCCACCTTCTCGGCCATCGCCGGCAGCACCGGTTTCAGGTAAATCATCAGCAAGCGGAACAGGTTGATCCCGGTTGAACAGATGGCCTGTACCTGAGGGTCCTGCGGGTTCTGTTTGGCCAGCACCCAGGGCTGCTGCTCGGCAATGTACGAATTCGCCTGATCAGCCAGCGCCATGATCTGACGGATGGCGCGGTGATATTCCCGCTCTTCATAGGCCGTGGCGATGCTCTCGGCAGCCTGCTGCGCCTGGGCCAGCAATTCCGGATTGGCCAGCTCCTCGGCCAGTCTGCCCTCAAAACCCTTGCTGATGAAGCCGGCACAGCGACTGGCGATATTCACCAGCTTGCCCACCACATCGGCGTTTACCTTGGCCAGAAAATCATCAAAGCTCAGATCCAAATCGTCAACGCCGCCGCCCAGGCGCGATGCCAGAAAGTAGCGCAGAAATTCGGCATCCAGATGCTGCAGATAGGTGTCCGCATTGATGAAAGTGCCCCGTGATTTGGACATTTTCTTGCCATTGACCGTCATAAAACCATGCGCAAACACCGCGGTGGGCGTTCGGTAGCCTGAATCACTCAGCATGGAGGGCCAGAACAGTGCGTGGAAATTGATAATGTCCTTGCCAATAAAGTGATACAGCTCGGCCTGGCTGCCCGGCTTCCAGTAGTCATCAAACTGGCGACCTGTTCTGTCACACAGCGCCTGAAAACTGGCCATATAACCGATGGGCGCATCCAGCCACACATAAAAATATTTGCCCGGTGCATCAGGAATTTCGAAGCCGAAATAAGGCGCATCACGGCTGATATCCCACTCCTGCAGGCCGCCTTCCACCCACTCCGCCAGCTTGTTGGCCACCTGCGGCTGCAGGCTGCCGCTGCGCGTCCATTGCTTGAGAAAGTCAGTGAACTCCGGCAGCTTGAAGAAATAATGCTCGGATTCTTTTTCCACCGGCGTAGCGCCAGACAAGGTGGAGCGCGGGTTAATCAGCTCCGCCGGACTATAGGTCGCACCGCAGACTTCGCAGTTGTCACCATACTGATCCTCCGCCTTGCATTTCGGGCAGCTGCCCTTCACAAAGCGGTCAGCCAGAAACAGACCTTTCTCCGGATCAAACAGTTGTTTGATACTGCGCGTGGCGATGCGGTTATTCGCCCGCAGCGCCTTATAAATCGTTTCCGAATAGTGACGGTTTTCCGGCGAATGCGTGGAATGGTAGTTGTCAAAACCAATGTGGAAACCGGCATAGGACGCCATGTGCTCCGCGCGCACCCTGTCAATCAGCTGCTCAGACGTGATGCCCTCGTTCTCGGCACGCAGCATGATAGCTGTGCCATGGGCATCGTCGGCGCACACATACACACAGTCATGCCCGCGCATCTTCTGGAAGCGCACCCAGATGTCGGTTTGCACGGCTTCCAGCATATGCCCCAGATGGATAGGTCCATTGGCGTATGGCAGAGCGCTGGTGACAAGAATTTGGCGTTGAGTCACGGTGTTTTCCTTTAAGGTCTGGCTGCTGATGCTATCTGTCAGGTTTTAATCAATCTCGATCATTTCAAAATCTTCTTTCCCCACCCCACACTCCGGACACATCCAGTCCTCGGGCACATCCTCCCAGCGGGTACCCGGCTCAATACCGTCTTCCGGCCAGCCTTCCGCCTCGTCATAAATAAAACCACAGACAATGCACTGCCACTTCTTCACGCGGGATACTCCGTTTCTAATCGTGTCGGGCCGTTGGTGATGCCCGGATTATCGAATGGTCGGCAGCTGAGGCCGGCCTGTTCTGCAAGGCTGCTGATGATACTGGATTGCGCGCCCGGCGGCAAAGTCGTGATAAACTGCGCGGCCATGACAAGCGCCGACTTTATTGAACTGATCAACGCCCAGCTGCCACAGACCCAATGCACCAAATGCGGGTTTGACGGCTGTCGCCCTTATGCCGAGGCGATCGCCGCGGGCGAGCTGATCAACCGCTGCCCGCCCGGCGGACCGCAGACCATCGAGCGCCTGGCGGCGGTGACCGGGCAATCTGTGCGCCCCCTGAACCCGGAGGTCGGACAACATGTGCCGCAGCAGCTGGCAGTGATCCGCGAAGATGAATGCATCGGCTGTACAAAATGCATTCAGGCCTGCCCGGTCGATGCCATCGTTGGCGCGGCCAAACTCATGCATACTGTCATTGCTGATGAATGCACCGGCTGCGACCTGTGTCTGGAGCCCTGCCCGGTGGACTGCATTGACCTGATCACCGTCGGTACGCGCATTGAGCCACCGTCACGCGAAACAGCAACACACTGGCGTCAGCGCTATGAACGGCGCGAGGCGAGACTGGCCCGCGACGCAGAGGCTGCAGACCAGCGCAGATTGCTCAAACTGAAGGATAAGCTGGCGGCACTGGATCGTGGAGAGGAACTGCAGCGCGATTCGGTGGCCAATACGGCACTGGCCAAAACGCCAGAGCAGCTGAGGGCAGAGATTATGGCGGCGGTGGCGAGGAAGAAGGCCAACAAACCATGAACCGCCAAAAACGCACAGAAATCTTCCAGCGCCTGCGCGCCGAGAACCCCAGCCCCACTACGGAGCTGGACTACAGCAGCACTTTTGAACTACTGATCGCCGTGATTCTCTCCGCTCAGGCCACCGATGTGGGTGTAAACAAAGCCACCCGCAAACTGTATCAAGTTGCCAACACGCCGGAAGCCATTCTCGCGCTGGGTGTCGACGGACTGAAGGAATACATCAAGACCATCGGCCTGTTTAACACCAAGGCGGAAAACGTTATCAAGACCTGCCGCGCACTGGTGGAAAAGCACAACAGCATCGTGCCCTCAACACGCGAAGAGCTGGAAGCCCTGCCCGGCGTCGGACGCAAAACAGCCAATGTAGTGCTCAACACGGCTTTCGGTCAGCCCGCGATGGCTGTGGACACACATATCTTTCGCGTTTCCAATCGCACCGGCATCGCGCCAGGGAAAACCGTGCTGGAAGTGGAAAAACGTCTGCTGCGACTGGTGCCGGCGGAATTCCTGCTGGACGCCCACCACTGGCTGATTCTACACGGTCGTTATGTCTGCACAGCGCGCAAACCTCGCTGCGGCGCCTGCGTGATCTATGATCTGTGCGAATATAAAAAGAAGACTGAGGTGTAATCTGTGACCCTTGTCGCCAGCGTCATCATCTCAACTTACAACTCACCGGACTGGCTGGAAAAAGTCCTGCATGGCTATTTCAATCAGAACCGCAGGGACTTTGAGATCATCATCGCTGACGATGGATCAAAAGAAGATACGCGCGAACGTCTGGACTCTTTGCGTGACATCAGCCCCGTTCCGATCACCCACGTATGGCAGCGCGACGACGGATTCCGCAAATGCCGCATACTCAACAAATCTGTACTCCGCGCCAACAGCGACTATCTGATCTTTACCGACGGTGACTGCATCCCGCGACACGACTTCATAGACACGCAAATGCGTGCCGCAGAACCGGGCTACTTTGTCTCCGGTGGCAGTCTGCTGCTACCCATGTCGACCAGCAAGCTGATCACACCAGACGACATCAGGGAACAACGCTGTTTTGATAAGCAATGGCTCTACGCCAACGGCCTGAAACCCACCCGCAAAATCCTGCGCATAACCGCCGGCCCAAAACTGGGCGCTATTCTGAATCGCTTCTCACCGGCCAACTGCAACTTCAAAGGTTCCAACGCAGCCGCCTGGAAGGCTGATGTACTCAAGGTCAACGGCTTTGATGAGCGCATGGCCTACGGGGGCGAGGATCGGGAGTTTGGGGTCAGGTTGAACAACATCGGTATAAAAGCGCGCGACGTGAAGTACAGCGCGGTGCTGGTTCACCTGGATCACGCCAAGGGTTACCGCGACCCGGCGCTGATGGCCTCCAACAAAGCCCTGCGCAAACGCGTCGAGCGCGAGCGCATCACTCGCACGGAACACGGGATCGAGCAGCTTTGACGCTGCGGTTAGCCTTTTGCGTTTAACGTGTGCGGGGGCCGCGCGGTGATGGTGGTCGGGGGCACGTCCGACCGCAGCTCCGCCACGGCTTTCCGGCGCTGCGGAACTCGACCTCGCAGCAAGCTGCTCGGGACTCAGACAGGCCTCGCGCTTTTTCGGAAAGCCGTGGCTGCGCTAAACGCGGTCTGAATGGACGTGCCCCCGACCACCATCACCGCGCTCACTTCGTAGTAAGCAGCGGCTAAGCAATCCTGACTGATAGTGTTGTGAATCCGCTACGGAGTGAGCGCGTTGGGCGGCCACCCCAGACGCTAAGCGCAAGATTCAGATCTTGCGCCCCTTGTTGGCAGCAATACGCAAACGCAGTGCGTTGAGCTTGATGAAGCCACCGGCATCCGCCTGGTTGTACGCGCCCGCGTCATCCTCAAACGTCGCGATGTTCGCATCAAACAAAGAGTCGGCCGACTCCCGACCCACCACTGCCACGCTGCCCTTATACAGCTTCAGACGCACCTTGCCGTTCACGTACTGCTGCGAGTAATCAATCAACGCCTGCAGTGCCTGACGCTCCGGAGAGAACCAGTAGCCGTTGTAAACCAGTGACGCATAGCGCGGCATCAGTTCATCTTTCAGGTGGGCCAGCTCACGGTCCAGTGTCACGGATTCGATGGCACGATGACCTTTCAGCATCACCGTACCGCCGGGTGTTTCATAGCAGCCGCGAGACTTCATACCAACGTAGCGGTTCTCAACGATGTCTGCACGACCGATGCCATTGGCACCAGCCACCTTGTTCAGGTGCGCAAGAACCGTAGCAGGTGACATTTTTTCGCCATCAACGGCAACGATGTCACCCTTTTCGTAGGTGAGTTCAATATAAGTCGGTGTATCTGGCGCGTTTTCCGGCGAGACTGACCACAACCACATATCTTCTTCCGGTTCCGCCGCCGGGTCTTCCAGCAGATCACCTTCGTAGGAAATATGCAGCAGGTTAGCGTCCATGGAGTAAGGCGACTTGGTGCCGCGCTTTTTCTCGACCTGAATACCATGCTGGTCACAGTAGGCCAGCAGCTTGTCACGCGAGTTCAGATCCCATTCACGCCACGGAGCAATCACGCGGATACCCGGCTTAAGTGCATAGGCACCCAGCTCAAAGCGAACCTGATCGTTGCCCTTACCGGTTGCGCCGTGAGAGATGGCATCGGCGCCGGTTTCATTGGCAATTTCCACCAGACGCTTGGCAATCAGCGGACGAGCGATAGAGGTACCCAGCAGGTATTCGCCTTCATACAGCGCATTGGCTCGGAACATGGGATTGACGAAGTCGCGCACGAACTCTTCGCGCAGATCTTCTATGTAGATTTCCTTGATGCCCATGGCCTTGGCTTTGGCGCGGGCCGGCTCCAGCTCTTCGCCCTGCCCCAGATCAGCGGTGAATGTCACCACCTCACACTGGTAGGTTTCCATCAACCACTTGGCGATGACCGAGGTATCCAGGCCGCCTGAGTAAGCCAATACCACTTTTTTGATGCCAGACATGCTGTGCTGCTCCAAATTGAAGGGGATGAAAAAACAGGGCGGGAATTGTAGCAGATAAAAGCGCCGCGCTTAAGTCAGCTGTGGCTCGGGGGACGTAGACTGTCTCTGTCCCCATTTAATCGATTGGTTGGTCGCGTCTTGGTGGTGAATGCGGTGACGGTCGGCCACATCCCTGGCGGCAATTTCCGGCGCTGCAGAACTCGCCCTCGCGCGCTTCGCGGGCTCGGAGCTCAGACAGGCTTCGCGCTTTATCGGAAATTGCCGCCAGGGATAAGCGTGGCCTGATTGACCGTCACCGCATTCACCACCAAGACGCTTGATCACTGCATGTGCCCTGGGGACAGAGACAGTCTACGTCCCCCGCGCAAGGATTACTCGCGGTGCAGGCGGATGGTGACGCGGCGGTTTCGGTCGCGGTCTTCGGCGCTGCGTTCCTCGCGCACGATGCGGAATTCAGGGGTGGCACCGAAAAAACGGGTATTGAACATGTTTTCATCCAGCCCGTTCTGCACCAGATAGGATTGCACGGCAAAGGCGCGGATGCGGGACAACTCCAGATTGTCGCGCGCATTACCGGCGCCGTCCGTAAACCCGTTGATTTCTGCGCGAAGCACTCTCGGATCGGCTTTGATATAGGTGATGATGTCATCGAGCTGGGCCTTCTGGGTCTCGTCCAGCTCGCGGCTGTTGACCGGCCAAAAGACGGTTGAACGTTCAATCTGATCAAAATTGACCGGCAGCAGCTCAGCGGCGCAGGCGTGGTAGTTCTGATAGGCTTCGCCGAAACGCACGGGCGACAGCCCGACGTGCACCGATTCGTTGTCGCTGAACCAGGCGCGTCGCATCAAAGTCGGCACCATACCCCGCCCCAGTTCGGCGATCAGCAGACGACTGTGTGAAGCATCCAGCGATACGGGACGCCGGCTGCGCGTCACATCTACGTAGGCCAGATCCTTGACCGTCAGATCCTGACGCCAGACTGGCGGTTGTGACGTCAACAGCGCCTTGCCCGCCTGCATGGGGCTGTCCGGCGTCTGCAGATAAAAGCTCAGGGGTTCACCCGCGCGATGGTAAAACACCGCCATGCCAAAGCCGGGAATCTGCTGGCTGAGGCTGCATTCGAAAATGGAGCCTTCGGTGGTCCAGCCGGAGGCATCAAAGTCGGGGTAATAGGACGACACGGAGCCGGCATGCACGGATGCCGCGCACATTAATCCCGCCAGACTGGCAAGCGCCCGGCAGATGCGGGGGTGAATCGAGTCTGACGGGCGGGCAATGATCATACTATGTGAATCGTCCACTGAGCGGTGAATTACCGATACGTGAGTTACATCGGCGGGCCACCGGCAAACTTTAGCAGCGCGGGGAAGGAGGCGGCCTACGTCCCCAGGGCAAATCTCCCGTGACTAGTCTATAAACTGACCATGGATACAGTCAGGACTATCAAGGATGATTTACCGCTATACCGAATATTTTGAAAAGCATGTGCTCCGCAAGCGTCCTTATTTGAAAAAAGAGTGGTGTGAGCATGCGCTACGCACCCCTTGCCGGTGGGAGATTCAGGAGGGGAATCGATTTCGTTTTTTGGCTGCAATAGATGAGTTGGGAGGTCGCTACTTGCGGGTTGTGACTCTGGCCGATAAAGTGACTATTCATAATGCATTTCCGGATCGGAGGTTCAAGCCATGAAACTGAATTATTGCCCCGAGACAGACTCCCTGTACATTGACCTGTCTGACCGGGTCAGTGCATCGAGCCGCGAGGTCTCCGAAGGGGTTGTATTGGATTATGACGATAAAGGTGAGCTGGTTGGTATTGATATTGATAATGCCAGCCGTAAGGTCGATCTGGCCAGCCTGACCGTGAGTCGTTTGCCGGGGACGGTTGAAACTGAGGCTGCCTGAGGTTGTGGCGCGGGGGACGGAGGTGGTCTACGTCCCCAGTGCACTGGCGGTGATCAAGCGTCTTGGTGGTGAACGCGATTACGGTCAATCAGGCCACGTTTATCCCCGGCGGGAATTTCCGATAAAGCGCGAAGCCTGTCTGAGTCCGGAGCGGCGCAGCCGCGACGTCGAGTTCTGCAGCGCCGGAATTTCCCGTAAGGGATGTGGCCGAGCGGAATCCCGTTCACCACCAAGACGCGCAAACCAATCAATCAAATGGGGACGTAGACCACCTCCGTCCCCCGCGCATCTGCCGCCAAGATGAGGTAAACTTACGCTCATCGTTACCAAGCCACCCCATCTAAGAAAGCACTTATGACATCGATCACCCTGACCCGTCCGGACGACTGGCACCTGCATCTGCGCGACGAGGATGCCCTGCTGACCACCGTTCCGCACACGGCAGCCCGCTTTGCCCGCGCCATCGTCATGCCCAACCTGAAACCGCCCGTGACCAGCCTGGCAGCGGCGCAAGCCTACCGCGACCGCATTCTGGCAGCCCGACCCACCGGCAGTGACTTTCAGCCCCTGATGACTTTGTATCTGACAGATCAGTTACAACCCCAGGAAGTCGTCAACGCACATAAAGCCGGTGTCGTCACAGCGGTGAAATACTACCCGGCCGGTGCCACCACTAATTCCGACAGCGGTGTCACAGCGCTGGAGAATGTATTTCCGGTGCTGGAAGCGATGGCAGATGCCGGCATCCCGCTGCTGGTGCACGGCGAAGTGACTGATGATCATGTCGATATATTCGATCGCGAGAAAGAGTTTATCGACCGGGTGCTGAGCCGCATCATTGATCGCTTCCCGAGCCTGCGCGTAGTCATGGAGCATATCACCACGGCCGATGCCGCTGCCTTTGTGCGCGATGCCGGTGACAACGTGGCTGCCACCCTGACGCCGCAACATCTGATGTACAACCGCAACCATCTGCTGGTGGGCGGCGTGCGCCCGCACCTCTATTGCCTGCCAGTGCTGAAGCGCAATATCCACCAGCGCGCTCTTCTGGAAGCAGCCACCAGCGGCCATCCGCGCTTCTTTCTGGGCACCGACTCCGCGCCGCACGCACAGCCCACCAAGGAAACCGCCTGCGGATGTGCTGGGTGTTACAGTGCCAATGCGGCCATTGAACTGTATGCCGAGATTTTTGAGGATGCCGGCGCGCTGGATAAGCTGGAGGGGTTTGCTTCTTTCTACGGCGCCGATTTCTACAGACTGCCACGCAACACCGACACCATCACCCTGCTGAAAGAAGACTGGACTGTACCTGCCGCGTATGACTACCTGGGCACAGCGCTGGTGCCGCTGCGGGCAGGTGAAACCTTGCGCTGGCGGCTTGCGCTGGGGACGGAGGCGGTCTCCTGATGCATGAGCACGACGAAAATAGTCACTCGGACAGCCCGCTGGGCAACCGTTTCCGGGGTTATCTGCCCGTGGTGGTAGACATAGAGACCGGCGGCTTCAATGCGAAGACTGATGCCATTCTGGAGATCTCCGCCGTCATCGTTGGTATGAACCAGAAGTCCATCATGGAAATCGAGCAGACGCATTTCCACCGGGTGATTCCTTTTGAAGGCGCCAACATCGAGGAAGCCGCGTTGAAATTTACCGGCATCGATCCCTGGCACCCGCTGCGCATTGCCCGCAAGGAAAAAGACGTTTTTGAGGACCTGTTCCGGGTCATCCGCACAGCGATGAAGGCCAATGGCTGCAAGCGTGCCATTCTGGTGGCTCACAATGCCCACTTCGATCATGGTTTTATCAATGCGGCAGCCGCCCGACACGACCTGAAACGCAACCCCTTTCACCCCTTCTCCAGCTTTGACACCGCTACTTTGAGCGGCCTGGCGTATGGGCAGACAGTGCTGGCCAGAGCCTGCGAGGCTGCCGGCATTGCCTTTGACACCAAGGCGGCTCACTCGGCCAAGTACGACGCCGAAAGAACCGCGGAGTTATTCTGCAATATTGTGAACAGGTGGCAGAAGCTGGGTGGCTGGCCGCTGGGTTGACGGTGGTGGCGCGGGGGACGGCGGTGCGCGGGGGACGCCGTCCCCCGCGCACCGCCGTCCCCCGCGCCACCACCGTCAACCCAGCGCTATGAAATCTGGATTCTCATATCCGCGCTTGCCGTAACCCAGCTCCTCACCAGCAGTATCGGTCAGCCGCCCTCCTGCTGCGCGCAAGATGGCGTGCCCGGCGGCTGTGTCCCATTCCATGGTGCGACCAAAGCGCGGATACAGGTCCGCTTCCCCGGCAGCAATCAGACACATTTTTAATGAAGAACCGGCATTACAGACCGAGGCTACGCGCTTGTCAGCCAGGTAATCCTGCATCACAGCCGTGTCTCCATGAACCCGACTGGCGACCACCGTCAGGCCTTCAGCAGGTGCTTTGCGCGTAGTAATCTGACGGCGCCCGCTCGCCTCCGTCAGCCAGGCCCCCTGCCCGACCACGCCGGAAAACAAACGATCCAGCGCGGGCGCGTAGATCACACCCAACACCGGCACATGGCGCACAATCAGACCAATATTAACGGTGAATTCACCCGTGCGGGATACAAACTCACGGGTACCATCCAGCGGATCAACCAGCCAGAAGCAGCCTTCCGCCTCATCTTCGCGCCCAGCCGCTGCAGCCTCCTCGGCCACAATGGGAATATCCGGCGTTAACACCCGCAAGGCCTGCTCAATGAGCGCCTCGGCCTGGTGATCAGCATCGGTCACGGGAGAATTGTCATCCTTGCCGTAGACAGAAAAGTCTGTGGCATAGATCTGCATAATCAGCCGCCCGGCATCGCGGGCGATCTGTTCCAGCGCGGGAATCAGGTGAGCGTAGTCCATGCGCTGATTTTGGCATAAAAGCCGGATTGAGGCGAGGCACCGGGGACGGAGGCGGTCTACGTCCCCAAGGCACTGTCAGTGATCAAGCGTCTTGGTGGTGAACGCGATTACGGTCAATCAGGCCACGTTTATCCCGTTCACCACCAAGACGCGACCAACCAATCAATCAATCAAATGGGGACGTAGACCGCCTCCGTCCCCCGCGCCTCAGAACATGAAGCCGACCGATAGCATATACACCCACGGATCAATGTCCACGCTGGTCGTAATCCGCCCCAGCGCTGAGTCCAGAGAAGCATCGGTCGAGATATCGAGGCGGCGCACCGCACCGCTGATTGTCCAGGTATCATCAAACCGGAAATCAGCGCCCACACTGGCCGACCAACCCCATGAATCATCCAGTTTCAGACGATCAGCCGCCAGCTCTGTGCGAGCCTGAGGTGACAGCTTTTCGCTGAAGAAGGTGGTGAAATTCAGACCCGCACCGGCATAAACACGCAAACGCGCTGCCGGCCCGTTAAAGTAATACAGCGCGCTGACGGTGGGCGGCAGGTGTTTGGTCGATCCAAGATCCGTAGTCATGAAATTGTACTGAGACAGCCCATCCACAGACAGATCATGTTCAAAAGGTGTGGCCGCCAACAACTCCAGCCCCAGATGATCGCTCATCATGTAGACAACATTCAGGCCAACCTGGGTGTTGTTGTTGACACCAACGCCCGTGCCTGCCAGCGGGCCAGTCGCCTGCGTGGTCAGCACCTTGCTGCTTTCATCGGGTGCAACAGTCGCCGCACCCACACGCACCAGCCAGTCGCCGGCCTGCTGCGCGGAAACGATGCCAGGCAATGTCATCAAAGAACTCAAAGCGATAGCTGCTGATAGTCGTGCTGTGTTTGTGAATCTCACTTTATTTCTCCCTAAGTGGATGTTGGAGCTACCACTACAGACTACCCCCACCACAGCGCACGCCTTTGATGTAAATCAGGGAAAAATCCCAGCGAAATACAGGACAGTTCAGAGACTCAAGACAGATCAAGATTTATGACGCAACAAACCCACCGCAGAGATACTGCCCCATGCAAGCTCCAGTACAAACACAGGCAGATTATCGTCAAGATACAGAATGGGCACCAGGGCATAAGCTGCCGTCATGTTGTACCAGAGAAAGCGGCGGCGCTGGATCACCCCACTGGCAAACAGCAGGTAAGACAAGCCAAACAGTAATGTCCCTGCCCAACCCAGCAGACTCATGCCTGTATAAAAATCAAACAGACTCCGTCCCATGCCAACGAGGCCCAGCACCACGCAGGGTGCGATCAACCACCGTTCCGACAGCTTAAAAGAGACCTGCGGCGCGTATCGCAGCACGATTGCCAGGCTGATCAGCGCCCAGAATACATTGGTTGCCGCCGCCTGCCAGGATGCAATCACAACCGAACTGAAGACCAACATTAAGGCGGCCAACAGATTTACAACATAATACATCCGCACGCGCGGATCATGCGTCAGTGCCAGATAAAAATGGGCAAGCAAATACGAGACAGTGCCCAGCCAGCCAATCAGAGAAACCAGCATTCAATCACCGGGCCGGAACAATCTGCAGATGCATGTTTTTCACATACAATTCCTTGCCGACATGCGGACCGTTTAACACCACAACCAGACTTTCATCTGTCATTGTGCGATAGATCTGCTCGCTCGGTGAAGCCTCGCTGATCAGATCACTCCAGCGTAACACCATGGCACGGGTTCCTTGTGGAATTGCGAAATGCTGCGCAGGGTTCGTGCGCGTATTGCCGACAATCACCGGGAATCCCTCAGCAGCCACCAGCTCAACAACATCAGTCTGTAGTCGCTGTTCAAAGTCACCACTTGCCTCTATAGAAGAAATGATGCCGGCCTGCAGCAAACGTTGATGACTGATATTAAAACGCGCAATAAACTGTTCGCCCTGATCCGTTACCGGTGAAATCAAATGCAGACTGGAAATGCTGTCCAGGGCTGCAACCGGTCTCACCAATTCCATCTGATCAGGAAATTCATCCTGCAACAGGGCACTGGCAACCGAATCAGTCATTGGCAGCAGGTCAATGGCATTGTTCAACAAGGCCCGCATGGCCTCCTGTTCGCTGGCAAAAATAATCGGATCTATTAGTATTTCGTCCAGCTCGGCACCATAGCTGTAACCAGCAACCTGCCCGAAACGCAGTCCGGAAAAATCCGTCGTCTCATCCCGAAAATCGTGAAACTGGCGGTTGTAATACAGGCGATTACGCACTTCAAACAGCGGATCGGAAAACACCACCTGCCCTTCCCGCGACGGTGTCCTGAAATAAGGAAACGACACCAGGGAAGCGTCTTCTGCCACACGATTAAAACCGTAAGCAAAGTCAAAATACTCAAACTGTGCCGTGTAGCCCATATCATGCAACACCAGACGCACAATCCGCGCCGCACTGCCCAACCCATTGCCAGATATTGTGTTACGTGGCTCCATCACATAAGGCGGCCAAATATCAGTCAGCACTGGCAAATCCACGGTCTCTGCCGCCCGCACCGACTGTGACATGAACGTCACAAGCAGCAACAAACTGAACACCCGGGAACGTACAGCACACTCTTTACTTATGTCTTTTAAGCAGACCATATACAACCACCAGAATGACGAATAACAATGCCGAACCCGACAGCAGCACATCGATCTCGCGCGAAGCAACAAAACTGAGCACCCGCGACACGCCACTGTCGGTATAACCCAGCACCGGGCGAGATATGAATTCGCGACTGTATTGCACCAGTCCCAGCGACAACTCCATGATCGCAATCAGGGCAATCGCAGCCAGAATGACATCTGTCAGATAGGTACTGAATTCGCGCCGACTACGATCCAACTCATTAATACGCGCACTACTGGCCTCAATCAGCCGATTGCCATTGGCCACAACATCGTCAAACTCCCAAGCCTGCATGATGCCATCAACCACCCGGCGCATGGTGCGATTCATAAAACTTTTCTGAACCCCAAACTGAATCTGCAGCATTTGCATGCGCTTTCGAGTCCGCGTTAATTCGGCTTCAGCCTTGCGGGCATTTTTTTCAAACTGAGCACTCGATAAATTCAATTGCGCCTGTCGATTCAGAATGTGCTGCACCGCATAATAATACTGCGACAAACGCATTGCCGCGCGCAGCATGCGGGTTCGCGCCGGATCAGCGTCAACAATGACGTAGTTCAGCCAGGTCATGGAGTAATCCGTTTCGCCCGCAATCAAACGTTGCGCATCGTCGGGTCGCGCCGTATCGCACAGCCATTGCTCAAGAAACGTCTGCATCGCCGGGTCGGGCAGAGAATCCTTGGCGATCAACACAGTACGCGCTGTCCAACTCTCATCCACAAGCGACTGAACGGTTTCCGACGCTTGCTTGTCAAGATAAGTGTCGGGGATTTGCGTGGCGGCGTCGGCCAACAGCCGGGATACGGCCGGCAGGTGCGTGACCATCAATTCACGAGCATGGCGCTGGGCAAACTCTTCGACCTGCCGCGGATCCAGGTGTTCGCGATAATTCAGACAGATCTCGACGATCGCCATGCCCACAGGAAACACATGAAAGACAATCTCGCCACGATCAACCGCCTGCCGATAAACCACCAGGCGTGTGTCGTAATTATCTTCGTCCTTTCGATCAAAGTCAGACAAACGGCTGTTCAGGTCCCGATTCGGCACACACAGTAGCTCGTCATCCGCCGGCATAGCGGACAGCACCTGTTGGTAGTCACGCGAGCGCGGATCCAGGCCGGGCTGCAATCGCAGTGAGGTGTGGATGGGGGTAAACGTCACAATCTGCACAGGCTTGGTCCTTGTTGACGGATAACAGAGCTGGGCGCGAAACGCCGTTGGCAACCATAGCAGAGCATCAACACTCACTCAAATTGATCGGAATGTTCACCGCCAGACCGGCTTCCGAGGTTTCTTTGTATTTGTCACTCATATCAGCCGCCGTTTGCCACATGGTGCTGATCACCGCATCCAGTGACACTTTGGCCTTGGATGGATCGCCGAACAGTGCCAGTTGCGATGCTGTCACCGCCTTCACCGCGCCCATGGCGTTGCGTTCAATGCAGGGAATCTGCACCAGCCCGCCGACCGGGTCGCAGGTCAGGCCCAGATGATGCTCCATGGCAATTTCAGCCGCCATCATCACTTGATCGACACGGCCACCACGACAGGCCGTGAGCCCTGCTGCAGCCATCGCCGAAGAGACACCGATCTCCGCCTGACAGCCACCCATAGCCGCTGAAATGGTTGCCCGCTTTTTAAACAGGCAGCCAATTTCTGAGGCGGTGAATAGAAACTCCCTGATCACTTCCTCGTCCGGCCTGTCCTGCTCAAACACCAGCAGATACCAGAGCACGGCGGGAATCACACCGGCAGCCCCGTTGGTCGGTGCCGTCACCACACGCCCAAAAGCCGCATTTTCCTCATTAACAGCCAGTGCAAAGCAACTCAACCAGTCGAGCGTATGAGAGAAACCTGTGCCTGACTCACGAATCACATAGCGCCATGTGTCTTTGTTATAGTCGATATCATTATCAAGCAAGCGTCGATTGAAAGCAGCGGCGCGGCGCGTCACATGCAGATTACCCGGCAGTTCGCCATTGGCATGACAGCCACGATACAGGCACTCATACATCGCTTGCCATATCTGCATGACGGCCTGATGCGTCTCGTCTGAACCGCGCCAGGTCAATTCATTTTTCTCTACCACCTGCGCGATAGACAAGCCGGTTTCCGAGCACCAGCGTTTAAGATCAGCGGCCGTCTCTATCGGGTGCGGCAGCTCAACAAAATCCACCGCGCTGGTGCCCAGCTCATCGAGCCGCGACACAAAGCCGCCGCCAATCGAAAAATACACCGCATTATGATCTGTGCCATCAGCAAACTCAGCCACAAAACGCATACCATTGGGATGCTCCGGCAAGGATTCCTGAGCGCAAAACTGCACACACTGCTGAGGGTCAAAAGCCAGCAACTGCTCGCCAGCCAGTTTAATGGTCTTGTCATGGCGGATGGTTTGAATGGTGTCAGCCAGGCGGTCGACCGGAAAAGTCACCGGATCGGCACCCGACAGGCCCATCATGATCGCCACATCCGTGCCGTGACCTTTGCCAGTCTTGGCCAGCGAGCCGTACAGATAGACCCGCACACTTGCCAGCGCCGCCCGAGGTGGACGCTCAGCATTCAGCTCCGCCACAAAGCGTTGCGCAGCCCGCCACGGCCCCAGTGTGTGGGAACTGCTCGGGCCGATGCCAATTTTGAACATATCCAGCACGGATATTGATTCACGGGTCATAGGTGTTCCCTGGTGCCGGGGATGGAGGCAGTCTAGGTCCCCAGCCGTTGCCATTGATAAAGCGTTTTGGTGGGGCACATCTTACTCCGACTCCCAGCCATGGTGCGAAAAAATTACGCATGCGAAAGACAACTATAGCTAACAAGCCACATCAATCAAGGCCTACAGCACCTCGCCGGCACATTGGCGCAGTTTATGCATCATTGCTTCGTGATGATGGTTAACCGCGAGACCGATGGTAGACGCGGGGGACGGAGGCGGTCTACGTCCCCCGCGCACTACCACCTGACTGTGTGAGGGCACACGGCCATGAGCGCCATGCAGAGTGACAAGGCTACAAGTGAGCTGAAACGCGTCCTGAGGGTCAGCGTGGATGAGGTGCTGCCCAAACCTCAGGTGCGCAAGCAGTTTCGCAACATCGACGCCCTGGCCGAATCGCTATTGGTGGAAGGACAGCAAACACCAATCATCGTCTCACCGCGCAATCAGGCCGGAAAGTATGTTATCCAAAAAGGTGAACGTCGCTGGCGGGCCTGCATTCAGGCGGGCATCAGTCACATCGACATTATCGTCAATGAGCGTCAGCTAAGTGAGCTGGATGAGACCGCCGGTGAGCTGATCGAAAACATTCAGCGCGAGGACCTGACGGCGCTGGAAATTGCCCACGCTCTGCAGAAATTTATCAATGAAGGCTGGAAGCAAGTCGACATCGCCAAACGACTGGGGAAATCAAGCAAATATGTGAGCGCGTATCTTGGCCTGCTCAAACTACCGCCCTGTGTACTGCAACTATACGAACAGGGCATCTGCGCCGATACCGACACGCTGAATATTCTGCGGCAGTTACACGAACTGGATGAAAAGCGCTGCAATGACCTGTGCGTCGAAGCCGCCGGGCGAGGCATACATCGTCAGCGAGCGCGAGATGTGCTGAACGAAACATTTATTAAACTTGACTCGGCTTCACGCAACTCACCTTATGGTCGCTTATTAAAATTCGCTGAAACAACAGCGCTCAACAATCGACAAAACACCTGGCAGATTACTTCGCCGGACGACCTGCGCATTATCGTCCGTATTACCAGCGGCCCCTACAATCGTCAACTGGGCGAGCTGCTCACCGACAGAATCTCCGACAATGCGCGCGAAGTATGGCTCAAGCTTGAGCAGGATGCCGGGCAGATACTTTGCATGAAGGCGTCTGAACTCAGAATCGTCCGTTTGGAAAAACGAGACTCGTAGCCAGTCCCGTATTCAACCAGCTCAATGGATCCAGACTCGCTTTATTTCTGAACAATCGATCTCGCTGTTCTTCATCCAGGGCATCGGCTGATTTCTGCGCCTGCATATAGGCATCTTCTGCACGGCGTTGATAGCCAAACTGCTGGTGCCATCCCGACAGATCCAGCCAGGCCTGAGCCAGGGTAGCCTGCTCAATCTGTTCATCAGTCAGATATAGATCAATGACACCCTGCAAAGCCTGCCGCCCCTGACGATAACCGTGACGGTCGTGCGCAGGATCATTTGCAGCCAGGCGGTGACTGCCACTATGACTGGTCTGAATACGCCCTGCCCGCGTGTCGCCAGCCCTGTGGTGATGGGCAAACAGCCAGGACATCGCCGCCATGTCGCGCAACATTTCCGGCAGATCCGGGTAGGCTTGACCGTAGTGATCCGATGCCAGCTCAATGGCCTGTGTTGTCAACCGATAGGCCGCTTCCAGTTCTGGCAGAACGGCAGAGAGATCTGTCGAGCGATTGATTTCACCACCGTTAAAGTAGGCCAACAGGTGCCAGTGCGCACGCACCTGCGAGACTTTAATAAAGATTGGATGATCCGGCTCGTAGTGTGCCGTGTAAATACCCATGGCTGTGGACAGGTCACGGCGCAACTGGGGCCAATCCTGCTGCTTTAATCGATGCTGCAGCAGATGCTGTATGGCTGGCAGTTGACTAAGACCATAAGGCCCCTCGGCCGCACGGTAAGCCTGTACCGCTCGTTCCATCAACGTAGCTGAATCCGCATCGAGCGCCTGACGAAAAATTTCATCTGCCTCAGCAATTGACCAACCGACGCCCTGCACAAACCCCTGCTCAAGCTTTTCCGACAACGTCTGGCCATAAATTGCGGACACAGGTGATACGGCGACCACCAGCGCAATACCGAACGTTGCCAGACGACGAACGCTGGCTAAACGTGACATTTTGATTTCCCCTTTTCCAGTCGGGCTATTGATCTGACGCCCTATTACCCGACAGTTTGAGGATAACAGAATTTTTGGGGTTTGTGGGAGTGCGCGGGGGACGGAGGCGGTCTACGTCCCCCGCGTTTACGCATGCGTAAAACGCGGGGGACGTAGACCGCCTCCGTCCCCCGCGCCCCACCTCCGCCCTACCCGCGCACCACTCTCGCGCAAAACCCCACCCACAGCATCCAGCGTTCTGAACCCATAAGTCCTGACCGCAAAACCCCCAGACAAATTTTTTATTGTTATTGATCAGATGCTTATAAAAGAAACTCTCAAAAAAAGCCTTCCAAAAACATGCTTGGCACGAAACCTGCTCAAGCCCCGTAGTCATCAATAATCAGTCGTCTATGAGGAACCGCTCCATGCCCACACACCACAACGCCAGCAAACATCCTTTCAGACTTAACATGCTGTCTGCTGCCATTTCCGCAGCCATCTTTCCGATCAGCGGTGCAGTCAGCGCACAGCAGTCCGCCGATATGCCAACGCTGGAAGAAGTCGTTGTAACCGGATCACGTATCACACGTTTCGAAGGTGACTATGTGGCCCCCGTTCTTTCTCTGGGTACCGAACAGATGCAAGCAGCCGGTACCGTTAACGTGGAAGACTTTGTGAGCGAAGTCGGCGCACTGGTCGGCTCTACTGGCTCGTTTGAATCAGCTAGCGGCTCTAACGGTACAAGAACAGGTATCAACGCTCTGAACATGCGAAACCTGGGCACCAACCGCACATTGGTGATGGTCAACGGCCGACGCCACGTCAGCTCTATCGCCACGGGTGAGCCGTTAGTTGATACCAACACCATTCCAACTGCCTTGATTGAACGCATCGACATTCTCACCGGCGCCGCCTCCGCTGTATACGGAGCCGATGCGGTATCAGGTGCCGTGAACTTTGTCTTGAAAGATGATTTCGAAGGCTTCGACATGCGCACCCAGGCTGGCATTTCCGGCGAAGGTGATGCCGAGCAGTTTTTTGCCTCGTTCGTCTGGGGCAGCAACTTTGCTGACGGTCGCGGCAACGTGACTGCCAGCTACGAATTTCGCGGTCAAGAGTCCCTGCAGATCTTTGAACGTGATTATGGCCTGACAGGACGCCAGTACATCGTGAACAACCCGGCTGAGTATCGCCAGGCCGATGACCCCAACGTGCCAGACCGAATTGTAGCCGGCGATCGTCGCTATATCTTCACTGCTCCTGACGGACGTTACGACATCCTGGGCTTCAATACTGCAACTGGCGCCCCCCTGGCATTTGGCGATATCAAGTTGAATGCCCGCGGCCAGCCATTCGACGCAGGCAGACCAGTATCAGGTGCCACATCTTTAGGAGGTGACGGCACACCAACAGCCTTCTTTACCAGCCAGTTTCTGCCTGAGTCAGACGTACACGCCATCAACCTGAACAGCCGCTACGATCTGAGCAACAGTGCCACAGCGTTTACTGAATTGAAGTACGTCACCACTGACACCGTAAACCCACGCTCGTCATCCTTCACATCCGTGCTGGAACTGAGTATGGAGAACCCCTTTATTCCGGATTCTTTCGACACGGCCCTGGCCGGCATCCAGGATCCCGTGGTTAATCTGGCACGTGATGACCTGGAGCTTCGTCCGTTCAATGATATTACACGTGACACTTTCCGCGTGGTGGCCGGTGTACGTGGCGATATGACCGACTGGCTGAACTACGAGGTGTCACTGAACTACGGTCAGACTGACGTAACCTCAAGGCTGACCAACATCCGCCGAGAAGACCGCTACTTTGCTGCACTGGATGCTGTAACAGACCCCGCAACCGGCCAACCCACCTGTCGTTCCAACCTCGACCCTTCTGCTGTGCCGGCCGTGGACAATATCGTATCTTCATACAACACAGCTGTCTGGGGAGACCCAGCCAATAGCAGCTTCACTCCGGGACCGAACAGCGGTTGTGCACCGTTTAACCCCTTCTTTGACGGGACATCCGGCTACTTCACACCTGGTGCACTTGACCCTTCAAACCCCAATGCGGCTGCCATCGCCTTTATGACCGGCGGCGGCGTCCCCCTGGTGGATAACGGCGAAATCACACAAAAAGTGGCCAACGCGTTTATCGCAGGCAGCAGCTCCGGCTTCGGACTGGAATTGCCAGCCGGCCCCATCGACTTTGTGCTCGGCGGCGAATACCGTGAGGAAGAAGTCAGCAACAATGTCGACCCGATTCGCAGCAACCCCAATGGTCTCACACCGCTGAACTTTGAACGCAGCAGCGCGTCCTCATTCGACGTCGCGGAAGTGTTCACTGAACTGTCCGCTCCTGTATTCGAAGACCTGGGGCCGTTTATGCAGGCGCTGCGTTTGGACGGTGCCTATCGTTTCTCCGACTACTCAACCATTGGTCAGACCAGCGCCTTCAGTATCGGTGCCAACTGGACCCTCAACGACAGCGTAATCCTGCGCGGCTCTTTTGGACGTGCCGTACGATCACCCAACCTGAACGAGCTGTTCTCACCAGATAACGAAGGTTCATTCCGACCGGACGACCCCTGTGAACAGGCTAACCTGGGTAGCCAGTCAGCCAACACTATCGCCAACTGTGCGGCTGATCTGTCAAGGCTCGGTCTGGATCCGAACACCTTCGTATCGGCCTCGCCTGTCGGCCGCCCCGGCGTGATCGGCGGCAACCCGTCACTGCAGGAAGAAACCAGCGACACCAACACCTTTGGCTTTGTCCTGACCCCCACATTCATGCCCGGCCTGGTCGCCACAGTGGATGTCTGGGAGATCGAAATGGATCAGGGCATCCTGTATCCGAATTCAACAGAAATCGTGGAACGTTGTTACGACGCACCCAGCATGGATAACGCGTTCTGTTCCTTGTTCACTCGCGCCACGGACGGCATTGTTGGGGTCATCATCGACGTCGAGCAGCGACCGGTTAACGTCAGCCAACTGAACACCTCCGGCGTAGACTTCAGCGTGAGTTATCAGACGGACCTGGGTTTTGATCGCGGCACTTTGATGCTGGGATTCAACGGCAGCTACCTGAATGATCTGCTGGTGCAGCCCACTGTAGCGCCACGTCAGATAGATCAGGCAGGCATGGTCACCACCTTGTTGGGACAACAGGCACCTGAGCTGGTTGCCAACTTCAGCGCCAACTGGCAGCGTGGCCCTCTGTCCGTCAACTATCGCCTGCATCATCAGAGCGAGCTGGACATCTACACCGAAGAACAGTTGGAAAGACAGCCCGATATTTCAGATTACCTGAACACAAAAAATCTGTTTGTACACGACATTCAGGCTGAATACGCATTCAACGAAGGCTTGAAAGCCTACCTGGGTGCCAACAACGTGGGTGACCGTAAACCTGACGCGACCTACCTGAACACACCGGTCAGCGCACGGGGTCGGTTCGTGTATATGGGACTGTCAGCGAACTTCGCGAACATCAGAGACATCGCCAATCCGTTCCGATGAAGGTCGCCATGAAGCAGTACCCGAGGCAATTCAGTCAGCAACAACTCAGAGGGGCGGCCACGACGGCCGCCCGTCTGCGTGACTGGCCCGAACTGGCGCGCATCGCAGACAACTGGGCCGCGATTGATCCGTCGTGTGTCGAAGCATGGCAGCACTTGTCACGCGCCTGGTTTGAACAGTCCTGCTTTGCTGAAGCAATCACTGCCTTTAATCAGGTTCTGCAACTGGAGCCGGACAATCACTCTCACCACATCAGCACCGCCCGACTGGCCATGGCCGCCCAGGACTACGCGCTCGCCAGACATCACCTGTCGATTGCCGAATCCGCCCAACCGCAGTCCGGCGAAGTCTGCTACGCGCTAAGCCGGCTTCACTACCTGACTGGTGAACTGGAACTGTCCGAACATTACTGCCTGCAAACCATCAAAACCAGACCGGATTTCCCGCCTGCCTACGTCAATCTTGGCATGTTGCGCGAAGGCAATCTGGAGGATGATCACGTGCAGACCATCATCCGACTGTTTAACGACACTCGCGTCCACCCTGAATACCGTACCATGCTGGGTTTCACCCTGGGTGATGCACTCGACAGACGCGAACAGACCCAGGCGGCCTTTGATGCCTGGCAACAGGCCAACGAAGTCAATCGGGCCATTTCCGAGCAGGAAGGGTTCAAATATCAACCGGAGCAACAGGAAACCGAACTGCAATTGCTGAAAGAGATTTTCGCCACGCCCATCACATCGGACTGGCTGGCAGAACGCAACCCAGACCGGGCGCTGCCAATCTTCGTGCTGGGCATGCCACGTTCAGGCAGCACCCTGGTTGAATCCGTACTGGCCTCACACAGCGATGTCAGCGGTGGCGGGGAACTGCCTGGATTGCAGATCATCTATGAAGAAATCATGCAAACGGCCCGGCAACAGGGAACGGCGGTCGCCAGACACCTGATCAGTACCCGTGCCGGCGCCTGGCGTGAACAATACCTGCACGCTCTGCCTGATGGCCAGTCCGCACGCTGGGTGGTCGATAAACAGCCACTGAATTTCCGCCTGATAGGCCTTATCAGAATCCTGTTTCCGGAATCTCCGGTGATTTATACCCAGCGTGACGCTGTCGAAACGGGATTCTCCATCTGGCGGCACAAATTCGCTAAAAACTGGCCCTGTGCGCATCGCCTGCCCGACATCGGACACTTTCTGGCGTTGCACGCCGCCACCATGGACATGTGGCAGCAGCAATCAGAACAGTTGATTCATATCGTGAAACACGAAGACATGGTTCAACAACCTGAAACTGTTATCAAAAATCTCCTGAAGCACTGCTCGCTGCAAGAACAGAGCGATTGCTTTTCACCACACAAATCTAAACGTGCAGTGGCCACTTTCAGCGCCGTTCAGGTAAAAAAACCGATATCAGCGAAATATCTTGACCGATCATCCCGTTACGCGAACAATCTGGTTGAGCTTAACCAGGCTTTGCGTGACGTTCCAACTCAACACAGTCATTTCAACAAGCAAAAATGGGGTATCAAATGAAGAAAAAAATACTTGCTGTGATGGCGTCACTGGCTCTCAGTGGGGCCGCGAACGCGCAGTGGGACAGCGTCGTTGGTGACGTCGGCATTCTGGAGGAAATTGACCATCACTGGGTTACCGCCAACCGCGGCAACACCATTTACATGGTCAATACCGAAACCGGAAAAGTGGGCGCTTCACTGGCGGTATCCAATTTTACCCCGGCAATCGCCCCGCATATGGAAGAAGGACGCATCTACACCTACGGCAGCTACTATAGCCGTGGCCTGTATGGTGATCGCACAGACCTGTTTATGGTCTACGATGCGCAAACTGCCAGCCCAATTGCCGAACTGGAATTACCACAGATGCCCGCCGGCATCGGTCACCCCGGCATGATGGGGTTGATCAACCAGAAGTATGTGGGACTGTGGAACATTTCCCCGGCTACCTCAGTGAGCATCGTTGATGTGGAAAACATGCGCTTTGTCGGTGAGGTGTCAATGCCGAGCTGCTCAGGCATCTATCCGGAGGGCCAGGGCTGGATCTCCATCTGCGGTGACGGCACAGCGCTCTATATTGAACTGAACAACACCGGACAGGTGGCGCGCCGCATTCAGAGCCGCGCTTTCTTTGATGTCTTCGACGACTTCGTCTGGGATTACTCGGTGCCTGCCGCCGATGGCTGGATGTTCATGTCCGTTGACGGTTTTTTGCGCAAAGTGACTCTGAATGGCGACACGTTAAACGTATCAGAACCTTTTGACATCAACCCGGATACTAACGGCATGGTCGATGTTAACGGTGTCGCCTTTCCTAATGACGATCACTGGCGCATTGTCGGCAGTCAGCCCTTCGCCTGGCACGACAGCGAAGCGTTGCTGGCCACTGTGATGCGCGATGGCGGTGGTCGCGAGTATTTCGATAAATACGGCACCGAAATCTGGGTCTACAACATGCGCACCGGCAACCGCGGCGTTCGCATCAAGCTGGATGATGGCGTCACCGCACGCGGTGTCCTGCTGACTCCCGGCCCTGACCCCATGCTGGTCATCAACACCAGCGAAGGAATGGAGATTCGCGAGCCCCGCACCGGCGTGCTGAAGCACACCCTGCCTAACGCCAGCGGCACCATCCAGGCACTGTATGAGGGGATGCGCTAATGATTGATCCCCTGATCACCATTGTGATTGCCACCTCGCTGGCCATCCTGTTTCTGCTGGCAGCCCGGCACAAGCTCAGCGCTCCGCTGCGCTTTAAAGCCCAACTGTCTGCCTATCAACTGGTACCCGACAATCTGCTGTCGCCGGTGACACGGGTACTACCCTGGATCGAAATCGTGATTGCCCTGAGCATGCTGTTTGCCGTGTCACGACCCTTTGGCGGCATCGCCGCGGCGCTGCTGTTAAGCGCCTATGCGGTGGCCATGGCCATCAATCTGCGTCGTGGACGATCGGCTATCGACTGTGGCTGCGGTGATACACCGCAACCGCTGTCCTCCTGGCTGGTGCTGCGCAACCTGATACTGGCATTTGGCGCTTTGCTAATGCTGGTTCCGGTTGCCACACGCTCATTGAACATGCTCGACATGTTATTTGCTCTGCTGTTTGTTGTGCTGTGTTCGCTCAGCTACACGATGATGGAGCACCTTTCCCGCAATCACAACTTGTTAACCCATAAGGAGTAAGAGCCATGAGTAACGCATTGGCTGCAGTATTAGTTTTATTGACCCTGGTTGTTCTGGTTCTGGTATTCGCTGTGATTGCGCTGGCCCGACAGATCGGCATTCTGCATACCCGCCTGGCTCCGGCCGGCGCCCTGATGACCACATCCGGCCCCAAGCTGGGTGAAAAAATCTCCAACATGTCCATTCCGGATATTCACGGCAAGCCCGTTGAGATTGGTGCGACTGGTGGCAACGCACTGGCTGGCAAAGCCCAGCTGCTGTTGTTTGTTTCACCCAGCTGCCCCATCTGTAAAGAGCTGGTGCCAACCGCCAAGAGCATGGCCCGCAGTGAGAACGTCTCACTGATTTTTGGCAGCGACGGTGGCCAGGCCGATCAGCATCTTGCCTACATCGACAAGATGGATCTGAAAAAATACCCCTATATCGTCTCTCTGGAACTGGGCATGCGCTTTGAAGTCGCCAAGTTGCCCTATGCCGTACTGATCGACGATCAGGGCGTGCTGCGCTCCAAAGGGCTGGTCAACAGCCGCGAACATCTGGAGTCACTGGTGCACGCCATGCAGAGCGGGTACGAGTCAATTCAGGATTACATGGTTAAAAACGGTCATCTGGAGGAGCAGGCGTAATGAGCAACCGTCAGGAATTAATTTCACAACTGTTCAAGGATCTGGATTCGGTCACCACTGGTGCCATCCGCTTCCTCGCGGCGCGGACTTCGCGGCGCTCCTTCCTGGGCCGTTTTGGCGTGTTCATGGCCGGCATGGGTGCTATTCCCCTGCTGCCCATGGCGCGCGCGTCGGCCCAGACATCGTCGCCCACCCCCTTCCCGCCGCCCACAGATCTGCCAGAGGTCAATGGCGTCGCGGATATCGAAGAGATGGGTGACATCAATTCATGTGAGTACTGGCGCTATTGTGCGATGAGCGGCTCGCTGTGTTCCTGCTGTGGTGGCACCATGACCACCTGTCCGCCGGGATCGGAAACCGCCACGGTGGCCTGGGTTGGCTCCTGCTTTAACCCTACCGACGGCAGAAACTACCTGATCTCCTACAACGACTGCTGTGGCAAAGGCAGTTGTGGTTGCGGATGTTCGCGTTCAGAGGGCGACCGGCCGGTGTACTTCCCGTCCAAGTCCAATGCCATTCTGTGGTGTTTCGGTGCCAACAGCCACGCGTATCACTGCACACTGGCTCTGGTGATTGGTCATGGCGATAATAACGTTCTTCGCTGATCTGCGAACCGGCCTGGCCGGTCTGACACTCGCTTTCGCTGCGGCGACGGCGAGTGCCTCACCGGAGCCTTCCTCGCCCCAGTACAACTATTTGCTGCACTGCGGCGGTTGTCACATTGAGGATGGCTCCGGGATGACCGGTGTCGTGCCCGATCTGAATGAGCACATGGGATTCTTTGCCAGTTTCCCGGAAGGACGTGCCTATCTGATCAGGGTGCCAGGTTCCGCACACTCACCACTGCGCGATGAGCAGTTGGCTGAGGTGTTAAACTGGATGCTGGAAACATTTGCTGCTGGTGATTCGCCACAGCCCTATACGGCCGAGGAAATCACGGCCAACCGGCGTATTCCGATGTACGATGCGCCCGGCACGCGCAAGGAGCTGCTGCAGCTGCTTGACGATGCCCAGGCATCGGTATCCGCTGAGCCTGCCGGGGGACTGTCCCCCGAAGCAGGCCAGTTGCCTGCGATTGACACACCGTCACCGGTTCCGACCGCGGCGGTGTCAGCGTCTTCTGCCAGCCCTGCCGCGCCCCTTAGCGCGGCGCAGCTGGAAGCCTTTGGCATGGCCCTGTTTTTTGATACCTCTTTGTCACGTCACAATAATCAGTCCTGTGCCAGTTGCCATGATCCGGCACGGGCTTTTTCTGATGCCAGGCCCGCCGCCATGATGGCCGGCGCCTCGATTGGCTCAGACAATCTGAGCATCGGTCAACGCAATGCACCGGCTCTGACCTATATTGGTTTCACACCAGATTTATCGCTTAACGATTCACACAGTATTGTTTCCGGCAGTCTGTTGACCAGAGCTGTTGAGCCAGCACCAGCCGATTCGGTGCGTGGCGGATTTTTCTGGGATGGCCGCGAGCCGACCCTGGAAGCGCAGGTATTGACGCCGTTTATCAATCAGAAAGAAATGGCGCTGACAGACCTGCAGGAGCTGGTCGCACGCGTCGGCAACAGTGCCCACTACCAGAATTATCTGCGTGATGCGCGCGCCCCTGAACAGGTGCTGACGCGCGTCGCCAATGCATTAGCCGCCTATCTGCGAAGCGATGCCCTGAATTCATTTGACTCGCGCTACGATCGTTATCTGCGCGGCGAGTACACCCCTACCCGTGAAGAGATGATCGGCATGGGACTGTTTTTTGCGCCAGGCTTTACAAGCTGTGCCACCTGTCACCAGTCAGAAGCAAGTGGTTATGCCGAACGTGAGTTATTCACCAACCACCGCTATGAGAATATTGGTTCACCACTTAATACCGTGTTGCTGAGCCGCAATGGCCTGGGTGCCGATTATCGGGACACCGGGCTGGCCGCCAATCCGACAGTTGCTAAGGCCTTTGCAGCCGATGAGCTGGCCGGTCGTATCAAGGTGCCCAGTCTACGCAATGTCGCCGTCACCGGGCCTTATATGCACAACGGCGTGTTTACTGAGCTATCGACGTTGATGGCCTTTTATAACCATTTCAATGAAACCGGCCACGGTGGGCGCATCAACCCGGAAACCGGCGAGCCCTGGGCGGCTGCCAATGTGCCTGACAGCATTGTTCGGCAGAAGCTGGAGAGTGGGTTCCCGCTGAATCCGCGGCAAATCAAGGCGCTGACGGCATTTCTGCATATGCTGACGGATGCGCGTTATGAGTGAGGCTGGGGGCTGGTGGTGACGCGGGGGACGGTGGTAGTGACGCGGGGGACGGTGGTAGTGCGCTGGGGACGGAGGCGGTCTACGTCCCCACGCTTGGGGACGTAGACCGCCTCCGTCCCCAGCGCACTACCACCGTCCCCCGCGTCACCACCCGTCACCAGCGCCTCACTTCAGCAATTTTGTTCATCTTCATCTATAACAAAGAAAACCAGTATTGCTGAGAACGCGTAATTTGCGTACACTTCCCGTGTACACAATTTAAGTCCTCAGTGAGAATCAAGGTGCAGAAAATTAACGTTCGAGAAACACGCGAGAGACTGTCAGCCCTGCTGGACGCAGTAGAAGCCGGTGAGGAAATCATTATTCTTCGCCACGGAAAACCTGTGGCCAGATTGACCACTCCTCAGTCAGACAATGTCTGTTTTCCGGACCGGACTGCGCTGCGCGCATCTTTACCGGCAGCCACAGTGGATGCCACGACACTAATCAGAACTCTCAGGGACGAAGAACGCTACTGATGTTCTATTTTGACACCAGCGCCCTGCTGCCCTACTACAGGCAGGAAGCGGCCAGCGAACGGGTGCAGGCGCTGCTGATGTCTCAGCAGCAGCCCGTCCTGATCAGCCACCTGACACAGGTCGAAGTTGCCAGTGCACTGTCGCGCTGGATACGCATGGGCGAACTGACCGAATCGCAAGCCAATCGAATTGAATCAACGTTCAGTGATGATATCAGGCAAAAACGCTTTGTCAGGACGTCGATAGAGGCGGCCGACTACGAGCGTGCGACTCACTGGATAAGCATGTATAACACACGGCTGCGAACATTGGACGCTCTGCACCTGGCTTGCGCGGAGCGAAACCGGGCATGTCTGATAAGCCAGGATAAAGCGCTAGTTAAAGCCGCATTGTTTTTGGGGCTTGAGGCAAGAATAGCGTAAAGTGGGAACCTACCGCCCCAAAACAGGCGCAGCAGCTTCAGCCATCTGACTATTGTTATGCGCAGCACCCGCCACAGTCTGTAACTGCCAGGCAAAAGGAACATTCATACGAGCGGCCAACGACATCGCCTGCTGATAAAATGCCTGACCACGAGCGAACCGATGCGCACCCTGAGCATTAGCTTCTGGCGTCACCCGCAATGAAGGGTGTGCCGGATCTGTATCCTCCTCCCCCAACAGAACGGTGACATGACGCCCCAGCAACGGTGTCAGACTCATCGCGTCGATACCACTCGATCGCAGACCGTAGGGAAATTCAACTGACGCATCAGGCATCGTATACCATCCCGCATTGGCGACAATTGCCAGCTCAACTTTGGCAGCGGGCTTGTACAACAGAAAACGATGCGCATATTGCGCACCTGCTGAGTGCCCATAAAGTCGATAGTTTTCCCGATTTGATCCCAACTCACTGGCCACATGCTCGAAGATCGGATCCAACGCTGAATAACTCCAAATAGACTCCGGATTCATTGCGCCGCTCGCATCAAAGACATTCCCCAGATTGTAGCCAGCTGCGCCCGGAAAATCGGCGTCACTGAACTCCGGTACCAGTAACACAAAATCGTATTCATGCGCATACTCACGCCACTCGGCGTAATAACGGTCAGCATCGCGGCCGACCCCGTGCATTACAAATACAATCGGCATGTCTGCATGAAAATTATCCGGCAGTTCATACCATACCCGCAGTTCAGGTCCACTCCAGTCTGAAAACTCAAAATGCGGGACATCGTCTGCCGACAAATCTGCGCGAGCTGAAAAACACGCGCACAACAGACTGAGAATCAGCAATCTTCGAATTATCAAAACACACATCACTCATCACCTTTCCGATAAGCCGTCTGCGCAGTTCCATCACGCCGGGGGTCAGCTGCACCACGCCAGCCCTCCTCTTCACGCGCTATAGCGTGTACACCCCCGAAGTAAGGATCGTAAAATCCATCGGCAACACCAAACTGAGGTCGACGCAGAATCAGCTGACGCTGCGCCAGACCCTGCAGCATATCCACCGACAGTTCGGTGCGCTCCATATAGGCAGCCCGGGCGGCCACAGCATGCACCCGAGGCGCAGCTACCGCGTCCACAATATTCGCCTTGCCTTCAGCCCAGCGGCTGACAACCTGCACAACGGCTGAAATGATACGTGCACTGCCAGGACTGCCCAGTACCAGATCTACCTTACCATCGCGTGACAAAATCGTCGCAGCCATGGACGAATAAGGCATCTCGAATTCCCTTAAAGCAAACGGGCTGTCCTCATCATCCAGCCTGAAACCCTGCATGTAATTGTTATACAGAAACCCATAATCCGGATTGGCAACCCCGGCGCCAAAATAACTGTCAATACTTTGCGTTACCGATACGGCCATCCCGTTAGCGTCGACAACAGAGAAATGCGTAGTCTCGCCGCCAATTTCGCGCTGCCACGCCGCCAGCAGATCCTGCGCGGTGCGCATGGACACTTTTTCTGCCATCTGATCACTATAATCATAGAAACTCAATTCCGGCGCCTGCTGACGAGAACGGTGTCCCAGATACAGCGCATCCAGCATGGCCAGATCAAACGCGTCCTGCTCATCGGGCAACGCGTCGCTGTGTGAGGCCTGCAGCACATTCAACATCTGCAATGCTACCCAGCCGCCAAACGGAGGTGGCAAGCTGGCCACATCATAACCACGAAAACGGCTGAACAATGGCTCCACCACCTCTGGGTCAGGAAAATTACGCAAGTCCTCAGCAGTAATCCAGCCACCGTTGGCGGCCATATCGCGAGCGATCGAGTCGGCTATCTCTCCTGTGTAGAAATCATCCGCGCCATGCTCTGCCAGACGTCGCAGCAGGAGAGCTGTTTTGTGTTGAAATACCCGGTCACCAATCTGGTAATCCTTGCCGTCAGCCCGGATAAATATTTCCGCTGCCGTACTCTGCCCGCGCAATACATTGCCGTAATATCGAAATGCCCGCTCACGGAACGGCCCCACTTCAAAACCGTTCTCAGCTATATCAATGGCAGGCTGCACCAGTTCCCGCCAGTCGACTGCGCCGCTGCCATACTGGCGATATGCAAAATCCAGCACTCGAGGTGTAGAAGGTACTGTGGATGCGGTGTATCCCAATCGCAATTGATCTCGGGTGACGTTGTCAGGAATCTCACGCGGTGACCAAGAGGTGCCATTTATCACAAAAGGTGCGTTGCCATCGCCCGGATGCACCAGCATCACTGTTTGTCCGGCCACGCCTGAACCAGCCGGCTCACTCACGCCCAATGCCAGGGATACGGCCACTGCTGCGTCGATGGCATTGCCACCCTGTTCCAGAACGGCAATACCAGCCGCCGTGGCCTCAGGCGTAGCCGAAGAAACGACGCCGGCGAAATGCTGATCGGCTGAAGCATGAAATACGTTCACTGATAGAGTAAGACTTACCAAAAGCGCGGATACTTTGAAATTCACACGATTACTCCTCTTTAACAACAAAACGGCGAACCAGGTTCGCCGCTTGTCTTCATTGCTGTGACATCAGAACTGCTTTTCCACACCCAACCACCAGACACGTCCGTAAGAGTTATGCAAGGCTTGATAGAAACCGTTACCCACATCAGCGAATGGCGGTTCCTCATCGGATAAATTACGAATACCAGCACTGATATTGGTACCGTTCAACATATCATCGCGGCCAACAAACTCATAACCGACACTCCAGTCGAACGTTGTCCATGTGTCTACATCCCAATAAACGCGATTCAGATTGCTGTCGACTGTGCCACTGACGCCACTGGCTATCGTGTTGTACAGACCGGTGCTATACACACTGCCAACATAACGGGCAGACAGATTACTGCGCCAATTGTTTTTCATCCAGGCAATACTGCCACTGGCACGCCATTCCGGATTTCCCGCACGGCGCACAAAGTCAGTCGTTACCGGTCCGGCCTGCTGTTCAAACCGGCTCAATTTACTGACATCAGTGCGTAAACGGAACTGCCCCACCTGTCCAGCATCAAATGAATACTGTACGGAAGCATCCCAGCCCTCTACTTTGCGCACATCCGCATTGATATATTGACTGATGATATTGGTGGTCGGGCCCACAGGCGTGCGCTGATCATCAGGATTTGCGGCATTCCAGGCGTCAAACAGGGCAATATCCTGAGCCGTCGGTGCAGCTCTGACTACATTGGGGTTAGAGCCAAACTGAGCCTCAACATCCAGTTCATAACCTTCACCCAGCAATACCACCACATTACGCTGCTCGATTTCCCAGGCATCAAACGTCACCATCAGGCCGTCCAGTGCGCCGGCTGGCTGAAAGACAAATCCCATCGACACCGTATCAGTGTGCTCTGGCTTCAGATCATTATTGCCCAATCGAGACGTTGTGCGGTAAAGCGCACCTGTATCAATGTCCAGACCCGTCACATCAGCACGCAACGGATCTTCCACGTTCAGAATGCGGCGGATGATATCACCTTGATTCATCTGCGGCAGGTTTGGTGCGCGGAAGCCCTTGGAGTACGACGCACGCAGGCTCAGCATATCCAGCGGAGAATAGTACGCACTGATTTTGGGCTTGAACGTATCGCCCGCATCAGAAAAGTCCTCGTAACGACCAGCCAGTTGCAACTCAAGATCACTTGTTAGAGGCACTACGAACTCGGCATAAGCAGAGACCACTGTGCGACTTGCAGAAGAGTCACGTGTCGCTGAAACACCGACGACATCACTTTCGTCAAAGATACCGTTAACATCGTAGGGCATTGAGCCGTCCTGGCGTGGATCACGATCATCCAGATAGGTTTCGCGGCGCCACTCCAGGCCCAATGCCGTACCTACATCGCCAGCAGGCAGACTGAACAAATCAGATTTGGTGAACTTGGCATCCCATGACGCCAATGTGCTTTCCGATTTCTGGATACTGGAAATACGGACTGTATTCAGGATATCTTCACTGTTAGCACCCGGTCCACCAAAAATATTAAACGAGTCAGGTGTCGTCTTTGCCAGCGACTGAGACAGTAAAGTCTTGGACATACGATTGAATTCTTCATCGTCAGCAGACGCCGCCGAATACCAGATGGCTGATTCCCAGTCCCAACCATTAAATTCACCCGACAGACCTGTCAGCACACGGTAAGAATCCTGCTCCACCTTAATGACCCGGGCACCCATTTCAGTGGGACGGTAGCGCGTCAACAGCACATCAGACCCGGTAGGATTGTAGTAATTGGTCGATGGGACAATAATGTAGGCCAGGCCACTGTCCAGCGGACCCGACGCGCGCTGGGTTTTTGAGTCTGAACTGTAGTAAGTCAACTCAGAGAAAGAGTTAATGCCATTATCCAGATCATGACTCAAGGTCAGCATCAGGTTGCTGCGCTCTGTATCCGGCGTTATCTGAACCTCTTCGTTAAAATTGAATCGCTGGCTGCCAACTCCCGTGCCTATCTGCAGCGCCTGATTAACATGACGACTGCCAGTGGATACAAAACGGCCCTGACTGTTCAGAGACCCCAGCTGGAACACCGAGTAGGGAGTGACAGATGACAGGTTATTCAGTTGGGAATCGTCACGCCATTCTTCCGGGATAGAGGGATTACCGCGCCGATCCAGATTGCTATAGAGCGTATCCAGCTCAGAAATCATCACCCCTGTGCGGTCATAATGGGTCGCAAAAAATCCCAGATGCGTTCGCCCGCCGTTTATCGACACGCCGCCTTTGGCCGTTAATGTGGTTTCGTCGTAGCTGGTATTCTCGCTGCCACCATACTTCACTGATGCGCTGAAGCCTTCGTACTGCTCCGTCAGTGCCATGTTGACCACACCACCAGTGGCATCTGCACCGTAAAGAGCGGATGCACCATCACGCAGCACCTCAATACGTGATACCGCAGAAGATGGGATACTATTGACGTTATACAGAATCGAGGGCACTCCGTTCTTACTTTCAAAGGTCGGGTGCACCACCATACGGCGGCCATTAAGCAGCGTCAGCGTATTGCCTGTTCCCAGACTGCGCAGATTGACACCAGCCACATCACCACGCGCCCCATTGGTACCCGTATTGGAATCCTGAAATTCAAAATCGCCGATGGAAGGAATGTGGCTAAGTAGATCCTGCATATTGGTAGCACCCAGTGCCTCAATCTGATCCGCACCCATGACAGTGACCGGCAAGGCGTCTTCGGACAGGCCCTGCACTCGACTGCCTACGGTGATGATCTCCTCGACATCGGTCATTGCCTCGGGTGCAGGCGTCTGAGCCATGGCCATCGATGAGGCCAACATCGCAGTGAGTGACGAGGCTGTCGTAATACTTCTAAATATGATCCGCTTCATGTTGTTTTTGCCTCCGGCGCTTATTTGACAGAATTGTGATACGCCCGAGTTAAACAGATGAAATTACCAAGGTCAATACAAATCATGTTTCCATAATTTATACTTATATATCACCGTAATTTACTAATGCTCATTTTTAAGGACCACTATTTCATCAATCGCCGCTTTCACACAATCGACAAAATAGCGCATGGGGTATGACAGGCTACGTCGCTGAGAAAAGACTGCCGTGACAGGCAGATCCGGCGCATCAGGCAAAGGCAGAGCGTGAATACCCGACTGATCTGCAAAGTTGGACACCCCGTTAATCGCCAGACGATCCAGGATGGCAAAACCAATCTCATTGTTAACCAAAGACGCCGCCATATGGTGGTCGTGAACCCGGACAATGTTGTTGGGCGACACACCCGTGGCCAACCAGGCGTTACGGGCCCGCTGCCCCAGGGGTTCATTCTCATAGAGCTCAATGAAGGGCCACTCCCGTATGACGCTCAAATCAATGGGAGTGTCGCGACGATAATCTTTAGGCAACCGACCCAGCCAGCGCCGCGGCAGCGCGCAGAACACCGGGATATCGGCCAGTTTGATGGAAGAGATACCTTCCAGACCATCGCCGCCAAAGGTGAACCCCATGTGATACGCGGTTGGTCGCTCATCAAGATTCGACAAAATCACTGGCGAGTGCTCCGAAGAGATATCAAAAGTAAATCGCTTGTGATGCTCCTGAAAAATGGTGATCGCCAACGGCAATACCCGCTGACAGATGGCCGGGGTGGCCGCTACTCGAATATGTCCGGCCGCACCGTCTTTCAGGCGATCGCACAGGCCCCGCACGGCCACCAGCGAATCATGCGCCCGATTAACCTCCTCAAACAGAATCCTGGCCTCTGCCGTCGGCGTGAGACGCCCCCCACTTCGAACAAACAGTGGAAAGCCAATCTCTTCTTCCATCTGCTGAATGCTTGATGTTACTGACGGCTGCGACACAGACAGGTTGCGGGCAGCCTGTGTGACCGTGCCCGCAGTCATCACCGCATGAAACACCTCCAATTGCCTGAATCGCATAAGCGCCTCCTGTTTTTCATAAACATAATCTAATGTTATAGGTATTGCAAATAATACAATTTGACTTATGTACCAAAAAGCCCAACCATAGGCCAAAACATAAATAGCAACATTTCATTCTCTGAACAGGCCAATATGTCCCAGGTATTTTACAGATCTCCCAAAACCCGCTATCCCATGGTTCAGCGTGCGGATGGCGTCTACCTTTATGACCAGCACAACAAAGCCTACCTGGATGGCAGCGGCGGTGCGGCAGTCTCCTGCCTGGGTTACAACCACCCGCAGATTATCCGGGCCATCAAGGCACAACTGGACAAAGTACCCTTTGCCCACTCGGCTTTTTTCACCAATGAGCCGCAGGAAGAGCTGGCACAGCGCCTGGCTGATCGATTTCCGCAGGTCGGCGCCCGCGTCTATTTTTTATCAGGCGGCTCGGAAGCTAATGAAACCGCATTGAAGCTGGTCCGTCAGTACTGGCTGGCCAAAGGCTGCTCCAGCAAATACAAGATCATCAGCCGCCAGCAAAGCTACCACGGCAACACTCTGGGGGCGTTGTCTGTGAGCGGCAATGTTCAGCGCCGCAAGACCTATGGCCCCATGCTGCAGGACTGGCCACGCATCATGCCCTGCTACAGCTATCGACACCAGCGCGAAGACGAATCGGACGCGCAGTTTGCACAGCGGGCCGCCAACGCCCTAGAACAGGCCATCCTGGAAGCCGGGCCGGAAACAGTTGCTGCCTTTATTGCCGAACCTATTGTCGGCGCCACACTGGGTGTGGTTTTGCCTGCCACTGACTACTTCCGACGCATACGGGAGATCTGCGATCAGTACCAGGTGTTACTGATTCTGGACGAGGTCATGTGCGGCGCCGGTCGCAGCGGTCATTATTTTGCTTTTGAACAGGAAAACGTCGTTCCTGATGTTGTCACTCTGGCTAAAGGACTGGGCGGCGGTTATCAGCCGCTGGGCGCCTGTATCTGCCGGCAAGACATACACGACACCATCGTCGATGCTTGTGGCAGTTTCGCTCATGGTCACACTTATATCGGGCACGCGACGGCCTGCGCGGCCGGTGTCGCGGTCATGGACGTGCTGGAGCAGCAGAATCTGCTGGACCGGGTGCAAAGCAGCGGAAAACTCATTCGCAATGCATTACGAACGCAACTGGCCGAACACCCGTATGTCGGAGATATTCGCGGCAGCGGCCTTTTTATCGGTATCGAACTGGTCAGTGATCGCACCTCGCGACGCGCTCCGGCCAACAGCGCCGCGCTCGCCTCGACCTTGAAGCAGCGCGCCATGGATACCGGCCTGATCATCTACCCCGGCCACGGCAGCGTGGATGGCTCGAATGGTACCCACATCCTGCTGGCACCTCCGTTCATTTATCAGGATCAGCATATTGACGAGCTGCTCAGCAAACTGAGCTCAGTGCTTGACCATAACGAACTCAAATCGATGGTGACCCATGACAACACAATCGCCTGACAGGCTGATGATCATGTGTGCCCCCAACGGCGCACGCAAGACCCGCGCAGATCACCCTCAGCTGCCCATCGGCCCCGAACAACTGGCAGATTGCGCAGCCGATATTTTGCAGGCTGGTGCCAGCGTGCTACACCTGCATGTACGTGACGATAGTGGTAAACACAGTCTGAGTCCCGAGCGCTATCGCCAGGCTATCGCTGCGATCAGAAAAACCGTAGGTGACGACCTCGTAATTCAGGTCACTACAGAAGCGGTCGGCATCTACACCCGGGAGCAGCAGATTCAGATAGTGAAGGAACTGAAACCGGAAGCCGTCTCACTGGCCCTGCGTGAACTGTGCCCGGATGAAGACAGCGTTGCTCACAGTGCTGCATTTTTTGAGTGGTGCCGCCAGCAAGGTATCTGGGCTCAATATATTTTGTATTCAGCCCAGGAAGTATCACGCTTTATTGAGCTTCACGCACGGGGCGTGTTCGGACCCGGGCCGGTATCAGTATTATTCGTACTGGGCCGCTACAGTCAGGATCTGAGGGGCGATCCGCAGGAACTACAGGCCTTTATCAATGCCTGGGATACTCGCTGTGGCAACTGGGCCTGCTGCTGTTTCGGCGCCACCGAGCATCAGTCCATGCTGGTGGCTGCACGCGCCGGAGGGCATGTCAGGCTTGGTTTTGAAAACAATCTTTATCGTTCCGATGGCAGTTTGGCGGAGGATAACGCCCAGTTGTTGAATGACTTTGTCAGCCAGCTGACTTCATCAGGGCGCCCCCTGGCTAATGCCGATGATATACGCCAGCACTTTTTCCCGACATGAAACTAAAACAACTGACCCCTGCCAGGTTTGACTGGCATCACACTCCAGCAACTGACTGCCACATGCTCGACTTTGCCAGGCAAGTGCAGCAAGAGCCTATTGACAGCTACGAACAACTGCACCACTGGTCAGTCACTGAGCGCGAGGCGTTTTGGCAGGCATGCATGGAGCAGACCGGCGTCATCACACAGCAGCGTGGAAGCCAGGTTCTGAACCGGGGCGAGCAGATATGGCAGGATCAATGGTTCGCGGATACCACACTGAACTATGCCGAGAATCTGCTACGATTCAGGGACACGCACACAGCGCTCATCTTCTGCGATGAGCTTGGCCACCGTCAACGTATCAGTTATCACCAATTGCGACAGCAGGTCGCCAGACTGTCAGTCTGGCTGCAGGAACAGGGCGTGCAAACAGGCGACCGGGTCGCTGGCTTCACAGCTAATCGCATCGAGACAGTCATTGCCATGCTGGCCAGCACGGCGTTGGGCGCGGTCTGGACAAGTTGTTCACCAGACTTTGGTTTCAATGGTGTGATCGACCGATTCAGTCAAACAGAACCAGTCATACTGTTTGCTGTATCCAGCCACTGTTACGCTGGAAAAATCCATCAGCACCAGGAGAATCTTAAAAAATTATGTCTCCAGCTACCCTCAGTGCGCCACCTGGTGCTGCTACCGGAGATCTATCAGCAAGAAAAAGTGACAATTGATGCGGCTTGTGCTGTAACTGAGTGGACGCAGGCGTTGACAAGACCAGCAGGCAGTATTGCCTTTAAGGCAGTGCCATTCAATCACCCTCTCTTTATCATGTACTCTTCCGGTACCACTGGCGCCCCCAAGTGCATCACGCACGGGCACGGTGGCACCCTGCTGCAGCATCGTAAAGAGCACCATTTGCACCTGAACTTGAAACGAGAGGATGTGCTGTTTTACTTTACAACCTGCGGATGGATGATGTGGAACTGGCTGATCAGCGGCCTCGCATCAGGCGCAACGCTGGTACTTTATGACGGCTCTCCGTTCCATCCACAGCCGTCCATTTTGTTTGACCTTGCCGACTCACTGGGTATCAGTATTTTTGGTACATCAGCGCGCTACCTGGCATCAGCTGAACAGGCCAAACTGAACCCTCTTCGGTCTCACCGGCTGTCACGGCTGCACACTGTACTGTCGACCGGTTCACCGCTCAGTGAGAGCAGCTTCGACTATGTACATCAACAGATCAGTCCGACCGCGGCTATTCAGTCCATGTCTGGCGGCACTGATATTCTGTCCTGCTTTGTACTGGGCTGTCCGCTGCTACCGGTGTATCGCGGCCAAATCCAGTGCGCCGGCCTGGGCATGGATGTGGCGGTATTTAATGACTCAGGAAAGCAGGTCATCGAAGAGCAAGGTGAGCTGGTGTGCCGACAGTCTTTTCCCAGTATGCCGGTTGGCTTCTGGAACGATGACCAGCAGAGAAAGTATCGTGCGGCCTACTTCGAACGTTTTCCAAACTTCTGGTGTCAGGGTGATTTGGCCGAACAATCTGACTCCGGCTCATGGGTGATTCATGGTCGCTCTGATACTGTATTGAATCCGGGCGGGGTGCGTATCGGAACGGCAGAACTCTATCGACAACTTGAAGGCCTTTATCCGGTGCGAGATGCTGTTGCTGTGGGCCAACAATGGCAGGGAGATGTGCGTATCGTCTTATTCGTGCAACTGGCGGACAATGTGCCACTTGACGACCTGCTGATCGCCCGTATCAAGCAAGCTATCCGTCAGGGTGCTTCACCGCGTCACGTTCCGGCGCTGATTTGTCAGGTCAAGAACATACCGCGCACACTGAATGGCAAACTGGCGGAAGTAGCGGTACGTGATACGATTCATGGCAAGACGGTTGCAAACAAGGCTGCTCTGTTGAATCCGGAGGCACTAACGGAATATGAGAACCTCGTATAAAGGACTGTTGTTTGTCGCCCTGCTACTGCTGGCGGCATGCCATGACCAACCGTCAGGTAATATATCGACCGATGTGTGCCGGTTCGACACGGTACACTTCGTCCGTGACTTTGCCGGCGCCCGTCTGAATCATTGCGAACAACTTGATGAACATCACTACCAACTGCGTATTGACCCAGCATTTACACCGGTCAACCCCAGTGCCTGGTATGCTTTTCAGGTTATCAGTGATACAAAACAATCTCTTCAGATTACGTTGAGTGCCAGCGCAGGATTTGCCCGCTACGCTCCCAAGGCCAGTCGTGATGGAGTCAACTGGCACACACTGGAGTTTGAGGCTGATGAGGCTGATATGCAGTTTAATCTGCAGACTGATGGCAACACACTGTATGTTGCGGGGCAACCTCTGATTGTTGATGCGCATTACGCTCGGTGGCTGAACAGACATGCCACCCAGCCGGACATACAACTGTTAGAGCTGGGCGTCAGTGAACAGGGTCGGGCAATACAGGCGCTCCAAAGCCTGGCAACCGAGCAAAGCGACGACAAGTCGTGGCTGCTCTTGATCGGCCGACAGCATCCACCAGAAGTGACGGGGGCAATGGCGTTTTTTACATTTTCTGATCAAGTCTTAAGTGATACATCTCTGGCACAACAGTTCCGGGCTGAGTACAATCTGCTCATCATTCCTAACGTCAATCCAGACGGTGTGGCCGCGGGCAACTGGCGACATAACAGCCGTGGCATGGACCTGAATCGCGACTGGCATGCCTTGAGTCAGGCCGAAACGCGGGCCGTTGCTGCAGCGTTAGCGGAGCGCGTGCAATCACCCGAGGAGCTTGTATTTGCGCTGGATTTTCACTCGACGAATCGGAATGTTTACTACACCATGCCCGACAATAAAGATCGCCACAATCCGCAGCTGACCAACGACTGGTTGACCGAAACTGATCGGCGGCTCCCGGATTATAATCTGGAAGCTGTGCCCGGCGACAATCCGGGCGGTGGCGTATTCAAGCAGTTCATCGCGGATGTCTACCAGACTCACGCCGTCACCTATGAGGTGGGGGACAACACTGACCCGGATGAAATCGAGCTGACGGCAAAAACGGCGGCTACTGTGCTGATGGAGCAGCTTTTGTGGTAGTGCGCTGGGGACGGAGGCGCACTACCACCGTCCCCCGCGTCACCACCCGTCCCCAGCATCCCCCAACAACAACTCCACCACCCGTGCAGCACTCCGCTCAGGCGTCTCATGTTCAGTTTTGATCACCAGCGCAGGTGCCTCAGGCGCTTCATAGGGCGAATCAATGCCCGTAAAGTGCCTGATCTCCCCTCTTCGGGCTTTGGCATACAGGCCCTTCACGTCACGCCGTTCGGCGACCGCCAACGGGGCATCCACATAAATCTCGAAAAAACGGTCAGCGCCGATGCTCTGGCGTGCGGCTTCGCGCTCGGCTTTGAAGGGTGAGATGAATGCGGCCAGCACAATCAGGCCCGCATCGGTCATCAGGGCGGCCACCTCTGCAACGCGGCGGATGTTTTCCACCCGGTCAGCATCGCTAAAACCAAGATCGGCGCACAGGCCGCGTCGCACATTATCGCCGTCCAGCAGATAGGTGTGGCGCCCCATGGCCAGCAGCTGCTGTTCAACCAGATTGGCGATGGTTGACTTGCCGGCGCCCGACAGACCGGTGAACCACAGCACGGCAGGCGTCTGCTGTTTCATGGCTGCCCGATCGGCCAATGTGACCGAAAAAGTCTGCTGGTGGATATTGTTCATTATGATATGACCCGTTTTAGCTTTCGAATATTTGTCCAGACTACAGCTCTTGGCAGGGAAACGCTCATAACCTGCATGCATCGATCAGAATTAGCCAGCAATTTGCTGGCCGCCATGTCAACCACTGTCAGAGTGGGCACTCCGCACACATTGTCATCCCCCCCAGAGGTATCCAAGCCTATCCTCACTTCCCGAATAATCTCAAACTTGATTGGCACATCAAAGACATTAACTATGGTTCTTATGCCATATTGATCAGGGTGAACAGTCATTGCCATACCTAGCGCTTGTAAAACTGAAAGATAGGCACCACAGGTGACCGATAACTCACCTTTCTCTATTCGATGGACATTCGATGGACAGTGACACGCGACATATCAACGGACTCGGCGAGTGCCGTCGCGCTGACGCCGAGCGCCTTGCGTCTGGTACGTATCTGCCTGCCAATCTCTCTGGCGCGGAACTTAATATCAGAGGTCACTGCCGGAGATTTCGAGGGCATAGCCGTTCTCGTTTAGAAATACAATGATTCTCATGGTATACAAAAATACCATATTGCCAATAATGAGAAACACAATAGCGTATTAATGTGCCAGAGGACGCGGTGGAGCACTCAGTACAGGAGAGCGCTTCCCCGCGCAGTTCCACACTCGGCAATATCAAGGGTGATCTACTGATGGCCCTGCTATTTAAACGGATTCACCAGACGCATCGCACCATTAAACTGCTGTCCGCTCTGCATATCCTCCGAGTAAAGTACGTCACAGTCGGCGTGCATCGCAGCAGCAACAATCATGGCATCGTAAACACTCAGACTATAACGTGTTGCCAGCAGCCGCCCCTGTCGATGAACCTCCTGGGTCAGCGGTACAACCTGCAGCAGGCGCTCCATCAGATCAAGTACATGGTTGACCTCTTGCCAGGAGTACAGCAATTTTCGTCGCAGCACATGTGTCAACTCGTTCAGTACCTGCACACTGACTATACCACCCGCCGCTATAAGCGCTTCCGCCGTGTCAGCTTTGCGTGAGTCAGCAGAATGCAAGTAGAGAAGCACATTGGTATCAAGAAAGCTACGCTCCTCGCTCATTGGCATCATCCCTGTCAAAAATAAAATCAGCGGGCAGGCGGCCACGATAAGCCTTCAGTTGAGCCATAAGCTCATCACGGGAGGGCTGCCGCCGGATTTCAAACGTCCTTGTGCCCGCCACAACGACTTCAATGTCGTCACCTTCTTTAAGCTGTAATACCTCAGACACTGAGGCAGGGATGCGAATGGCCAGACTGTTACCCCATTTTGATACCTGCATAATAAAACTCTCAATCCGATGGATATACATCAATATAAATGTCTATCATAAAGTATCATGGAGTCACAAAACTTTATAGACCACCGCGCAGAATATTGCCCTTGTTTCCGTTGTCGGCAGGCTTATAGACCCCCATTGTGGCGCTTGATAGAATCGCCGGGGACGGAGGCGGTCTACGTCCCCAGCGCACGACCACTGGCCTAACTGAAAAAGGACGTCACCATGAACATCACCATCGCCGGCACCGGCTACGTTGGCCTCTCAAACGCCGTGCTGCTGGCCCAGCACAATCAGGTCATTGCGCTGGATATCGTTAAGGACAAAGTGGACATGATCAATCGGCGCGAGAGCCCGATCGTGGACACCGAGTTGCAGGACTACCTGGCCAACAAGCCTCTGAATCTGACAGCGACACTGGACAAGCAGCAGGCCTACGCCAATGCCGACTTCGTCATCATCGCCACCCCGACCGACTACGACCCGCAGACCAACTACTTCAACACTCGCACTGTGGAAGCGGTGATTCAGGATGTGATGGCCATCAACCCGAAGGCGGTGATGGTGATCAAGTCCACGGTGCCGGTGGGTTTTACCAAAGAGGCGCGCGAGCGGTTTAACACACCCAATCTGATGTTCAGCCCGGAGTTTCTGCGCGAAGGCCGTGCGCTGTATGACAATCTGTATCCCTCGCGCATCATCGTCGGCGAGCAGTCAGCCCGTGCGCAGCAGTTTGCTGAGCTGCTACAGCAAGGCGCGATCAAACAGGATGTGCCGGTGCTGTTTACCGATGCGACTGAAGCCGAGGCCATCAAGCTGTTCAGCAATACCTACCTGGCGATGCGAGTGGCCTATTTTAACGAGCTGGACAGTTATGCCGCTGTGCATGGCCTGGACACCCGGCAGATCATCAACGGCGTGAGTCTGGATCCGCGCATTGGCAATCACTACAACAACCCCTCGTTCGGTTATGGTGGTTACTGCCTGCCCAAGGACACCAAACAGCTGCTGGCCAACTACGACGATGTGCCGCAGAACCTGATCCGCGCCATTGTTGATTCCAACCGTTCGCGCAAGGATTTTATTGCCGATGACATCATCCGCCGGCAGCCCAAAATCGTCGGCGTCTACCGCCTGATCATGAAGGCTGGCTCCGACAACTTCCGTGCCTCCAGCGTGCAGGGCGTGATGAAGCGTATCAAGGCCAAGGGCATCGAGGTGGTGGTGTATGAGCCGGAGCTTAAGGAGGAGGATTTCTTCCGCTCGCGGGTGATCCGTGATCTGGAAGCGTTCAAGCAGATGAGTGATGTGATTATCGCGAATCGGATGGTGGATGCGCTGGAGGATGTGTGGGGGAAGGTGTATACCCGCGACCTGTTTGGGGGAGATTGAGTTGCGCGGGGGACGGAGGCGGTCTACGTCCCCATTTACTTGATTTGTTGGTCGCGTCTTGGTGGTGAATGCGGTGACGGTCGGCCACATCCCTGACGGCAATTTCCGGCGCTGCAGAACTCGCCCTCGCGCGCTACGCGGGCTCGGAGCTCAGACAGGCTTCGCGCTTTATCGGAAATTGCCGCCAGGGATAAGCGTGACCTGATTGACCGTCACCGCATTCACCACCAAGACGCTTGATCACGGACAGTGGACGGGGACGTAGACCGCCTCCGTCCCCAGCGTCACAACCCTCAACGATTGCGGTAAGTCCTTGTCGGCGGCAGCTGTGAACCGGACAGGTCGTCCGGCACACTGGTTTCGCGCACCACGCGGTGGGTCAGCGTGCCGATGCCCTCGATGCTGGCGCTGATGGTTTCGCCGTCGATCAGGTAGCCGGAACCGGTGGCGCGCTCGACGCGGCCAGAGCCGGTGCCGCCGGAGGTGCCGCTTTGCAGCACGTCGCCGGGGAACAGGGTGATCAGTGAGGAGGCGTACTCAATCAGCTCGGGGATGTTGTGGATCATGTCCCCTGCTCTGGCTTCCTGTACAGTCACGCCATCAACCACGGTGATCTGGTGCAGACGCTCCATGGGGTCGCCGTAGAATTCCTTGGGTACAATCCAGGGGCCGTGTGGTGCAAAGGTGTCGTGGCCCTTGCCAACAAACCAGTCCTGGCCAGAGCTGAAACCACCCGGTGGGCGGCCACCGCGGTCGGAAATATCCATGGCCACCATGTAACCAAATACGTGGTCATAGGCGCGGTGTGCAGAGATGTACTTGCCGGAGCGACCAAACACGATGGCCATTTCCACTTCATATTCAATCTCGTCACGGCCATAGGGCATGATCACATCTTCGCCATCACCGATCACTGCGCCGCGGGTCGGCTTCAGAAACAGGTACGGCACCCCGCGGTTTTCCTGGCGTTGACGGGTCCGCTCGCGCAATTGTTCCTCCGTGCAGCCCTCACAGGCGTGGGTATAAAAGTTCACAGCGGCATTCATGATCTTACTGGGGTATTGAATGGGCGCGCGGATATCCACATCGGCAACGCGGTGGATGAAACCCGGCAGATTATTGCCCTGCAGCTGTCCGGACTCCGCCAGCCAGTTCACGATCTCATAAACGCGGTACTTCAGGCCATATTCGTAGCCTTCGATCAGACCCAGCACATCGTCGGGCATGGCTACCGGTGGATATTGCGGCATCAGTTCCAGCGCCTTATTAGCCTGCACAATATCCACAATCAGTGAATCGTCGCGCATCACCAGGCCGGAGAACTGCTCGTAATTGACGGCAAAGGTGCCGACCTTAAAAGGCTCGGCGGGCAAGATATCAGGCTGGGCCAGAACACGGGCCGGCGCACCAAGCAGCATCGCCACGACCACGAGGGCCAGACTGAACAGGGTTGTTCTTCTCATTGATTGACTCCCTACAAAGCTTGTCATTATTGTTGTTTGTTGCCGAGGGTCACGTTAAACCTAAATGAGGATTCTGTCTACTGGGCGCTGGGGACGGTGGTGGTGCGCGGGGGACGGTGGTGGTGCTCGGGGGTGCGAGGCGAGCCAGGCGGCCGATCGGACAGACTATACATGTCGCGCCACTCAATCGGATGGCTGTCGACACCCAGATAGGACTGAAAGCGCCGGAACGAATACCTGGCCATCTGCTCCCATTGACTGGCAAATGCCGGTGCATGCTGAGCACTGACAATGCGCGAATCCGGCGTAAATGAGCCGGTCGCCCGATGCGAAGACACATACGGCGGGCGCTCTTTGGCATAAATGGTGACCCGATAGCCAGCCTCCTGCGCCACCAGCGCTGTAGTCAGGCCGATTGCACCACAGCCAATGACTGCGAGCTCCCGTCGTCCATGGGCGGCGGCCAACTGCACGGCCATGCGACCCGTGCCCCAGGACAAAGACCAGCCACTGCCGCCATGCCCATAGTTATGCACAACGTTTTTGCGGCCGATGCGCTCATCCTGAATGCGCGGCCCCTGCAGTCGAAAGGGGCGCGTACAGACGTTCATCTCGATGATGCGATCAGGCGTGGCGATAATCGGCGCGAGCCCCCGGGAGCTGCTCAGCATATGCGCACTAGTGTCAGGTGTCGCATTTTCCTGGCTGGCGGGCGCAGGCTGTGCCGACAAAGCGGACTGAATCGGCACGGTGCCCAGTAAGGCAGCAGCGCCTTTCAGAAAGTTGCGTCTTTGCATGTGGAGACGTCTCTGTTGTTTTTATAAGGAGAGCACTTTGATGCAGATGAGGCAGGCTGTCAACGGGCACGACACGTCGCCAGGCGGATCGACACCTGTGGTTGTCGGCGCAGTTTCTGCCACCCGCTCTGTCGCCCGGCCCGATACAGCCGCGCCTACAGCTTCCATGAGATAACCTACGACCATATTTTTGAAAGTATTCGCGATGCCTGGGAAAACGAATCAGACGGCATAAAGGAACGTCTGATCGCAATGGGTGTCAGCAGCGGACTGGTCCAGACCCTCACCCGCCTGGCCCAGTCCGGCACCGGTGACGGCTTTTTTCGCACTCATGTACTCGATGTCATATTCTACCGATTCTTCCCTACAGTGCGCGACCCCGTTCGCACATACGTCGCCAAATCCATCACTGAAGCACTCGAAAAGCACCGCAGCTCAAACGCCGGCCCGGTCAAATGGTCCATTATCGGGCACTCACTGGGCACCGCCGTCACCCACGACACGCTTCACCTGATGTTCGCCAGCTCCCCCTCGGCTGATATTCCTCCGCTCAGCGTCCGCAACTTTTCACTGCACACTTACCTGGCCTGCGCCAATGTTTCGCGCATCCTCAGCAAAGGCAATGAAATACCCGTTTACAACTCACGCGTGCGACCAGCCATGACACCTTCGCGCGATGCAGTAATGCGTTATTTTCTCAACGCCTGGAACATGTTTGACCCCTTCACCCGCCCCTCGCGTTTTGAGCCGAGTCACTCCTGGCTGGATGCCGCCACCCAGGCAGCACGGCACAGCCGCTTTCAGGACATCAAGACCACCGAAATCCGGCAGAAAAATGTACACGCACTGGAGCACTACCTGGAGAATCCGGCCGTACACATTCCCTTCTTCCGCGCCACCTGCGACAACATGAGCATCGTCAGCAAAGCCGAGCAGATCAAGGCGCAACAGACCTACCGCAAGGCTGTCATTGACGCCCACCTGGAAGGTGAAGCAGAGGAGCTACGACAGTTGATCGAACGGCACGGCGGAGAACTGCAGGACCTGCTGAGCATGGGTTATTCATTCCACAAAATGCTGGAGACACTGTGATGAACACACGCCTCAGAGGAAAAAGCCTGCACGCCATCAGCGCTCTGATCAGCGCCTTCATCATGAGCCTGAGTCTGCTGGTAACCACCACTGCCATCGCCTGCGAGACACCCACCGGTGCCAACGTCGACGCAATCTTCGATGGGATCCAGGTCAATCTGCGCGGTTGTTATGGCGAGGACAATGACAGAAGCGAGCTGACCCTGTGGGTCAGGCAGGAATTGCGCAAGGCCGAGATCCCCTCTACCGGGAGGCTGGAAGAAAGTCACTTGCAGGCAGTGGAGGCCATCGTGCAACGCCTGGCCAATACCGTCTCCAGCGAGGCTATTCGCCTGGAAAACGCCAATCTGGCGGGCGCGTCGGCCGTACGCACTGTCGCAGAGCGGCTGCGCGGCGAAGCCCCGTCACAGACCACCGATGCCTTACGGCAGGCGCGTGACAGCGACGGCGGCTGGCAGTTCGCACTGGAGGAAGACCGTTACGGCCCAAGCGTCAATAACGTACCGCTACTGCAGCCAATCAACACCATACTGACTCCCAACTGTCAGGCACAGCCCGCCTCGGACGGTTGCCAGCAGGCTACCGAAAGTCTGGAACAGTTGCTGCGCGTAGCCAACCTGATGCAGCAAGTCAATCAGCGGGCAGATCGCACCCTGGGCATCAACCTGCATGCCTTCCAGCGCAACAATGTCATGTGGGATCTGTACAGCAACGAGGCCCGCGTTCAGTATCCCTGGGAAATGCTCCTGAACGGTCATCTGTATCAAAGCGATATCCGGCAGCGTGAGCGCACATCCGGCCGCGAACTGGCACTGGTCGATCGCATCCCGCCCGAACGTCAGATCATCCTGCTGCACCCCAGCATCGGCATGGAATATGTAGATGAAGCCAGCGACGGCAGCCGCTTCGAACCCGCTGTGGTGATGGAATGGATCGGTTTCAATACCTGGAAATTCGCTGGAAGTGGCACGGATGTGCGCATGAGGCGGCCGCTGGGCGTGTCACTGATCACAACCTACTCCGACCGCGATGGCAGCAAAAACGTGGGCCATGGCCTGGCGCTGCACTGGAACAACAAGCTGACAACCGGCCTGAGCTGGCGTAGCGACGGCGACATCGGTGTGTTTATCAGCATCGGCCTGGCCGACCGTTTCAGCAGCGAGAAAAGCCGACTGGAGAAGGTACTGGGCTGGCTGGGGCGGTAGCTGCGCCTCAAACCCCAAAAAACTCCCGGTACCACCGTACAAAGTTATCAATGCCCTGCTGCACCGGCGTCGCCGGCTTATAACCCATATCCTCCACCAGGTCCGACACATCAGCAAAGGTCGCCGGCACATCGCCGGCCTGCAGCGGCAGGAACTCTTTTTGCACTGGCACACCCAGCGCCTTTTCGATGGCGTCGATAAAATCCAGCAGCTTCACGGGGTTGTTGTTGCCGATGTTGTAGATCTTGAACGGAGCCGATGAACTGCCGGGGTTGGGTTCAGCCCCGGACCACGCTTTGTCAGCCGAGGCCGGGTTATCGATCACGCGCACCACGCCCTCGATGATGTCATCAATGTAGGTGAAGTCGCGCAGCATGTTGCCGTGGTTGAACACCTTGATGGGCTCGCCGGCCAGCGCGGCTTTGGTGAACAAAAACAGCGCCATGTCAGGCCTGCCCCACGGCCCGTAGACGGTGAAAAAGCGCAGGCCGGTGGTGCGGATGCCAAACAGGTGCGAGTAGGTGTGCGCCATCAGCTCGTTCGACTTTTTGCTGGCGGCGTACAGGCTGATGGGGTGATCCACGTTGTGGGTGGTGGCAAACGGAAGCGTCTCGTTCAGGCCGTAGACGGACGAGCTGGAGGCGTAAGACAGGTTCTGCACGCCGTGGTGCCGACAGGCCTCCAGAATATTGATGAAACCGACGATATTGGAGTCGATATAGGCCTGGGGGTTGGTCAGTGAGTAACGCACACCGGCCTGAGCGGCCAGGTTGCATACCGCATCGAATTCTTCGGCCGCAAACAGCGCATTCAGCGCGGATTTGTCTTCCATCTGCAGCTTGATAAAATGGTAGTTGGGCAGGGTCTGTGACACCTGCAACTTGCCGTATTCCATAGCATGGCGGCTGATGCCCGCCCGATCCAGGCGCCCATATTTAACTTTTACATCATAATAGTCGTTAATGCTGTCCAGCCCGACCACGTCATCGCCGCGTGCTGCCAGCCGTTGGACCAGATGCGCACCAATAAACCCGGCCGCGCCGGTCACCAGAATTTTCATACTGCTTCATTCCCTGAGAGAAAACCAGAGCAGCAGTTTAGCGCGGGTCGGTGACGTTTTGCACCTGTTGCGCGTGCGGGTCATGCGACCCAGCGGGCTAATAGTCGGCAGGTTTTTGCGCTACAATCCCGGCTCACGAAACAGACTTGACAAAAAAACGCATGTCGCTCAACGATCTGATCAACGAACATTTTTACGCGGACAGTGCCACGCACGAGCGCACGCGTGTGGCCTGGGTCATTGGCGTCACCCTGCTCTGCGTTGTAGCCTCTCTACTGATCACCTACACCGCACTTGCCGTCACTAACTCGCCAATGCTGCCCGTCATATTTGTTATCGCAGCGCTGGCACCCGGGATCATCGCGCCAATTACCACATGGATCATCATCGGCGCCATCATCAAGGTGACGCGACTCGAGGAGCTGCATCGCCATCAGGCAACATACGACGATCTGAGCGGTCTGCTCACACGGCGCGCCTTTCTGGAACGTTGTGAGGCGCTGCTGCGCCTGAGTGTGCGCAACAATCAGCCATTTACGCTGACCACGCTCGACCTGGACAAGTTCAAACGTATCAACGATGAATTCGGCCACGGCGCGGGCGACGAAGTGATCAAAACATTCTCGCAGATCGCGCTGAATGTGCTCCGCAATGCCGATCTGGCAGGACGTCTGGGAGGAGAGGAGTTTGCAATTGCGTTGCTGGGCAGTAACCCGGCTGACGCCAGGCAGGTCATGGAACGCCTGCGGCGTGATGTGGAAGCCTCCAGCATTGAGTACTTCGGGAAGCAGATATCGGTGACCGTCAGTATTGGCATTGCCAGTACCGAGGGAAGGGTTAATCCGACACTGGAGGGACTATTGAGGCATTCTGACGCAGCCCTGTATCAGGCCAAGGATCAAGGCAGGAATCGGATTGAGCTGGCAGGGTATACCTAATTGGGGACGTAGACCGCCTCCGTCCCCCGATCAATTACCACGGCGCCTCATCCGGCCGGCTAACCGCCCGCCAGCGCTGCCAGGCCGACAGATGCACAGCCTCGCCCGGCACGCCAGTGCCGACTGCTCTCGGGCGAGGCCCACCGGCCAGGGGTGTGCGATACAGCATGGATAGTGAATCGCGAAGTTCACCAAAGACATCGGGATCGATGCGCCGCTTAACATAACTCTGGTTCAATGCCAGGCCATGTGACTCTGCCCTGGACAACATCCACTGCAGCGCAATGTCTGACAGCCCCGCGCAGGCGTAACCTCCGCCAATGTTGGAATGCACGCCGGCAAACCACATCTGCTGCACGGTTTGCACGGTGGGCGGCACCGGATGCTGCCAGAGCGAGGGCGTAAAAGCCGCGCGCTGCTCGTTGAGTGCCAGGGCGTGGTAAGCATGTCGGATATTGGCGCCGAGACGCACATTGTGGAACCCATGTCGACGGCGCGTGACCTGGCCCAAGGGTCCACGCGTGGGCAGCCCCATGGCACCCACGGTATCCCAAACGCCCAGCATGTCGACGGTGCCTGGCCGGCAATGATGCTCGTGAACAAAGCGCGCCCCCATCCGCCCGCGCTTGTCCGGATCGCGCTCGCGGTAGATGCGGCAAGCCTCATCGGCCAGCGACTGGGCAGCACCCTCGCCCGGGCCGATACCACAGATTGCCAACATGCCCGCCAGGCTGCGCGCCGTATAGGCCCCACGACTAAAGCCAAACAAATACACCCGGTCACCCGGCCGGTAATGTCGGCTCAGCCACAGCCAGCCATCACGCACATTGGCAAACAGTCCGCGCCCGGCTGCCCCGCCCCACAGCCTGTCCAGCCGCCCTACCGTCCCTACTCCTGTGTCGTAATACTTGAGCAGGCCCGCACCCGACTGCAGGGCCCGCAAGAGCTTCACCACGTTGGTGGGCACCTGGCGATCACGATCCATCTGATCGGGTGTGTTCCAGGTGCCATCAAAGCCCATCACAAGTTTACGCATCTTCTTTTTTGCTTCCAGCTGCTGTTCTACTTGGTTTATAGACCATGGCTGGCGGTTTTGCGCAAATTTTTAGGATTTCCAAACCCCCTGCAGGCCATCTGCAACGGCAAAGCAGTCATGCACACATCAAAATTCTATAGAAATGTGGGTGTTACAAGCTAAGGCGATCAATTTAAGTAAGTGTGTGATAAAGTTGGCTCAGTCCTTTGAGCAGCACGAAATTCGACCCCCAGCACATGCATCAACCAACTCTCGTCACAGCCCTGCTGGACATCAATCGCAGCCAGATAAACCCGCGATTTCGCCGCAAGTGGCATGCCTATGAACGAAGTCTGAAGCGACTTTGTCAGCTCGATCTGCCGTTTCACATTCACGCCGCGCCGGCCATGCACGCCAAAATCCTGCGCTGGCGGCAGGGCAGACAAACCAGACTGTATGCTCTGAACCATGAACAATTGCGGCAGTCGCCTCACTTCGAAAGCATTCAGCGTATCCGTACGTCCGGGGCGTGGCTGTCTCAGGCAGAGTGGTTGACTAACTCACCCATGGCAACGCTGGAGCTGTATGTCCCGCTGGTCAACAGCAAAATGCGCTGGCTGGCACAAGCAGCAGAACAGTCAAATGACAATAACGACAACTTCATCTGGATCGATGCCGGCATCCATATGCACCTCTACCCCGGCGAACATCAGCTGGTAAACGAAGCATTTTTTCAGCAATTCATACGCGAGCCCAGCAAACTGCGCATGTTGGCAAAACCCTATGAGAAGAATACAGAGGTGCATGGTTTCGATCGCGGCGCCCTGGCCAACTACTGCCAAACTGACTTCGTTGACCGTTGCTGTAAAGGTGGCATATTCGGAGGTGGCAGCAGTATCGTTCAGACCATGGCAGAGCACTTTAGTCAGTTGCTCGGCGAGACAATTGCCGCAGGCCATCTCGGTACAGAAGAATGTATCCTCACCGCCCTCTCGTATCGTTATCCCACACAAACAGACACGACGCTGATTCAGCAAGCTGGCGTTAAAGGTCTGTTCAGCGAACGCACGCCCTGGCACAGCGTCAGACGCCTGCGACATCCAAAGACAACTTTCAGGGCGCTGAAACGACGTGTCCTGAGTCAATGGACAGCCTGGCGCCATAACGCACAGCTTAAGAGGATTCTTCAGGAACCGCCATTAACCGGCTTGGGCCGTGACGAATTTGACCTGCACATCCTGCTGTGCGCCCGTGATGTGGTCAACGGCTTATGGGCACTTAACAGCTTCCTGCGCTACAGCGAGCTTCGACCACGGCTGATAATTCATGATGACGGCAGCTTAAGTCAGGAACATCAGCAGCGACTGTTGCAGCATTTTCCCGAGGCTCGCATCATTCCCTTTGAACAGGCAAACCAGGATATGTCGGCAGCGCTGGCGAATTATCCGAATGCCTATCGCTACCGAATCACCGAATACAGCTGGCCGGCCATCAAACTTCTGGATTTTGCCTGGTACTCTCGTGAACGCGCGTTCATGGTGCTGGATGCTGACGTACTGTTTTTCAAAAAACCCAAAGAAATCATTGAAGCCATCCGGCAGAACAAAGGCTTCTACATGAGCGACTGGCAAGACGCCTATACCTGGCCGCTCGAACGATGGCCTGCGGTACTTGGCACTCGTGGCATCAGTAAGGTCAATGTAGGTTTGTTCTATCTACCCGACGGTGGTCTGTACGATATTGGCTTCGTCGAACAATGCCTGGGGGCATACTACCAGCGCCAGCCCTGCCCCAGACTTGTCTGGTTGGAACAGACAGTTTGGGCCGCCCTGTTTGCAACGCTGGGTGAGACCATGAAACGACTACCGGACACCTACCAGATCTCGACGAAGCAGGCATTAAGTGCCAGGACCTGCAGCCACCATTATGTTAACGACAGTCACCTGGCACGGCTTGATTTCCTGGGCCAGGGTGTACCACACCTGATTCGCAACAGATTTCTGTCAGCGGGTGCAGCATGATACCGATTTCCCTGTTGATACTTAGCTGGCAGTCCCACCAGACCCTGATAGCCACATTGGAAAGTTATCGTGAAAACGGTCTGCTGGATATCACAGATGACAAGCTAATCTTCTTTCAGCAGATGTCGGCCAAAGACATTCGCATCGCCAAGCGTTATGGTCTTCAGTACTACGGAGCTGGACACAACATCGGCATTGGTGCGGCCTACCGATTTTTGGCAGAACGTGCACGCCACCCCTACATTCTTTACTTACAAAACGACTTTCGACTTATTCACGATCTGCGACAGGACATCTCAGAACTGACCGATGGTATTGACCTGCTTAGCCGGTATGATATTGATGTCGTGCTCTACCGCAGCCGCAGCCGCCCGGGCGAGCCCAACTGGGCGACCGACAATGTGCGCGGCAATGAGCAAGCCTGGCAAAGTCATCTGTTCAACAGCCTCTACTGGCTGGATCATCCGGAGCAGGTATATCCGGACAAAATTCAGCGCAACACGGACAAACCGCAATTCCTGCAAACCACCGCGCGCCACATGAACTACACCGACAATCCGGCGCTATATCGTCGGGACTGGCTGCTTGCAACGCTAGGTGATTATTTTACAGCCAACGATCCCCACGACATTACGTGGCCTGAACGGGTTATTCAACCCTGGTGGCAAACGCAGGACTTTCGCATTGCCCAGGCTGAAGGTCTGTTTGAACACGTTCGCCTGGATCGTGGCGACTGGCGGCGAAAGCTGCTGATGTGGCCAGTGCCGCTGCTAAAGGCCACTGGCCTGTATGATCGCTTACGGACTCTGCCTGTTGTTCAATCGCTCAAGGATAAACTGTGAGCATGTGGAAAGACATTCGAAGCCTCTGGTCCATGCTTTCCCCGGCGCAGCACCGACAGATCATCATGCTGCAGGGGCTGATTCTGACGATGGCACTAGTGGAAGTGATTGGGGTGGCATCCATACTGCCCTTTATGACCATCGTCAGCAACCCGGACGTACTGAGTGGCGAGACATTTCTGGCACAACTGTATCAGGCCAGTGGTGCCACTTCGCACGATATATTTTTGTTCTGGTCGGGTGTCGCAGTGCTTGGCCTGCTTGCTCTCAGTAGCCTCACCAGCATCCTCACGTCCTGGCATATCATTCACACAGGCCAGCGCCTGGGCGCCGATCTGAGCATCAGACTGTATCAACATTATCTGCTGCAGCCCTGGCTGTTTCACTCCACGCACCATAGCGCCACCTTGACCAATCATATCGCTGGTGAATGTCATCGCGTGATGTCACAGATTATCAACCCCCTACTGCAGCTGAATGCCCGGATAGCGACCTCAACGCTGTTGCTGGTGACCGTCTTTCTGGTCAACCCCGTAGCAGCTGCGATCGGCGCGGTAGCTTTTTTCTCCATCTACGCGGTTTTGTTCATGACTGTCCGCCGACGCCTGTCACATATCGGCGAGCAGACCAGTGCTGCCGGCCGACGGCGGTATCGTCTTATGACCGAAGGCTTCGGTGCTATCAAGGAATTAATGCTGCTTGGGCGCCAGCCACAGTTTATCGCTGATTACACTGACAGTGCACATGACCTGGCGCGTCAGCAAGGCAACATGAACGCGCTCGCGCAATTACCCCGCTATCTGGTTGAACTGACCGCATTTGGTGCTGTCATTATGCTGGTGCTTTATTTATTGCGCGCCGACAACGGTGACAGCAGCACACTGTTGCCACTGTTATCTCTTTACGCGCTGGCCGGATTTAAATTGTTGCCGGCTTTTCAGCAGATATACGCGAGCCTGGCGCAGATTCGAGGAAACCTGCCGGCGTTTCATGCTATTAAAGAGGATCTTGAAATCTCGCAACAAACGCAGCTCCCTCAGACTGTGGCAACAGAAGCCGTGAGGCCTCAACAGCAGATCGCCCTGGAGAAAGTCAGCTTCACCTATCCTGGCAAATCAGAGCCAGCGCTGAATCAGATTTCGCTGAGCATTCCGGTCAACCACTCCGCTGCCTTCGTCGGGCCTTCGGGCGCAGGCAAATCGACGTGCGTGGATATGATTCTCGGTATGCTGCCCCCGGACAGCGGAAAGCTGACTGTTGATGACCAGACTATCAGTGACCACAACCGCAGGGCCTGGCAAAACAGTATTGGATACGTACCACAATCCATTTATCTGGCAGATGCCAGCATCCGTGACAATATCGCGTTGGGCCTCAGCAGGGGAGATATTGATGAAGAGCGTCTTGAGCGAGCGGCAGCACTGGCGCACATCAACGAATTTGTTGACCAGCTCCCCGACGGACTCAACACACTGGTTGGCGAGCGCGGCGTGCAGTTATCAGGCGGCCAGCGCCAGCGTATTGGCATCGCACGCGCCCTGTATCATGACCCCGCCGTGGTCGTGCTGGACGAAGCCACCAGTGCACTGGACACGATCAGTGAACGCCATATCATGGATGCCATTGCGGATATGCGACAACAAAAAACCGTCATCATAATCGCCCACCGCCTAAGCACTATCCAACACTGTGATACGATTTTTGTGATTGATCATGGGCACTTGGTGGGCACTGGAACGTTTGCTGAGCTAAGCCACAAGAACGGAATTTTTCAGACACTGGTCAGTCACTCTGAATTTTCATGATTAAAACACATCAGTTATCACTAATTGGCGCACCAATTTTTGTATTTACAACATATCTTTGCGTGGCTGTCTGGCTGCTGTTAACCGGCCACCCGCACGAAGACGCCTATATTCTTAACACCTACGCCCGAAACCTGGCAGATGGTTATGGCATCAGCTATTTTGCAGGTGGAGCGCCTGCAGAAGGCGCTACCGATTTCCTTTGGATGCTACTGCTGGCAATGGCTGAGCGCGTCGGAATTGATGGTGCCCTGTTTGCACACATTCTGAATGGTGCCGGCTTATCCATAATTACCGGACTTGCCGTCAAACTGTCCGGAGCAACGATGGCGGGCTGGCGGCAAGCGGGATCAGTTGCTTTGCTGGTTCTTCTCATCACGACATCTCAAGTCACCCAGGCCGCATTGGCTGGCTTCAGCACGGGATTTTACTGTGGTGCTATTGCCCTGCTCTTTTATCTGCTTTATCGCCCGGCGGGAGTTCACCTGGTCTATATACCGATGTTGGGTCTTGTCACCGGGTTGATAAGACCCGACGGGGTGATCATAGGGATCACCGCAACGCTGATTGGTGCAATCATGAGCCGGCAAACTGCCTGTATGCGCCGCTATCTCTATGTTTCGGGCGCTTGTCTGTGTCTGGGTATCATCTATTTTGTCTGGCGCATTCAATACTTTGGATACTGGTTACCCTTGCCGCTGATAGTAAAAAGTGCCGATGCACAGGTCCTGCCCGGCCTCGCCGGACACGTGGACTGGGCGGCTCGCAATTTCTATCTGGGCGCTGCTGCGTTGACGGTTTTTCTGTTGAGTAACCACCGATGGCGGTTGTTAACAGCATCGTTGCCGGTTGGCGTACTGCTGATAGCCTTGCTGTTCGCCAATCAGTCGCAGAATATCGCCGATCGCTTTCAGGCACCGGCAACAACCGTGTTGATTCTTTGGTGCGCGATTTATCTGGGGGCGTTGATATCCCGGCATTCCAAGGCCATTGAGTATTGGAACCGAGCAACATATGCGAGCATAGTTGCGATGCTTGTACTGGCTGTCAATCAGGCTGCACAGGCGAGCGTCGCCCGGGTGTCCTATCTCCGGGAACATGAGTACATAAACTCGTTTCCCTATTTTCTGTCGTACGCCACCTCGTCCCAGACCCGGTTTGCCATCACCGAGGCCGGCAGATTTAGCTTCTGGCTACCCGGACAAAAGTTTGATCTGATTGGCCTCAATACACCAGAATTTGCACTGACACAGGTGACTCCGGAGAGCCTTGCGGCGCTGCGTGCCGACCTGTACTTTGCGCACCTCGCCGGAAGTGCCGATTTTTCCTCATACTGCCAACAGAATGTCTGTGAGCTCACCCGAACGCAGATCGAGAGCAGCCTGACTCCCGACAGCGACGCATGGCAGCATGCCAGAAATCCCGTATTCCGCGCGCCTCGCGCAGTGTTGTCACACTATCTGCACAACAGCGACAGTTACAGGGCATATGTTGTCCGTTACAACAAGGGATATCACCACCTTTACCTGCTGAATATTCATGGTCAACTGGCACAGTCAGCATTGGAGTCGGCACTCACGCTGAGTTTCCAAGCTGAAGGCAGACTTTCCTATTGGGACTTGCGCCGCGCCTCGAAGCTGGACAGCGGACTACCGTAGTGCTTGATCATCTTCTCAATAGCTAAATCATTGCCGCCATGCTGCGGGTTGTTCTGGTCGGACAGTGCTACGCCATTTGCATCCGCGCCGGGCCAGCTGAACCGGCGTGTTGACCGAGGAGTCCGGCGAATGCGGTAGCCGCGCATCAAGGCATGCCAGGTAAACCAGACATCATCCTGCAAGGGGCAAAGTTGCACCGCCAGCTCATAATCGCATGCCTCGGGCCCGAGACTGACCGGCGGAAACCAGACACCACCATGGCCAATAATGAAACCACGACAAGACACAGCACCCGGATCCATTGCAGGCCACTGTCGATAGGTTGACACTCTCCCCTGCTCATCACACCAATACCGCCCAAAATGACAAACCACCTCATTCTCTGAGGGGGCATCGAGCAACGATTCCAGCCAGTTCGGTGCCTGATACATGTCGTCGTCAACGATTACGTGATTCACGTCAAAGCCAAAGGTCTGTAAAGCCGGGATCAGCTTTTTATACGACTTAAGATCTTCTACGTAACGAATGTCCAGACCGCGCATCTGAAGTTTTAATACCGCATCAGGCAATTCAGACTTGTGTTCGTGGGCAATCCAGAGAATCAGATGATCCGGCCTAACGGTCTGGCGCAAAAGACACTGCAGCGTCAGTGCAAGACACCAGAATCTTGGCGGATGGCTGGTCAGAGAAACCACTAGCGGGGTTGTGAGATGATGCGGCCTGGACTTGATCCGCGACAGCGCCGGGTATCTGGAGAGCAAAGGCATCCAGGCGCGCAAACCAAGATACAACACGTATCGACGGAGCCCGTGCTGAGCGGACCACAGGGCGCGCAGGCCCGGCACACGTTGAAGGCGCTGGCGCCAACCCTTAGCTACCAGGGCCATCGACGCGTGTGGCCGGGGAATTCAGCACAGACCAGGTCCCTGACCTTGGTGCGGTCCAAGTGGATAAGTTTACCCAACTCAATATTTCCCTCTGATTGGTACATGCCGTTAAGCGGCGTAAAGGTCATTTCGCCAACGACAATCCGGCCCGGCAAGTTATACAGGTCGACACGCACGTACTGGAATCCGCGTGACATGGCCTCGGCCACGTCCAACAGTGCCTGCCAGTTAGCCGGACGCTTGAATTCAAAAACACTGGTCATGTGTTGATCAAAATTCAACCCCATTACCTTACCATCGCGATCGGTAATAACCTCTTTTGTATGGCGACCCCGATCGAATATATATTGCAGCCAAAGCACCTGACCATCGGAGCAGTGAAACTTGTAATCCGGTGGTGGCGCCCCGCCAACAAACGGCAGCAATTCTTCGGCAAACACCTGCTTGGGGATGGGCCAGTACTGCCATTCCCCGCCGCTTTTACCAAATGTCCGGCTAATCGCGCGATTCAGACGAGACTCATAGTGTTTTGCAGGAAAATCATTTTTGTTGTGGACAAAATAGACCGATCCGGAGTCGTGGTTAGCCTTTAGCACAAACTGTCCTGGCAGGCTGGCGATGTCGACATCCCGGTAACTCGCGCCTTGGGACAGCGTAGTTGCTACAAACCCGGCTCCAAGGCGTTGGCCCACAATTTGTTTGAGTGCCAGCTTGTCGGTTAGTGCGACCATTCGAGAATCCTGCCCGAACAGCTTCAGCCACTGTATTTTATCGTTAAACGATTGACCTGCAATCAGGTCGGGGAAGGGAATCTGGTTAACCCAGCAGGCCTGATGAATGGTATGGAACAGAAAAAAATGTCGCTGGGACAGTGCCAGGCATGAACAATCGCTTTGCCATTTGCTGTTTAACTGGTGTCTAATCGCGAACTGAAACTGGGTTTTACGGGTGACGGTTCGAGCTTTTCTCAGGATTTTTTTGTACAGCACTTAATCACTTACATCTGGTCAGGCAAACCAGCTTTATACCGTCAGTGACTTTATCAGGTCAATCAGATTCATGCACACTATCAAACTTTCCTACTATCAAAAACCTCAATCACCCAATTTTGGCGACGATCTGTCGCCGAAACTGGTGCAACATATTACCGGCCGTCAGGTGGTCCAAGCTGACCATGCAGATGCCGATTTGTTTGCTATTGGTAGCATTCTGGGGTTCTGGGATTCACGAAAAAAAGCAGTCATCCGCTCGTTAAAGGCGTACTGCCCGGCCAAAAACCACTGGCCATATGGGGCGCAGGACTGATTCGGCCCAAACGCATGGTATTGCCGTACTGCAAAGTCCTGGCACTGCGGGGACGGCTTAGCCAACAATATGCAGGACTGGGTGATCAAAACATACTGCTGGGCGACCCAGGCATCCTCGCCAGAGATCTGGTCGGCCTGTGACCTTACCCCAAAAACTAGAACCATGACCTTGATAAGATTTCCAGTTAACCTTATGGGGTGGAAATCTCAATATGAAGCCACCATACAAAGAAGAGCAAATCATCAAGGCCATCAAAGAGCATGAGGCTGGAGCCAAAGTACCCGATATCTGTCGGCGACTGAATATCAGTAGCGGGGTGACGTTGTTTTACCACTACTGTCAATGGCCAATAATTTTGACCCACTTGGGTCATTTTAATTGGCCATTAACAGCAGGCAGGTCCACGATATTCAATACGAACTGCTGTCACTGCCGCTGTATCTGGTGGAGCGGCTGCCGGCACTCACCCAATTGGGGACGTAGACCGCCTCCGTCCCCCGCGCTACAATCAGCGGCACAAACAGCAACAGGAGCTCCACACGACATGCAGGTCATCCCCGTCATCCTCTCCGGCGGCGCCGGCACACGGCTCTGGCCGCTGTCGCGCAAGCACTACCCCAAGCAGTTTCACAGGCTGACCGGTGGCGAGCATACCCTGCTGCAGGAAACCGCCCTGCGCGTGCAGCACCTGGCCGCCCCCATTGTGGTGTGCAATGAGGATCACCGCTTTATGCTGGCCGAGCAGTTGCACAGCATTGGCATTAAACCCGCTGCCATCCTGCTGGAGCCCGAGGCCAAAAACACCGCCCCGGCCATCGCACTGGCGGCCATCAAAGCGCTGCAAATTGACCCACAGGCTATCATCGCCGTCTTCCCGGCCGATCATGTGATCCGCGACCAGCACGCCTTTCAGCAGGCCCTGGACATCGCCGCGCAGGCCGCCGCCACCGGCAACGAACTAATCACCTTTGGCATAGTACCCACATCCCCCGAAACCGGCTACGGCTACATAGAAACCACTGAGGGGGACGGAGGCCTGGCTCCGTCCCCCGCGCAATCTACCACCTCCGTCAAACGCTTCACAGAAAAGCCAAACAAAGCCACCGCCGAACAATACCTATCCTCCGGCAAACACCTCTGGAACAGCGGCATGTTTGTCTTCAAAGCCGCCGCCTACCTGGACGCCCTGCAGCACAGCGCCCCGGCCATCGTTGAACACTGCCAGGCCGCCATGGGCGCCGCCAAAGACGATCTGGACTTTATCCGGGTGGATGCCCAGGCTTTTGCCGGCTGCCCCAGCGACTCGATTGATTATGCGGTGATGGAAAAAGCCGACAATGTGCGCGTGGTGCCGCTGGATGCGGGCTGGAGTGATATTGGCGGCTGGCGGGCCATCTGGGAGATTCTGGAAAAAGATGCCAGCCGCACCGCCAGCATTGGTGATGTGATCAATATCAACACCCACAACACGCTGGTGCATAACGACAACAAAAACAAACTGGTGGTGACGATCGGGCTGGATGATCTGGTGGTGCGGCAGGTTGAGGTAGGAAGCGAGAGCTATCAGGGCGAGACTGATATTGTACGGTTCGAGGATACGTTTGGGCGGGTTTAGAAAAATATTTAAAAATTTTGAAAAAAATTGGAAATGATGAAAAACGCCAACTATAAACAAAGTGTAGCCTGACACTAATGAGCGATATGACGGCTTCGACAACCACTGGCCGGGGGCCAGTCTGAGTTCATTAGTGTTGGGTTACGCGCAACTTAGATTCTCATTGGGAATAGCATCCCCACATGGAAATCAAACAATAATGTAGGCAAATTGTTGAATGAAACACCAGCACCGGATCAAGTTAGCTGACTCACTCAGCTTTAATAATATTCTAAAGTCAATAACGAAAGGCTCATCTGAACCGATATTAGTCACTTTCGTAAATCCATTTTCGTATTACGATATAAATGACGATAAAGCACTCTGTGAGAAATTCGACTATTTTTTTTCAGACGGTTCTCTATTAACAATCCTCCACAACCTCCTAAACTCAACAAAGATAGATAGAGTTAGCTTTGATTACTCATCGGTAGCTGGCGTCACGCTGCAGCATGCACAAAGTGAAGGATTAACCGTTGCCTTTATTGGAGCAACAGAGCCAGAAATACAAAAAGCTGTTGCAAACATTCAGAATCGATACCCCAACCTTAAGATTGTCTATGTTAGAAATGGTTACATTCGTACCGACAAAGAAGAAAATCAAGTGATGCTGGAATTAATAGAAAAGGGTGCGGATATACTGATATGCGGTATGGGTGCGCCACGCCAGGAGAATTTTCTGGTGCGCGCAAAAAAAGCAGGTGTACCGTCTAAGGTCATGTTTACTTGCGGTGGATTTCTCACCCAAACAGCCCTAAAAGACGACTACTACCATCCGTTCGTTAAAAAATTTGGGGTCCGATGGCTGCAGCGTGCTATTCTACACGCTCACGTTAGAAAACGAATTCTGTTAGATTATCCCAAATTCACAGCCCGATTTATAAGAGAATACTTTAGTTAGCATGAAAGTACTAGTAACCGGTGGGGCTGGGTACGTCGGCTCTCATCTAGTTGAACTTCTAAAGTTAAGCAACTTCACCATCCATATCCTGGACGACCTATCAACAGGGCATCTTTGGGCGTGCCAAGATTGTCCTTTGATTCAAGTTGACCTAACAAATCGTGCTGCGGTGCTAAGTATTCTAGCGGAAGGAAAATATGATGCAGTGTTTCACTTTGCTGCTAAATCAATAGTCAGTGAATCTGCTACAAATCCTTCGATTTACTACAACACGAATGTAATCGGATCTATCAATCTGCTTGACGCGATGATAAACGCCGGCACACGCAACTTGATATTCTCATCAACGGCTGCAGTTTACGGCACCCCCATAACTAATGAGAATATAGATGAACAACACCCAACTAATCCGATAAACACTTACGGGCGCTCCAAGCTAATGATCGAGCAAATCATAAAAGACTATTGTGATGCATATCAGTTAAACTCAATCGTGTTTAGATACTTTAATGCAGCCGGAGCGTCTCCATCTGGAAAAATTGGAGAATTACACAGCCCAGAAACCCACCTAATACCAAACATACTCAAGAGCATTAGAAATGAAAGCCCGCTAAGCGTATTCGGAGACGACTACAACACCCACGATGGAACTTGTATTCGAGACTACATACATGTGGTGGATTTGGCATTTGCCCATAAGTTAGCTCTACAATTCTTGAAAAAGAACCCAGGCTTCAACGCATTCAATTTAGGGACAGAAACCGGGTCAAGCGTAATGCAGGTGATAAACGTCTGCGAAAAGTTACTAGTGGTAAAAGCCGAGATCAGAATAGCAGATCGAAGGCCAGGAGACCCAGAAAGACTTGTCGCGACGAACCAAAAAGCATGTTCGCAGCTTAACTGGAGACCATCAAATAGCTCACTTGAAACTATAATTAACTCAGCGTGGCGTTGGGAAAAACTATTGAAAGAAACAAAGATGCGAAAATCAGATCATTTTCAATAATTAAGTAGCGATAACAAAATGTAAAGTTCCATGACGAACCTATCCGCAATACAGATTATCCCGAGCATCAAAATTCACGGCTCGCGTATTTCGAACTTAGCAATCCATAAGTATATATGGATCTATTTAACATTTTTTCCCGTTTTACCAGGGATATTAGGTGCCAACCTGGCACAGCAGTTGATGCACGTAATATTTTTACCAGCCTGCTTGATACTTATCATTTATAAAGCAAAATTCATTGATAAGAGAACCATATTATATGGGACCGCAATAGTCTGCGCGATTATGTTTTTCTACAGTATTACCGCCATCACTATGACAGCAATGCTAACCGTTCGTGACATAACAGACATAGTTCGACCTGGCATATACTTTATGTACTTTATATTGCCATTGTGTGTTCATCTCAATTTTGATGAATTCACAAAACTAATTGAATTTTTAAAAAAATTAATCGTAGTACAGTTGATATTCTCACTTTTCATATACTTTCCAATTCTTTGGCCAATAGTCGACATCTTTAAAGGTCGTCCTAGCGACGACATGGCACTACACTTTTACCGCTGGAGTGGAACATACGGATTCCCCTCGGATTTTTCATTCTTACTATCGTTTTATATCTTCTTTTACATCTCTCTTATTCAAATAAAAGGTAAACTCCCAGCACGAGAGCTCATAATTTTCGGGTGCTGCGCGGTCGCACTATACATGACCTTCAGCAGAGGTGGAATATTCGCAACTGTCGGAATATTGATAATCCAACTAATAGCTACAGGATTAATAGCTAGAATTAAAGTATTAGTGATGTCTATAACTCTTACACTTTTCATGATTGGATACTTTAGCTCAAACAGCTCAGAAAACTATGGAATATACACAGAGTACTTGACATCAGTATTCACACAAGACATTGATTCATCAGCAAGCCACAGAATACGAGAGCTTGAACTGGCAAGAGATTCCGCATTGAGAAATCCACCTTTAGGAATCGGGCCTGCTCGAGTCGAGATTGCATCACAAATTTCAGTAATTGAATCTTTTTATGGTTACCACCTAATCAAGTGGGGAATTGCCGGTTTACTGTTTATGTTAGCTATAAAACTAACGATAACTCGTCATTCAATTTCGTTTTACAAAAAATATAAAGTCCACGAATCAACACACGAAGTTTCGGCATTCGCTCTCGCTGTAGCACTTATAACAATGTCTGAAATACTGCTATTCGGACTATCGTCTGCAATTACTGATAGGCTAAAAACATTACCCACATACTATCTATTTGTCGGGTATGTTTTCATGCTAAAAGCACAAACAAATTCGTTGAGAGTTATCCTGAAACACTCTCAATGACATCAATGTATCCTTCCACCATTGCAGATATTGAAAACATTTTCGATCGTTCGCGTAATTGGCACTTAATCTCTTGGGCAACTCCGTGTTGTGAGGTAACTCGCACAATCTCTGATGCCCAAAGTGTTGAGTCGAAGGGCAATCTAATACCAGCACCCCCTAAGACCTCTCTTGTTATCTCTATATTTGATGCGATCACGGGAACACCGCGCTGCATTCCTTCTAATAGAGTTCGGCCAAAGCCTTCGTATCTAGAGGGGAACAGCAATACATCTATTGAGCCCAAGAATTTGTGAACTTGCTCTTGAGAAACGTCGCCAAGGAACTTGACTTTATCACTAACACCCATAGCTTCTGCCTTTTCGACGAGCATATCTTTACTAGGCCCACTCCCTACGAAAACCAAAGTTGCAGAGTCTAACTTGGAGCAAACCTCAATCAAAAACTCGGGATTCTTTTGAAACGCCAATCTACCAATAAAACCCATCACTATCCCATCGATAGGTAACCCCAGCATCTTCTTTGCTAGATGCTTGTCTAGCGAAGCCTTCGCAGGCTCCGGCAGTCCATTCCAAACGACTTTGAATTTTTTCTTATACGAGTCAGGATAATGACTGTAGGAGTTTGAAACCTCGTGTGATACAGCTATATTTGCTCCGTACAAACACGTTGAGCCCACGATCATCTCCAATTTACCCATAAGCCATGATTGACTTGACTGAGGGTTTCGCTGCGTGGCGATTGTAACTATGTTAGGAGAAAAAACTTTAAACATAGCTAAAAATACGTTAGCCAGCGGATGAAAGCCAATAACAACATCAGGCTTTACCTCGCGCACAACTTTCAAAGCACGAAAAAACGCAAATATTGCACGTGCAAAAGCCAAATTACCAAGATTCGCAAACACTTTATCGAAACACAAGTCTGAAGGTAAAGATGGGTCTCTAAAGATAGCCCAGGCGTAAGAAATGTGCCCCCTCATATCAAACTCATCACGCAATAAAATTGCATTCAGTTCTGCGCCGCCAGTTCCGGAATAGGTAACGAGTGTAATGATCTTCATTATATATATTGCCAATCAGTCATTCTTACTTGAATTGCGTAAACCATTAAACCAGGTAGAAACTCTACTCTCCCACAATATCCTGCAAGAGAACACGAAAACCTCTAATTGAAAAGTAGTCACCTACAACAAATGAACATGTGACCTGAAACAGTCTTGGTAAAAAAGGCCTTGTTCGTATTTTCAAATGCTTCTCCAAAAAAAATAATTCCTTGACTGTAGATTCTCTGAACTCCAGAAGCCTCTTCGTATCCAAAATTGATCTCTTTGCGAGCACTAAATCTAACCTACTCAGAATTAGCTTGTTCTTAAGTATGCGCGATTTCTCTTCTTCATGGCTATTTGACCCAAATATAACCTTAAAGTAATAGGGAAATAGGTCTAAGTAAGATATACGCTGAGGATTGTTAAAAATCACATTTGACGTATTACTTGAATGGCGTCGATAATATTGGAGTACTTTTTTATCTATAATTCTAGTGTTTAGTCCAATTCCAAATCTTACTAACCACCCATCATGCGAACCGAAGTCGTCTGGTATTGGTAAACATATGTTTAAAAGCTCACGGCGCACACAAATGCAACAGCCCATGACAAAACTAGTGTCTGACAATCCAGCCGATCTAATTTGTCCAAGTTTGGTAATATTAACAGGCACTAGGGCCTCATTGGTAAACTGAGCATCATTCATGAACAACAAAGTGTCTGGATTATCTAACACTCTGGACAGCATATGTTCAATTTTATCTGAAAACCAAACATCATCCTGGTCACTCAAAAAAACCAAATCACCTTTGGACTCAAGCAATGCCTTATTAAAGTTGGCACTATACCCTGAATTTTCTCTGTTTCTAATCAGCCTGACATCGAATGGTGCGTTAACCGAAAACTCCTCTATAATTTTGCAAGTATCATCCTTAGACGCATCGTCAGAGACTACTAGTTCATGAGGCAACCTGGTTTGTAGCAAGAAACTATTCAGCTGCTCCTGAAGATACTTAGAACCATTGTATGTAGCCATTACTATCGAGATCTTCATTTTTAGCCTTTTGAGACTTTAATCCCATTTAATCTGTGAACCACCTTACTTCTGATCACGTTGGCATGCTTAAACAGAACGTGGAAGCATGCGAAAGGGGCGTAAATGAGAAACCATAGAACTCCATCTCTAGATCTAGGTCTCAGTAATTTATATAGCTCACTATACCTACGATCATGCTTGTGAGGTGAAATCAAAAATGTAGCTTTATATTTTCGATAACTCTGGTCGAATAAGTAAACACTCGGATTTGTCTTCCAAAGAACATAAGGAAGACTTATTTGGTCTCTGGTAGATCTCTGACTAAAACATTGCCACCAAACTTCCATTGGTTCGTCAAGAGAGTCAGTTACGTGGTTTTTAAAGATCACTCCTGTCTCAATAAGGCCACTCTTATCTGGAAACCCCCGCTGCAAATAACCTTGATACTCGTCAATAAGATCGTTGGCATTTAATACCTTTCCGCTGCTGATACAAGCATCAACTTCTTCTTCTACTGTTGATCGAGATTCATGTGGATAGAGCCCTAAAGTGCAACCAGAATTTTCGAAAGGTATCAAGAACTCGTGAATACCGTTTAGGATTTTAATATTGCCATCGATATAAATCGATGTATCGTAACCAGACAACACTTTGTGGATTAAAGCCCTGTAATATAGATTTGCTGCTTTAGGAGTTTTAAATTTTCTCGAATCCACCAATAGAGTCTGCCATCCATTCACGGTCATTTCAGAATTATCTGTAATGATAAAATAATCGGTGTTTTTCAATTTATTGAGAGGCTTTAAAACCCGGTCGTAATCTCCGAACACACATGTGTATACTAAACGCTTTTTATTAAAATTATCGATCAAATCATGCGCGGGTTTCAGCTTAAGCACTAGCAATACCTTCAGACGAACATTTAAGATATAGATGAGCAACCCAACTTGATCTAGTCGAGCTACAATTTACATTACGCATGTAGTTGCCCCAGCTAAAAACCAGACACCACCCACTAGCCAGCGAACTGCCCCCAGTTTCCCGGGCACTTTTGTAATCCCCTTGGACAGGCCACATACAACTACAATACACCAAGCATGAAAACGTAACGTCAGATTCACCATGCAAACCAAACCATGCCAATAACAATAAATGCAGCGGGAGTCATTCTGATCAAATGCTTCCTTAAAGGCACCACAAATATCTTACGATACAACAAGAAATAAGCCTGTAGAAAGTTAATGTGGAATGCCACTACTAAGCACCAGCACAACAACTCGATATCGCGCTCTGATACGCCTACGATTATTGCACCTACCATTACAATAGCCGACAGAATTCCACTAAGAAATAAAAGATCTGCCCGACTCATTGCTTGAAAAAAACTGCCACTAGTGGAGAGAACCACTTGAGCTGGAATAGCAATCGCGAGAATCCGAATAATCGGTATAACATTCAACCATTGATCTCCAAGGATAATTAGCACGATCCAGTCTGATAATAAAAAAATCAACAGCCCTGCTAGTGCACCTATTAATGATAGTTTGAATACAAACTCACTATGTATCGCTTCGACTAATACGGGGTCGCCTGAATGCTTACGAATTACCGGCTGAATCGCAGGTGTCATGGCAAAAGTCAATAACATCAATGGATAGCGCATAAGTTGATACGCTTTATCATACGCACCAAGCATACCGGCCCCCATATACTTTCCTACCAAAATATTGTCCAAATTTCGTGAAAAATAGTTTATGAAATTGAAACCGAATTGATAACTAGAGAAACTAAGCAAAGGTATTATGGCGGAAAATCTCGCACCTAGGAGTGGTCGACCAAATTGAGTAGCACTCGAAAAATACCAACTAACACTGACAAGAGCGACTGCGCTCACAGCGCCCTTAGCAGCAAGAGCATGCAGCGGATCGATAATTTGTAGCAGCGCAATAGCCGAGGCTGTACTCACAACTTCAGCGAGTAGCCCAGCAGTCGCTATACGGTAAAATGCTTGCTCGCGTAACAGAAAAGCTGTCGGAACAATGCCCGCAGCAAATACGAATAAACTAACGGCAATATAAGGCACCACCTCATCGACCCGAGCCATATCATAAAACATCAAGAATATGGGCCCAAGCGCCGCGAACATTATTGCCAAAACAAAGCCAATTGTTATAGTCAGCCCAAAAAGACCATTTCTATCTTCCACTGAAATGTTGTCAATATTGATAATGGCCGGACCAAGCCCTGCTTCAGCCATTAAGCGAAAAAAAGTGAAAAACACCATTATCGCGGCAACGGTGCCAAATGTTTCCGGCGAAAAAAGGCGGGCCAACACCATCATAGAAAGCAGATTAACTGCATACACCGCGTATCGGCCTAACATACTCCTTGAAATAGCACGATATAAACCCGAGGCGTTACTCACTTTACAAGTACTTCCTTAGTTTTCAAAAACTGAGAGTAATCTGATCTTAAATGCATCAGGAGAAAAAGTACTTAAATACTTGAGTTTACCCATCTTCCCAATAACTCCAAGCTCATCCTGATTTTCAAAACAATAAAGTATACTCCTAGCGATCGAATCGGGGTCAACATCAGTTAAGATCACACCTTCATTCTTTGCAAAAAACTCACCAACAGCTTTGGTGCTCATTGTAAGACAAGGCAATCCAAGCGAGAGAGCATCCACCAACTTGTTCACTAAAACGGTTTTGGCTTTTGCACTAGAGCCAAAATTACCGACTGCCAAATCACAATTCTCTTTTAGGAATGGTGCGAGCTTCCCATTTGAAAAGCTGAAATCGTTATTGACAATCACATGCTCCGATAGCCCATAGGATTCAATTAATTCTTTATATGGTTTTGACTTTTTTTCTGAATCCCCAAATAAGTATAGTTTAATTTTTTTGTTAGAGATTTTCGTAAACGCATTAATAAGATTCTCGAGCCCGTGCAAAGGAATGTAAGTCCCCCACCAGCATACTGAAAAAAAATCTTTAGCAACTTGATCTTTATGACCTTCTATAAAAAACTCGGTTCTATAATCTACACACAAAGGAATTATCTTGATCTTCGCGATATTATTGGTTATCCCCGCAATTTCTGAATAATACAGAGCTTCGGATTGGTTTAAGAAAATCAAGGTACTGGCTGAGCTCATAAAGAAACGATCTTTAAACATTGCCCACTTGGCACTTAGCGATCCCTGCTTCAACAATTGTCTGTCGTTAACCAAGGTATCGTAATTACTAATGTAAAAATCTACTATAATCCTCTTTCGAAGAAGTCTTGCGAAGAAAATATCAAGAGCGGAAAAAATGTGGAAATTCATCGGCAGAACTAATACATGAGAAGCTAGGGATATCAAGAAGAATCGAAATGGTATCGTAAAAAATAATAATAATATGCCGACCAAACGTTTCAAGAATCTCCATTTAAAGTTCGGTATGATAAACCCGGTCGGCAAATAGCTAAAAAGAATGCCATTATCGCCTAATACTTTAATAATATTCTGTGACCGATAACTACCGCCAACCGCACCACTAAGAAATACTTTCATACAGTTAGTACAAGCCAGGAAAATTTTTGTCGCGCTCAGAGATAATCGGATTCGAAATCGGCCAACCAAACCCAAAACTATCCCACTTTATGCCTGAATCAGCCTTCGGGCTATGTTGAGTAGAGGTCATATAAACGACTGTAGCGCTATCTGATAAGGTCAGAAAGCCGTGAGCCAGGCCTTTATCGAGATATAGAGACTTTTTATTTTCAGCAGACAATAAAGTCTCATACCAGTGACCAAAAGAGTTAGATCCCTCTCTTATGTCAACTACTACATCCAAGATTTCTCCTGCAACAACATAAACAAGCTTGGCGTGATCATCGGGTGTCTTTTGAAAATGCATACCACGAAGTACGTTTTTCTTTGAGATAGAGTAAAAACTTTCTTCAAAAACTACCGTCAATCCATATTTTTTAAAAGTATCTCTGTGAAAAGTCTTTACGAAAAAACCTCTTTCATCACGAAATGTACTATTTTCGATCTCATAAACTCCAGCCAATTGAGTTTCAGTTATTTTCAAAACGAAATTTCTCCTTGTAGTATTCAAGTGTTCTCTGAATACCATCATGAATAGAGTATTTTGGACTCCAGCCTAGAATATTCTTAGCTTTTCTGATATCAGCATAGACGATTTGTTCGTTTAAATCCGAAGGTTTTCCCCACCTCTTTTCAACTGTATAGCCTAATTGTTGCTCCAATACAGAAACCACGTCACGAATACTAATCGCGTTACCGGACCCTATATTGAAAGTCTCATAGCCGATAGACCTGCCCTCAATATACTTAATTGATTTTACATACGCTGACACTATATCTTTCGTATATATGAAATCCAACTTCTGCAGTCCATCGCTTAACTCGATAACATTTTTCCGTAACGCCTTATCGATTATACTGGGAACTAATTTAAAATTGTCTCGCTCACCATATGGCGAAAAGAGACGTAGTGTGACGATCGCAATCTTGTTGGCATAGGACTGAAGTATTGATTCAAAACCTATTTTTGTCTTAGCATAAAAATTGAACGCACTTATGGGAGCTTGCTCATTTAAAGGCATTGCCGACCAATCATACTCAAAAAACGTTCCTGTATTAATGAAGTGTTTAACTTTATGCCTTATTGCAAATTCGAGCAGCTCTGTCGGAAAGTTAACATTCGAGCGAAGCATTGGTATTACTTTCATCACCTCATCATCTTTCTGATACAAGGTCGCTAAATGAATAATCAAATCAATTCTTTTTTCTTCAAAAACTTTAACCAAGGGGTCATTGTCTAAATCGTAACTTCTAACCTGATCAAGTAAGTGATTGATCCGCCAGGTATCCGAAGTTGATCGTTTCAGAATTGTGACTATGTAACCTTCTTCAACAAGGCATTCCAGGAGATGGCTACCCAAAAACCCAGTTGCGCCAGTTAGCAAGATGCTTTTCATCAAAAACCCAAACCAAAGAATTCTTCTATTTTTGCCGCCACAAATTTAAAATGGTCGTCATTCAAGGAGGGCTGCACACCTAACCAGAAGGTCTGATTCATTGTGCGATCGGTATTCTTCAATTCACCAACCACCCTATATTCCACCTCCTGAAAGTACGGTTGGCGGATGAGATTCCCTGCAAACAGTAATCGAGTTCCAATCTTGTGTTGGTCCAAATACTTTAGGAGATCAACACGTTTCACACCACTACTCTCTTTTAACGTCACCGGGAAACCAAACCATGACGGTTCACTGTTCGGTGTCGCTTCAGCTATTTCCAGATAATCAGAAAGGGAAGCCAGACGATCTTTCAGCAAGCCAAAGTTGCGTTTGCGTGAATCAATGAATTCTTTTACACGCTCCAGCTGTGCCAATCCACAAGCTGCTTGCATATCTGTAATTTTCAGATTATAGCCTAGATGTGCGTACACATATTTGTGGTCATAGCCTTGCGGTAAAGATCCAAACTTCTGACCAAAACGGTTACCGCATGTGTTATCACAGCCCGGAGCGCAATAACAGTCACGACCCCAATCTCTATATGACTCTGCAATCGCCTTAAGCTTAGGGCTGTTGGTAAAAACGGCTCCGCCCTCGCCCATAGTAATGTGGTGTGCAGGGTAGAAGCTGAGTGTTGCGATGTCACCCCAAGTCCCAACCATCTTCCCATCAAAGGTAGCACCCAGCGCATCACAGCAATCCTCGACAAGCCATAAATTGTATTTTTCGCAGATGGCTTTAACTCTAGCAAGGTTAAATGGGTTGCCTAGTGTATGTGCCAACATGATCGCTTTTGTTTTTGGCGATATCGCTGCCTCAATTAGATCGACATCGATGTTGTGGGTCTGCATATCCACATCAACAAATACAGGGACTGCACCAAACTGTACGATTGGATTTACTGTGGTCGGAAAACCGGCTGCGACTCCTATTACCTCATCACCTTTTTTGATAGCTCGATCGCCCAGTGTCGGTGACGTAAGCGTGTTAAATGCAACCAGGTTAGCTGAAGAACCTGAGTTCACAGTTATAAGGTGCTTGATTCCAATAAATTCGGCTAGCTTCTTTTCGAATTCAGCATTGAAACGTCCTGTTGTCAACCAGCCATCAAGAGATGCATCAACCATCATTTGCAACTCACGTGCGCCTATTAACTTGCCTGATGGTGGAATGACGCTTTCGCCTGGAACAAAATCGCTAGGGGCTAATGCAGTACTGGCGTATTGTTCGACTAAATCTGCTATTTGTTGTCTTAATAATGTCTCGGGAGTCATAACTCTCTCTAATTAGAACGAATTTGTAAATCTGTTAATGACGCGATTGATAGCTTTCAATCTGATTTAGAGTTAAGAGCCTCACATCTTTTTTAAGCAACCAATCTTTATGCCAATCCACAATAGAGTCCAGAGCGGTAGTTAGTGGCCAGCGCGGCAGCCAATGGAGCTTTGATGCCGCCTTGCTGATGTCAAGTTTAAGCAATTGAGCCTCATGCGGTTGTTGTGTGGTATCAATCTGCCAACTGGCACCTTGCCCCCAGATTTTCACCATGTGATTCAGTATCCATTCAACTGGCATAACATCTTCGTCAAGCGGACCAAAGTTCCAACCTTCGGCGTAATCGTCACCATGAAGATAGAGATTTTCGGCCAGAATTAAATATCCGCTTAAGGGTTCCAATACGTGCTGCCATGGGCGCGTTGACAAAGGATTTCGGACGACTACTGGCTGCTGTTTTTCAAACGCCCTCAATATATCCGGTATCAGTCTGTCCTCTGCCCAGTCGCCACCCCCGATGACATTACCTGCCCTCGCAGAAGCCAGACTTGGAGTACTCGACGAACTGAAAAAAGAACTTCGATAGGCTGAAGTAACTAATTCGGCGCATCCCTTACTATTGCTATAAGGATCCCGCCCACCCATGGGCTCATTCTCCCTATAACCCCATACCCACTCACGATTCTCATAACACTTATCAGTGGTCACATTGACTATGGCTCGAAGATGGCCACACCGCCGTGCTGCCTCTAGAACGTGAACCGTACCCATGACATTCGTGGCATAGGTTTCTACAGGCTCACGGTATGAAAGTCTCACCAAAGGCTGAGCAGCCATATGTATTAAGACGTCGGGATTAAATCTGATCATACTTGAAGTGATAGCGTTGAGATCGCGTATATCGCCGATCTCTGAATCCATTCCGTCTGAAACCTTGGCTTCATTAAACAGCGAAGGCGACGTAGGCGGCTCAAGCGCAAATCCTTTAACTGTTGCGCCCATACTTTGTAACCATAATGATAACCAGCTTCCTTTGAAACCGGTATGTCCTGTAAGGAATACCCGCTTCTCGCGCCAAAATTCTGGATTAACAGTTGCTGACATCTGATTTAATCCCACGTCTTCCACGGAGCGCTACCCTGTTCCCATAAATCATCCAGAAGGTGCTTATCCCGCAAGGTATCCATTGGTTGCCAAAAACCCTGATGTTCATAGGCCATTAGTTCTTGATTTTCTGCAAGACGCATAAGTGGTTCCTGCTCCCATATTGTTGAATCATCCTTGATATAATTGAGGACAATAGGGTTGAGCACGAAGAACCCACCGTTAATCATGGCACCATCTCCCTTGGGCTTCTCTTTGAAATTCAGAACTTGTCGTCTCTTTATATCAAGCGCGCCGAACCGTCCAGGTGGATAAGTCGCAGTAAGTGTAGCAGCCTTGCCATGAGATTTGTGGAAGCGTACGGTCTCACCGATATCTATATTTCCAACACCATCTCCGTATGTAAAGCAAAAGCAATCGTCGCCTTTTACATAATCTGCGACACGTTTCAGTCTCCCTCCTGTCATGGAATGCTCCCCTGTATCAATCAATGAGACATTCCAGGGTTCTGCCCTTTTATTATGCACTTCCATGGTGTTGTCGCGCATATTAAATGTGACATCCGACATATGCAGAAAATAGTTGGCAAAATATTCTTTAATGATATATCCCTTGTACCCACAGCAGATAACGAAATCATTGATACCATGCGAAGAATACATTTTCATGATATGCCACAGGATTGGCATACCACCAATTTCGACCATCGGCTTCGGACGAGAGCTGGTCTCCTCACTCAAGCGTGTGCCCAATCCACCAGCTAGTATGACTGCCTTCATTAGTACTTCCTTAATTGCTGCTTACAAACGCGTCAGAATGAAAATGCCGAATATCAAGACCGTCAGCACAGAGCATGACCTTGGCATCACGAATCATCAGCTCTGAACCGCAGGCATAAACCGTGCAAGCACTGAGATCGATCTCAGCACTGACAACCATATCTTGAACATACCGTTTGGGGGACATATTCGCCGGCATTTCGCTCGAAATCACCGGTATCATGTTGACTGCAATATGCTTAGACGATGGTTGCCAATAGATTTCATCGCGGAAACGCATTCCCCAGAATACATCAATGCGATCAAACTGCCGAGAACCAACTTCATCAAGGCCTTCGAGGATAGCTTTAATCGGTGCTATACCAGTACCTGTCGCCAACATAACTAGATGGGACTTAGACGACTCCCGAAGGCTGAATGTACCAAGCGGCCCTTCAAATCTTAACAAGTCATCGGTCTTTGCTTCTTCAAACCAGTATTGGCTCATGGCCCCGCCGCCCACTCGCCTGATATGAAGAACAATTCTATTGTCATCGCCGGGTGCATTAGCTACAGAATAGCTGCGTCGAATTCCCTGTTTACCAATCACATCAATATATTGACCTGGCACGTAATCGAATGCTGCGGTTGGCGGCAATCTAAGAGTTACTTCGACAATATCTTTCGTAAGTTCGACTAAGGAGTCTATCTTGCACGGTAAAGTTTGAGATTTGATTTTTCCGATTTTACCAAGATCAATAGCGTCCAGTTTGATATCTGACCTCGCTACCCGACAACAGGTGAGTATCCAATTCCGCGATTGATCCTCATCGAGCATGTATAGCTCCGGTTTTATAGCTTCAGTTGTGCCCGATATGACCTGCGTTCGGCAAACTCCACAACGACCTGATCTACAGCTATATTCCAAGCCTATGCCTTCGGCTCTTGCGGCATCCAGGATTGTTTGAGTTTCTTCCGCTTTAAATGTCTTGTTGTCGTTAATTTCGACTGTGAACATGAGGTGGAGGGTAAATCCTTGGTCAATTTATTCGTTGTGACTTCAGGTGGTAGAGGCTATTCAGCTTTCTTATATCAATGATTAATGAGAGGGACAGTGCCTGGATTGACGCGGGGGACGGAGAGCGGAGTCTCCGTCCCCCGAGGCTTATGCCTCGTCCGACTTATACGCGTAGTGGTAATACCCGTACCCGTAGCCATAGCCGTAGTAGGACGAGGCGCTGCGCTCAATCGCATTCAGGATACTACCCTTGACCGACACACCTGCGCTCTCAAGTTGCTGCAGCGCACGCTCGATTTCTTTGGGGTTGTTCTCACGGAAGCGGGTAATCATCAGCGTGGCACCCACCTGTTTGCCTACCACAGCCGCATCGGTCACAGCCAGTGCCGGTGGTGTGTCGATAATCACCAGGTCATAGTGCTGCCCTGCTTCTTCCAGAAACTCATTGAACTTGCGGGTCATCAACAGTTCACTGGGGTTGGGTGGCGCCGTGCCACGTGCCACATAATCCAGACCCTCAAGTTCGGTGTGCCGTATCATCTGTTCCAGTGTGATGTCCCCCACCAGGTAATCACTCAGGCCCTGTTCGCTGTGGCCGGCAAATGAACGGTGAATATGGCCTTTGCGCAGGTCGCTGTCTATCAGTAGTACTTTTTGGCCGCCCTGGGAACAGATGGCGGCCAGGTTGGTGGAGATAAAACTTTTACCCACCGCCGGGCTGGGGCCGGTCAGCATCAGTCTATTGTTGGGCGCTTCCAGCATGGCAAAGTGCAGGCTGGTGCGCAGGCTGCGTAATGCCTCAATGGCCAGGTCGCTGGGGTCTATCAGGGCCAGCACGCCGCCGTCTTCGCCGTGTTTGCGGCGTTTGCCGGTTTTGCTCATCCGCTCGGCCAGTTGTTTGCCCACCACGTTTTTCAGGCGCTTGCGGGATTTGCGGTCGCTGAAGCGGTCGAATATTTTCAGTTGCCGTTCGGACAGCGGAATGGTGGCGTAGACCTGCAGACCCAGGGCCTGGAGTTCTTCTACCGAGGTCACGCCGCGGTGCAGCATGTGACGCAGCAGTACCACCATCAGGCCCAGCATCAGGCCGGCCATCAGGCTGATCACCAGAATCAGATTGGTGCGCGGAGCAATCGGGCTGCCACCCACCAGGGCGTTGTCCAGAATGCGCACATTGCCTACGGTGCCGGCGCGGGCGATACGCAGTTCCTGCTGGGCGTTGAGCATCTGCATGTAGATCTGCTGGCTCACTTCCACATCGCGGTTCAGGCGCAGTACCTGGCGCTGGGTTTCTGGCAGGTTGTTGACCTGGGCTTCCAGGCGCTGCTGCTCGCCCAGCAGTTGGGCGCGTTTGTCCAGCAGGCTGCGGTAGTTGGGGTGGCTGGGGGTAAAGCGCTGGGCCACTTCGCTTTCCTGAATCTGCAGGGCGTTAAGTTCGGTTTCCAGGCTGACCAGGCGCTCCAGCATGCTGCGGGTCTCAAAGCTCAGGTCCACAGAGTCCTGGCTGGCGCGGTATTCGTTCAGGCGGTTTTCGGCGCTGTTCAGGCCATCCTGGATCAGCGGGGTCTGTTGCTCCAGAAACTCCAGGCGGCTTTCGGCTTCGGCGGCCTGGCGGTTGATGTTCTGTACCAGGTAGACGTTGGAGATGGCGTCCAGTGAGCGGCGCAGTTCTTCGGGGTCGGGGCCGGTCAGGGTGAGTTCCAGGATGCCGGTGTCGCGGCCGCGCTGGGCTACGTTAAAGCGGCCCTGCAGGTTGCGGATCATCTGGGTGTCGCTGCGTTTGATCAGGGTGAACTCGACGTTGGCCGGGGCCTGGAGGCGGCTGACCAGGAGTTCTATGTAGGGAGTATCGCTGCTGAACAGGGTGCCAACGCGGCCGTTGCCCAGGGTCTGTTCGTTTTCATTTATCAGGGTGTAGTTGTCGGGGCCGGTGATTTTGAGGGTGATGGGTTGGCCCTGCAGCGCTTGTTCCACGCGCATTTCATCCACGGTAATGCTGTCGCCGGCCCAGGCGTCCGCGCTGCCCTGGGCCCAGCCGGGGCGTTCGGTGCCGCGTCTGGTGAGGGCGGCGCCTATGATGGGGAAGCGTCTGGGTTGGACTACCAAGTCGAGCCCGGCCTGCTGGGCGGCCTGGCCCATGATCATGCGCGAGCGCAGGATTTCGCTCTGGGTGGTGGAGCCGGTCTGTTCCTGCATGGTGATGATGCTTTCCATGCTGGCCAGGTTGCCGCCGCGCTGTTCTACCTGCAGCAGGGCGTCGGCGCGGTATTCGGGGGTGGCCAGCCAGGCGTAGGCGGCGCCGGCCAGGGTGACCAGGGCGGTGATGATGATGATCAGCCACTTGTTGTCCAGGCAGATGGCCAGCAGGTAGCCCAGATCGATTTCGTCGTCGGCTTGTTGTTGACTCTGGCTGCTGCGGGGGCGGTTGCTGGGGCTGCTTGTTTCTGTCATGCGTTGTGTGACTTCTCGTTAGTGTGGCTGTGGGCTCAGATCTTGCTGGCCCATAGCTGGACGGCTTCATCCATCATTTTGTGTACGTGCTCAAAGACGTCCCGGCTCTTTTTGTAGGGGTCGGGGATGTCCTGTCCGTTGTTGGCACGGGTGCCCTGCGCGCGGACCCAGTGGCCCAGCAGCAGGGATTTGCCGAGTGCTTCGGGCATTTGCCCGGCCAGCATGCGGCGTTGATTCTGGCTCATCATGAGTATCAGGTCGGCCCATTGTACCAGCTCATTGCTGATCTGCCTTGCTTTGTGTGCGCTGAGGTCCAGGCCGGCGGCGCTGGCGATCTCGGCGGCGGTGGGGTCAGCGCCGTGGCCAACCATGGCCTGCAGGCCGGCAGACTGGATCTGTTTGTCGGGCATGGCGCGGCGCAGCATGGCCTCGGCGACGGGGCTGCGGCAGATGTTGCCTTGGCAGACTACTAGAATATTTTTGTAGGGGCTCAAAGACCACCCACCCTCTCAGCGGTTATCAATGCATTCAAGCTAGGCAACACCTGACTTAACACCCGGTTCCAGCGCGTTACCGGCGCGGTTGTCACGTACACAATATCCGACGGCTGCAGCATGAACTGGGTGCCCACGGCAAAGGAGACGGCGTTTTTTACGTTCAGCTGGTAGACGGTGGCCAGTTTGTCGTCTTCAGGGGCGTTGGGGCGAATCACGAAGATGCCTTCGGCGTTGGAGGTCACCTGGTTCAGGCCGCCGCTGCGGGTGAGCGCCTCGGTCAGGGACATGCTCATGTTGCCCACTGGCAGGGTGTTGACGCGGTTCAGCTCGCCCAGCACGTAGATCAGACGCTGGCCAACCACGGGTACGTGCAGCACGTCGCCGTGTTGCAGCAGCATATTCTGGCCCAGGCGGCCGTTGTTGAGCATTTCGTACACAGACAGGCGCGTTTCGGCGCCATTGCGCGACAGTAATACTTCGTGCCAGTTGGCATTGTCGGCCAGGCCGCCGGCGCGGGCAATGGCATCGAGCACGGTCATGGGCACATTGGTGATGGACTGCGGGCCGGGATCATTGACCTGGCCGGTGACGTAGGCGCGTTTGGCGTTGTAGGCGATCACGCGCACGGAAACCTGGGGCGCGGTGATGAATTCGGCCAGCGGCACGGCGATGGCTTCGCGGATCTGGTCGACGGTTTTGCCGGCCACGGGCACCTTGCCTATGTAGGGGTAATAAATGGTGCCGTCGTTCTCCACCGTGATGCCGGAGTTCTGGATGTTGTTGTTATTGCTGCCACTGGGGTTGGTCAGCTCGGGGTGGTCGTAAACGGTGATGTGCAGCATGTCGCCGCGCTCCACGTAGTATTCGTAGTTGGCGATCTCCTGCTGCAGGGCGGCGGGCATGGCGGCGGTGACCTGGGCATTGGCCAGGCTGGATAGCTGTGCCTGCTCGGCTATCAGGTTGGGCGTGATGGCACGAATATCCACCTGCTGCTGCACGGTTTCCCGGTCCTGCTCGGTGTCCTGGCCGCCAGCTACACCGCGCAGCCCCGGGAACCACACCCCGCGGTTGACCTCAAACCAGTTGCTGCCAGCATCGGTGGCGTATTCGTCCGGGTTGATATTACTGCCCGGCACCAGCACGCAGCCAGTGAGCGTGAGTGTTGCGATAAGCGTTGTGATTCTTTTCAGCATTGTTCTTTTTTAGCCTTGTTGTTGCGCCGGGGACGGAGGTGGTCTACGTCCCCAATTGTTGGCTCGAGGGACGGAGGTGGTCTACGTCCCCCTGTAGTAAACCCCGGATTGTAGTGGATATCTGTCGGCGGCGCTATCGCATCATCAGGCACGCTACCGCCCTGCCCGTGCATTTCTGCGGCATCTTGGGTGGGCTTTCTAATGTCTAGGACGGTGGTATGACGCTGGGGACGTTGGTGGCCCCAGGGCCGCCAATGTCCCCAGCGTCACCAACATCCCCGGCTACCCCGCCTTCGCCAGCTGCGTTACCTCCAGGGTAATTGCCTGCTGGGTGTGCATAATGTTCATCAGCACGATGATGCGCTCGTCCGCGGTAACCGCTTTGACGATGGCTTCAACGTGACGGAAACAGCCCTCGGTTATCTGTACTTTTTCGCCCGGTTCAAACAGGGGTTTGGGCGGCACGCCGTCTTCACTGAAGCGGCGTTGTAATTCTGCAATCAAATCCTGCGGCACCGGATGCGGCCGACCATTGAAGCTGACCACCCGACTTACCCCGCGTGTGGCATTCAGCGCGCGCCAGTCGCTGTGCTCATCCAACTGAATAAAGACGTAGCCGGGAAACAGGTGCTCTGCCACGGTGATGTATTTGCCGCGACGCACGCGCTTGACGGGATGGCGCGGCACAAAGGTCTGGAAATCCTGATTCTGCAGGTGCTGCTCGGCACGGTCCTGCTGCATGGGGCGACATTGCAAGAGATACCAGTGCGCGCTCATGGCTTCTCCTGCGCCGTGGTGGCGTCCAGGTCGCGCCGGATGTCTTCGATTTCGGCTTTGAGCGCTTCGAATTCTTCCATTTTGTACTGCAGGAAGCGGCGTGTCAGGCGGGCTTTGCTTTCGATGCCGGCGGGTGTGAGCAGGTAGAGGTAGCGTTTCTTGTGCTCACTCTTGCTGAAATTCTTGGCTTTGATGGAGCCTTTCTGGATCAGGGCGTTCAGGCAGTAGTTTACTTTGCCCAGGCTGATGCCCAGCTGGTCGGCCAGCTCGCGCTGGCTCAGGTCGGGCTGCGCCTGCAGGGCCCGCAAAATCTTGTACCGTGCCTCGTCCGTGATCATCTGCTTGTTATCATGCTCGTCGCTATTGTTATAGATGTAGCTGTGGTGACTGTTCAAGCGATGAACATCCTAAAAGCCTTTACAGACTTTTACAATAGTACGAATGGGTAATTTTGCGGCGCGGGGGACGGAGGCGGTCTACGTCCCCCGCTCCAATCTGGACATTTGCTATCAATGCTATCAAACTATTTGTCTATAACGTGGTTAATGGCACTCATCATGGCAAATCTGTTGGTCAGAAATGTGGACGAAGACATTGTACTGGCGCTGAAAAAGCGGGCCGGCGCACATGGCATTAGTGCAGAGGCGGAACATCGGCGCATTCTGGAGCAGGCCCTGCGTGGCCCGCGCGCCCGGTCATTTGCGGAGGTGCTGGCAGCGATGCCGGATGCCGGGCTGGATGCTGATTTTGCCCGACCTGCCTCAGCCGGGCGGGACGAATGTATTTAATCGACACCAACGTCATCAGCGAGGCCCGCAAGGGCGATCGCAGCAACGCCGGAGTACGGCAGTTTTTCCGTGAGGCGGTAGAGTCGGGGGCGCCCTGTTTTGTCAGCAGCATCACGATCGGCGAGATACAGCGCGGCATCAGCCTCTGCAATCATCGTGGCGACCAGAAGCAAGGCCTTATACTGCAGGCTTGGCTGGATAGCGTGTTGGAGAACTACGCGTCCAATATTTTGCCGTTTTGCAAGGACTGCGCTCAGCTGTGGGGACATCTTTGCTCGCCTGACACAACCAATATTATCGACAAGCAACTTGCCGCGACGGCGCTGTGTTATGACTTAACTGTGGTGACGCGGAATGTGCGGCATGTGGCGGGCACTGGGGTACGGGTGTTGGATCCGTTTAATTGAGGTGCTGGGGTGGTGCTATACTCAAACACATGAGACTCCTATTCCTGACAACCGCCCTGCTGCTCAGCGCCTGCGTGGCAACCCGTCCGGCCAACCCGGGCAACGTGTGCCACATGTTTGAGGAGCGCCGCGCCTGGTACAAGGCCGCCGAGCGCACCGAGCAGCGCTGGGGCGTGCCGGTGCCGGTGACCATGGCGTTTATTTATCAGGAATCGTCTTTTCATGCCCGCGCCCGACCCGATCGCACGCGCCTGCTGGGGTTTATCCCCTGGACCCGGCCGTCGACGGCACGCGGCTATGCCCAGGCATTGGAGTCCACCTGGGCCGACTACCAGCGCGAGACCGGCCAGGGCTGGGCACGGCGCACGAATTTCAGCGATGCGGTGGATTTTATCGGCTGGTACAACCACCATTCAGTCAGGCGAAGCGGTATTGAGCTGAGCGACGCGCGCAACCTGTATCTGGCCTATCACGAGGGGCATACGGGCTTTAATCGCCGCACTTATGCGGATAAACCCTGGCTGCTGGATGTGGCCAATTCGGTGCAGAGCAATGCTGACCGGTATACCGCGCAGTATGCCTCGTGCCGGGAAGAGCTGGGCAAAAGCTGGTTCTGGCGGTTGTTTAGTTAGGTGCGCTGGGGACGTAGACCGCCTCCGTCCCCAGCGTCATATCACACAGCACGTTGATAGCAAAAGGAGTTTGCTATGCCGACAATTTCGATGTTTTATGGGTTAATAATACGCATGTACTATGCACCAGGAGAACATCCACCACCGCATTTTCATGTTTATTATGGAGAATACCAAGCCTCTGTCGCCATCGCGGATCTGGTTATCATTCACAGTAATTTGCCCACCAGGCAATTACGGCTGGTCAAAGCTTGGGCTGAACTACATCGCGACGAGTTGATGGCGAATTGGCAATTGGTAATGAATGGCGAAGAACCCTTTAAAATACCTCCCTTGCAATAGGAGTCAGCTATGCACCCCGCTGTCACCAAAGTCAAAGTAATCGAAGATCACAAGCTCCGTGTCAGTTTCGAAAATGGCGAGCAGGGTGAGCTGGACATGACCCCTTATCTCGACTTTGGAGTTTTCAGCAGATTAAAAAACCCTCAAATCTTCAATCAGGTCACGATATCTTTCAAAACAATCGAATGGCCTTGCGGTGTCGATTTGGACCCAGAGTTCGTGTACGAAAAAACCGTGAAACGTTAAGCATCGCCGATTTGGGGGCGCGGCAATAACAAGCAGATTGTGTTTCGCGAACCACGCGATTATCGCTATTACCTGAAACTCTGGATGGATTGCGCGAAACGCTACGGGCTTGATGTGCATGCCTTTTGCGAAATGACAAATCATATCCATTTTCTGGTTACTAACCGACAAAAAGATGCCATTTCGCGCACGATGCAAACAGTTGGCAGCAATTACGCGCGCTATGTAAACCGGGAATACGACAGAACCGGATCGCTCTGGGAGGGTCGCCACCGCGCACATCTGGTACAGGGCATGGAGTATGTAATGCAGTGCTACTGCTACATTGAGCTGAATCCTGTGCGCACGGGCATCGCGGCGAAGCCCAGCGATTATCCGTGGTCCAGCTACCACAATACCGCGATTGGCTCACCCGGCTGGCTGACGCGGCATGGGACGGCGTTGACGGATGAGGATGCTTTTGAGGTTGAAGTCTGCGATTACCATTAAAGAGAGGTGTTGTATGTCTATTGATAATACGGGCATGAAACGCAGGCCTACACACCCTGGCGAAATGCTGCGCGAGGATTTTTTGCCGGATTATGAATTGAATGTTGCGGGTCTGGCTGATGCGCTGGGTGTATCGCGACAGTCAATCAATGAGCTGTTACGTGAGCGTCAGCCCAGCACCTCCAGCAGCCCCTGCTCATCCATCACCGTCACCCCAAGTTCCACGGCCTTATCCAGCTTGGAGCCAGCACCCGGCCCGGCGACCACCACGGTGGTTTTCTTGGACACGCTGCCGGCAACCTTGGCACCCAGGGCCTGCAGGCGCGCGCGAGCTTCGTCACGGGTCATGGCCTCCAGCGTGCCGGTCAGCACCCAGGTCTGACCGGCCAGTCTATCAGACACCTGAGTGCTTTCATGCTCGGACCAGTGAACACCGCGCTCTCGCAGCTCTTTGATTACCTTGTCGTTTTCGGCGTTATCAAAGAAGTGTCGAATGTGAGCCGCCATGATCGGACCGACGTCCTCAACACTGACCAAGGCCTCTTCGTCGGCCGCCATCAGCTTGTCCAGGCTGCCAAAGTGGGAAGCCAGCGCCAGTGCGGTCGCCTCGCCCACTTCCCGAATCCCCAGCGCGAACAGCAAGCGCGGCAAGGTGGTGTTTTTGGCCTTTTCAATGGCGGTCAGCAGGTTATCTGCAGATTTTTCGCCCATGCGCTCCAGACCCACGAGCGGCTCTTTGCTGAGGGTGAAGACGTCGGCAACGCTGTGCACCAGGTCAGCGTCCACCAGCTGCTCCACCAGTTTCTCGCCCAGACCTTCGATGTCCATGGCCGCGCGTGAGCAGAAGTGACGCAGGGACTCTTTGCGTTGTGCAGGACAGACCAGCCCGCCAGTGCAGCGATACAGTACCTCGCCATCTTTTTCCACGGGCGAGTCACACGCCGGACATCGGGCGGGCATGCTGATCGCATGACGCGGGGGACGGAGGCGGTCTACGTCCCCCGCGTCAGGTGGGTCAAGGACTCTGACAATCTTGGGGATCACATCGCCGGCGCGGCGGATAATGACACGGTCGCCGATTTGCACGCCCAGGCGGGCGATTTCATCCATGTTATGCAAGGTTGCATTGCTGACGGTGACGCCCCCGACGAATACCGGCTCCAGTCGCGCGACCGGGGTGATGGTGCCGGTTCGCCCAACCTGAAATTCCACATCGTTCACGGTTGTGGATGCTTCCTCAGCAGGGAATTTATAGGCCATGGCCCAGCGCGGGGTGCGGGCATTGCTGCCCAGCTCATTTTGCAGGCGAATGTTGTCGACTTTGATAACCGCGCCGTCTATTTCATAATCCAGCGCATCACGTTTGGCCAGCAGATCCTTGGCATACTGCAGGCAGGCCTGCCAGCCACAAACGGTTGCACGCTCGGGATTGAGCGGCAATCCCCATTGGCCAAGCAGTTCAAGCACCTTGCTGTGTTCAGCTGGCCACTTTGCACCCCAGCCCGCATCATCAGCGACCTTGTCAGACAAGTGCGCACTGTAGGTGAAAAATTTCAGCGGCCTGGTCGCGGCAATTCTCGAGTCCAGCTGCCTTAAGGTGCCCGCCGCCGCATTGCGCGGATTCACAAACACCCGCCCGCCTTCCGTTTTCGATGCTTCCTCATTCATGAGCGCGAAACCCGAGCGGCTCATGACAATCTCTCCGCGCACTTCAAGCAAAGGCGGCATGTCGCCCTCTATAGTCAGGCGCAGCGGGATATTCTTGATGGTTTTGACGTTATGGGTAATATCTTCGCCGGTCACGCCATCACCGCGGGTGGCACCTCGCACCAGCAGGCCGTTTTCGTACAGCAGGCTGACCGCCACGCCGTCTATTTTGGGTTCGCAGCTATAATAAGGCGCCTCTTCACTGTCCAGCCGCTTCAAAATCCGCGCCTCGAAGTCCGCCAAATCCTGGTCGTTAAAGACCTTTGCCAGCGACATCATCGGCACATCATGCTGCACCTGCTTGAAAGATTCCAGCGGTGCATCGCCCACTCGCTGCGATGGAGAGTCAGGTGTCACTAGTTCTGGGAACAGTTCTTCCAGCGCCAACAGTCGGTCAAACAGACGGTCGTAATCGACATCCGGAATTTCCGGCGCATCATACTGGTGATAGAGGGAATTGTGGTAGTCGATCTGGCGACGAAGCTCGTTGAGTTCTTGCGCCGCCTGATCCTGGGACAGGGCTTTATCGCTTGCCATTTTTCAGTTGTTGCAACTCAAAATCACGAATGCGCTGACGGTAATGTTCGATGGTTTGCGCCGTCATAACGGAGCGGTTGTCATCTTTTAATTCCGCGTCCAGTGACGACTGCAGATGTTTGGCCGTGGCCAGCATCTGCTCGAAAGCCAGCATATTATTGGCAACGTTGGGCAGCGTCATGAAGAAGCAAACGCCCTTGGTAGTGAATTCACTGATTTCATTCAGGTCGAAGGTGCCTGGATTCAGTGCATTGGCCACACTAAACAGCACCGGCCCGCCTTTGCGGTTAGCGTGGCGATGGAAGATGGACATGCTGCCGAAGCGCAATCCAGCACCCAACAATAACTGCAGCAGGTCATCACCGGCGATTACCGTGCCAGGTCTCGCCATTACATTGATGACCAGCACCTCGCTATAACCCGGATCCTCCTCTACCTCTTCGTCCTCGACCATATCCAGGCTGAGCTGGTTGTCTTTCCATGAACGTCGGGTAGGGGCTGAGGGCGTCGCTGCATAGGGGGACTCTTCGGGCATTTCCGCTTCCTCAGCCCACTGCGACTGCTCGGCCATCTCCTGCTCTTGCTCTAACTGACTGTCATCAGCCGGCTGCTCGTGACCATAAAGCTCATCGGGCACCTCATTGCGTCTTGCTTCCTCGGCCAGCCGCCTCTCTTCGTCGTATCTGGCCTGCTCTGCTGCACGAGCGTCGGCCTCGGCCTGCGCTTTTTGAGCGGCTTCTGCTCTTGCCACGGCCTCAGCTTCTTCAGCTGCTTTTGCTTCTTCAGCCGCTTTTGCGCGACGTGCTGCCATGCTGGCACCCAGGCTTTTTACAGCGTCGCCGGCCCAGCCAAAGATGCGACGTGACGCCTTATCCTCTTTCTCTTCCAGTTCTTCCAGACGCCGGGACTTGTCGTCCTCATCAAACAGAATGTCGATATCATCGTCTGCGCTCATGGCGGAGAAAGAGTCATCATCGCGGGGTTGAGGTTCGGGATCTGCCTCGTACTCTGAGTCAAAGTTCTTCGGCATATCGTCCTCCTCCTGTACTTCCGGGATGGGGTCTGGTTCGGGGTCTGGCTCGAACTCTGGCTCTGGTTCGGGCTGATACTCAGGCTCTGCCTCTGGCGCCGGCTCGTATTCTGGTTCGGGTTCGTAGTCCGGCTCAGGTTCGTATTCTGGTTCGGGTTCGTATTCCGGCTCAGGCTCAGGTTGCGGGACATACTCGGGCACAGTCGCATACGCCGGCGCCGGCTTCTCACCCTGCTCCAGCAACTCATCAAGCACACTGCCCAGGTCATCATCACGACTCATGGCGGTCACTTTTTCGGGTTCAGGTTCTACGTCTGGTTCTGGCTCTGACTCTGGCTCTGGTTCAGGCGTCGACTCTGGCTCAGATTCCAGCTCTGATTCATCATCCAGCGCAGAAAGATCGCTGATCTGCGGGTCGCCCTGCCAGACGGCCGGCTCATCAGATTCATAGTCATCATCAGCCGCCACATCAGGCTGCAACGACTCGTCCTCATGCTCTTTCACGGCTTGCTCTTCTTCAATAAACTGCTCATCTGACGCGCTCTCCTCTGCCGCAGGATTCTCCTCCGCCCATTCTTCTTCGACAACGGCTGACACCTCGGGTTCAACGCGCACCTCGCGCACCGGTGAGACATCGTCGTCCAGCCATTCATCATCATAGGCATCATCCCAGCTGGCGGCGGGAGCACTGGGAACGGAGGCCGGCGGTGGTGGCGCGGGGGACGGAGGTGGTCTACGTCCCCAAGCCTGGGGACGTAGACCACCTCCGTCCCCCGCGTCACCACCTCCGTCCCCCGCGTCACCGCCCGCTCCCCGCGCCAAGCCCCTGGCCCGCGCGAAGGTTTCTGTTGTGCGGGCAGGAAATACTTTTTTGGGCGCTGCAGCGGCCTGCTCGCTGGGCAGGCCGTGTTGTTTCATGACCTCGGCAAAGGAGCGCTCGACGACGCGGGCACCACCGCTGGGCAGCTCACGCAGCTCCAGCTCTTCCAGATCGTATTCGGGAATGTTTTTGTCCAATGCTACTTTGATTTTGTTTTTGCGGCGGCGCATGGCGACGTAAATGCCGCGCAGCACAACGACGACAATCGCCAGTATCAGAAGGAGAATCAGAAATTCCCGTAGCATCATTGTTTTAAGTTATCCTTCTTGCTCACATCGCCGCCAACTCGGCCGCTTCTTCTATATCTACCGCCACGATGCGGCTCACGCCGGGCTCATGCATGGTCACACCCAGCAGCTGGTTGGCCACTTCCATCGTCAGTTTATTGTGCGTAATAAAGATGAACTGTACCGTGTCGGACATCTCTTTGACCAGCCGGCTGTAGCGGCCGGTATTGGCGTCGTCCAGCGGCGCGTCGACCTCGTCCAGCATACAGAAGGGCGAGGGATTGAGCCGGAAAATAGAGAACACCAGAGCGATGGCAGTCATGGCCTTTTCGCCGCCGGACAGCAGGTGGATGGTGCTGTTGCGCTTGCCGGGCGGGCGAGCCATGATGGCGACGCCGGTGTCGAGCAGGTCTTCGCCGGTCATATCCAGATAGGCGTGCCCACCGCCAAACACCTTGGGGAACAGCTCCTGCAGGCCGGCGTTGATTTTGTCGAAGGTTTCCTTGAAGCGGGTGCGCGTTTCGCGATCGATCTTGCGGATGGCGTTTTCCAGCGTCACCAAAGCCTTTTCCAGGTCCTCATTTTGGGCATCCAGGTACACTTTACGTTCGGACTGCTGCTGATATTCCTCGATCGCGGCCAGGTTAATGGCGCCCAAGCGCTGAATGCGCTGACCGATGGCCTGTAATTCCTGCTCACATTCGTCTGCAGTTAACTCGTCGGGCAACTGTGCCAACACGGTTTGCAGGTCATAGCGCGCCTCGCGCAGCTGTTCCGCCAGGGCTTCGCGCTTGACCAGATCACCTTCTGTTTTCAGGCGATTTTCCATCAGTTTTTCACGCAGACCGGCGGCCTGACGTTCAAAGCCGGCGCGCTGTTGCTCCAGAGCGCGCAGCTGATGTTCGTTTTCATCGGCGGCGGCCTTGGCGGCAGTCATCTGCTCTTCCACTGCCACGCGTTTTTGCAGCAGCAGCTCCAGTTCCTCGCGCTTGCTTTCCAGCGGCATATCGGACTCGGCGAGCTGCCTCTCTATCGATTCGATGCGTTCACGAGCGCGCTGCACCTGGGTGCTCATGCGCGCCATGGTGTCTTTGACCGAGGTAATCTGGGTCTGCAACAGCTGCGCGCGCATGCTGATCTGGTGGTGATGATCCTTGTCGTGGCGCGCTTTCTGGCGCACCTGATCCAGGGTCTGGCGCAGCTCATCACGCTGCTGCAGCAGTTGCTCGCGCCGCTCAACATCCTGCTCCATGGTGTCCAGCGCCAGTTGCAGACGTTCGCGCGACTGAGTGATGTTGTCCTGCTCGAATTCCAGTTGCTTCTGCAGCTCTTCCAGCTCATGCTGCAGGCGATTGCGACGCTGATTGGCCTGCTCTTCTTTCATGATTTTGGCGCTGAGGCGTGATTTCAGGTCGCTGTGCTCACGGCTCATCTGGGCGATGCGGCGCTGTACATCGTCGCGGCGTGATTCCAGGTCACGCAGGCTGTCACGGCTTTGCTGCTGCTGATCGACCAGCTCATCCACGCGCATCTGCAGCTCATCCATCTGCTCCTGCAGGCGGGTCATTTCACCCTTGCGAGCCAGCATGCCCTCGGCGGCATCGACGGATTTTCGCACGCGCAGCCAGTTTGGCCCCAGCCACAGGCCGTCGCGGGTGACGACTGACTCATGGGTCAGCAGGTCTGGGCGCAAGGCCATGGCCTGTTCCAGCGAGTCAGCGGCAAAGATGTTGCCCAGCAGTGGCGCCATGTCCACGGTGCTGGTGATCTTTGAGCTCAGCAGCGGCGCGTCGACGACTGCACCGGGGACGGAGGCGGTCTCCGTCCCCCGCGTCACCAAGGTGACGTTGGGGACAGAGACCGCCTCCGTCCCCCGCGCCAGATCATCCACACAAACCGCCTGCAGGGTATCGCCCAGCACCGCCTCTACAGCCTGCTCCCAGCCCTCGGCCACCTGAATCTTTTCGCCCAGGCGGGCGTTATCGGCCAGGCCACGCTCGGTCAGCCAGGCATTGAGTTTGTTGTCTTTCTGCCCCAGCGCCGCCTGCTGCAGAGCTTCCAGGGAGGCGAACTGGCCTTTGCCGCGCTGCAAATCGGAGCGGGCCTGGTCCAGCTCGGCGGACAGCTGCTGGCCGCGGCTGCGTTCCTGATTGATGCCCTCGGCCATATCGGAACTCTGGGCCTGTTGCGCCTCCAGGTCATCTTCCATCTGGGTCAGCTGCATGGACAGCTCTTCAATGGCATCCTGTTCGGGGTTTTCACCCAGTGTGGCGCGTTCTTCTTTCAGGCGAGCGCGGCGCTCAATGCCCCGCTCAACAATCTTTTCCAACTGCTGGATGCGCGACTGCTCCACTTCTGCCGTCTGGCGCGGCTCTTCTGAACGCTGACTGAAACCGTCCCACTCATGCTGCCACTGCTGCATGCGCTCCTCGGCTTCTTCCAGCTGAATGGCCGACTCTTCGGCGGTGTGTTCAGCCATCTCCAGCTCGGGTGTCAAGGCATCCAGTTCACCCTGCAGGTTTTCAAGCTTCTGCACATCCACATCCATGTCGGACTGGGACTGGGAGAAGCTGCGGCGGTTGTCTTCCAGATCGGCGCGCAGCTGTTTCATACGCTCAATGTGATGCTCAATGGACTGTTCGATGCGGGCAATATCGCCACCGATGGAGTAGTAGCGCCCCTGCACTTCGCTAAGCGCGTCATTGCGCTCGGTCTGGTTCAGCAGCAGCTGTTCATGTTGCGCATCCAGCGCGCGCTGATCGGTGATCACCGCCTCTATCTGCAGCTCCAGATCGCGAATCACCGCCTGCTTCGACTCGACTTCTGTGTTAAGAGCACGCCAGCGCAAAGCATTATACTGCGCATTAAGATCACGCTCTTGTGATTTGTATTCCTTATATTTTTCTGCAGCCTGCGCTTGACGATGCAGATGCTGCAACTGTCGCTCCAGCTCCTCACGAATATCAGTCAGACGCTCCAGGTTCTCGCGGGTGCGCTTGATGCGATTCTCGGTATCACGGCGTCTTTCTTTATATTTAGAGATACCCGCCGCCTCTTCAATAAAGATGCGCAGCTCCTCCGGCTTGGACTCAATCAGACGCGAGACCATGCCCTGCTCGATGATGGAATAGCTGCGCGGACCCAGACCGGTACCCAGAAAAATATCGGTAATATCGCGCCGACGACACTTGGCACCATTAAGCATGTAGATGTTCTGCCCGTCGCGGGTGACCTTGCGCTTGATGGAGATCTCGCTGAACTTGGCGTACTCGCCCTGAATACGGTTATCGCTGTTGTCGAAAATCAGCTCGATGCTGGCCTGACCAACCGGCTTGCGCCCGCCCGAGCCATTAAAGATGACATCGGTCATATTCTCGCCGCGCAGATTCTTGGCGGAACTTTCACCCATCACCCAGCGCACCGCGTCGATGATATTGGATTTGCCGCAGCCATTGGGGCCAACAACCGCACACAGATTGCTTGGGAAATTGACAGTGGTGGGGTCAACAAACGACTTGAAGCCGGCGAGTTTGATACTTTTTAAGCGCATGTTATGGGGCGGTCTCTAACATCCTGTTGTGCGGTTTTTATAATCCCGAGAGTGTAGCGGAAAAAATGTCCTTCGTCCGCACTTTTTCTGCTAAGCTAGCCGCATCAAAAGGAATTTTACACAGTTTAACAAACCATGACTGATACCCGCTTCCGATGTATCCAGAGCGCGGCTGTTGCCGCACTTTTGACATTCTCCATTGCGCCGACCACCCACGCCCAACAGCCCACCGGCTGGATCAGCAACGGACACGTCAGCGCCTATACGCTGAAACCCGGTGAATTTGAGCTCTCCGGCAGTGCACTACAGGTCAACGACACCATCGATTTCCTGAATCTGCGCGACGATTTGTTGTCGGGCAACAGCCGATTGATCGACAACAGCGGCGATCTGAGCGGCACGCGTGGCGAACTGCGCCTGGGCGTATGGAAAGGTCTTGAGTTGTTTTACAGTCGGCAGCAGCAGGATATGACCCTGAAAATCAACCCCTCCAGCCGCGCCAACATCATCGACCTGGATGACCAACTGGAAACCACCAGCACCCGCTGGGGTGCCCGTTTTGTTGTGTTCGAGTCCGGCAGCAACCGTCAGGATCGCGCCTCCAGCAGCCTGGCACTGCAAATTTCCCGGTCAGAAAATAACAGCAAGGCATTCGGGGGATTTTTGCAGGAGCTGCGATTTAACGCCAACGTCGTCGTCACCCTGGACCCACCCCAGTATTTCAGCATGGACAGACTGGCCGACGATGGCTGGCAGAGCCGCCTGATTTACAGCACCGCACTGGGTAGTAACACCACCCTGAGCGCCTGGGTCGGCTACGGTGAATCAGATGCCAGCTCGGGAACCAGCACGGAAATCGATAACAGCACCATTCAGGATGCGTTTCTGCAGACCTTCGACCTGAGTGAGAAGCAGTACTTGGCCGGCTTTAATCTGAACTTTCAGCAGATCCCCCGTCTGCCCGTGCAGCTTGGCTACGAGTACCTGAATATCAGCAATCGGGATCAGAACATTGTCAGCAGCAACAGCAGCCTGTTACCCTCGTTTTTGCGGGGTGGCAACCTGGCCGACAGCGCCACCAGCAACCATACGGCATACGGGACAGTCAGTTGGTGGGCCACGCCTCATCTTTATGCATCATTGTCCGGCAAGGTGTTCCGCAACCAGTTTGTCGGCATCATGCCGCACTTTAATAACCCGCTCAGCGCCAGTTTTTCCGACACGCTGTACGGGTTTGTTGAACTGAAACTCGGATTTAAATTCATCAGATAAAAAGGTAATTCCATGTATCCTGACAGCCGGTTCACCCGCAAGCATCTCAATCAACTGATTGCCGGCACGATGCTGGCTGGCCTGGGGCTGACCGCGCAGGCCAATGATCTGAGCATTGACAATGGCGCACTGACACTCAGCAGCGGCGGCTTTTCCGCCAACGCCACGGTAGGCACCAACGGGGTGGTTTCTCCCCGGGTGACGGATGTGCCAGTATCAGGCAACTTCGGTATCCCCAACTTCAGCTTCAATCTCGTCAACAGCGCGGCCGCCCCCACCAATGGCACTTACAACTTCAAAATAGGCGTGGCCATTGCCGATGAGGATTCCAACCGGCGCTTTGAAGCCTTTCTGGGCCAGTTGACGCTTGAAATCAGCAATAACGGGCAGACCATTACCGGCTCGGTTCCGAATCAGGATCTGATCGTGATCGGACGCGATGGTGTCATAAGCGCCTCGGCCGTACTGAGCAATGCCTCGGCCAACGGCCCGGTCAGCATCAGCGGCGGGCAGGTTACCTTCAGCGGCACCCGGCTGGTAGACCGGCTAAAGGCGGCCAGTTCTGCATTCGATGCGATCCTGGACAGCTTTGATACTGGCGGACATTACACTTACCGCGTGGTCATTGAGCAGACAGACGGACCGTCAACGGTGCGTTTCGGGCGCTCAGACAGCGGCAGCTTCAGCGCCTTCCCGCGCGTACGCACAAGCTGTTCATTGAGCACCGCTTCGCAACTGAGCAGCGTGTTCGCGCTCAATGGCACGGTCAACAACCAGGCGTATACAGTCGGCACACAGTTCAGCCAGGCCTATGCTGTACAAGGACAGTTCAGTGTCACGGGCGCCACGGGTACCGGTGACGCCCTGCCGGCCGCTTTCACAGAGACCTGTGTCAGCACACCTGATTCTGGCGGCGGTTCTTCTGGCGGTGGCGCAGGCTCGGGCGGCGGCTCGGGCGGCGGCGCTGGCTCTGGCGGTGACTCGGGAGCCGGCGGGGATTCTGGTTCTGGTGATGATAACGACGACGCCGAAGACGTGGTTTCAGAGACTGATCTGAACAATCAGCAGCAGGAAGTGGACGACCTGGCACAGCAGGTTGAACAGGCGCTGCAGAACAACGGCAGCGTCACCACCGAAACAGTCACCAAAACAGGTGAGGTCACCGGACTGGCAGCCACCAACACCAACAAGATTGCCGAAGCACTCAACAGCGGCACCAATGTCAGCAAAACCAACATCCTGGGCACCATCAGCTCAGCGGCCAAGGCTGGCAACACCGGCTCCACCGTTATCCAGAACGCTGCTGACAATGCCGCGCGGCAGGAAATCGTAGCGACCAGCCGCACTGTCATCAACAACAGTTCAACGGCCCTGGCGGCGCTGGCTGATCGCCGTGACAGCGGTGCGGAGCAACTGAGTTCGGAGGAACTGGCACAGGTCAAGGAGGCCTCCACCAACCTGCTGAAAACAGCCGCAGCGGTGAGCGGTGACAGCAACACCACCTCAGAACAACTGGCGCAAATCGCCCGCTCGGCGGCCAGCATCATTGATGCCGGCCAGCGCCTGGGTGTGGCGGCTGACGAGGCCGTAGTCAACACGGTGCGGGATGCCAGCAGCAAGATAGCCGAGGCCGCAATCCGCGCAGTTGCCGGCGCTGATGTCAGCGATGAGCAGATCAGCGAACTGCTGGCAGCCAACGAAGACCTGGCAGAACAGGTGCTGAGTCTGGCATTGCCCATACCACCGGCCGTGGTGGAGTCCGGCGAAGATGCCAAACAGCGACTGCAGCAAAATGCCGGTGAGCGGGGGTTACAGACCTCTGACGCAGCGCTGGAGCGCATCAGTCAGGCGGCCCGCAAGAATATCGTCAGACCTGACAACATTGTGGTCGGCGGTGTCAATATAGTCAGCAAACTGCAGGCCCTGTTCCGTGGCACAGCCGGATTGCTGTCGCTGATCGACAACCGCGGCGGCACGGGCGGCATTGCGGCAATTACTGCCGACGAAGCGGACATCATTGTGGATGAGGCTACCGGTTCGGTGGTTGTGCAGCTACCCGGCGAAACCTATGCCGGCGCCATAGTCTCGGTCAAGTCGGTGCCGACTACCGTACCCAACGGCATTCGTCTGCGCCGCGATGGCCGGGGTGTGATTGTCACCGAAGGCATTGCTGTAGAATTGGCACCTATCGCACTGGATGTACTGGGTTTTGCGGCCGCCGTGGAAGCGGCCGGCTTCCCGTTCTCACTGCGCGACAATGCATCCGTTTCGCTGGACCTGGGCAACGGTGAACGCTTCTCGGGCGCATTTGCCTATGACAATCTGGACGGCAAGACGGTGACCAACTGCGGTGCCGTGACCTTTGCAGACCCGGCCGGCCCCGTCAATTCGGCCAATCACGCGTTTGGTGTTAACTGCGCCAATGGCGTGTCGCAGACCATGCAGCCATTTGTCGATAACAGTGACTTCTTCGACAGTCTTGAAGCTGAAGGTCTGACAGGCCGAGTGGATCGCAGTACCGGCATGATCACGGTTGGCGGCGTCGGGCGCTTCAAGCCAGGCTTCTTTGTCAGCCCCCTGACAGCCGCCGACAGCAGTTTCCATGCAGCAAACAAGGACAGTTTTGACATTGCTTTCCGCGCCGGTGATGTGAATGGCGACGGCATTATGGATTACAGCATCATTTCGCCAAATGGCGTGCAGGTTCTGTACGGCACACCCTGACCTTTCTTGACTGCACGTAGCCGCTTCTGATTAGCCAAACAGCTAATTGGAAGCGGCTACGTGCGAGTTTATACTCCCCGTGTAGAAAAAAATTCTCAACAATCGCTTTAAGCTCTTGAAGCAAAGTCAAATTCTTGACATATTTGAGAGCGAAAATGATTACAAATTTTTACACTATTGCTGGCAATTTTGTGGCTGACGAGCCAAGTCTTAAGCAATTTGTTTTAATTTGACCTCCCAACATGTTGAAAACTAAAGAAATCCAAGGTACCAGAGGGATACGCAAAATGAACAACAAGACCCGGTTCAAGAAAAAATTGCTCAGCCAGGTGGTCGCCGCCAGTCTGCTGGCTGGCGCAGGTACGGCAAGCCAGGCGGGCGATTTCGCGCTCGCCAACAACTCAGTGGCTTGGCTGGACACTAACGGCAACACCCTGCAGACCGTCACCGTCGGCGCAAACGGCGTTGCCAGCTCGGCCACTCTGGCCACCAACCCCGGGTTTGTGGTGCCCGATATCGGCTTCCAGCTCAATGTGGTTGATGCCGCTCCCGGCGACTACTTTGTGCGTATCGGCCTGCATGTAGAAAGCCAGACCAATGAGAATCACGTGCTCAACATGACCATGGGTGTGGCCCGGGTCATCGTGGCCGACGTCGGCGGCACCAATGTCATCCAGAGCGTCAACATGGTCACCAGCGGCCAGGCCAACTACGATAATATCGAGATCCGTGCCCGACGCGGCAATCTGTCTCTGGCCACAGAAGACTTTGAAGCCAAGGCCAATATGCTGTCATTTGACGGGGCTACCAAAAATATCCGTCTGAATGTGGGCACCATCTTCAACGCTCTCTCCAACAATAATGCTCTGTTTGATGAGATCATGAATGGCGCCTTTGGTAGCGGCGCTCACTATGACTACGGCGTGCTGATCCAACCGGTGGCCGGACCGACCACCGTGCGGGTCGGACATGAAAACGGCGGTACTTTCTCGCTGTTCCCGCGCGTCATGGCCAGCTGTCCGCAGATCAGCGATCTGCAGTCAGCCAATGTATTCAATCTGAGCAGCAGCGCTCTGGCCAACAAAATCCCGTCGGCACACGCCGCCATCGGCACCCTGACCGTCGGCAGCCCCGGGACTGCGGCGACCGCACAGACTGCCATTGTAGAGAACTGCCATCTGCCAGCCGTGTCTATTACCAGCGCCACCTCATTTACCAACGACACTGGCACCGAACCATACACCGTGGCAGTCACTGCAACCGCAACCGATGCCGATGACTATCACGGCATCGCCAGCACTGAGTGGCTGGTTGGTGGCAACGTGGTGGCAACAGGCACCTCAGCCAACCTGTCATTGAACAATGGCGACACCACTGTGACCTTCCGGGCCACCGATGAGAAAGGCGGCGTGAGCACGACCTCAGCCACTATCACCGTGAGCGAACCGGCTCCGGCGCCCAACCAGGCACCTGAAGGCCTGGCCATCGGCGCACCTTCCAGCCCCATTCTCGATACCGATGGCAAGGCCGGTGAAACACTCGGCGGCTTCTCGGCCACTGCGACGGATCCCGATGGCGATGACCTCACCTATGAATGGTTTGTCAACGGCAACTCTGCCGGCAGCGGGGCCAGCCCCAGCCTGACACTGCCCGTTGACGGGGCGAATACCGTGTTCTTTATCGCCAGTGATGGCAAGGGCGGCGAGGCCACTTCCGATGCGGTAACGGTGGAAGTGCGTGAGAACCAGGCACCGGTGGTAACACTGACGGTGAATGGCGGCAGTTCAACTACTGTCGATTATGATCAAGACGTCACTTTCACCTGGAACGCCGTCGACCCGGAGGGTCGAATGTCTGGTCCCGGCACATTTTTGACTTTTGCAACTGACGGGGATTTCGGCATTGGCCCCGGACCCATAGTGGTCGACTCAACTTCTGGATCTTCCACCGTCAGCTTTTCCCCAGTAACCGTTTCGGAGTCTGGCGGCACAGTAACCGCAAACATCCAGTTCACGGACGATTTCAACAAAGCCGGCACCGCCACCGCCGTGGTCATCGTGCGAGCCCGAGACAGCTCTGGCGAGGAGCCACCTGCCAACAACAACCCGACCATCGAGATTGTAGGCCCAACCTCTTATGAGGATACCGATGCGCTGGCCGGTGAGGCTGTCACCCTGACCGCCAATGTCACTGACGCGGACGGTGACGACATCGTGCTGCGACAGTGGACAGCACTGGGCGAAACCAGCAGTGGAGCGGTGCTCAGTCGTCGCTTCCCCGATGGGGACACTCCGGTCACCTTCCGCGCCGTCGATTCTCGCGGCGGAGAGTCCGAGACCGTGGTAACGGTGAACGTGGCAACCTTTGTACCCGCACCCAGCAACACTGAGGTGCTTGATACCATTACGCAGCAGAATAACGATAACGAAAATCTGCAGCAGCAGACCGGCAATCTGGATGAACTGATCCAGACAGGTGGTACGGTTTCGCAGGAAGTAGCTACCACGACCACCACCGCCGCCACCAAGGCGGAGGAAACCACCCGGGATCTGCAAAAAGCGGTCACCAGCGGTACGGTAACCACCTCGACGGCGCTGAAGGCCATTCAGAGCACCAGTACCACGACCACGCTGGCCTCTAACGTATCCAAGGCTTCCACGGAAGAGAACAAGGCAACAATCACCACCACGGTCTCCAATACCGTGAAAAACGCCGCCAGCACCTTCACGGCGCTGGCCACCCGAACGACCCAGGGTGGTACCAAGCTCTCTGATGAGGACAGCAACACGGTCAAAACGGCCAGCACCAACCTGCTCAAGTCGGCCGGTGATGTCTCCCAGAACACCACCAGCAAGGCTCAGATTGCCGAGCTGGCCCGCTCTGCCAACGAAATCATCCAGGCCACCAAGAACCTGGGTGTAGGCGCCGATGAGACGGTGGTCAATGCGGTACGCGATGCCAGTGCCTCCATTGCGACAGCGGCGGCCCGTGAAGCGATCCGCGAAACCCTGAGCGAAGGTGAAGAGTTGCCCAGTGATGAGGAAATCCGTCAGGTTCTGGAACAGAACGAGGATCTGCTGGAAGATGTCTTCAACCAGACGCTGGAGATTCCACCAACAGTCGTTGATGACAGACCGGCGGTAGACCCGAACAATGTTCAGGTGGGCGGCACCAGTGTACTGGATCGCTTGCGGGCCTTGTTCCGCGGCACCGGTGGTCAATCCACGCTGATGGTCAGTGACGGACGAACCGGTACTGTCACCGCCGTGACTGCCGAGGAATCGGAAATCGTTGTTGATGCCGAAACAGGCGCAGTGACCATTATATTGCCGGGCGAAACCTACGCCGGCGCCATTGTCGCGGTGCGCTCAGTGCCGGCGGTGGTGCCCAATGGCATCCGTATCCGTCGTGACGGACGCGGCATCATTGTGACAGACGGTATTGCGGTAGAACTGGCACCGGTGGCGCTGAATCTGGGTGGTTTCACCACGGCGGTGGAAGATGCCGGCTTTGGCTTCACGCTGCGCAATAACGCTACCATCTCGCTGGATCTCGGTGGCGGTGAGCGCTTCTCTGGTGCCTTTGCCTATGACAACCTGACCGATCAGGATGTCAGCAACTGTGGCGCGATCAGCTTCACCGATCCGACCGGTCCGGCTAACTCGGCCGGCTATGCCTACGGCGTCAACTGTGCTAATGGCGTCACCCAGAAGGTACAGCCGTTCGTTGACAATGCTGACTTCTTCCAGAGCATGGAAGCGCTGGGTATTGCCGCGCGGGCCAACCGTGACAACGGCTTTATCACGCTGCCGGGCATTGGTCGCTTCAAGGCCAGCTTCTTTGTCACGCCATTGAGTGAGGCGGAGCAGGTCTTCCATGCGATTAACAAGGATGAGTTTGGCATTGCTTACCAGACCATGGATCTGAACGGTGATGGCATTGTCGACTACAAGGTGATTTCAGCCAACGGCGCCCAGATACTGTACGGAGCCGCTGACTGAGACCAGGCAGACACAAAGGCAGCCTCATGGCTGCCTTTGGTTTTAACGGAATCAAATTGAATTCACCTTGATACCACGGCTCGACCCGCGGCGACAGTCGGGTCGCTCTGGTCGGTGGCAAAGTAGGACAGGACGTAAATCAAATGGCTCTCTATGCGTTGATCAGCACCTTCGCGGTAACATGCTTTGCATTACTCGCGCTGAGGCCCCTGGCCAGCCGCGTTGGCCTTATTGATATTCCGGGCGGACGCAAGACTCACCAGACTCCCACACCGATGATAGGCGGTTTGGGCATTTATCTGGGCACACTCGCCATTTGTATGCTCTCCCCGGTCCTGATGAATGACTACCTGATATTGCTTGCAATCTCCGGACTCGTGCTGTTTGTGGGAGTGCTGGATGATCTGTTTGATATCCGGGCATCACTTCGCATGTCCATGCACGCAGTGGCAGCCTGGGTAATGGCCGTCAGTGCGGGCATACAGATCCGCTCGTTCGGGGATATCCTGTTCCTGGGCCCTGTCGAGCTGGGACTGCTGGCTGTACCGGTAACCCTGTTTGCCACCGTAGGTGTCATCAATGCGGTCAATATGAGTGACGGTCTGGATGGCCTGTCCGGTGGTCTGGTTGTGATCGCACTGGTGATGCTGTCCATCGCCGCGCTAAGTTCCGGCCAAAGCTCCATCCTGAGCTTCAGTCAGATCCTCATCGTCTCTCTGCTGGCCTTCCTGGCCTTCAATTTCCGCTTACTCTGGAAAAAAAGTGCCCTGGTATACCTGGGAGATGCCGGCAGCACCTTGCTCGGTTTTATCCTGGCCTGGCTGGTGATTGCGGCGTCACAGGGCGAGAATGCCTTCATCGCGCCGGTGACAGCACTCTGGTTTCTGGCAGTCCCTCTTATCGATACGGTCAGCCTGCTGATTCGTCGCCCGTTGCAGGGCCGCTCTCCCTTCTCTCCGGGTCGGGATCATTTACATCACCGCCTGCTGAACGCTGGTTTTAACGTTAAACAGACCGTGTTGATGATGCACGGCGCAGCTATTGTCTTCGGCCTGATCGGTCTGGCCGGTCACTTTGCAGCCCTGCCCGATGGCATGATGTTCACCGGCTTCCTGGCACTGTTTGCCATCTACATGTTCGTCTCACGCCGCCTGCTTGGTGTCGCCGAAGACAGCGTTGGCGCTGGGGACAGTTGCTGACGCTGGGGACGGCTGCTGTCCCCAGCGTCAGCAACTGTCCCCAGTGCCACTCACAAACTGATCGTATAGCGCAGGAATCCATCGACCTCAGATCGCTTGCGCAATGCCGCAATCGGCTTCACCAGGTCCTCACGATGACGCAGACGCACCTCGAACAGGTGACCTGACATCGGGCGCCAGGCATAACGCACCTCTGAAATTTCAGAGTTGGCACGCAAGTCAGAGGACAGCAGCCAGCCGGCTTCGTTCTTGCCATACATCACACCCAGGCTGTGCCCCGGCGCAATATTCATCAGGTTGCCTGAAAAGGTCCAGGACAGCGAGTCCGCGTCACCTGTACCCGGAAGTCCCATCACTGCGTTGCGCGGGGTTTCCGGCGCATAGCCCACCTGCACACCACCTACCAGCCGCATGCCATTTTGCAGCGAAGTCTGCATAGCCACCCGACCGGTGATACCCAGATAGTTCTCAGTTGCCGTGCTGGTGAAGCCGTTGCTGTAGAGCGCGCTGGGGATGTAGGTCAGGTCCAGTGAACGCTGCGCCCACAGACCATCGGTATCGCGACTGTCGATGGCGAAGTAATACGTGGCGCGGCTGGATGACTTGTCAAAACCCAACGGCGCTCGGCGCTCGGCACTGGCACCCTGCTCCTTGTCGTTGCGCTCAACAATCACCGTGTAGTTCCAGCCATTGCCATCGCTGTAGACGCTGCGGATACCATCCGTCCAGCTGATGTTGTAGCCGCCCGAATTGATGCGGCTGAAGGTACGGCCAATCACACCCACCAGTCGAGCATTGGTCTGAAAGCGGCCAACAGTGTGTGTCCAGTTACCATAACGGGCGCGCACATAAAGTTCATCCAGCGTGCTTTGACCCGGCCGCAGGCTGCCCTGACTGCCGGTGCCGCGGTATAGTCTGAGGCCGTCTACGTTATCCTCATTATTAACCAGTCCCGCATAACGCACCTTAAAGCTGTAAACCTCTGATGCATTCCACTGCAGCCCGGCCCGGGCACGCAGACGCAACTCATCTGAGTCGATGTTTGTGCCGTCACGCTCATCACGATCCGCAAATATGTAACCAAACCGCAGATCCCCCGAAAAATCAACGGATTGCGCAACCGCCCCAGAACTGACTGCCGCCGCCAGTGTGGCACCCAGTGCCCAACAGGAATATTTCACCTAGACTCTCTCCTTTCTGTATAAAACCCGCTGTTCTGCAGGCCTGTGTGCATCGTACTGCCTCCGGTTTTTGACCATTTAACAGAATGTCATCATTCTGTTACAAGACAGTTACGTGACATTTTAACGTCACTTATGTGTCATTTGTGTGACATTTCTACAGAAGCTAATTCCTGCGCTGGGGACGGAGGCGGTCTACGTCCCCAGTGCCGGATCGGTGGCACAAGGGGTGAGGGTGGCTGCGCAGAACCAATGGGGACGTAGACCGCCTCCGTCCCCCGTGTCAGATGAGGCACTGCAGCCCGCGGATCCCGCAGTAGCCGTCAGGATTCTTCGCCAGGTACTGCTGGTGATACTCTTCAGCGTAATAGAAGTCGGCCAGCGGCTTGATTTCTGTAGTGATGGCACCAAAACCGGCGTCGCTCAGGCGCTGCTGGGCCTGCGCCATGCTGGCTTCAGCAGCTGCCTGCTGCCCGGCATCAAGCGTATAGATGGCCGAGCGGTATTGTGTACCTTGGTCGTTGCCCTGGCGCATGCCTTCGGTGGGGTTGTGCGAGCGCCAGAAGACGGCCAGCAGATCCTGATAGCTGATGACGGCGGGATCAAAGTAGACGCGTACCACTTCGGTGTGACCGGTCTGGCCGCTGCAGACTTCTTCGTAGGTCGGGTTGGGTGTGAAGCCGCCGGCATACCCCACTGCAGTGCTGTAGACACCCGGCAGTTGCCAGAATACGCGCTCCGCTCCCCAGAAACAGCCCAGACCAAAGACGGCCTCTGACAACCCCGCCGGCAGCGGTGCTGCGATACGATGCCCGCTGACAAAATGCACACCGCTGATCTGCATGGCTGCCTCCCGGCCAGGCAAGGCCGTCTCTGCCGTTGGCATTTTGCTTTTATCTGTAAACCACATAGTAATCCCCTGCTATACATCTGCCCGTGAGGTGCCTAGAATATCACGAACAGCTGTTCTATTAAGAAAACAGCCATCAACCACTACCCGCTTCAAGCCACAAGGAATGACCCGATGAATCCAGCGCCAACCCCTTCCGCATTAATGGCCAACTACGGCCACCCCGAGCTGCAGTTTGCCCGTGGACAGGGGGTGTATCTGTACACAGCCGACAATCAGCGCTACCTGGATTTCACCAGTGGTATTGCGGTCAACTGTCTGGGCCATTGCCATCCACATCTGGTCAAGGCACTGCAGACTCAGGCGGAAACGCTGTGGCATACCTCCAACCTGTTCAGCATCATTCCCACCGAGCGGCTCGCTCAAAGGCTGGTGGATCTGAGTTTTGCGGACCGGGTGTTTTTTGCCAACTCTGGCACCGAGGCGGTGGAATGCGGCTTCAAAATGATGCGTCGTTATCATTATCATCATGGCAACAAAGCGCGCACACGCATCATTACGCTCACGCAATCCTTCCATGGTCGCACTCTGGCGCCGGTTGCTGCCTGCCGTAATCCACTGCACACCGAGGGTTTCCTGGTCGGTGACAGCGGCTTTGATCAGGTGCCTTTTGGTGATCTGGAAGCCCTGCAGGCCGCGATTACCGGGCAGACGGCAGGCGTTATTCTGGAGCCGGTGCAGGGCGAGGGAGGCATCCGTGCCGCGCCAACAGAGTACCTGCAGGCGATCCGCGATCTGTGTTACGAACACGGCATACTGCTGATGTTTGACGAGGTGCAGTCTGGCATGGGGCGCACCGGCTACCTGTTTGCACACGAAGCGCTGGGCGTGCAGCCCGATATTCTGGCCTCAGCCAAAGGCTTGGGCGGCGGCTTCCCCATTGGCGCCTGCCTGTCCAAAGAGCACGTGGCGGAAGTGATGACCGCCGGCACCCATGGCAGCACCTTTGGCGGTAACCCGCTGGCAACCGCCGTCGGCAACGCCGTACTGGACGTGTTAACCGGTCCGGGATTTCTGGACACGGTGAGCGAACGTGCCGGACAGCTGCGAGCCGGCATTGATGAGCTGACACAACGCTACCCCGGCCTGATCGGCGGCCACACCGGCCTGGGTCTGATGGTGGGCCTCAAGTGCCTGGGCAGCAATGCCGATATGATTAAAGCACTGCAGGCGCAGGGTATGCTGGCGGTGAAAGCCGGCGGCAATTCAATTCGGCTATTGCCGCCGCTGATCATCAGCGCACAGGAAGTGGAGGAAGGTCTGGCTTTGCTGGAAAAAGCCTGTCAATCACTGGTCTAGAGGATTGAATGACGAATACATTGGATGTATCACATAGCCTGCTGTCGCTGTCGGCTGACCTGTTCTGGTCGATGGCGCAGGACGGCCAGTGCCTGCAGATTTTTAATTACGCGGCCAAGACAGAACGCGCGGCGCGGGCCATCCAGGTTTCAGCATTAGATGCGCTTGTGCAGCCTGATGAACGTCAGCAATGGTGCAAAACACTTGCCAGCCATCAACCATTCCGGCAAATCGCTGTCCGCATACTGACCTCCGGCCGCCCCTGCGATCTGCAGATTACCGGCACACCGGTTTTTAACAGCGACCTGACCCTCAGTCACTATCTGTGTGTTGCCGTTGATCTGAGTGACGCCTCGGCTGTTAACGCCAATCTACAGCGTTTCCGTGCCGCCATGGATACCTCTCTGGATATGATTTTCCTGGTCGACAGAGAAACCCTGAGCTTCACTGATGTGAACAATACTGCGTGCCTGGAGCTGGGCATGAGCCGTCAGGAGATGCTGAAGGCCGGTCCTTCCAAGATACTGGACTCCTCCGAGCAGGAACTGATTCAGCGTTACGACAGACTCATTTTTGAGGGTCAGAGCAGCCGAATTGAACGTGTTATGACCCGGCCCGATGGCGAAGAGCGTGCCCTGGAGGTCTACAGCCGGGCAACGCAAATCGACGGCCGCTGGGTTATCATTGGCGTGGCACGCGATATAACCGATCGTAAACGCGCTGAAAACCGGGCCCTGCACCTGCAACGCATGTTTTCGGCACTGAGTCTGACCAACGAGGCCATTTTACGCGCCGAGAGCGAACAATCGCTGTTTCAGGATGTCTGCACAGCAGCCGTGTCTTCAGGACTGTTTACGATCACCTCCATCCTCAGCCCGCTGCCAAGTGGTCGCTTCAAGGCAATTGCCAATGCCGGCAATTACACCCGGCAGCCAGAAAAAATACTGGTCACCACCACACCGGATATTCCTGAAGGACGTGGCCTGACCAGTGAAGCCTGGCGACAGCATAAAGCCATGCTGAGCAATCATTTCAAGACCGATGAACGTACGCGCCCGTGGCATGACCTGGCGGAACAGTTTGATATCGGCAGCGCGGCGGCCTACCCCCTGTTTAAACGTAAACAGTGCGTGGCAGTGATGCTGTTTTATGCCCGGCCGGTCAACATGTTCGACCCTGAAACCCAATCCATCCTGCAGAGCATGGCCGACAATATTTCCTTTGCACTGGATAACTTTGCGGCGGATGAGGAGCAGGCGCGCGCGGCAGAAGCCATTCGCCGGAACGAGGAACGCTTTCGCAGCCTGGTTCACCTGACATCAGACTATTACTGGGAGATGGATGCCAGATTAAAGGTGCAGCAGTACGAAGGACGCATTGAGGATGAACTTAACCGGGAAGCTGTGCAGATGCTGATAGGCAACCGCATGTGGGACCTGCCCGGGGTCGAACCAGACAGTGGCACCTGGCGTCGCTTCAAAAGTCTGCTGCGCAAAAAGAAAGCATTCCGCGACATTGACCTGTCCTTTACCAACTCAGCGGGTCGGGTATATTACTTTACGCTTGCTGGCGAACCCATTTTTGACAATGAGCGCTTTGCCGGTTACCGGGGGATCGCACGCGATATCACCGAACGCAAACAGGCCTCCAATCGCATTAAACATCTGGCCACGCATGACATGCTGACCGGCCTGCCCAACCGTGTCATGTTTCAGGAGTTATTGCGCAGCACCATCCGCACGGCCAATCGCTATAAAGATCATCGTTTTGCGGTGCTGTTTATCGACCTGGACCGATTTAAAAACGTGAACGACACCTTTGGTCATAACACCGGAGACCAGTTGCTGGCGGCAGTGGCCAATCGGCTGAAAGAACCGCTGCGTGAAAGCGACATCGTGGCCCGCCTGGGCGGCGATGAGTTTGTGGTGCTGCTAAACCGGGTGAGCGAGCGGGATAAAGCCTTACACATTGCCGAGAACATTCTGAAAACCTTCAGCCAACCCATCAAGATGGACGATAGAGAGTTTCTGATTGGTGGCAGTATCGGCATCAGTCTGTTTGGCGAAGATGCGCGCAACGAAGAAGAAGTCATGAATCATGCCGACACAGCCATGTATGCAGCCAAGGAAACCGGTCGCAATAATGTGCAGTGTTATTCGGCACGGCTGCATCAACACAGCCAGGAACGCGCCAATCTGGCCGTGCAGCTGCGCCACGCCCTGGCCAACGGACAACTCAGCCTGTATTACCAGGCAAAATTGTCAATAGACGAAGGCCGTGTTGTTGGGGTGGAAGCCCTGATGCGCTGGCATCATCCGGAGCTGGGTGAAATTTCGCCGGCACAGTTTATACCTATCGCCGAGGACAATGGCATGATAGTGCCACTGGGTGAATGGGCACTGGAAACCGCCCTTCAGCAGCTCAGTGAATGGGACGCCCTGGGTCTGCCGCCGCTGCACATGGCAGTGAACCTGTCGGCCCGACAATTTAACTCGCCAGATCTGCGCAAACAGATCAAGTCAGCATTAACAAACAGCGGCATCGCCGCTCATCGCCTGGAGCTGGAGATCACCGAGAGTCTGGTGGTGCAAAATCCCGATACCAGTATCGCGCTGATGAAAAAGATTCAGGGCATGGGCGTGCGCTTTGCGCTGGACGATTTTGGCACCGGCTATTCCTCGCTGGGACAGTTGCGCCACTATCCGATCGACACACTCAAGATTGACCGGGCTTTTGTCCGCGACCTGGCCATCAGCCGCGAAGACCAGGCCATCAGCAAGGCCATAATCTCCATGGGTAAAACCCTGGGTCTGACAGTCGTTGCCGAAGGCGTGGAGAACGTTGATCAGCTTAACTTTCTGCGCAGTTACCAGTGCGACCATACACAGGGCTTCTACTGCCATCGCCCTGCCCCCGCCGGGCAGTTTGTCTCCTGGTACCGGCAGCACCTGTCAATGCAGCATTCCCCCTGCTCCGAATAGCATGTCAGATTTTACTTACATCAACTTAAGTTTCCTGCATCGCCGCCGTTATTAAAGCTGTAAACCCACAGCGCATTACGAAGAGACAACACCATGGCTGAACGCAGAAACTTCTCCGCCAGTGAGAAGCTGGTCTCCACCACTGACCTGAAGAGCTACATCCGCTACGCCAATCCGGAATTTATCAAGATTTCAGGTTTTACCGAGCAGGAGCTGGTCGGCTCGCCGCATAATATTGTGCGTCATCCGGACATGCCAAAGGATGCCTTTAAGGCGCTGTGGGATACCGTTCAACAGGGCAAACCCTGGATGGGCATGGTCAAAAACCAGTGCAAAAATGGCGATTATTACTGGGTGGATGCCTACGTAACACCGGTTTATGAGGGCGGCAAGGTGACTGGCTATCAGTCGGTTCGCTCTTGCCCAGACCAGGTGCATGTGGATGCCGCGGAGTCGCTGTACGGCAAGATCCGTCGCGGAATGTCGGTGCGCCTGCAAGCCATGCTGGGCTGGCGGCAGAGCGTACTGGCGGTACAGGCACTGGCCGTGGCACTGATGCTGGCCGTGGTACTGGTGCCGGCACTGGATGGACTGGCCGGCACGGCACTGGCGGTGCTGGCGGCACTGGCCGGTCTGGGTGGCACGGCGGCGCTGCTATCGCAACTGACCCCGCTGGTGGAACAGGCCGAGACGATTATCGACGACCCCCTGGCCCGCCTGGTGTATACCGGCCATCGCAATGAACTGGGCAGCATTGAGCTGGCCATCAAGGCACGTAAATCACAGGTTGATACCATTCTGAAACGGGTGGATGAGTCGGCTTCACGCCTCGATCAGCTGGCCGCACAGGCCAACGCCGCCGTTGCGGAAACCGACACCGCCATCAATCATCAGGAAGCCGAACTGGCCTCGGTCTCATCGGCCGTTACGGAAATGTCCAGTGCCATTCAGGAAGTGGCCAGCAACACCGCTAACACCTCAACAGCAGCCGAACAGGCTGACCAGAACGTCGTTAATGGTCATCAGTCGATTGACGAAAGCCTGTCTGCCACCACCCAGCTGGCCACCAATATCGACGATATTACCCGCATGATCGAGGATCTGGGTGAAGACAGCACGGCCATCGGCTCAGTCATTGAGGTGATCAACGGTATTGCCGAGCAGACTAATCTGCTGGCTCTTAATGCCGCCATTGAGGCGGCGCGTGCCGGTGAGCAGGGTCGCGGTTTTGCCGTGGTGGCAGACGAGGTGCGCACTCTGGCGCAGCGCACCCAGAACTCTACTGTGCAGATTAAGGAAATCATCAACCGTATTCAGGGCAGCACCCAGAGCTGTGTGGAGTCAATTGCCAGCGCCCAGGAAAAAGCTCAGCGCTGTGTGAACTTCAACCAGGAGGCCGGCCAGGCCTATACCTCTATCAGCAAGGCTGTGTCAGACATTCGCAATATGACCTTCCAGGTGGCCACGGCGGTTGAGGAGCAAAGCGCGGTGGCCGAGGAAGTAAACCGTAATATCGTCAATATCCAGACACAGTCCGAGCGTACCAGCGAGGCCTCGGCCTCCACTGCAGACATCAGCAAGCGCCTGGCGCGTGACATTTCGGCGATGCATGAGCTGGTGAAGCAGTTCTCTGCCTGACGTGTGAATCCGTTCATTTTTGGTTTAGAATCGGTCGCAAGACAATGACAAAAACCAAAGCGGGAGCGGATTCATGCACTACCCCCAACTGAGTTTCGATTTCGACGAAAGCCTGCGCATGCTGCAAGACCAGGTGCAGCAGTTTGCCGCCCGGGAAATTGCCCCGCGCGCCGCCGAAATCGATCAGAGCAATGACTTTCCGGCTGAGCTATGGCGCAAAATGGGCGACCTGGGTTTGCTGGGCATTACTGTCTCTGAGGAATATGGCGGCGCCGACATGGGTTATCTGGCTCATGTGATCGTTGCTGAGGAAATCAGCCGCGCGTCTGCCAGCGTTGGCCTGAGCTACGGCGCTCACTCCAATCTGTGTGTGAACCAGATTTTCCGTAACGGCACAGATGAACAGCGACGCCATTATCTGCCAAAACTGATCTCTGGCGAACACACCGGCGCGCTGGCCATGAGTGAACACAATGCTGGCTCCGATGTAGTCAGCATGCAACTGACCGCGCGGCGCGATGGCGATGATTTTGTGCTGAACGGCAGCAAAATGTGGATCACCAACGGCCCCGATGCACACGTCTATGTTATCTACGCCAAAACCGATCTGGACGCAGGTCCTCACGGCATCACGGCATTTATCGTCGAACGGGATCTGAAGGGCTTTTCCCGCTCTCCCAAACTGGACAAGCTGGGCATGCGTGGCTCCAATACCTGCGAACTGGTTTTTGAAGACTGTCGTGTGCCGGCCAGCCAGATTCTGGGTGGCGAGAACCGCGGCGTTCAGGTGCTGATGAGCGGACTGGATTACGAGCGCGTGGTGCTGTCCGGGGGGCCACTGGGCATCATGCAGGCCTGTATGGATGTGGTGGTGCCTTATGTGCACGATCGCAAGCAGTTTGGGCAGTCCATCGGGGAGTTTCAATTTATTCAGGGCAAGGTGGCAGACATGTACACGGCGCTGAACGCCTCGCGAGCCTATGTGTACGCGGTAGCCCGGGCCTGTGATCGGGGCGAAACAACGCGCAAGGATGCGGCCGGCGCGATTCTGTTCAGTTCGGATCATGCAACGAAGCTGGCCCTGGAGGCGATTCAGATTCTGGGTGGCAACGGGTATATCAATGACTATCCGACGGGGCGGCTGCTGCGTGATGCCAAGCTGTACGAGATTGGCGCGGGGACGCAGGAAATCCGGCGCATGCTGATTGGCCGGGAGCTGTTCCGTGAGACGGCTTGAGCGGGTAATCTCTTCCGCGTCCGCCTTCAGTGCCTATCGGCCATGGCAACCGGATGTCAGGTCGGATCCGGCCATCTTGTTCCCCCGTACAACCGGCGCTGCGGAACTCGACCTCGCCGCACAGCGGCTCGGGACTCGGACAGGCCTCGCGCTTATTCGGTTGTACGGGGAAACAAGAAAGCATGGCCTGATTGGATCCGACCTGACATCCGGCTGCCAAGGCCTGGAATTGGCTTTGGTGGGTGCGTCAGGCATTACCCGCTCAAGCCGTCTCGCGGACTCAGCATTGAGCAGAACATGCGCCGGTTTTCCGCTGGGTGTAACGCGGGGGACGGAGGCGGTCTACGTCCCCTTTTCTGTTAGCGCCAACCGGCAAGCTACCGGGCGGGGGGAAGGTTCCTCGGGTACACCCTCGCTCACATTCCCCCCGCCCGGCAACTCGCCTGGATTGAACAGCGGCGCTGGGGACGTAGACCGCCTCCGTCCCCAGCGCAGCGAGGGTGAGTTCCGCAGCGCCGGCTGGGCAGGCAATGATGGTGGCCAGTTCCAACGGTGCCCGCACTCACCTGCCCCGCTTTCGATCGAAGCTGTTCTAGCTGCCAGGGAGATATTATGAAACGGATTCAGAGTACGGTTGATCGGAACTCCCCGGAGTTCAAGCATAATTATGCGCATCACACACGGCTGCGCGATGAGTTGCAGGCGTTGACCGCTCAGCTTGCGCTGGGGGGTGATGAGAAGTCGCGTGAGCGCCATGTGTCACGCGGTAAATTGTTGCCGCGTGAACGGGTTGAGGCGCTACTGGATACCGGGTCGCCGTTTCTGGAGTTTTCGCAGCTGGCGGCCTGGCAGGTTTACGATGATGACATTCCCGGCGCTGGACTGATCAGTGGCATCGGTATGGTTTCCGGGCAGGCCTGTGTGATTGTGGCCAACGACGCTACCGTCAAAGGTGGCACGTATTACCCTTTGAGTGTGAAAAAGCATCTGCGGGCGCAGCAGATTGCGGCAGAGAACCACCTGCCCTGCATCTATCTGGTTGATTCCGGCGGCGCCAATCTGCCGCATCAGGCAGAGGTGTTTCCGGATCGTGAACACTTCGGGCGAATATTTTTTAATCAGGCACGCATGTCTGCCGCGGGAATACCGCAGATTGCCGCAGTGATGGGCTCATGTACCGCTGGCGGTGCCTACGTGCCGGCCATGGCAGATGAATCGATTATTGTCCGTGATCAGGGTACGATTTTTCTGGGTGGCCCGCCGCTCGTTAAGGCAGCAACCGGCGAGGAAGTCTCGGCGGAGGAATTGGGCGGTGGACGTGTGCATGCCGAGATCTCCGGCGTTGCTGATCAGTTGGCCGATAATGATATGCATGCCCTGGCGCTGGTGCGTCGCAGTATCGCCAGGCTGAACAGAACCGGAGTCTCGCTGAATTTAAATGCACCTGCCCCTTTATACGACACGGACGAGATTTACGGCATCGTCCCTGCGGATGTTCGCACGCCTTATGATGTACGGGAAATTATCGCGCGCATTGTAGATGGCTCCGTGTTTGATGAGTTCAAACCACTTTACGGTTCAACTCTGGTTTGTGGTTTTGCGGACATCTTCGGCCAGCCGGTGGGCATTCTTGCCAATAACGGCATACTGTTTTCGGAAAGTGCGCTGAAGGGTGCACATTTTATTCAGCTGTGTTGCCAGCGCGGCATACCCCTGCTCTTTTTGCAAAACATCACCGGCTTTATGGTAGGCAAGAAATACGAGCATGAAGGTATTGCCAAAAACGGCGCGAAATTGGTTAACGCCGTAGCCACGGCGAATGTTCCAAAGCTGACAGTGTTGATCGGCGGCAGTTTTGGCGCGGGCAATTATGGCATGTGCGGTCGTGCCTATGATCCACGCTTTTTGTGGACCTGGCCGAATGCACGCATCTCGGTGATGGGCGGACCACAGGCTGCCGGCGTGTTGGCACAGCTTCGCGGCGAATGGCTGGCCTCCAAAGGAACGCCCTGGACCGCAGATGAAGAACGTCTCTTCAAAAAACCCATCGAAGATAAATATGAACATGAGGGACATCCTTATTACGCCAGTGCCAGACTCTGGGACGATGGCATCATCGCCCCGGCGGACACACGCACCGTACTGGGCCTGTCTTTATTCGCGGCGCGCCATGCACCAGCACAGGACACCCGCTTTGGCGTATTCAGGATGTGAGGAAAAGCAGGATGTCTGACAAAAATTTTAGTGATGTATTGCAGATTGAAAAGCCGGCAAGTGGCATCGCAGAAATCTGGCTGAATCGACCCGAGAAACACAACGCCTTTGACCCTGCGCTGATTGCCGCCATTCATCGCGCACTGGACACCTTGCGTGATGATTCGTCGACTCGCGTCGTCATCATCGCCGGTCGCGGCAAAAGTTTCTGCTCCGGTGCTGATCTGAATTACATGAAGTCCATGGTGAACTTTTCGCATGCTGAAAATGTTGCCGATGCCGGTCGCCTGTCAGCCATGCTGCAGACATTACATCGCTTTCCCAAACCGGTGATTGCGGCCGTGCACGGCAATGTGTTTGCAGGCGCAACAGGCATTGTCGCCTGCTCTGATTTTGTGATCGCCGCCGACAGTGCGCGTTTCTGTATCAGCGAAGTCAAACTGGGTCTGGTACCCGCCGTGATCAGCCCTTATGTGATGTCACGCATTGGCCCGCATCAGGCACGGCGCTATTTTCTGACAGCAGAAGTTTTTGATGCCGCCGCCGCTCAGCGCGTCGGCCTGGTTCACGAATGCGTTGCCGACGATTCAGTGATGGCCTACGCGCATGCCCGAGCCATGGAAATGCTGCGCAACGCCCCTGCCTCACTGGCAGATACCAAAACCCTGATTCGCGAACTGGTGCCCGTTCCCTCCTCTCCCGAACTGTCGCAACTCACCTGCGAATTGATCGCCCGAGTACGCGCCGGCGATGAAGCGCAGGCCGGACTTCAGGCCTTCCTGGACAAACGCCCGGCACCCTGGATAGCAGATGATGGAGAGACAGCATGATCAAGTCTCTGCTGATCGCCAACCGGGGCGAGATCGCCTGCCGCATCATCCGCACTGCGCATCGGCTGGGGGTGCGGACAGTGCCGGTGTGGTCTGAGGTAGATCGCGGGGCGCTGCATGTGGCGCTGGGGACGGAGGCGGTCTACGTCCCCCGGTCGGTCAGCGCCTGCCGGCAGACCACCCGGCGGGGGGAAGGTTCCTCGGGTACACCCTCGCTCACATTCCCCCCGCCCGGCAGTCTGCCTGGAACTAAAGCTAACGCTGGGGACGTAGACCGCCTCCGTCCCCAGAATCCTTACCTGGACCTGGGCTACCTTATTGAAACCGCCCTCGCTGAGGATGCTGAGGCCATCCACCCTGGCTATGGCTTTCTGTCGGAGAACGCTGAGTTTGCTCAGGCGGTTGTGGACGCCGGGCTGATTTTTGTCGGGCCGCCGGCCTCCGCGATCGCGGCCATGGGCTCTAAGTCCCAGGCCAAGCGTTTGATGACTGAGGCAGGTGTGCCCTTGCTACCCGGGTATCATGGGGATGATCAATCCGCAGACACATTACTGGCCGAGGCGAACAAGATCGGGTATCCCGTGCTGATCAAAGCGGTGTCTGGCGGTGGTGGTCGTGGCATGCGCATTGTTGAGGATGCGGCACAATTCTCTGAGGCCCTGGCCGCCGTCAAACGTGAGGCGAAAGCGGCGTTTAACGACGATAAAGTCTTGATTGAGAAGTACCTTGCACGCGCACGGCATGTGGAAGTTCAGATCTTCGCTGACAATCATGGTAATTGCCTGCACCTGCATGAGCGTGATTGCTCGATTCAGCGCCGGCACCAGAAGCTGATAGAAGAGGCACCTGCCCCGGGCTTAAAAACCGCCACGCGGCTGGCTATGGGCGAAGCAGCTGTTCGTGCAGCGCAGGCCATTGGCTACAGCGGAGCAGGTACGGTGGAGTTCTTGTATCAGGATGATGCTTTTTATTTTCTGGAAATGAATACCCGCCTGCAAGTTGAGCATCCAGTCACGGAAATGATCACCGGCCTGGATCTGGTTGAATGGCAATTGCGCGTAGCGTCGGGCGAACCTTTACCTGTCACGCAGGATGAGATTCAGCGCGATGGCTGGTCTATTGAGGCTCGTATTAATGCTGAAAGCGGAGCGCCGGACTTTCTGCCATCAATCGGGCTGATTGAATCACTGCGCTGGCCGCGGGGCGAGAACATCCGGGTGGACGCCGGCTTCCGTGCGGGTGATCGCATCAGCATGAACTATGACAGCATGATTGGAAAAGTAATTGCACATGGCTCCTCTCGGGCAGAAGCAGTTGCACGGCTATCTGAGGCTTTAAGTCAATTGCAGATCAATGGCATAGAAAACAATGCTGATTACCTGGGCGCGATTCTGGATACCGACGCGTTTCGCCAGGGCGAGGTACAAACCGGATTTATTATGGATCATCAGGCCGCTATCGCAGCGGAACTGGTAAGACGGAATAGTGCACGAATGACCTCTTCGGCGACAGGCGCTGCGTCGGCTATCAAAAGCGCCAACGACTGGGGGCACCTGTCTGCCTGGCGTAGCGTTTCCAATGCCTATTCTGTGCAGCATCACTTACGCCCCCTGTTTGGCGACGGCAACCCTTCTGCCGCCTGTGATCCGGTGACGCTGACCGGCGACACGCATGCGGGCGATCATCACAAGCAGACCCGCGCGCCATTGCCCGGACGCATCATCAGTGTGCAGGTGAGTCCCGGCGATACTGTCAAGGCGGGTCAAGCGCTGCTGATCATGGAGGCAATGAAAATGGAACATACCCTGCGCGCCGCGGCCGACGCTGTGATTGACTCAGTGCTGTGCGCTGAGGGTGATATGGTGCAACCGGATCAGATTTTGATGGAGTTTACTGACTAATGGCAATCAAGACTGGCACACAGATTCAATTAGTGGAAATGGGCGCTCGCGACGGCCTGCAGAACGAACCTGGCACAGTGCCTGCCACTGTCAAAGTTGAGTTGATAGAACGGCTGGCCGCTGCGGGATTACGTCGCATAGAGGCCGGCAGTTTTGTATCACCACGCTGGATTCCCCAGATGGCTGACTCAGAAGAAGTCTTCCGACTGATACGTCGCCGCCCGGGCGTGCGTTATTCCGCGCTGACTCCAAACCTGCAGGGACTTGATCGCGCTATGCAAGCCGGCGCCGATGAAGTGGCAGTATTTGCTGCTGCGTCCGAAGCATTCAGCCAGAAAAACATTAACTGCGGCATCAAGGAAAGCATACAGCGCTTCACTGACGTGTGCCAGGTGGCACTTGAAAAGGGTTTGCCGGTGCGCGGTTATGTCTCCACCGCCATGGGCTGTCCCTACCAGGGCAAGGTACCGTTGCAGGATGTGGTCATGGCGGTGCGGGAGCTAATTAAACTGGGCTGCTATGAGGTCTCGATAGGCGACACCATCGGCGTTGGCACTCCAATACAGGTCTACGAAGTGTTGTCCGCCTGCCTGGACGTTGCGCGTCCAGATCAGCTGGCCATGCATTTCCACGACACCTATGGTCAGGCGCTGGCCAACCTGCGCAGCGGTCTGGAGCTGGGTATTCACACCATCGATGCCTCAGTCGCCGGCCTGGGTGGCTGCCCCTACGCAAAGGGCGCCAGTGGTAATGTGGCGACCGAAGATGTGTTGTACATGCTGCACGGCATGGGTTACGAGACTGGTGTCGACCTTGATGCACTGGTGGAAACCAGCCACTGGATCTGCGAGCAGCTGGGTCGACTTAACGGCTCCAAGGTGGCACTGGCGCTGGGGACGGAGGCGGCTCGGGGGACGGAGGCGGTCTCCGTCCCTAGGGACGGAGACCGCCTCCGTCCCCCGAGCCGCCTCCGTCCCCCGCGCTACCACCTCCGTCCCCAGCGCCTCCATGCTTTCTCGATCAGCCACCGCCAGGAGTTTTGGCGTCTGACCATGATCCACACTGGCATCATCACGCAGCAAATGGGCGAGACCATCCTGCAGGAAGGCGACAAAATCTGGCAGGACCGCTGGTTCCCCGACACAAAGCTGAATTACGCACAGAACCTCTTGCGATTCAGGGATGAGCAGGCGGCGTTGGTTTTTCAGGACGAGGCAGGTAACAAGCAGCAACTCAGCTATGCAGAGCTGGCCGAGCAGACAGCGCGTCTGGCCGACTGGCTGAAACAGCAAGGCATCAAGCCGGGCGATCGGATCGCGGGCTTTGCTGCTAACCGGATTGAAACCGTCGTCGCCATGCTGGCTGCCACCTCGCTGGGTGCTGTCTGGTCGTCATGTTCACCGGACTTTGGTGTGAACGGAGTGCTGGATCGCTTCAAACAAATCACGCCACGTGTTCTGTTTGCGGTCAGCAGCCATTTATACGCCGGCAAGCTGAACGTTCATCAGCAGACCCTGAACAAACTCATACAGGAATTGCCCACTCTGCAATCTGTGGTACTGCTGCCCGAGCTTTACGAGAACAAGAACAAGCCGATATCAACAGACAACTGCCAGGTCGTCGAATGGCAACAGACGCAAGGCGATTGCAGTCAGCCTGCCCCTGTGCTGAACTTCCACGCCTGCGACTTCAATGACCCGCTGTACATCATGTACTCCTCCGGTACAACAGGCGTTCCCAAGTGCATCGTACATGGGGTAGGCGGCACCTTGCTGCAGCACCGCAAAGAGCACCAGTTGCATCTGGAACTGACGCGCAATGATGTTTTATTTTATTTCACCACCTGCGGCTGGATGATGTGGAACTGGCTGGTCAGCGGACTGGCATCAGGTGCCACACTTGTTCTGTTTGATGGCTCTCCCTTCCACCCGAAACCCGACATTCTGTTTGATCTGGCCGAAGACACAGGTATCACCGTCTTTGGTACATCGGCCCGCTATCTGGCTTCTGCCGAGAAAGCCGGACTCAAACCAGTCGACTCTCACAATCTGAGCAGAATGCGCGCCCTGCTGTCCACCGGCTCACCGCTGAGTGCCGAAGGTTTCGATTATGTGTGGCGGGACATTAAACAGGACATCCGTCTGCAATCCATCTCCGGTGGTACCGACATTATCTCCTGTTTTGTGCTCGGCTACCCGTGGGGCGAGATACACCGTGGCGAGATCCAGGGCGCTGGACTCGGCATGGACGTGGTGGTATTGAACGAGAATGGCCAGGCCGTCATTGGCGAAAAAGGCGAGCTGGTGTGCCGGCAGTCCTTCCCCAGCATGCCACTGGGTTTCTGGAACGACTCGGACAACAGCAAGTACCAGGCCGCCTACTTTGAGCGTTTCGCAGACATCTACCCGCGCGGCGTCTGGACTCATGGTGATTACGCCGAGCAGACCGAAAACGGCGGCTGGATCATCTACGGTCGCTCCGACACAGTACTGAACCCCGGCGGCGTGCGCATAGGCACCGCCGAGCTCTACCGTCAGGTAGAACTCATTGAAGACGTACTGGAATGCGTGGCCGTCGGCCAGGAATGGGAAAACGATGTACGCATTGTGCTGTTTGTGCGACTGCGCGAAGGCCTGTCCCTCGACGATGCCCTGCAGACCCGCATCCGCCAGACCATCCGCAGTGGTGCCTCACCCCGGCACGTCCCTGCCATCATCCGCCAGGTGCAGGACATCCCCCGCACCCTCAATGGCAAGATCGCCGAAACTGCCGTGCGCGAAGCCCTTCACGGCCGCCCGGTGAAAAACAAAGACGCACTGGCAAATCCTGAATCACTGCAGGAGTACACGGCTGGCTAACGCGGGGGACGGAGGCGGTCTACGTCCCCAGCACAACTTCCTATACTCTGACAGGTGGCACAAGGGCTGGGTGAGGGTGGAAACGATGGGAACCTTTCAGGCCATGTTTTCTTTTCCCCGCTGACAGCCGAAAAGCGGGCGGGACTGTCTGAGTCCCGAGGGGCGCAGCCGCGAGGTCGAGTTCCCCCCCGCCGGATGCCAGCGGGGAAAAGATGGCCGGTTCACAGCGCGTCCACCCTCACCCAGCCCGCTCTGCAACGAAACTAATGCGCGAGGAAGATCAGGGACGTAGACCGCCTCCGTCCCCCGCGTCACTCCAGGGTGATTTCCTCAAATGAATGCACCACCGGATGCCTGGACGTCACTTCGCCCTCGCTCTCCTGCGGCCGCACCACCCGAATGGTGCGGATCCCAATCTCTGCCGCAGCATCCAGCTCACCCTCGATGTCGGACAGGAAGAGGATGTCCTCAGGCGGCAACGCTATCCATTCAGCGATATTGCGATAAGACTGCGCCTCCTGTTTGGCGCCGATGGTGGTGTCAAAATAGCCAGCAAACAGCAGGCGCAGATCGCCGTAAGTTGTGTAACGGAAGAACAGCCGCTGAGCTTTTTCTGAGCCGGAAGAGTAGACATACAGATTGATGCCCTGCTCCTGCCATTCACGCAGTTTCTCCGGCACGTCGGGGTAGACGTGCGCCTGGTACTCACCCCGCGAATAACCCTGCTCCCAGACCATGCCCTGCAAGGCCTTCAGCTCGGTGACTTTCTCATCATTGCGCATCCACTCCTGTAACTGGGCTATCAGTGCCTCAGTATTACGCAGCGGAATACCGGTGTTTTCGCTCATTGCGCGAAGCTGACGCGCCACATCTCTTTCTTCCTTGTGCTTGCGAATAAAGTCAGGCAGAAACTGCTCGGCATACACAAACAGAATGTCCTTGACGAAACGAATGGAGCTGGTCGTTCCCTCAATATCCGTGACAATTGCAATAGGCTTCATTGTGACTCCAGTCGGGAAAACGATTCAGCAATCGTACTTCCGGTGTAGTTGGCAACCCAGCCTTCCGGGTTGTTAAAGAATCGAATAGCAACAAACCTTGGGTTGGGGCCCATGTCAAACCAGTGTGGCGTGTTGGCCGGCACAGAAATCAGGTCACCTTTCTCGCACAGAACTTCATACACTCTGCCCTGCACATGCAGACTGAACAAGCCCCGACCGTCGACAAAAAAGCGCACTTCATCTTCGCTGTGACGGTGTTCGCTCAGAAACTTCTGTCGCATTTCCGGCACTTTGGCCTGTACGTCGGGATTGTCCATGGCATCCAGGCTGATGACATCCACAGTCTGGTAACCTTCTTCAGCAATCAACTGATCGATATCATCCTTATAAGCAGCCATGACCTGCTCGGGCGAATCCCCGGCCTTGACCTGCGCACCGGCCTGCCAGCGCTCAAAGCGAATACCCACAGCGGCCAGTTCAGCGGCAATCTCATCGCCGTCAGTGCTGTGCATCAGTTCATGATCCGGTTTGTCGTCAGCAAAAATACTCAGTTCGCTCATACTAAAGCCTCGTGATCAGCGCCCCTGGCGGGCGTGCCATTACCCCGCTGGGCATTCCAATAATAGTCCAGTAAAAACTCCAGCGCCTCAAGATGGCGCATTGTCGCAGCCAGATCCGGGCCCCAGGTGTACAATCCGTGCCCCCTGATCAGATAAGCATGCCCTGTGCCATGTTTATCCATATGGGCATCAACCTGCTTTGCAAGGGCGGCAATGTCCTGCGTGTTATCAAACACCGGTATACTCAGACTGCTGTCGTGAGTGGTGGTTCCCTGCAAGGCTTTCAGCAGTTCAAGGCCGCTGATGGTGATGCATGGCGTCTCGGCCTGCATGGACACCAGGGTAGACTTCAGTGAATGCGTGTGCAAAACCGCCCCAATCGTTGCATCACGCCGGTATAGCTGGGTATGCAATAAGGTCTCAGCCGAGGGCCGTTTGCCATCCAGCGACTGCCCGGCCATGTCCACCTGCATGATGTCTTCGGGCTGCAGTGCACCTTTATCACGCCCCGACACCGTGATGGCACAGGAGTGAGCATCGAGTCGCTGCGAGAAATTGCTGCTGGTGGCCGGGCACCAGCCCTGCTTCCAGATACGCTGGCCAGCGTCGATCAGACCGTCGACGGCCTGCTGGAAAGTCTGTAATTGAGTCATGGGCGGGGATTATAAACCGAAACGCGCCAATCGATAAGCAAACTGCCATTGAAAAAGCCGATCAATCCAATAGGCAAATCAGACCTTTCAGGTAGAGTGATTCGGGGAATGGCAGTGCCACCAGGTGGTCTTCGGCCTGATGCAGAAAACGGGTAATCTGCCCGCTGCGCCCGGCGTCCAGCAATGCATCGGCGGTTATCTTCTGGAACAGACCCGGGTCGATGGCACCGGAACAGGAGAAAGTGACCAGATAGCCGCCTGGCTTGATGAGCTGCGCGGCCTGCAGGGCAATGTCCTTATAGGCGCGGGCAGCGCGTTTGAATTGATGTTTGGTCTCGGCGAATTTGGGCGGATCCAGCACCACGATGTCAAACTGGCGCCCCTGCTGTTTCAGTTCGCGCAGGTATTCAAACACATTGGCCTGCACCAGCTCAGCCTGATCGGGGTCAAATCCGTTCAGCTGCAGATTCCGCCCTGCCAGCTCCAGCGCCGGCCCCGACGAGTCCACATTAGTCACATGTGCCGCGCCACCATGCAGCGCCGCGATGCCGAAACCGCCGGTATAAGAAAAGCAGTTCAGCACCGTCGCCGGCTGCGAACGCGCCGCGCACAGCTGCTGCACGACGTTACGGTTATCAAACTGGTCCAGGTAGTAGCCCGTTTTATGACCATCGACGATGCTCACCAGATACTGCCGCCCCTGCTCATTCAGAGTGATATAGTCCGGTGGTTCAGCGCCCGCCAAGAGGCCCTTGCGCTGCTCCAGCCCCTCGTGTTTGCGCACCGCCACATCGGATCGCTCGTAAATACCCTTGATCTCGGGCAGTGTGTATTGCAGTGCATCAATAATGGCCTGGCGCCAGTATTCAGTGCCGCTGGAAAGGATCTGACAAGAGAGGAAATCACCGTAGCGATCCACCACCAGGCCAGGCAATTGATCCGACTCACCATAAATAAGCCGCAAACCGTTGCGCTTTTCATGAAACAGATGACCGCGACGGTTGATGGCGGCCTGCACCTGGCGGCGGATAAAATCGGCATCAATCACTGCGTTTGGGTCGAAACCCCACATGCGCGCGCGAATCTGGGAATGCGGTGAGTAGGCTGCCAGCCCCAGTTCCCGGCCACTGGCATCAACCACCTTGACGGTTTCACCATTGGCCGGATTGCCGCTGACTTTGGCAACGGCACCGGAAAAGACCCAGGGATGGTGGCGCAGCAAGGACGATTCGCGCCCCTTGCTCAGGTGTAAAGTGTTCATGGCAGGGGGATGCGTTCCTCATCATCGCCGGGTATGGCGGGAAATTCGCCATTTTCCCATCTTTCCCGCGCCGCATTTATGGTGGCGCGGTCGTAAGCCACAAAATTCCAGTGAATATGCGGCACCTGCTCGAATTTTTTGCCACCGATCATGGCAAAGCGGGCGTCGTCCTGCGCTCTTATGAGTGTGTCACCTGACTCCAGCAATACAAAATCACCCTTGGTGTAGCTTGTATCATTGATCAGCACAGTGCCACTGACCACACAGATGGCGGCCTCTTGCTCAGGGTCAGGATGTTCCAGCTGACGACCTTTGTCCAGCATCACATCCAGGTAGAACATGGGCGAAAAAGTACGCACCGGCGATCCCCGACCGTAGGCATTGCCCACGATCAGGCGCATCATGATGCCGGGCCGATAAATACAGGGCAGATCATTTTTGCTGATGTGCTGAAAATCCGGCTCAATGGTTTCATGATCCTGCGGCAGCGCTACCCACAGCTGCAGGCCGTAAAGGGGGTGATCCTTGGAGCGAACTTCATGCGTTTCGCGTTCGGAATGCACAATGCCGCGACCAGCAATCATCCAGTTTACATCGCCAGGGAAGATTTCCTGCACCGACCCCAGACTGTCGCGATGCAGCATGCTGCCTTCAAACAGATAGGTCACGGTCGCCAGGCCAATATGCGGATGCGGGCGCACGTTGATGCCCTGCCCGGCAGGAAATTGCGCGGGCCCGATGTGATCAAAAAATATGAAGGGTCCCACCATTTTCTTTTCCGGGTGGGGCAGTATGCGCGAGACGGAGAACCCGCCCAGGTCTTTATTGTCGCCTTTTAATAGTTTAGCCATGCTTAAGCTCCTGTCGGCGCTGGTGACGCTGGGGACGTAGACCGCCTCCGTCCCCAGCATCACCAGCGTTTCAATACATCCGCCAGCGGTTTGCGTCCTGACGGTTTTTCCTTGGCGGCCACCTCGGCCGACAGGACGTCGGGTTCTGCGGCCACGCCGATGGCGATGCCGCAGATGACTTTGTGATTATCGTCAAGCTGCAGGTAGTCTGCTACTTGCTGGTGCTTAATGCCACCCATGCCGTGCGTATAAAGCCCCATCTGGCGAGCCTGCAGGCTCAGGGCCATCCAGGCGGCGCCGGCGTCGTATTCGGCGTAGGCGTTGTCTTTGCCATTGTGGTTGAAGGTTTTGCGGACCACCACAAAACAAAGCAGTGATGCGTTTTTGGCCCAGACCTGATTGCCTTCCAGCAGCAAATCAAGGAAATCATCATAGGTCTCCTCGGTGGAGACGTGAAATTCCCAGGGCTGATCATTGAAGCACGAGGGTGCCCAGCGAGCGGCCTCAAACAGAACGTTAACATCGGCTTCGGCAATAGGGGTTTTGACAAATGCCCGGGGCGACCAGCGCCGCGCCAGTGTTTCATCAACACCAGGCAGGCTGTCGCGTGCAGAAAAGTCGGGATTAATACTGTCAGGGTATGGCATTATTGCTCCTTTTAAACTGTTGGTGCCTGACGCCCATGATGACCAACAACGCCCCAACACGCAACGTTTTAAGCCCGCTGCCAGTTGCTGCGTTACTGCTGCTGATTACGAGTATCAAGCTGATGCTGGCCTGGCGGCTGGAGCTGTATAGCGACGAGATTTTCTACTGGCAGGCCTCGCAGTTTCCGGCACTGGCTTATAGCGATCTGCCATTTATGGCCGCCCTGCTGGCGGGGCTGGGCAGCGAGCTGCTGGGCAATACACCGCTGGCAGTGCGCTCGCTGTTTCTGCTGATGGGCAGCAGTCTGCCGCTGCTGATCTACTGGCTGGCCTTGCCGCTGACCGGTCAGAGGGACGCGCTGACATCCGCGCTGCTGACACTGTGCCTGCCCATGGCAGCCTTCCTGGGTCTGCTGGCGGTGCCCGATGTGCCGATGATTTTCTGGGGCATGTTATTTCTGGGCATGTTAGAGCGCGCCACCCGAACCGGGCACTCCGGCTACTGGCTGGCGGCTGGCGTGATGGCCGCAATGGGCCTGTCCAGCCATTACCGCTTTGTACTCTATCCGTTGGCGGCGGTGGTCTACCTGCTGATTGCCACCGACCATCGACATTACTGGAAAAGTCCCGGGCTCTGGCTGGGTGGCCTGATCGGGCTGTGCGGATTTATCCCGGCGCTGTCATTCAATCTGATGCATGATTTGAGCGGCCTGGATTATCATCTGGTCGACCGCCACCCCTGGCAATTCCAGGCCGAAGGGCTGATGCACCCGCTGATTCAGGCCGTCATCGTCACGCCACTGATGTACGCCGCACTTTGGTATACCCTGTGGCGCACGTTTCTGCAGGGGCGTGAAGGCGACAACCGCGCCACACTGTTCATGCTGTTTGCCCTGTTCAACCTGGGCGTTTACCTGCTACTGTCGCCCTGGAGCGACACCACCCGTACCACCCTGCACTGGCCTCTGTCCGGCTACCTGCCGCTGCTGGTATTTTTGCCACAGACCCTGCGACACATCGCCAATCAATGGTCCGCCAAAGCCGCCATCAGCACGCCACTGCTGGGCCTGCTGGGCACTTTTCTGGTGCTGGCCGGTATTGGCTCACAAGGCTTTAATCAGCAACTGCAGACTCTGGTGGGTAATGACGTGCTGTCCAATAAAATGGCCGGCTGGCAACCTCTGGCAGAGAAAATTGAGCAACTTGACCAGCAGCATGCATTGCCAGCGGAACGACTGTACGTCACAGATAACTACTACACGGCCGCGCAGCTCAGCTTCAAGTTTCCCGACCTGCAGGTCTACACAATCGACGAAGACAAAACCATTCGCGATGGCCGCGCCACGCAGTATGCCCTGTGGCAGCGCCACACCCCGGCGCTGATGCAGCATGACATCGACAATATCGTCTTCATTACCGAAGACAGCACGCTGGATATCGACGAAAAAACGACCGTGATGCAGCTCGCCTGCAGCCTGTTTCAGCCGCTCAACTTTATCGACCAGCTCACCCTGTTTAATGGTGACAAACGCTTCAGCATTTACTACGGCCAGAAAGGTTACCAGACCAGCCTGGGGTCGCCTTGCCCCCTTCCCGCTCTGACCTGGCTGGATCAGCCGGCTGAAGATGTGACACTCTCCGGCACCGTCACAATCAGCGGCTGGAGCATCGTGCCGGGTTTTGGAGCACGGGAAATTAAGGTATTGCTCAATCGGCAGTCAATCGCCACCGCCAGCCGACAAATCCACCGCGAAGATGTGGTACAACTGATGAATGGCGACAGCGATCCGGATGCGCCGGTGCTGGGTTTTGAAGTCTTGGTCGATACCACACAATTCCCGAACGGACGTTACGAGCTGGCCATCGAGACTGTCTCTGGCACCGGCCAGCTCAGACTGAGCGGGCAACGGCGCATCAGTATTCGGAACTGACAAACTCCCGTCACAAAGTTCGGGCTAGCATGACATTTTTCCTAATCTGTGACAGGCCCTTCAGGGCCGGAGGTAGCTCATGAACCGCGTGACCAGACTGATCCCGCTTACCCTGGCAGCTCTCGGACTAAGCATTACCGCTCACGCCCAACCCTGGACCGGCCAAGTTGAAGTCATCCGCGGCGCCAGTTCCGGAGACACCATTCAGGGCCTGGTGTTCAATGATCTCAATGGCGACAGCCGCCGCCAGCCCAACGAACCAGGTATTGCCGATGTGCTGGTCAGCAATGGTCTTGATGTTGTACAAACCGATGCCAACGGGCGCTATGAGATTGGCGTACGTGCAGATATGGACCTGACAGTTGTACAACCGGCCGGCTGGCAGGTACCGGTTGATCACCGCATGGTGCCGCAATTTGCCTATACCCACAAACCCGGCGGAACCCCGGAACCCTTACGATTTGGCGGCTTACCGGACACCGGGCCAGCGCCTTCGCAGGTAAATTTTCCGCTGCGCGCGCGCAGTAACCCTGACAATACCTTTACCTGCGCGGCCATCGGCGATAGTCAGACCTACTCAAACGGCGAGCTGAGCCAGTTCCGCGACAGCGCCATTGCTGATCTGGTGCAAATGGATCTGGGCAGCAATGACTGTCTGGTATATCTGGGCGATGTGGTCGGTGATGATCTGGACGTGCTGGAGCGCCTGCTGGAGGTTGGCTCAGCCGTCGGTGTGCCACAGTGGATGGCACTGGGCAACCACGACATCGACTTTGACGCCAGCAGCGATGCACACTCCTCCGATTCCTGGCGGCGAATCTATGGACCGAACTACTACGCATTCGAAACAGGTCAGGTGACATTCATTGTACTGGACAACATCATCTACCCTTGCGGCGAGGAAGAACTCAGGCTGCCAGGGCGTGAATTCTGTGTCGAATCAGACCGTCCGGTTTACAATGTACGAGTCCATGACACTCAACTTCAATGGCTTGAAAACCTGCTGCGGCACACACCGGAAGACCGACTGATCGTAATGGCGCATCATGGCCCAATGCTGTCATTCTATGGATCCGGTTCTTTTCAGCATCAGGATGATGCCACTGCACAGATTCATGCCCTGGTGGCCGGCCGCGAAGCGCTGTCTCTGTCCGGTCACCTACATACGCTGGAAAACATCGCGCCTGGTGAATCCTTCGACGGCTGGCAGCAGGCACTGGGTGTCGACAGCGCTCCCTTCCGTCACATTGTGGCTGGCGCCGCATCCGGTCACTGGTGGCAGGGTGATCTTGGTATCGATGGCGACGCCATGGCACTGCAGCGTATGGGCGCCCCCAAAGGACTGCTGATGCTGGACTTTCAGGGCAGTGAATATCGGGAACACTACGTGGGTTCCCGCATAGACCCACGGCGCGGTCAGTGGGTGGACTTTAACACGCCCGCCTTCCGCGAGTGGTTTGACATCCTGCAGGCATGGCGATCACTGCCGGCGCGTGAACGAAATCCTGTGCCGCCGGTTTCCATCAACGACCTGCCGGACACCCGGATACTCACCCCCGAGGAGTTGAGTCAGGGTGTTTTCATCACCGCCAACGTCTGGAACGGCAGTCGGGAAACACAAGTCAGCGCCCGCATCAATGGCGGCGCGCCGATAACACTGAGCCGCACTCAACAGGGAACCGGCGAGGCCGCACAGATCGGCGCCGAGTATGCCGATCCTTTCACCGTCAAGCGTCAGGCTACGGTAGGCAGATATGCCATAGAAAGCACGATGGGACGTCCCCGCAACCAGGGCTACGAAGCCTACCGTGGTTCTCGATTTCAGGGTCCGCCGCAGCCCCAGACAGCCATCGCTGATCGCAACATGCACCTGTGGCGTGCCACTTTGCCAACTGATCTGCCGCACGGCGTGCATACCCTCGAGGTGACCAGCATCGACCGGCACGGCCGCCGGTATACCGACCGCGTGATATTCGAGGTGCGTGAGGCGCGACCCGATCCACTGCATCGCGTTGACGTATGGGATATGGATACCGGACAATAGCGTCCAATATGACACATACTCTGACATTTTCTGCAGGTCGGCTGTTCTCAATTGTAGCCCTGATAGAAGCCCTGACCTGGGCCGGCCTGCTGATTGGCATGTACCTGAAATACGTCACTGGTACTACCGATTTCGGAGTGTGGCTCTTTGGCCGATTGCATGGCGCCGCTTTCATCGCCTACGTGGTGGTGACCTTTTTCTGCATGACGCGACTGCGCTGGCCATGGTGGGCCAGCATGCTCGCCATTATGGCGGCTATTCCGCCGCTGGTGACACTGCCGCTAGAGATATGGTTCAGGCGCAAGGGCTTGCTGGGGTAGGCCCGAGCCCGAAAGACGAACTCATCAAGCCAGTAATAACACTGAGCTCGTTTAAGAAAAAATTTCGGAGATTTGATTGGTGCCCGGGACCGGAATCGAACCGGTACGGAGTTTCCCCCGAGGGATTTTAAGTCCCTTGCGTCTACCAATTTCGCCACCCGGGCAGTTTGTCCTTGCGGCCGCTCCCGGACTCCTGTCCTCCGCGGCACTCGTGCATCCTGCACGTCGTCTACCAATTTCGCCACCCGGGCGGCTTGTAGAAAATGGAGGCTGGGGTCGGAATCGAACCGGCGTACGCGGAGTTGCAGTCCGCTGCATGACCACTCTGCCACCCAGCCTGTACTGTTCCAAATTTTACCTGGCAGACAGGTAACTTCCGGACTGGCCAGTGGCCGTATGTTTGGAGCGGGAAACGAGACTCGAACTCGCGACCCCGACCTTGGCAAGGTCGTGCTCTACCAACTGAGCTATTCCCGCATTAAACTGGTTTTTTTACGTCTTTTGCATCACTGCGAAAGAGGCGCTTATTCTAATGGCATTCGGTACGATGTCAAGCATCAGTCTCCGAATTTTTCGCCGTTTTTTCACCTCATGGTCGGCAAGGCACTCTTCAAATAGTTGACCATGGACCACACACTCAAGGCGGCGGAAAGATATATCAACACATAGCCCAATTGCAAGACCCAACGCGGAAATTCCGGGCTGTAGGCCAGCAAAACGATGATGGCAATCATCTGCACGGTGGTTTTCACCTTGCCTATATAACCAACGGCCACCTTGTCCCGCTCGCCGCGTGATGCCATCCATTCGCGTAATGCGGAGATGAAGACTTCGCGGCCGATAATGATGGCCGTGGGGACCACAAACCAGGGACTGGGGAAATTGGCGGTGAGCAGCACCAGCGCCATCACCACCAGCAGTTTGTCGGCCACCGGATCCAGAAAGGCGCCAAAGGGCGAGGTCTGATTCAGTTTGCGGGCCAGGTACCCATCCAGCCAATCGGTGATACTGGCAACGGTAAACAGCGCCGCGGCTGCGAGCTGGCTCCAGGCAAAACCACTGTAGTAAACCACAACAATCAGCGGCACCAACAGGACTCGCGATATTGTTACCGTATTGGCCGCGTTCATTGCTGATTGTCTCTCCCTTGTATTCCCGATCGTGTAACAGCGTGCATTCTACTCATTATGCAGAGACTCATAAATAACAGCAGCGAGTTTTTTGCTGATACCGGGTGTGCGGGCCAGGTCGGCCTGACTGGCACGCATGATTTCCTGCTGACCACCAAAGTACTTCAGCAGCTCACGTCGCCGGGCCGGACCCAGGCCGGGAATCTGCTCCAGCGGCGACTGATTGCGGGTTTTGGCACGACGCTGGCGGTGGCCGGTAATAGCGAAACGATGCGCCTCATCACGCACCTGCTGCAGCAGATGCAGCGCGGGCGAATGCGCAGGAATGGCAATCTCCTGATAGCTGTCCCCGACCGCCAGAAACAGCGTCTCCTGCCCTGCCCGACGGCTGATACCCTTGGCGATGCCAATCAGCAGCATGCCCTGCAGTTGCTCGGGCGTGAGCGTGCGGTTGAGCACGTCCACCGCCTGGGAGAGCTGACCTTTGCCGCCGTCGATGAGCAGGATATCCGGCAGTGGGCGCTGAGAAGCCGGTTTACCCTGGGGACGGAGGCGGTCTCCGTCCCCAGCGCTAATGTCTGATCCAGGCAGGCCGTCGGGTGGGGGGGAAGTGAGCGAGGGTGTACCCGAGGAACCTCCCCCCTGGCCGGCGGCTTGCCGGTTGGCATTGACCGACGGGGGGACGGAGACCGTCTCCGTCCCCCGAGCAGCAAATCGGCGACCCAACGCCTGATCCATCGCCGCATAATCATCCCCCGGCTCAATGCCGCTGATGTTATAACGCCGATAATCTGACTTCAGCGGCCCGTTATGATCAAAGGCCACGCACGAAGCCACGGTACTCTCACCCATGGTGTGGCTGATGTCGAAGCACTCGATGCGTTTGGGGATAAAATCCAGCTCCAGCTCCGCCTGCAGGCGCTCGAAGCGCTGGAACATGGTCTGTTTGTTGTTTATGTGACTGAGCATGGCCTGCTCGGCGTTGGCCACGGCCATGGCCAGCCAGCGGGCGCGATGGCCACGGACGCTGCCGGTCAGGCGAATCTGTTTGCTTGCAGCGGTTGAGAGTGCCTCCTGCAGGCTGGCGCTGTTTTTAATGGCAGGGCTGATGATGATCTCTGCAGGCAATAAACTGCTGCCAGCAACCACGTTGTCGCGCAAGTAATATTGCGCGATAAACGCGCTCAGCAATTCGGCGGCGTTTTCGGCCAATTTGTCTTTGGGGAAGAAATTGCGACTACCTATAATGCGCCCACCACGAATGGTGATGACGTGCACGCAGGTATAGGCACCTTGCAAAACGGCCGCCATGACATCGGCATCATTACCATCGCCGGACACCACCTGCTCACTTTGAATGCGCCGCAGATCGGCTATCCGGTCGCGGACACGCGCCGCCTGTTCGAACTCCAGCGCCGCCGATTTTTGTTCCATGCGTTTGCCCAGCGTCTGAATCAGGGTATCGCTGCGCCCCTGCAGGAACTGCACAGCATCCTGAACATCCTGCGCGTAATCGGTGGGCGTGATATAACCGACACAGGGTGCTGTGCAGCGGCCTATCTGGTACTGCAGACAGGGGCGACTGCGATTGCGAAAGTAGCTGTCTTCACATTGACGCACGCGAAATACTTTTTGCAGCAACGCCAGACTTTCTCGCACGGCGCTGGCACTGGGATAGGGGCCAAAAAAAGTCGCATCACGTTTGCGACTGCCACGGTAAAAAGCCAGGCGCGGATAGGCGTCTTTGTGCGTAAGCATAATGTAGGGATAGGTTTTGTCGTCGCGCAGCTGGATATTGTAGGGCGGGCGATATTTCTTGATCAGGTTCTGCTCCAACAGCAGCGCTTCGGCTTCGCTGTTGGTGATGGTCACATCGATATCCGCAATGTGTGAGACCAGTGCCATTGTCTTGGTATCCAGGCCACTGGCACGGAAATAATTGCTGACACGTTTTTTCAGATTACGCGCCTTGCCGACGTAAAGCACCTCGCCCTTGTCGTCCAGCATGCGATACACACCGGGACGCTGGCTCATCACCTGCAGGCGCGCCTTTGCATCAAAGTCAGCATCAAAGTCCGACAATCTGCACCTCCGGCTGTAGCTGTATGCCGAAACGCTGCTGCACTGACTCAGCGATATCACCTGCCAGCCTGACCAGCTCAGAAGCTGAGGCAGCACCCTGCGAATGCAGGTAATCGTGCACCAGGACCAGCGCCTGTTGGTCATGCACACCGACAAATCCCCGGCGCACACCCTTCCAGCCCGCCTGCTCGATCAACCAGGCTGCCGGCACTTTAACATGTCCGGGATCGTGTGGAATCTCAAATACCGGCATATCCGACCATTCGGATAATAACTGCTGGCAATGTGCACGACTTATGATCGGGTTGCGAAAGAAGCTGCCGGCATTGCCCAGTACGGCAGGATCCGGCAATTTGCTGCGACGCAAAGCGCAGACCGCATCAAACACTTGCCGGGGCGATACCTGCTCCAGATCCACACCCGGTAACTGCGCCAGCGTCTGTCGCAAAGCCGGATATTCAAGCTGTGATTGCGGAACAGCACTTAGTGAAAAAGTGCAGGACAAGATAATCGCCCGATCGCGTAGTTCATGTTTGAAGATACTGTCACGGTAGGCAAACTGACAGTCAACTGCAGCGAGCGTTTTCACGCACATATCCTGACGATCCAGATAACGGACACTGTGCAAAATGGCGGCCAGCTCCACACCATAGGCGCCGATATTCTGCACCGGCGCGGCACCCACGCTACCGGGAATCAGTGCCAGATTCTCCAGACCATACCAGCCACGTCCCAGACAGTATTCAACAAAATCGTGCCAGCTCTCCCCCGCCGCAGCTGTCACCAGAATCCGTTCGCCTTCAGCTCGACTGCGAACACCCTGCAACTGCAGATGTACCACTAACCCGGGATAGTCAGAGACAAACAGCACGTTACTGCCACCGCCCAGAATCATCACCGGCAGATCCTTGCGTTCAGCGACTGCCAGAATTGCCGGTAACTCATCCTCCTGCTCCACCTGCACCAGCCAGCGCGCGTGAACCTTGAATCCGAAAGTATGCAGCGACTGCAGACTCGCGTCGGCCTGCCAGTTAGACGGAAAATTCACGCTTACATCTCACTGTCGGACAGAAAACGGCGCACCGCCTCCAGATCTTCCGGCGTATCAACACCCGCCGGGATCATCTCAACGGCCTCATCCATGATAATGCGCACATCGTGATGCATAGCGCGTAACTGCTCTAATCGCTCGCTGACTTCCAGCAGGGAGCGCGGCCACTGAACAAACTTGTTCAGCGTATCCACACGATAAGCGTATATTCCGATATGGCGCTTGCCGTGAATCTGATCGGTGTCCTGCCAGGGAATCGGCGCGCGACTGAAATACAAAGCATAGTCGGATGCATCGGTCACCACTTTGACAGCATTGGGATTCATCCACTCAGTCACATTGCTGATACGATGAAACAGACTACTGATACCTGCCTGCGGATGACTGATCAAGCGTTCAGCCACCTGATTGATCGCCGCTGGTGGTATCAGTGGCTCATCGCCCTGCACATTGACCACGATCTCGGCATGATCCAATCCCAATTGCTGCGCCACTTCCTGAATGCGGTCAGTGCCCGACTGATGATCATCACGGGTCATCACTACCTTGCCGCCAAATTTCTGCACGGCAGCGGCGATGCGCTGATCATCGGTGGCAATATACACGGCACTGGCACCGCTTTCACAGGCGCGCTCGTAAACGTGCTGCACCATCGGTTTGCCGGCAATATCCAGCAGGGGTTTGCCGGGCAGACGGGTCGAGGCGTAACGGGCCGGAATGACAACCGTGAAGCTCATGAGCGTTCCTCACGCTCCTGTTCGCTGAGCGTTCTGGCTTCGTTTTCCAGCATCACCGGTATGTCATCGCGAATCGGAAAAGCCAGCGCGTCGGCGTAACAGATCAATTCCGCCTGCTCGCGTTTGTACTGCAGCGGGCCTTTGCAGACCGGACAAACCAGAATGCTTAACAATTTTTTATCCATACTGTTTTCCTCAGTCGCGCTGATGATTGGCAGAGGCGCGTATTGCATCAATTTTTGTGGCCAGGGCCTTGAGCAGTGATGGCGACAACTGCGCTGTCACTGACAGATACCACCAGTTGTCGCCGGCAAATGAGTGACATTTTACGGCATCTTTTTCGGTCATCAGCAAGGGCTGTTTACCGGCAAAGGCCAGATCTTCGGCGACAAAGTTGTGATGATCCGGAAACGCTCTGCACAGCGGGTTTAAGCCCAGCGTTTGCAGGGTGTCGAAAAAACGCTGCGGATGTCCGATTCCCGCAATGGCATGCAGTGACAGTTGTTCAGACCCTGCCTGTCCGGCACTCGTCGTATCGTCAGCCAATTCGGTGCTATCGTCCAGCCCCAGCGCCATGAAAAACTGCTGCAGAGCCACACGCTGGCCGGTTTTGACATTAACCCATTCACGTGCCCGCAGACTCATCCCGCTAACCGGCGTTGTGCCGGCCAGTGCCTGCCATTGCGACAACGATGACTGAGTCATATGGCCATTCAACACAATATGATCAAGCTCCGCAAGACGAGACGGCGGCTCCCGCAGCGGCCCGGCCGGCAAACAAAGTCCATTACCCAGGCCGCGATCCGCATCAATCACAGCAATCTCCACATCACGCCATAGTCGATGGTGCTGCAGGCCATCATCACTGAGCACGACGTCGCACTCACCGCTTTTGACCAGTGCGTGCAGAGCATGTGCGCGCTGCGGGTCCAGTACCAGTGGTCCGTGCAGATGCCGCCGCATCAAACTGGCTTCGTCTCCGCATTGTTTGACCGGTGTATCGCTGGTCACCCTCAGGGGATATTGAGCAGCGCACCCACCATAACCGCGGCTCAACACACCAACTCGCAGACCGCTGCGCTGCAATGCCTCAGCCAATGCCAGCACCACCGGTGTCTTGCCCGTACCGCCAACAGTGATATTGCCAACCACGATCACGGGAATGTCCACCGGACGCGCCTGCGCGCCTGACTTTTGGCGGCGGCGCCGCGCCAGCAGGACAAACAGCGCACTGAGGGGACGCAGCAGGTTCAACCACCAGGCACCCCGATACCAGGCGTCCACCAGCCACATTACTCAATGGCTCCATCGGGAGGCGCGGTACGCTGCAACTGCAAAGGGTCATCGAGCTGTTCGCTGAACTGCATGCGGTGCAAACGGGCGTAGTGCTGGTTGAGCGCCAGCAATTCCTGATGTGTGCCGCGCTCAACGATATGCCCCTGATCCATGACCACAATCAGATCAGCGTTTTCAATAGTTGACAGCCGATGGGCAATGACAAAGGTAGTGCGGCCGCGTATCAGCTCACTCAAAGCCTGCTGAATATGTTGTTCCGACTCAGTATCCAGGGCCGAGGTCGCTTCATCCAGAATCAGCAGCGGTGCGTTTTTCAGAAAGGCCCGGGCAATGGCCAAACGCTGACGCTGACCGCCGGACAGCAATGATCCACCGTCTCCGATCTCGGCATCATAACCACCGGGCAGGCGCTGGATAAACTCATCAGCATGGGCGTCGCGGGCCGCCTGTTCGATCTGCTCCCGCGTCATCAAGTCACCCAGGCCATAGGCAATATTGTCTGCCACACTGCCCTCGAACAACACAACGTCCTGCGTCACGATGGCAATCTGATCTCGCAGATTGGCCAGTTGATAATCCTTCAATGGCACGTCGTCCAGACGAATTTCACCCTGCTGAAAATCATAAAAGCGCGGCAGCAGGTTGACGAGCGTTGACTTGCCGCTGCCCGAACGACCGACCAGTGCCACCGTCATACCGGGCTGCACCTGCAGGTTGACACTATCCAGCACAGGCTTGTCCGGATCATAGGCAAAACTCAGTTGCTCGATATCCACGCGGCCCCGCGCACGCTCTGTCCGGTACGTACCGTCATCACGCTCACGGTCGCTGTCGAGCAACTCAAAGATGCTGGACGCTGCCGCAATGCCACGCTGAATAATGGCGTTAACACCTGACAACTGGCGCAGCGGCTTGCTCAGCATGCCCGCCAGGGTCAGGAAGGTCACCACCTCGCCGGCCGATGCACCACCCAGAAACTCCGGCGCCAGCGCCAGCCAGATCAGAATCGCCATGGCCATGGCCACAATCAACTGGATCAGCGGCGTGGCGGTTGCCTCGGTGGTGACCATCTTCATGTTCTGACGGCGGTTGCGCTCGCTGGCCTGCAGAAAACGATCCAGCACAAAGCCGGCGGCATTAAAGGTGCGGATAACTTTCTGGCCTTTAATCGATTCGTTGGCGATCTGCGTGACATCCCCCATAGAATCCTGCATCTGGCGGCTGTAGCGGCGATAACGCTTGGTTGCCAGGTGCACAATCAGCGCCATGCAGGGCGCCACCAGCAGAAAGACCAGACTCAGGCGCCAGTTCACCCAGAACAACCACGCCAGCAGACCAATCACAGTCAGGCCTTCACGCAGCATCACTGTCACGGCACTGGTCGCTGCGCCTTTGATCTGCATGACATCATAGGTGACCTTGGACACCAGACGCCCGGTGGTATTGGCATCGTAGTAACGGACAGGCACATTCAACAATTGATCCAGCACTTCGGTCCGCAGCTTGTGCACCACATGATTGGCGATATGTTCCAGCGAATAGTGACCCAGGAAACCACCAATCCCGCGCACCAGTACAATCAATACACAGAGGATGGGGCTGATAATGCGGGCATCGGCATTGCCGGCTTCGATCTGATCAATCGTCCAGCCCAGCCAGGCAGCCGTGGCCGGTGTAGTGACAGCAAATATGAGATAACCCAGCAGGCTGATGCCAAAAAATCCCAGGTAGGGCCGCACATAAGTCAGCAGTCGCTGATAGACCTGCATACCGGTAAGCTGCGGCGTCGCCTGTTCCGGAGGCTGTTGTTCCAGCGGCCCGGATGTGAGAGAGGGTGAATCACTCATTGTTACTGTCGTCCTGACCGGGCTGCCGGGTAGCAATGCTGAAACCGCTGAAACCGGCCTGGCCGATGGCGTCCATGGCGGTGATCACGGCCTGGTGACTGGACTCGGCATCGGCAATCAGCAGGATTGTCTGATTCAGGTTACCGCCGGCCACGTCGATCAGCCGATCGCGCAGCGTATCACGCAGATTGTCGGCCAGCAGTTCATTGTTGATGCTGTAGCGGCCGTTCTGATTGACCAGTACTTCTATCTGATTCTGCTGCTGTTCGGCGGGCGCCGCGTCGGCCTCGGGCAGATTGACGGCCAGTCGGGTTTCCCGGGTAAAGGTCGTGGTGACCATAAAAAAGATCAGCAGCAGAAACACCACGTCAATCAGTGGTGTCAGGTTGATGGCCGGATCTTCCAGCGTGCGCCGCGGAAATTTCACGCCTGGCCATCCACTGTGGCACCCTCAGCTGCCTGCTGCGCCGCCTCGCGCGCCGCACCGGTCTCGGGCAGCGTCACAAAATCACGCACATCGACGCGCCGGTCACCGTGCAGCGCTTCGACCAGCTTGGCAGACTCCTGCTCCAGACTCAGCACCAGCGAGTCCACTTTGCGGATAAAATAGCGATGGCAGGCGTAAGCCGGAATGGCCACCGTCAGGCCGGCTGCTGTGGTAATCAGAGCCTCCGAAATACCACCGGCCAGGGCATTGGCATTGCCTGTTCCCTGAATCATGATTTCCGTAAACACACGTATCATGCCCACCACCGTGCCCAGCAGCCCCAGCAATGGCGTAATGGCTGCAATCGTGCCCAGCGTGCTCAGGTAGCGCTCCAATTCGTGGATAACAACCGCAGCGCTCTGCTCGATGGCGGCATTCATGGCCTCACGACCCTGGCGGGCGTGCAACAGACCGGCAGCCAGGATCTGCCCCAGAGGGGAAGCCAGGCGCAGTTCGCGCATCCGCGAGGAGTCCAGCTCACCGTTCTTGATCCAGGTCCACACCTGGCCAACGGCATAGCGCGGCACTATGCGATTGGTGCTGAGTGTCCAGAAGCGCTCGATGACAATTGCAATCGCCAGAATGGAGCACAGAATAATTGGCAGCATCAGCCAGCCACCGGCCATTACAATTTCTACCACAACCTTAGCCTCCTGCAGAATTGCAGGCTACTTTACCATAATCGCCAGACGGGATGTTATGCCAGTAACGCCGACTGATCAGGCGATGCAGGGAAATCTGCGATGCGCACGGCTCCTCACGCACATGGATCTCGATGGCGCCATGATAATCAGTGCGCAGCACCTCTGCCCCCTGCTGCCGGGCACGCCCCAGAACTTCTTCGGCCGGATGCCCAAAGCGGTTACGGTACCCAGCAGACACCAGCAGCCACCGGGGCTGAACCTGCTGCAGCCAGGCGATGGAGGATGAGGTATTACTGCCATGATGCGGCGCCAGCGCAAACTGGGCGTGCAAGCCGGGTCCATAATTCCGCACCAGGGCCCGCTCCGCCACCTGTTCAATATCGCCACTGAGCAACACGCGCTGCTGTCCTGCCGTGATCATCAGTACACAGGAACGGTCATTGATGGAACGATAGACGCCGTCATCCGGATGAAGAATCTCGAACAGCACCTGATCCCACTGCCAGCGCTGTGCCGCACGACAGCGTCCGGCGCGCATGTCTGCACCCAGTCGCTCGGGTTCAGTACTCAGAACCTGCCGCACCGGCACTGCCCGCAGAACAGCATTCAGCCCGCCGAAGTGATCCTCATGCCAGTGGCTGATAATGACCATGCTCAGCTCATTTATACCTTCATGTCTCAGCACCGGCAGGATGACATTGCGCCCGGCATCTGCCAGCTCACCCAGCCGGGGTCCGGCATCGTACAGAAGACTGTGATGTCGGGTATGAACCAGCACCGCCAGACCCTGCCCCACATCCAGCACCTGCAGGCGTAACTCACCTTCCGCCAGCAGCGCTCGAGACGACGGCCAAAGTAGCGGCATTAACAACAAGGGTGCCGGCCAGCGCGGCAACAAGCCACGAGGCAGCAACACCAGAAGACAGGCCAATAAGGCAAATATTATGGTCGGCAGATCGGGCCTGAGTGGCTGCCAGACCGCCAATGGCACCGTGGCCGCTTTCTGCAGTACCTGAAAAAACAGCGCCAGTGCCCAGTCGGCAAACTGAAGCAACAGGACGCCCGCCTCACTCCAGACAGTGAGCAGCGCACTACCCGCCAGCGCCGCCGGCACCACCAGAAAGCTGACCCAGGGAATTGCCAGCATATTGACCCCCGGCGACAGCAGCGACACCTGCCCGGTCCACAGCAGCAATGGCAACAGCAGACCGATGCTGACGACCCATTGAGGCCTGATCCACTGCTGCCAGACATGCCGCCAGGGTCGGCCGGAAGCGCCCGGCTCAATACGTCCCGCAAAGCACAGCAGCAAGGTCGCGACAGCCGTAAAAGATAACCAGAAGCCTGCCTGCGTGGCGGCCAGTGGATCGAGCCACAACACCACACTCATCGCCAGCAACAGACTGTAGCTGGGCAAAAAACGCCGACCCAGCAAGTGGCCCGCCATAATCAGGGTCACCATGATCGTGGCTCGTTGCGTGGGCAGCGAAAATCCTGCCAGCGCACTATACAGGGTGGCCGCCACTATGGCTGCCACGGCGCCAAGTCGCTGCGCCGGCACCCGGCTGATGAGGGCCGTGCTGATGCGACTGAGCAGGTTTATCAGCCAGTAGGCCATCAGCGCCACAAACCCCACATGCAGACCGGAAATCACCAGCAGATGATTGGTGCCTGTGTTGCTCAGCAGAAGCCACTGATCATCACTGATGCCGCGACGGTCACCGGCCACCAGGGCTGACAGCACGCCGGGGTGATTGAGTTTGACTGCCGGCTCCTGAGCCAGTTCATGCAGACGATTGATTAGCGCCTGGCGAACACGATCAATGTGCCAGATCGCGCCCGGTCGCTTTTGATTCAGCGATGTCTCGCGCACGTAGCCGCGCGCTACGATACCCCGTTGAGCCTGCACCGCCGAAAAATCCCGGGTGCCCGGGTTTGACAGACCATGCACCCGGCTCATGCGCACCCGCAGCCGCCACTGATCACCGCTGTTCAGAGGCAATTGGCTGTAGTCGTTCAGAACAATACGATGGCCGGTCAGGACTGGCGGCTGATCATCGCAGTCAGCGGGGTCCAGACGAAAGCAGTTATGGCGAACCCGAAATTCAAATTGCTGATAGCGCGCCTGTTGACTGACCAGCCCCGTGACTGTCCCGCTCACCCAGAAATCGCGCCCCTCCAAGGAGGTGGGTAATTGATGTGCCTGGAGCTGCAGGCCATGATGCAGCGCACTGCCCAGCCCCAGCCATGCCACCAGCGCCAGACAGCTCAGCGTCCGCCACAGCGAATCGGGCGCCAGCAGATAAATGGCGGATAGCAGCACAACACACAACACCAGCACACTGCCAACAATCGCCGGCGACCAGGCTGGCAGGGCAGACCACCAGCCCGGCAACATCAAACCCAGACAAAACAACAACATTGCGGTGCGCATCCCTGCCCGCTCCCTAACTGGCCTGTCTGTCTGTTATAGACTATGGGACAGCCCGCTGCGCGGCTATTCGGCGCGCAGTGCCTCTGCAGGCAGAACGCGGGAGGCACGCCAGGCCGGGTACAGGCTGGCCAGCAGACACAGGCACATGACGCCGCCGCTGATCAGCAGCAGATCCTGCCAACGCACCTGGGAGGGCAGAAAATCGACCGGATACACATCCGCGCTCAACAATTGTGTACCGCTCCAGCCCTCGAAGGCCGCAAACAGATCGCTGACGTTCAGCGCCAGCACCGTCCCTATCGCAAGGCCCAGCACCGTCCCGATCAGCCCGATCAGGGCACCCTGCAGCACAAATACGCGTCCGATCATGCCCGGCGGCGCGCCCATGGTGCGTAAAATGGCGATATCCCCGCGTTTGTCGCGCACAATCATGACCAGACTGACAATCAGGTTGAAGGCCGCCACCGCCACCAGCAACCATAACAGCAGCCCCACGATGGTGCGAGACAGACGAATATTCTCGTAGATACTGCCGAACCATTGCGTCCAGGTCTGCACGTAAAAACCCTGTGGCAGCGCGGCCTCCAGTTGTGGGCGCAGGCGGTTGACCGCCAGCACATCATCGGTGCGCAGACGCAGGGCGTTGAAGCTGTCAGGCTGCCGGTACAGGGCCTGCGCATCGGGCAGCGCAATCATGATCAGCCGCTCGTCCAGCTCCTGAGTGCCCACCCGATAGATTCCGGCCACGGTGAAGCGGCGTTGCACCGGCATGGGCGCGATCGGGTTAATGGACACATTGAGACTGTAGAGCGTGACACTGTCGCCCAGCCCGACTCCAAGTTGCTGCGCCAGGGTCTGGCCCATGACCACCTGAAAACGCTGTTCCGCCAGGGCCTGAATGGAGCCCTGCTGCATGAAACGCCCCAACTGTGACATCTGCTGCTCGCGTTGCGGATCGATGCCATTAACCAGCACACCCCGACTGCCGGCATCGGTGGCCAGCACACCGTTCACTTCAAGCACCGGCGCTGTTGCCAATACGCCATCAACGGCGCGAAGCTGTTCATCCAGTGACAGCCAGTCGCGGCTGCGCGGCTTTTCGTTTGTTATCACACTGGCATGCGGCAGCACGCCCAGCACATTCTCACGCACTTCACGATCGAAGCCATTCATCACTGACAGCACGGTGATCAATATGGCCACGCTCAATGTCAGTCCGCTGATCGTCAGCGCCGACATAAAGCTGACCAATTGGCTGTGCTGGGCGCCCACACTGACATACCGCAGTGCGATGCGCCCGGACAGGCCGGGAATCAGCTGAGATTCAGACATCGCTGGCCGCTTCCAGCCGGCCATTGTCCAGCAACAGAACACGATCCAGACTGGCGGCAAAGCGCTCGTCGTGGGTCACTACCACAAAACTGGTTGCCAGGGTCTGATTCAGTGTCTTCATTAACTGATGGATACCTTCTGCCGTGCGCCGGTCCAGGTTGCCGGTGGGTTCATCCATCAGTACACAGCGCGGCCCAGCCACCAGCGCACGGGCGATGGCCACGCGCTGCCGTTCGCCGCCGGACAGCTCTGAGGGTTTATGGTCCAGTCGGTGACTGAGGCCAACCTGTTCAAGCAACTCACTGGCCCTCTTTCTGGCCTGGTCGATGCCCTGCCCGCCAATCAACAAGGGCATGGCGACATTTTCAAGCGCGCTGAACTCTCCCAACAGGTGATGAAACTGATAAACAAAACCCAGATCCTGGTTACGCAACAGGCCACGCTGCTTTTCTGACAATTTCAGCATATCCTGACCGGCCACGTGAATCTGTCCGGCACTGGGCAGGTCCAGGCCGCCCAGCATATTGAGCAGAGTGGTTTTGCCAGAGCCGGAACTGCCGACAATGGCAACGCATTCGCCGGGCATCACATCCAGATTGATATCGACCAGCACATCCACCTGTTGCGGCCCTTGCGTGTAGGACTTTTGCAGATGCCGACAGCTGATGACGGGCTCGGGGCTGTTCAAACGCTTTCTCCTGGCATGTCAGATCCTGAAGTATTCAACATTATTCGTAACGCAGCACGTCTGCCGGTTGCACACGCGAGGCGCGCCACGCCGGATACAAAGTGGCCAGCAGACTGATCAGCAGCGCGCTAAGGCACACCAGCAACACGTCAGACCACAGCACCAGTGCGTCCAGATGGGCAATCATGTAAACATTACCAGGCGCCACAAAGTTGTTGATAGCCCCTTCGAACCAGCGGGTTATGTGCTGCAGATTGGCCGCCAGCGCAATGCCACCTGCGGCGCCCAGCACCGTGCCCAGTATGCCGGCGGCAAACCCCTGAATCATAAATACAGCCATCACCGTAAAGCGCCCTGCGCCCATGGTACGTAAAATCGCGATATCGGCATTTTTATCGGCCACCGCCATGACCAGCGTCGCCACTATGTTCACAGCTCCGATAATCACAATCATCAACAACATAAAGCCGGTGAGGATTTTCTCCATACGCAGCGCATCAAACAGACTGCGGCGCGACTCACTCCAACTGCTGACCGTATGCGGCTGATTATCCAGCGATGAGGCGGCCTGGCGGGCAATGGCGGCGGCTTCAAACACGTCATCCACCTTCAGACGAATCTGCGTGACAGCACCGGGATCAGCGGCAAACAGCTGCTCAGCCGCTGGCAGGGAGATCAGCGCGATATTGTCGTTATCATAAAAACCAAAATCAGCGACGCCCAGTACCCGAAAACTGCGGGCATCTTCTGTCTGGCGCTGCAGCAGACTGGCCAGTGGCGTGACAGATAACTGCATGCCGGCATAAATGCCCAACTGCCCGGCCAGTCGGGTACCCAGGATCACCCCATCCGGCTGCCCTGACAGCTCTTGCAGCAAATCCTGCAACTGCGGACTGGGACTATGTAGCACCTGCGTTTCAGTCTGTGCTGACACGCCGCGCACATTAACAAATTCGCCCCGCCCTTCAAAACGCAGCCAGGCTTCGGCCTGCATGAAGGGCGCCGCGCCCAGAACGCCGGGCTGTGCCAACAGGCGTTCAATCGCCTGGTCGACACCCATGAATGACCCGTTCAGGCTGATGGCCGCATGCGGGACGGCTTTGAGTGTTTCATCACGCATGGTCGCGGTTGACGCATTGATCACCGACAACACGGCAATCAGGGCCGCCACCCCCAGTGCCACGCCAAGCATGGAGATCAGCGACACAAAGGACATCAACTGATTTTTCTTGCGGGCCCGCACAAAGCGCAGGCCGACAAACAGGGCGACAGGCCTGAACATGCTCAGCGTTTCACTCCCTGTTGCGTCGGCTGCCCATCTCTCTCATCACGCTGCAGGACACGCTGCACGGTCTTGAAACTGATTGGAGCGACAGGCGTGCTGACCTTGCGCGCGATAACGCGCAGCGAATGCCCCTGACTGCGAAGTTGCCGTATCTGCTTTAACACCCGTTGCTCCAGAGGATTCTCCACCAGCTTGCCATTGCTGTGCACCATGTATCCAAACGGTTTAGTGCCGCCCAGAAAGCGGCCTTTGTTGCGCTGTTCGTGTTTAACCTTGCGCATGCGTTCGGCACCGCGGCGCATTTCGACACGTGCCAGGCTGGCCAGCATGACATCAGAATCCACCCGGGTGCGAATCAGCGTGCGGGTTTGACTGAGTTCGGCATTAAATTCAACAACATGCAGGCAGACATCGTGCTCACGCAGCCAATCCAGGGTCAGCAGCAGATCCTGCGCACCATTGACCAGTCGCTGCAGGCTGTGCACCACAACATCACTGCCCGGTGCGGGACGCCAGCCGTCTCCGGTATAACCGGCTGCCAGTCTCTGACTGAAACCGGCGCGCCAGTCACGGCTGCTTTCCCGAATCCAGATGGGTTCCGCCCAGCCCTGAGCCTCACAATAGTTGATAATCTGCGCCAATTCAGCAGGGTCACTGAATCCCATCGGCAAATCCGGATCGGAGTCCTGTTCAAAGGCAGAGAGACGCTGATAGGCATAAATCTTCATGGCCGGATTCTAGTCGAGCCCTGCAGCGAAAACAAACCGCCCGTGCATGGCTCCGGGGATAAATTAACTGTTTGAATATTCTGGAACATGCTGCTATAGTCGCGGAGCTGCAAAGCAGACAGATTTTAGATAATTCCGCCGCACCTTCGGCGATGAAGATTTTAAGATTGCTAGTTACTGATAGTTACTTTTTTTAACGGTAACCGGATCCGGCAACGCTGCGTGACAACACGACAGCCCGGAGCCCAGAAGATGATTTCCAGCGGAAGCCCGATAGACGGCTTCCTGCAGACCGCACCCGGTGGAGTTTCAGTCCAATAGCTGAGCCCGGGGTCGGCACGCCGGGCAAAGCACGGCACGAACAGACGGATTGCGCGCAGCGCCCTGTCGCCACAAACAAGATGTGAGTGATATGGTTGGCGCACGACGCAATCGGATTAATGGTTATTTTGAGTTAACAGTACACTGAGACACGCTCCAGAACACCTGTAAACCATTGCTCCTCATGGTCTTTTGATCCACGCAAGTTGTGATCATAGCCGCCTGTCCGCGCCATTGAGTGCTCCCGCACTGCGCCTGACATCATTTTCTTCTGGCCTCCCCGGTCTGGTTCAACAGAGATGTGAATCAAATGAAGAGAATGTTAATCAATGCAACTCAGGAAGAAGAGTTGCGTGTTGCCCTGGTCGATGGGCAAAAACTTTACGACCTGGATATCGAAAATCGCACCCGGGTTCAGAAAAAAGCCAGCATATTCAAGGGCCGCATCACCCGGGTTGAACCCAGTCTGGAAGCGGCCTTTGTTGATTTTGGCGCCGAGCGCCACGGTTTTCTGCCGTTAAAGGAGATTGCCCCGGAATATTTCAGCAACAAGGGTGACGGCGGCCGCGTCAACATTAAAGAGGCCGTTGCCGAAGGCACCGAAGTCATCATTCAGGTGGAAAAAGAAGAGCGCGGCAACAAGGGCGCAGCACTGACCACCTTTATCAGCCTGGCTGGACGCTACCTGGTGCTGATGCCCAACAACCCGCGCGCCGGCGGCATTTCGCGCCGCATTGAGGGCGACGAGCGCTCAGAGATCCGCGAAGCCATCAACAGCCTGAACATTCCGGACGGCATGGGCATCATTGTACGCACCGCCGGCGTGGGCAAAAGTCAGGAAGAACTGCAGTGGGATATGGATTATCTGCTGTCACTGTGGCGCTCCATTACCGAAGCCTCGGCTGAGAAAAAAGCCCCCTTCCTGGTTTATCAGGAAAGCAATGTCATTATCCGCTGCATCCGTGACTACCTGCGCCAGGACATCGGCGAGGTACTGTTTGACACCAAAGAATCCTACGAAGAAGCGCTGAACTTTGTGCGCCAGGTCATGCCGCACTACGAATCACGCATCAAGCATTATCAGGATGCGCTGCCGCTGTTTAATCGCTATCAGATCGAGAATCAGATTGAATCGGCCTTCCAGCGCGAAGTGAAACTGCCCTCCGGCGGTTCCATCGTGATTGATCCGACCGAGGCACTGATCTCCATCGACATCAACTCCTCGCGCGCAACCCGCGGTTCAGACATCGAAGAAACCGCACTGAACACCAACCTGGAAGCGGCTGATGAGATTGCCCGTCAACTACGTCTGCGTGATATGGGCGGCCTGGTGGTCATCGACTTTATCGATATGTCGTCTACCCGCAACCAGAAGGAAGTGGAAAACCGCATGCGTGATGCGCTGGAAGCGGATCGCGCGCGTGTGCAGGTGGGCCGTATTTCCCGTTTTGGTCTGCTGGAGATGTCACGTCAGCGTCTGCGTCCCTCTCTGGAAGAGACCAATGCCGTAGTTTGCCCGCGCTGCAGCGGCCAGGGCACGATCCGTGATGTGAAGTCACTGTGTCTGTCCATCCTGCGTATTCTGCAGGAAGAGGCCAACAAGAAGAAAAGCGCCGAGATCCGCGCCATTGTGCCCTTGAATGTCGCCTCTTACCTGCTGAACGAAAAGCGCAATGTGGTGGCTGGCATCGAGCAGCAGAGCAAGACCCGCCTGCTGATCATCCCTAATCCAAACATGGAAACACCGCACTTTGACATTCAGAGCCTGAGCCCACAGGAAGGCGGCGTGTCGCTGGCCAGCTTCGAGATCGAGACTGATCAGGACCAGAGCGAAGAGATTGTGCAGGCGCAGAAGCCTCTGCAAGTGCAGCAGGCCGCAGTGCAGGCACCTACCATTGCCCAGGCACCGGCGCCTCGTCCGGTAGCGGCTGAAAAGCAGCGCCCTGCCGAGAAAAAAGGCTTCCTGGGTTCATTGTTGTCTGTGTTTGGCGGGCTGTTCTCAGGTGCCGCCAACGACGAAGAGTCGGAGACTGACGACAAGCAGAAAGAGCGCAGCAACAATAATCGCAGTCGCAACAACAACCGTCGTGACGGCAGCAATCGCAACCGTAACAGTCGCGGCGGACGAGGTGGTAACCGCGGTGATCGATCAGAGCGCAGTGATAAGCGCGATGGCGATAATGCGCAGGACGACAGTTCGCGCGGCACTCAGCAGCCCCAAAAAGCGGCTGAAGAGCGCAGCGACAAAGAGAACAAGGACGGCGCAGACAAACCTTCGCGCGGTCGACGTCGCGGCGGGCGCAATCGCAACAAGAGCGATGAGGAGAAGGCCGGCAATCGTCAGGGCAGCAAGCCGGATCAGGAAGCGTCCGAGGGCGACGAGCAGGAAAACAGCAATCGCCGTCCGCGCGGTGAGCGCAAACCACGCAACACCACCAAGCGCGTGCGTGGACCGCATCCCGATGGCGAGCAGGCCACTGAGCAGTCAGCAGATGAGCAGCAAACCGCTGAACAGGCCGCAGTGCCTCAGGCAGAGCCGGTCACTGAGCAGGCCCCAGCCGCTGCCGCACCGGCCGAGCAATCCGAGTCCGCTGAAGCAGGCGAAACGTCGCCACAGACCGACGCCAGCACCGCTGAAGACGCCGATTCAACTGAAAAGCCCGTTAAACGTCGCCGCAGCCGTGGTGGTCGTTCACGTCGCGGCAGCAAAAACAAGGATGTGTCAGCCGACAACGCAAGCGCCGATGAGGCCAGCGGCGATGAGACGAGCGCCGATAATGCCGGCGCAGACTCCGCAAGCTCTGACAGCGCAGAGGCTGAAGACACCGTCGCCAGCCAGGCACCCGCTGAGCAAACCTCTGCGGACGAAGCCATGAGCGAAGAAACAGCCGCCGTCGTCAAGAAGGTTGCCAAAGCGGCCAAGGCCGCCAGCGCCAAACAGGCGAAGGCAGCACGTGACAGCAAAGCCAAACCGGAAAGCAGCAGTGACGAACCGGTTGCAACAGAGCAGGCAACGGAGACTTCAGCAGAGACAACTGAGTCCGCTGAGATGCCGGCAGCTGCCGACGCAAATGCGCCAGAAACTGCAGACATAAAGGAAAAAGCGCCTGAATCGCCCCAGGCATCTGCACAGCCAGAGACAGAAAGCAAAGCTGACACTGCAGCGGAAACCAACACTGAAGCAGAGCAACCCGTTCAGACTGAACTTGCCGTAGAGACAGAAACGTCAGAAACCAAAACAGAGCCTGAACCCACACCTGCCCCCGCTCCGGCCAGACCCACCGGCCGCGCTCCGAACGACCCGCGTGAAATACGCCGTCGTCAGCAGCAAGAGAAACAGCAGCAGGAATCTTGAGTGAAGCGCTGGGGACGTAGACCGCCTCCGTCCCCAGCGTAACGATCAGAGCTTCTCTTCCAGCTCCGGCACGGCCTGGAACAGGTCTGCAACCAGCCCATAGTCGGCCACCTGGAAGATAGGCGCCTCTTCGTCTTTGTTGATGGCAACAATGACCTTGGAGTCTTTCATGCCGGCCAGGTGCTGAATGGCACCAGAGATACCGACCGCAATGTACAGCTCCGGCGCAACAATCTTGCCGGTCTGACCTACCTGCATATCGTTGGGAACAAAGCCGGCGTCAACTGCTGCGCGCGACGCACCGATGGCAGCACCCAGCTTGTCAGCGACTTTTTCCAGCATGGCGAAGTTTTCACCATTCTGCATGCCACGACCACCGGAGATGACAACCTTGGCACCGGTCAGCTCCGGACGCTCAGACTTGGTCAACTCTTCGCTGACGAACTCGGCGACATCCTGCGTTTTGACGATGTCACAAGCCTCTATACTGGCGGAACCACCTTCAGCGGCAGCCGCATCGAATGCAGTACCACGCACGGTGATCACTTTCACGCTGTCGGAGGACTGCACGGTTGCCAGGGCATTACCCGCGTAAATTGGACGCACAAAGGTGTCGGCAGATTTAACGGCGGTGATATCAGAGATCTGGGCAACACCCAGTAAAGCCGCTACGCGCGGCATGAAGTTTTTACCACTGGTGGTGGCGGGCGCCAAAATATGGCTGGCATCTTTGCCGGCTTCGGCAACCAGCTCGGCCAGGTTTTCCGGCAGCTGGTTTTTATAAGCTTCGTTGTCAGCGACCAGCACCTTGCTGACGCCATCGATGGCAGCGGCCGCCTGGGCGACTGCATCACAGCCAGAACCAGCGACCAGTACAGTGATGTCTGAACCGATTTCTTTAGCGGCGCTGACCGCATTCAGGGTTGCCGGTTTCAGGGCGGCGTTATCGTGTTCTGCAATTACCAAAATACTCATCTGTACGCGTCCCCTTAAATCACTTTGGCTTCAGTTTTCAATTTGCTGACCAGCTCGTCCACACTCTCCACCTTGATACCGGCGGAACGTGCGGGTGGCGGCTCAACGGACAGAATTTTCAGACCTGAACTGACGTCAACGCCCAGCTCGTCCGGCGTCAGCGTGTCGATTGGTTTCTTCTTGGCCTTCATGATGTTCGGCAGAGAGGCGTAACGCGGTTCGTTAAGACGCAGGTCGGTGGTCACAACCGCTGGCAGTTTCAAGGAAACAGTCTGCTCACCGCCGTCGATTTCGCGGGTAACCAGTGCTTTACCATCAGCCAGTTCCAGTTTGCAGGCAAAAGTACCCTGCGGCATACCGGTCAGTGCCGCCAGCATCTGGCCCACCTGGTTGTTATCAGAATCGATGGACTGCTTGCCCAGCAGCACCAGCTCGGTGCCTTCTTTCTCAATAATTTTCTGCAGCAATCGGGCGACCGCCAGTGGCTGGAGATCTGCCGCCGCTTCAACGTGGATACCGCGATCGGCGCCCAGCGCCAGAGAGGTACGGATCTGCTCCTGACAGGACTTTTCACCGATGGAGACCACAATGACCTCCTCTGCCAGCCCCTTCTCTTTCAGACGGACCGCCTCTTCAACGGCAATTTCGCAGAAGGGATTCACGGCCATCTTGGCATTGGCCATATCGACACCACTGTTGTCTGCCTTCACGCGCACTTTTACGTACGCATCAAGAACGCGTTTGACTGCTACCAGAATCTTCATGGATTCTCCAAAGTTTACGGTTAAGAAAATATTGCGGCTTGAAAAGGTCGACAATGATGCCGCTTTTAGCTGCATACGTCAATAAAAGTGCCGCACAGAATCTACCCTAAAACTGACCCAGCGCAAATTTTTTACCCCTGCTGGAGATACTGAGGAGCTGATTTGACTCATTGTTTTTATTGGACTTTTCTTCATCTTCCAGATCTGCCTGACGGGCCGCCAGTTCAACAAGCTGATAAAAAACCGAACGGCTGATCAGTGCTTTGAGACCGCGCCGCACTTCAATCACCGGATGCGGCTCCCCCTCGTCTGTAACATCAACTTCAAGCGGATGATCCGGCCCGGCATCCACTGTCTCTTCTGTATTCAGGGTAAAACGAAGGACCTGCTGCCCATCGTCCTCGATCACATCCAGTACCTGTGCCACAAACGGACAATCATCCACACGAATACGGACTTTTTCGACGGGCGTCACCAGATAGTAATGACCATCGTCATCGAGTCGCAGAATTGATGAGAACAACTGCACCATGCGCAGCCGGCCAATGGGTGAACCTTCGTGATACCAGCGGCCATCAGCGGCGATACGCATGTCCATTTCGCCGCAGTACGGCGGGTCCCACAGATGGACCGGTGCGGGACCGCGCTGCTTGCCAAGGGTTTTAAGCAGATTGTCGGCGTCGGGTGTAAACTGACTCATGATCTGACCTCACCTGCTGTCTGATTCAACGGTCAGGATCCGGTGTGAGCATCGCTGGCGGCAAAAATGCCCGGTGCGTTGCGCCAGAATCCTTTGTAGTCCATACCATAACCGAAAAGATATTTGTCTTCAGCATAAAGCGCGGTGAAGTCGGCCTGTTTGATATCCGCCGTCTTGCGATCATGCTGTTTGTCGACCAGCACTGCACTGTAGACGTCGGCGGCGCCCTGCTCCAGGCACCAGCGCCGGATAGCGGCCAGGGTTTCACCTTCGTCAAAAATATCATCCAGCAGCAGCACTGCCCGACCCTGCAGCGATGTGGCCGGCGAAACGCGCCAGTGCAGATCACTTCCGGTCAACTGTTCGCGATAACGTGTGGCGTGAATGTAGTCGATGTGCAGGGGGAACGACAACTTAGGCGCCAGGTGTCCTGTCAAGATGATGCCACCATTCATGACACACAGCAGCAGCGGCAGTTTGTCCGCCATCACGGAACTTATTTTCTCTGCCATTGCATCGATAGCAGCATCAATCTGTTTCGGCGAATACAGGCATTCGGCCTGCTTCAGTACATCCAGCATGGTCTGCTTGTCCAAACTATTACTCCCTGAATTCAAATTTAAATTCACAACTGTCCGATTCGCTGGCGGATATCCATTACCCGGTCATCAGTTTGCAATGACACCAGATCCTTGCCCTGATAACGACCACGCATCGACAACAGCTTTTCTGACGGTGACACCTGCCCCTTGTCCAGCGCCTGCAATGCCTGCAGGGCGGCGGCCCGATCATTGCAGACCAGCAGCATATCGCAACCCGCGGTCAGCGCCCGGGCGACACGCTGCGGCATATCGCCTGCCGAGGCGGCCGCGGCCATGACCAGATCATCACTGAAAATCACGCCCTTGAAACCCAGCTGCTCGCGCAGAACCTGCTGCAGCCAGTACGATGAGAAACCGGCACAACTGGCATCAGCAGCCGGATACAGCACATGAGCGGGCATCACCGCATCCAGCAGTGGCAGGCAACGGGCAAAG